>CANIZL010000059.1 GCA_947471985.1 Verrucomicrobiota bacterium | reverse complement strand
TTCGGCGGTGATGTTCCACCACTTTTCGGTGTGGGCCACGCGGAAGAGGAGTTTGGTGGAGAAATAGCTGTTGTCGTTGGCCACGCCGGCTTTGAAGTCGTTGGCCGGCGGGATACCCAGGGCGTTTTCGCGAACCTCGTAGCGGAGGCGGACGCTGCCCCCGATATCCCAGTTGGCGAGGTAAGGATCCTGATTCCGGAGGTACTGGTTGATATATCCCGGAAACGGCGCCAGGGGCGGCGGCGGGGTGTATTGGGCCCACGCCACGGGGGTGGCGGCGAGGGACAGCAGCATTGCGGAGGGAAACAGCGGGCGTCTCATGATGGGTTAACTCGAGGTTCGGTCGATGATTAAGGAAAGGGTGCGGGAATTGCTGGAGATCAGGCCACGGAGGCCAGATCGGGAGCTCGCGATGAATTGGCCGGGGATGGGACGGGCGACATCGCCTTGGCGGGGGCGCTGGGTGGGGCGGCGTGACTACCGTGGGGTTCCTGGCCTTTTAAGGTGTAGGCCCGGACATTAAGGAATTCGATCAACTCCTCGCGCATGCGGTAGTAATCGGGATGTTCCATGATCGACTTGCGATCCCGGGGCCGACTCCACGGAACCGTCATGATTTCCCCGACGAACGCCTCGGGTCCGTTCGTCATCATGACGATGCGATCCGACAGATAGAGGGCTTCGTCGACGTCGTGGGTGACCATGAGGGCCGTGATGTGATTGCGGGTCCAGAGTTCCATCAGCACGCCCTGGAGTTCGAAGCGGGTGAGGGAATCCAGCATGCCGAAGGGTTCATCCAGCAGCAGCATTTTGGGCGACAAGGCGAACGCCCGGGCGATGCCCACGCGTTGGCGCATGCCCTGGCTCAATTCGGTGGGGCGTTTGTGCAGGCAGTCCCCCAGCCCGACCACGGTCAGATAATATTCGGCAATTTGTCGGCGCTCCTCCCGGGAGGCCGTGTAAAAGACCTGGTCCACCCCGAGTTGGACATTCTCCAGCGCCGTGAACCACGGCAGGAGGTTGGGCGATTGGAAGACCACGCCGCGGTCCGGCCCCGGCCCGGTGAGTTCGCGACTGCCCAGCACGATTCCGCCGCTGGTGATCGGATTCAGACCCGCCAGCATCGAGAGAACCGTGGATTTTCCACAGCCGGAATGGCCGATGAGCGTGACGAATTCGCCGTCGGCAATCCGCAGGTTGAAATCCTTCACGATGACCACCGGGCCCTTGGGCGTGGTATAGGTCTTGGTGAGGTTGGAGAGTTCGACGTGATCGGACATGATGGTCGCTCGGTTGGGTTTAGCGGATTTCCACGACTTCGCGCTTTTGCTCCGAGCGACGACGGGGTTGGCGGGACGTGCCGAAAAGGGTGCGGGGCTCATCCAAATCCTCGGGGAGCAGATCGGGCAGGATCAGGCGCTTGCTGACGCTTTGCACGACGCGTCCGCCGGGACCGAGCAGCCAGTTGACGATCTGATTGCGAAGGCGTTTGAAGTCCGGATCGTGATTCATGGCGCGGCGATCCCGGGGCCGGGCAAGGGTGACGGGAAAGTCGGGGCCCAAGGTCGCGCCCGGTCCGGCGCTTAAGGGAATGATCCGATCCGCCAGATAGATGGCTTCATCCGGATCATTGGTGATGAGCAGCACTGTCTTGCCGGATTCCTGGGTGATGCGGCTGATTTCGTCCTGCAACGTGGCGCGCGTGAGGGCGTCGAGCGCGCCGAGCGGTTCGTCCAGCAACAGGACCTCGGGATCGATCGCCAGGGTTCGCGCCAGACTCACGCGTTGGCGCATGCCGCCGGATAGTTCCACCGGACGGCGATGGGCAGCGTGCCCGAGGCCCACCATGCGGATGTGTTTTTCCACGGAGGCGGCCCGTTGGTCGGCGGTCCACGCCGGGAAAACCGCTTGGATGGCGAGTTCGATATTCTCCCGGACCGTGAGCCACGGCAACAGGCTGTAATTCTGGAAGACCAGCCCGCGGTCGGGGCCCGGCTCGGTGATGATCTTCCCGTTCATGCTCACCGTGCCGGTATCGGGACGGGTCAATCCGGCGATGAGATTGATGAGGGTGGTTTTGCCGGCGCCGGAGTAGCCGACGATGGCGGCAACCTCCCCGCGGGCGATCGATAGGTTGATATCCCGCAGCACCACATTGCTGCCAAAACTCTTGGTGACGCCCTTCAGTTCCAGGAATGACATGATGGGATTGGGTGTCCGGATCACGCGGTTTTGAACCGTCGTTCCAACAGGCTCATGGCCCGATCGAGCAGGAAGCCCACCACGCCGATGGTGAGAATGCTCAGGATGATGCTCGTGTAGAGACCGTTGTTATATTCGTTCCACAGGAAGTTTCCGATGCCGATCCGACCGGTCAGCATTTCGACGGCGACGATCACCAGCCAGGCAATACCGAGGCTGAGCCGGTAGCCGGTGAACATATAGGGCAGGGTTGCCGGTACGAGGATCTTGAACAGTGTCTGGGTCCGGGAGAGTTTCAGCACCCGGGCGACGTTGAGATAATCCTGGGGAATGGCGCGCACACCCACGGCGGTATTCAACACGGTGGGCCACATGGCGCAGATCGCGATGGTGAACAACGCGCCGAGTTCATTGGCGGCCTTGCCGGTTCCGGCAAAAAGCACCACGCCCAGAGGCATCCACGCCAGCGGCGATACGGGGCGCAGGATTTGGATGATGGGATCGAACAGCTTGGTGAAGAGCGGGGACAGGCCCAGCAGGAAGCCGATGGGCGTACCCAACAGCAGCGCGATCAGGTAACCCTTGGCGACGATCACCAGCGAATACCAAGTGAAGCGCAAGATCCCCTGATCCAGGTCTTCGCGCTTGGCGAAGGGTTCCACTACGTATTTGCGGGTCTTTTCCCACGTCATGAGCGGCCCGGGCAGATCTTTGACCAAGCCGGTCTTGATCTCCTCGGTGGTGCCGTCGGGCAGCACGCGACTCACCGTGGCGCCGGAGATCAGGTGCCAGATCAGCAGACTGAGCCCGATCCCGAACAAGGGGAGGACGAGGAGATCGATGAGCTTTTTGGAACGCATATACGGGAGGAGAACGGCTGAATGGGTGCGGTGGTGGGAGGGCGTTCGGCGCATCAACCCTTGAGGCCATGCACTGCGAAGCCCTTGGCGTAGGCTTCCAGATCGCCCTTCGGATCGAATTTAACGCCATCAAACAGGGTTTCCGGGTCGTCATTTCGGCCGCCGTGCTTGTAACCGATCTCTTTCATGGCTTCTTCATAGAGATCGGTCCGGGCGACCTTGCCCGGAATCCCCGCGTAATCCGGCGCGCCGGTCACCATGCCCCAGCGACGGAACTGGGTCAGCCACCAAGCGAGGTACTTGGGCTGCGGATAGTTGCAGTTGCGTTGGCTGAAGATCATGTAGTTTTCGTCCTTGTACTTCCGTCCGTCGCCGTGGTCGTAATCTCCAAGCAGGCGGCCGAGGATGGTTTCCTTCGGACAATTCACGTAACTGGGGCGGCTGATGATATCGCATTGCTCGGGCCGATTGCCGAGGTCATCGAGCCAGACGGAGGCCTCATGCAGGGCGCGACAGGCGGCCTTGACCGTCTTCGGATTGCGGTCGGCAAATTCGCTGAGGAAGGCGCAGACCTTTTCCGGATGATCCTTCCAGAGTTGCTGGGTGGTGATGCTGGTGAAGCCGATTTTGTCGCTCACGGCCCGGGCATTCCACGGCTCGCCGACGCAGAAGCCGTCCATTTTGCCGACCTTCATGTTGGCCACCATCTGGGGCGGCGGGATGGTAATGAGATTGACGTCCTTGTCCGGGTGGATGCCGCCGGCGGCGAGGTAATAGCGCATCCAGAGCGCGTGGGTGCCGGGCGGGAAGGTCATGGCGAACGTGAGGGGTTCGCCCAGCTTCTTGGCTTGCTCCACAAAGGGCTTCAAGGCCTTGGGATCGTCTTTGACCTTGCCGATCCAATCCGACTTGAGGGTGATGGCCTGACCGTTGCGGTTGAGCATCCAAGGATAGCACATGGGCTTCTTCGGAGAACCGAGCAGCCCCATGGTGGAGGCCAGGGGCATGCCGATAAGCATGTGGGTGGCCTGGTTGCCGCCGGTCTGGAGTTTGTCGCGGATCACCGCCCAACTGGCTTCCTTGGAGATGCTGGAATTGATGCCGTGCTTTTTGAAGAATCCTTTCTCGTGGGCGATGACGATGGGTGAGCAATCCGTGAGGGCGATGATGCCGAAACGCACGGCGGGGGTTTCCGGGGAGTCATCGGCAAAGACCCGACCGCCCCACGTGGAGGGCAGGCCCGCCAGCAAGCTGCCGATGGCCGTCTGTTGGACGAAGCGTCGGCGAGTGGTACGGAGGCTGGACTTGGGTTGGGGCGAAGATGGATTCATGAATTGGATTTCTAGAGACCAAGCCACGACACGAAAACCGATCCGATGGGCGGAAAGGCGAGGTGCGACGTGAATTGGATCTTCAACTGGGATCCCAAATAGCGAAATCAGTGCCGATTGCCGCAACTCGGCACTCCGGGTGCTTGTGGAGATAGTACGGTTCCCAGTGAACCTTATTAATACATGAAAGGTCCTCTCGATAGTCGGCAGCTGCAGGCGTTCCTCATCCTTGCGAGAACGGGCAGCTTTACACAAACGGCCCGGGAAATGTTTCTGACGCAAAGCGCCGTCAGTCATTCCATGAGGGCTTTGGAGAATGACGTTGGGTGTCGGCTTTTGGACAGGGTGGGTAAAAAGGTGATTCTGACCCAGGCGGGTGAGCATCTCCTGCAACACGCCGAAAAAGTCCTGAAGGAAATGGAGGTCGCCCGGACCGGTTTGGAGCAGATGGCCCGGTGGGGGCGCGGGCGGCTTCGTCTGGCGGCGCCGGCGACCTTGTGCGTGCGCCTGCTGCCGCCAATTCTCAACGCCTTCAAACAGAGCTTTCCCCAGAGTCTGATCGCCATCGAGCCCGGCGATGCGGCGGATGTACCGGATCTTCTGGAACGCGGGCGGGTGGATTTGGCCCTGGCGCTGGAATCGAAACCCGACGAGCGCTTTGATTTTCTCCCGCTCTTTGTCGACGAACTGGTGTTCATCGTGGCCCCGCAGCATCCCTGGGCCAAGGCGGGTAGTGCTCCCCGGGCGGACGTGCCCCGCGAGACCCTGATTAATTACACGCCTGGCAGTCAGACCAACCGCTTGATCGAAGCCTATTTCCGGGAGGATGATGTGGTGCTCAATACGCCCATTCAGTTGGGCAGCATGGAAGGCATCCGGGAACTGGTGAAACTGAACCTCGGCGTGGCCATTGTCGCCCCGTGGGTGGCCGTGGATGAAATCGCCCGCGGAACCATCGTCACGGTGCCCTTGGGACGCCGCAAACTCCGCCGCACCTGGGGTGTCCTGACCTGGCGGGCCCGTCGACGGTCCTTGGCGGAGGAGACCTTCATCCGCCTGGCGCGCGAGGTGGGGCCCGCGCTGATGGGGAGTGCGGCTCCGAAGTAGCCGACAGCGCCCGGCTGCGGGATTGCTGTCCCTCCGGTGCGCTCACGCCTAGCTTGCGGCATGAACGGTTCCTGGGTGATTCGCTTGCGACGGCTGCAGTCGGGGCTGTTGGCGGAGTGGTCCGGCGACGGTTCCTCGGGTCGAGTGCCGCGCTGGTTGAGTTTCTGGGTGCACGTGTTCCGTGAATTCTGGCGGAACCGTTGCCAGGTCCGGGCCGCGGGTCTGGCGTACACGACGCTGCTGGCCATCGTTCCGTTGCTCGCCGTTTCCATTGCCGTGGCGTCCCTGCTGTTCGATGTCACCAAAGCGGAGAACCGGCAAAAGCTCAACGAAGGCATCGAGCAGGTGGTTCGGTCCGTGGCGCCGTCGCTAGGCCTGGAGGATGTGGAGACGGCGACGCCGGCTTCCGTGGGCGTCGGACCGGTCGCCGCGGCGGAGGCGCGCGGAAGCGTGCGCCGGGCGGAAGTGGCGAACAGCATCCTCGCCTACGTCGGGAATATCAATTTCACGTCCATCGGCATGACGGCGGCCGCGGGGTTGATCTTTGTCGCGATCTCCCTGCTGCGGACCATCGAGGCCGCCCTCAATGACATCTGGGGTGTCACCCAGGGGCGCGGCTGGTTCCAGAGCATCGTGCTCTATTGGGCGGCCATCACTCTGGGGCCGTTGCTGTTGGTGATTGTGAAATCATTGGGCTACGTCCGTGCGTTCGGTTGGGCAACGGACGGTCTCAAACAAAGCCCGGGCTATGCCTTGTTGCTCGATTCGAGTGTGGTGCCGCTGATTCTGCTCACCGGTACCTTCGCCAGTTTGTATCGCCTGATGCCCAATACGCGGGTCCGTTGGTCGGCCGCGCTCGTCGGCGCGGCGGTGGCCGCCGGTCTCTGGTGGCTTAATAATCAGGCGGCTAACCTCTACAATTCCAAGGTGGTCATGTACTCGAAGATCTATGGCTCCCTGGGAATTCTGCCGCTGTTCCTCGCCGGGCTCTACCTTTCGTGGTTGATCCTCCTGCTCGGGGCGCAGACGGCCTATGTTTTCCAGCATCGCCAGGGTTATCTCGAGGACCAGCGCGCCGACCAGGTGGATCAGACCGGCCGCGAATTGGCGGCAGTGCGCATCATGTTCGAGATTGGTCGCTGCTTTGCGGCGGGACTTCCCGGGCCGGATCTCGATCGGCTCGCGGCGGGCTTGGGGATTCCGCTGCGCCTGACCCAGCGGGTGGTGGCTTCCCTGCGGGCCCGGGGATTGGTCAATGAAGTCAGTCCCTCTCCGGTCGCACGGAAGGGAATCGCCAAGCACGCTCCCGACGAACCGCGCTACACTCCGGCGAGGCCGCTGACCCGGATCACCCTCGCGGAGGTTTGGCAGGCAGTGCGGGGGCGTCCGGGCGGGAATCTCGCCACGCCGGAGGATCCCCTGGCGCAGTCGGCTCAGGCGGAACTCAACGCCTTGATCGCGGCGGCGGAAGCGCGCGGACGTACCGCGACGCTCGCGGAATTGATTCAGAAATTACCGCCCGCCCACTAGTCAAAGCGGCGCCAGTCCGGTGAGGCCGGCGCTCGCGACTTCCGTCGTCCGGGCGGACGATCGGAGAACGGACGCGTGCTCGGTGGCCGGCTCCACCTTCACGGGCTGCGGCGCGGGAACCGCCCCCGTGCTCCGGTAGGAAATGCAGCCGGAGAGCAAACCAACACTCAGGGCACAGACCGCACCCAAGACCAGTCGCACGCCCGCGGAGTTCGAGTTCAACTTCATGCCGGTCCGATTAAGCCCCGCCCTTGGCCGAGGCAAATGGGTTTGGGACGGCACCGGACTCGGCGCGGGCAATTTGTCGTGCGTTCGCGGACGGGCGTGCGCAGCTGGGAGTCGCGCTGGCCCGTCCGGCTGCTTACGCCGCGCCCTTGGGCTTGAGCTGGGGAAATAGGATGACGTCGCGGATCGACTCCTGGCCGAGCAACATCATGCAGAGTCGGTCGATGCCGATGCCGATGCCGCCCGCCGGGGGCATGCCGTGTTCCAGAGCCGCGAGGAAATCCTCATCCAACTTCTGCTGCTCGCCGCCCGCCTGATGCTCGAGGCTTTCGCGCTGTTGCACCGGGTCATTTTGTTCGGTGTAACCGGGTGAGATTTCCTGGCCGTTGATGCAGCACTCGAAGACCTCCACGGTTTCCGGATCGTCCGGTGACAACTTGGCCAACGGCACGAGTTGCCGCGGCAGATGGGTCACGAACGTGGGCTGGATGAGCGTGGGTTCGATGAGCTTCTCGAACACCGCACCGGTGACCTCGAAATCCTCGTAACCCGCCGCGATGTCGCCCGCGAGCTTCAGATCCTCGATCGCCCGCCGGCGTCGCTCCTCCGGGGTGACGTCAAACCAGTCGGCTCCCGCCTTTTCGCGAACCAAGTCCTTGTAGCGGGCCCGGCGCCAGGTGCGGAGATCGATGCTCTTGGTGACCGCGCCCGCCTCGTCGCGCGATTCAATCACCAGGGTGCCGAGAACGCGCTGGGCGACGTGTTTCACCAGCGATTCCACGGTCTCCATCATGGTGGCGTAGTCGCCGTAAGCCTCGTAGGCCTCGAGCATCGTGAACTCGGGATTGTGCCGGCGGGAAAGACCTTCGTTGCGGAAGTTGCGGCCGATTTCAAAAACCTTGTCGATGCCGCCGACCAGCAGGCGCTTCAGGTAGAGCTCGAGGGCGATGCGCAGGAAGAATTCGCACCCGAGGGCATTGTGGTAGGTCTTGAAGGGCTGGGCCGCGGCGCCGCCGGGGATGGCCTGCATCATCGGGGTCTCGACCTCCACATAGCCGCGTTCGTGGAAGAAGTTCCGGATTTCGCGGATGATGGCCGAGCGTTGGAGGAACGTCGCCTTCACGCTGTCGTTGGAAATCAGGTCCAGATAGCGTTGCCGGTAGCGGGTCTCGGTGTCTTCGAGGCCGTGCCATTTGCCGGGCGGCGGCCGCAGCGCCTTGGCGAGCACCGTGAAGCGCTCGAGCTTGAGGCTGGGTTCACCGGTCTTGGTGCGGAACAGCGTGCCTTCGGCACCGACGAAATCCGCGAGGTCGAGGTGTTTGAAGATTTCGAACTGGGCATCGCCGAGCGCCTGCTTCTGCGCGAACACCTGCAGCCGGCCGGTGACATCCTTGAGATCCATGAACTGGCTCTTGCCCATGTCGCGATGCGCGGTCATGCGGCCGGCGACGGCCACGGGCGTGCCTTCGGGAAAGGTGCCATCCTCGAACTTGGCCCGCGCCGCGCCGCAACCGTGCGTGGGCGTGAACTTGTTCATGAAGGGGTTGATCCCCTGACTGCGGAGGGCGGCGAGCTTGGCTTTCCGTTGCTCGATCAATGCGTTCGTCTCATCCATAACCGGCCGCGGAGTGGACAGGATGGCGCGGGCCGGGGCAAGCAGGGAGAAAGGCGAACCGGAAAGGCGCACCCGCGCCTCGTCCGACCTCAACGGCCAAATCGATCCGTCTTTTCCTTCGGCACCGCCCAGGCGTAACTGGACCAGTTGTCCGCCGACGCCGGAGCCACCGAACCGTCCGACTCAATGCGGTAAAGTTCGTAATCCAAACCGCGCAGATAGGTTTCGGTCTCGGAAAACAGTCCCCCGCCGGCGGAACGTTCGAAACGCGACAGCGTTTCGAAATACAAACACGGGCGGAGTGTTTTCAGCGTGCGTGTGGCACCCTTGAACACCTTCAATTCCATGCCCTCGACGTCGACCTTCATGAAGTCCGCCCGCGTCACCGCGGCGCGGGCGAGGCAATCGTCCAGGGTGGCCACCGGCACCTCGTGTTCGCCGGTTTCGCCCAGGAACCCGTTGCCGGGATTGCCGGGCTCATTGCGCCAGAAGAGTCGGCCGGCTTCATCCGAAAGTCCGGTGGGGTGAATCACCACGCGCCGCTCGAGGGTCGGGTTGAGGGAGAGATTTCGGCGCAGCCGTTGCAGATTGGGGGGAGCTGGTTCAAAGGCGTGAACCCGCCCTGCGTCTCCGACGGCCTTGGCCAGCGCCAACACCGAGGCCCCGATGTTCGCGCCAATGTCGAGGCAGGTATCGCCCGGACTCACGTGCCGGGCGATCAAAGCCATCAGGTAGGGTTCAAATTCCCCGGACCACATCAGGCGATCGATCAGGAACGTGGTGTCGAGTTCGACTCGCACGTCACCCAGATACTGGTCATAACTGAAACGCAGGCCGTAAGGGGCGGCTTTGCGCCAGTTGGGTGACCGGGCGAGCAGGCGGGCGCGGGGACCGGCGGGCAGGGATCGCAGGACCAGTCGACGGAGGATTCGGGAAACTTGGGCCATGGAAAAGGTGCGTGGGTGTCAGGACGGGCTGGAGCTTCTGGCGGAGGAGTGGCTTCGTTACTCGCGCCAATGGGTGGCGATCCAGGGGGTGGGTTTGGTGTGTCGGAGCCCGAACTTGTGGGAGGCTCCGCGCACGGCTTCCTCGGGCTTCGGGAAGCCGTGAAAAACCACGATTTTGGCGTCGGCGGGAGCCTGGGGAGTTTGCCAGTAACAGCGGGGAAACTTCGGCAGACAATGCCGTTTGAAGCTGCAGCACCAGGTGCCCGGCCAGAAGGTCACCGGTGCGGCGGCCTCCGAAAGATACTCCTGCTCGTTGCGCACCCGGCCCATCACCGCCGCAGGATCCGCTTCAAATTGTCGCAGGACGTTTTCGTGTTGACCGCCTTCGAACCGAAACACCGAGGAATTGCCC
The DNA here is from genome assembly GCA_947471985.1 of Verrucomicrobiota bacterium. Classification (GTDB taxonomy): domain Bacteria; phylum Verrucomicrobiota; class Verrucomicrobiia; order Limisphaerales; family UBA9464; genus CANIZL01. The sequence goes on along the minus strand of CANIZL010000059.1, from coordinate 31,773 downwards.
ACGCCGCGATCCCCCCGGAGCCAGTCGCGAATGATGCAGAACTTTCCGGGATGCTCGAAAAAGGGATCCAATGGGCCCATGACGACCAGATCCAGGTCCAGAAACAACGTCGGCCCGCTCAGCCCGGCTTCCGGCGAGAAGACGCCGAGTTTCAGCCATCCCCGTTCGGGGCCTGGCGGAAATTTCACCGCGGGCAGCGGGCGTACTTCCACGCCGTCACCGAGCCCGGCGGCCTGATCGGTAAAGCAAACGAAGCGGTGCGGCCGGACGAGTTGGCGTTGGACCATCGCCCGGAGGCGGCGGACGTATTCGGGGCCGTACTTCGTGCCCCACTTCATGCAAACGATGGTCGCCATCAGCTTTCTTCAAAGCTGTAAACGGGCATCCGCCCCTCCGCAAAACGCGCTGCGGTGGAGTCGGTGTTGGGGAAATGTGCCCAACCGCCGGGGCCTCCCGCCCACCCGGCCCGGATTCCGTCTCGCGAATTTCCAGAATCCCCGTATCCTGCCCGACGATGAGCCGGGCGATTCCAGTGCCGACCGCTGCCCACGCCGAGGAGATGCTCGGTGAGGTCCGCGCTTTGGCGTCGACCCTCGGGGAGTCGGGCGCGATCGGGCAGGTGGGCGCACCGGCGTCCTCACGGCTTTTGACGCTGACCACGGTGACCGCCTGGCGGAAGTTTCTGGACGAGGAATTTCATGCGGTGGTGGTGAGCCAGGAATGGCCCTTGGTGCTCCAGGCGCAGGAGTTCGCCCGCTCGGGTCACGCTCGTGAACTGGTCGCGCTGGATCAGGCCTGGGGACGTCTCCGAGCGACTTTGCCGGTGGAGCTGCCTTCCCTGACCGACGCCAGTTTCCGGGTGGGCCAGCATCAATTGAACCGGCTTCTGCCCTTGCGGGATCAGCGGCTCGTGCCGCGCTACCTCGCTGCCATTGCCGCCGGCGACGCGCACGGCTGGCACCCGTTGGTGTATGGGGTGGTCCTGGGGATTTTTGCCCTGCCGGTCCGGCAGGGACTCCTGCGGTACGGTCGGCAGACGGCCGCGGGTTTTTTCGCCAGCACGCCGTTGGCGACATCCCTGACGGAAGTGGCTCGCGATGAATTGATCAGCGAAACGGATCGGACCCTGGCTGCCGCGGTTTCCCGTCTGCTGCCGGCGACGCCGTTGGTGGTGGTTTGAGTCGCGGCAGCCGGCCGGTGTCCCGGGACGAAAACGACCCCCGTGTAATTCCCCTACCGCACCCGTCGACATCTGCCTACGGTCCGCCCTCATTTTTTAAGCGATTTTACGGCCATGATGACCAGTGCGCAGATTCGCCAGAGCTTCCTGGATTTCTTCCGATCCAAGCAGCACACCCTCGTTCCCAGTTCCAGCCTGATGCCGGACAGCCCGAACCTCCTGTTCACGAATGCCGGCATGAATCAGTTCGTGCCGATTTTCCTCGGGCAGAAACCCGCCGACGTCAGCAAGTGGGCCGGGGCGGTGCCCAGTCTCGACACCCGGGCCGCGGACACCCAGAAATGCATCCGGGCCGGCGGCAAACACAACGACCTCGAAGACGTCGGGCTCGATACGTATCACCACACCTTTTTCGAGATGCTCGGGAACTGGTCCTTCGGTGACTACTTCAAAAAGGAGGCGATCGATTGGGCGTGGGAACTCGTGATCGAAGTGTGGAAGTTCCCGCCGCAGCGCATCTACGCCACCATCTACAATCCCGACCGCTCGAAGGGCGATCCCGCCGAACGGGATGAGGAGGCCTGGAATTTGTGGGCCGCGAAGTTCCGGTCGGTCGACCTCGATCCCGCCATCCACATCGTCAACGGCAACAAGAAGGACAACTTTTGGATGATGGGCGAGACCGGCCCCTGCGGTCCGTGTACGGAGATTCACGTCGACCTCCGTCCGGGGCCGCGGGCGACGGATGTGGAGGCGCAACAGTCGGGAGCGGGACTGGTCAATGGCTCCGACGCGCGGTGCATTGAAATCTGGAACAACGTCTTCATTCAGTACAACGCCAATGCCGACGGCACGTTCTCTCCGTTGCCCGCGCAACATGTCGACACCGGCATGGGTTTCGAGCGCGTCACGAGCATCATCCAGGGCACGCAGGGTTTGTCGGATTTCCAGAACGCGAAGATTTCCAATTACGAGACGGACATCTTTCGCCCGATCTTTGACGAACTCGAGAAGCTGAGCGGCCGCAAGTACGGCTCCACTCTCCCGAAGGCGGGCAGCACCGGCGACACCGAGCAGGAGAAGGTTGACGTCGCGTTCCGGGTGATCGCCGATCATATCCGCACCCTGAGCTTTGCGGTGGCGGACGGCATCCGGCCCGGCAACACGGATCGCAACTACGTGTTGCGGCGCATCCTGCGCCGTGCGGTGAAGTACGGACGGACGCTCGGTTTTGAGCAGCCGTTTTTCTACAAACTCGTCGGCGTGTTGAGCCGCACCATGGGCGAGGTCTTTCCGGAGATCCGCACGAAACAGAAGTACGTGGAAGAGGTGCTGCTGCTGGAGGAGGAGGCGTTCAACCGCACGTTGAACAATGGCCTGACGCTCTTCAACACCGAGGTCGAGCGGCTCGGTGGCAAAACCCTGTCCGGTGATTTCGCCTTCAAACTGTACGATACCTACGGCTTCCCACTCGATCTGACCGGATTGCTGGCGCGGGAACGGGGACTGGGCGTCGACACCCAGGGCTTCGATGCGCTGATGGACGAGCAGAAGAAGAAGGCCAAGGCCGCGCAAAAGAAGACGGTCATCGAGTTGTCCCAGATCGAAACCCAGATTCCCACGCGGTTCCTCGGGTACGATCTCGAGCAAACCACCGCGGAGGTGAAGGAAGTGGTTCAGCTCAAAGACAAGACCGTGGTCGTGCTGAATGACTCGGTGTGTTATGCCGAGATGGGTGGCCAGGTGGGTGACACGGGTGAATTGGACGCGGGCGGTCAATTGTGGCGCGTGGCGAACACTCAGAAGTCGGGCAACACCTGGCTGCATTTCATCGAAGGCGGCGAGGCGCCGGCGGTGGGGCAGGCGGTGACGGTCCGGCTGGATGGGTCCCGGCGGCGGGCCATTGAGCGGCATCATACGGTCACGCATTTGCTGCACTGGGCCCTGCATGAGGTGGTGAGCCGCGAGGCTTCCCAGAAAGGTTCCGCGGTTTCGCCCGAGAAGTTGACCTTCGACTTCAACAGTGCGGCGCTGACCCCGGGTCAGATTGTGGACATTGAGCGACTGGTGAATGAGCGCATCGTTGAGAACGCCGGTGTGAGCTGGTCCGAAGTGCCGTACGCCGCGATCAAGGCGCGTTCCGACGTGATGCAGTTCTTCGGCGACAAATACGGCGAGACGGTCCGCGTGGTGCAGATCGGTGGCCGGTCCGGACAGTTGGATGGCTATGACATGGAACTCTGCGGTGGGACGCACGTGCGGGCCACGGGACAGATCGGCTTGTTCCGGTTGCTCAGCGAGAGCGCGGTGTCGGCAGGCGTTCGCCGGATCGAGGCGGTGGCGGGCCTGAACGCCTACCAGTTGGCGCGCGAGCAGAGCGAACTCATTCGGACGCTGGCGGGCAAGGTGAACACGCCGGTGGCAGAACTGGAGCACAAGCTGGATACCTTGATCGCCCAGCAAAAGGAACTCGAGAAACAGCTGAAAGCCGCCGCCCAACGCGAGGCCTCCGGGCGTGCGCGCGATCTGGTCGCGCAGGCCAAGACTTTCAACGGGATTCCCGCGGTCATTGCTGACTGCGGCGAGGCCGACGGCGACACGCTGCAGATCATCGCGGACGCGCTGAAGGCCAACTTCCGCGGAGTCATCGTGCTCGGCGGCCAAAGCGCCGGCGCCGTTGCGTTGGTGGCCGCGGTGACGCCCGATTTCACCGCCAAGGCCCAGGCTGGCAAACTCATCCAGGCCATCGCTCCCATCGTCGGGGGCAAGGGCGGCGGTCGGCCGGACAACGCCCGTGGCGGTGGCAAGGACGGCGCCCGCCTGGGCGAGGCGCTGGCCAAGGTGGCGAGCCTGCTGGGCTGATCCTTCGGGATCGACGGCGAAAGGGTTTCAGATGCCGGCGTTTAGCGCCGGCGTTCGCCCGGCCGTCGCGCGGAAATCCCCGCGCGACGGGCAATGGAATGACGCTAGCTTCGGTGTATGGAGTTGAATCCGGAAAACCTGAAGCCGCGGGAGATGTATCAGTGGATGGTGCAGACCATCCTGCCGCGTCCCATCGCCTGGGTCTCGACCGTGAATGCGGCCGGGGCGACGAATCTGGCGCCCTTTAGTTTCTTCGCCGGCGTTTGTGCGCGCCCGCCCACCCTGATGTTTGGTCCGGCCAATGATCGGTTTGGTCAACCCAAGGACACCCTGCGCAATGTGAAAGCCACGGGCGAGTTTGTGGTCAATCTCGTGAGTGAATCGCTCGGAGAATTGATGAACGCCACGTCCGCCACCCTGCCGTATGGTGAGAGTGAGTTTGAGCGGTTCGGCATTGCGTCCACGCCGAGTGTCGTGGTGCGTCCCCCGCGGGTGGCGGCTTCGCCGGTGGCGTTTGAGTGCCGACTGGATCGCATCATCCGATTCGGTGAGGGGCCGATTGCCGGCAATGCCGTGTTCGGAACCATCGTTCGGATGCATGTCCGGGATGAGATCCTCAATGCGGAGGGACAGGTCGATGTTCGCAGTTTTGCGCCCCTGGCTCGGCTCGGTGGCGATCTCTATGCGAGCCTGGGCGAATTGATCCGCCTGAGCCGCCCGGAATAGTGGAATGGACGTCCCAGTGTCTCGTCCCTAGCCCCCAGTCCATTTTTCCCTTAAACCAAAGCGACATGCGCAAGTCCCGTGCTGCTCTTCCGTTCGATTCCATCGAGGCCGGTCTCGCCGATCTGCGGCGTGGGCGGATGGTCGTCGTCGTCGACGACGAGGATCGCGAAAACGAAGGGGACCTGGTGATGTGCGGCGAGAAGGTCACGCCGGCCGCCATCAATTTTATGGCGCGCTTTGGTCGGGGTTTGATCTGCGTTCCCACCACCGGAGAGCGCCTGGTTCAGCTCGGCATCGAACAGATGGTGGCGCAGAACGAGGACAGTTTTAAGACGGATTTCCAGGTCAGTGTGGACGCCGCCCGCAAGGTGACCACGGGGATCTCCGCGGCGGATCGGGCGGAAACCATCCGGGTGCTCTCCGATCCCCGATCCATTGCCGCGGATCTGCGCAAGCCCGGACACATTTTCCCCCTGCGCGCCAAGCCCGGCGGCGTGCTGCGCCGGGCGGGGCACACCGAGGCGTCCGTGGATCTCGCGGTCCTCGCGGGATTTCGTCCCGTGGGGGTGATTTGTGAGATCATGGCGGATGACGGCACCATGGCGCGGCTGCCGGAATTGCGGAAATTCTCGCGGAAACACAAGCTGAAACTCATCTCGATCGCGGACCTCATTCAGTACCGTCGTACCCGCGAGCGACTGGTGGATCGGGTGGAGACGATCCAATTGCCTACGGATTACGGGGTTTTCACGCTGCACCATTATCGTTCGAAGGCTGACGGGGCGGATCATCTCGCGCTGGTGAAGGGCGAGGTGACGGGGCACGAAAAGGTCCTGGTCCGGGTGCACAGCGAGTGCCTGACCGGCGACGTTTTTGGCTCGCGCCGCTGTGACTGCGGCCCGCAATTGCATGCCGCCATGAAGCGCATCGAAACCGAGGGCCGGGGTGTGATTCTCTACATGCGCCAGGAAGGGCGCGGCATCGGCCTGGGACCGAAGATTGCGGCCTACAAGCTGCAGGAACAGGGCCTCGATACCATTGATGCGAATCTGAAACTTGGCTTTCCCATGGATCTTCGGGATTACGGAATCGGCGCCCAGATGTTGTGCGATCTGGGCCTCAAATCGATTCGCCTGCTGACGAATAATCCGAAGAAGCTGGTGGGTCTCCAGGGGCACGGTCTCGAGGTGGTTGAGCAAATACCGATCCGTATCGCCGCCAATCCGCACAACGCGAAATACCTCGCAACCAAGCGGAAACGCATGGGGCATTCCCTGTAGCGCGGACCGCCCAGGGCCGGTATCCGGCGGGTGCGCGGGTGGGTCGACTGATTTGCCCGTTGCTGTCCGTCGCTCCCGGGCTTACCGCTCGCGTTCGATGATCCGACGGTTGGGCCACGCGGAATCGGATCGGCGACGTCACCTGGTTTCCGGTTCGACGCGCCGAAAGGCGCTCCCGTTGCTGGCTCTTTCGCTCCTGCTCGCTGTCGGTCTGGGAAGTCTCGGTGCCGCTTCCGCCGCCGCCGTGCCCGCCCCGGTGCCCGCGAATCCCCGCTTTCACCAGCCCACGCCAATTCTGATGCAGCATTGCTGGGCCTGCCATGGGGGCAGCGCCCAGGAAGGAGGATTGGATCTGCGGACGATGGCCACGCTCCGAAAAGGCGGGCGATCCGGGCCGTCGATCATTCCGGGAAACCCCGAGGAGAGTTTGCTCCTGCGGCGGATCCGGGATGGCGAATGCCCGCCCAATAAACGATTGGTCGAGGCGAACGTAAAACCGGTGCCCGCCACCTCGTTGGAGAAACTCACCGCTTGGATTCGCGACGGCGCCCTCGAGGAGTCACCGGTTTCCGATGTCGCCGGCACTCGGGCAGATCCGCTGGTCAAAGACAACGAGCGGGATTTCTGGTCTTTCCAACGACTGCGCCCGGTGACTCCGCCGGCGGTGTTGGATCGGCGCCGGCTGCGCAATCCGGTGGACGCCTTTATTTTGGAAAAGCTGATCGAGCGTCACCTCGATTTCGCTCCTGAAGCACCCAGATCCGTGCTCGTGCGCCGGCTCTATTTCGATCTGCTTGGCCTGCCACCCACGCCGGAGGAGACCGCGGCCTTCATCGCGGATTCTTCGCCCGACGCCTACGAAAATCTCGTGGACCGGCTGCTGGCTTCCCCGCACTACGGCGAACGCTGGGGGCGCTACTGGCTGGATGTGGCGGGATACTCGGATGTTGAGGGCAAGCGGGAGCAGCATCTGCCCCGACCCCATATGTATCGCTACCGCGATTACGTCATCCGGTCGTTCAACGCCGACAAGCCCTACGACCGATTCCTGCTCGAACAGCTTGCCGGTGATGAATTGGCGGATGTGGCGGGGGCCGCGGAAATCACACCGGCCCTGGCGGACAATCTGGTGGCGACGGCCTTTCTGCGTCAGGGACCGGACCCCACCTGGGCCAATATCACGGGCTTTGTGCCGGATCGATTGGATGTGATGGGCGATGCCCTGGACGTGCTGGGGTCGGGTGTGCTGGGGCTCACGCTGAAATGTGCCCGCTGCCACGATCACAAGTTCGATCCGTTGCCGCAGCGCGATTATTTTCGGCTGACCGACATCTTCAAGGGCGCCCTGGACGAGTACAATTGGATGAAGCCGGATCTGCGTCCCTACGGCGGGGCGGGGAACAGTGGCCATCTTTCGGAACGGACGCTGCCCTACGTGAGCACTTCCGAGCGCCTCGCCTGGCAGACCGAGCGCGAGCAACACGAGGCCCGTAGTGCTGCCGCGACCCGGTCACTCGCGGTGGAAGAGGAATCCGTTCGGGCAAGATTTCGTGAAGCTGAATTGGCCAAAGTGTCGGCGACCGAGCGCGACCTCGTGCGTGCGGTTTTTGCCGTGGCGGAATCGGCGCGCACAGCGGCGCAGCGGGAACTCGCGGCGAAATACGAATCCTGGTGGAATGCCGCGCGCAATCGGCTGAAGGATTGGGATGCCGGGTTTCGGAAACACTGCGATGAGCTGGCCGGTTTGGAATCCTCGCGCCCGCCCGAGCCGCGGGTGGCGGCCTTGTGGGATCGCGGGCAGCCGTCGCCGACCTACATTTACGTACGCGGCGATTACCAACGTCCCGGGGCGCGGGTGACGGCGGGAGTGCCGGCGGTCTTAACGGATTCAGGCGAGCGCTTTGAACCCGTGCCTCCCTGGCCCGGAGCCGTTCAAACCGGCCGCCGTCTGGCCTTCGCCCGCTGGCTCACGCGTCCGGATCATCCGCTGACGAGCCGCGTGATGGTGAATCGCCTCTGGCGTCATCACTTTGGGCGTGGCTTGGTTCGCACCCTGGATAATTTCGGCCGCACGGGAGCCGCGCCGACGCACCCGCAGTTGCTCGACTGGCTGGCGGGAGAATTCGTGGCGGGCCATTGGCGGATGAAGCCCCTGCACCGATTGCTCGTGACCTCCACCACGTATCGGCAGGTCTCCGAAGCCCCGGCCGAAACCCTGCGCGCGGATCCGGACAACGCACTGTTCTCCCGGCGGCCGATGTTGCGATTGGATGCGGAGGCGTTGTGGGACGCGTGCGTGGCGGTGGCGGATGCCCGTGACGATGCGGCCTCCGGACCGGCGATACCGGTGGAATCCCGTCCGGACGGATCAATCGCCCCGGGTCGACGCGGGGATCGCTGGCGACGCAGCATTTATGGCCAGCAGACGCGGAAGGAAATTCCAACGCTACTGGAGGTGTTCGATCTGCCGCCGATGAATCCCAATTGTGTGCAACGGGGTGAATCCAACGTCGCCACACAGGCGCTGCAATTGTTGAACGATCCGCTGCTGCGCGAGTTGGCGGGGCGCTTTGCCCGGCGGGTGGAACGGGAGGCGGGCGGCACGATGGAGGCGCGGGTCACCCGGGCTTTTCAGGTGGCGTTTGCCCGGGAGCCGCGGCCGGAAGAGATGGCGGAGAGCGTGCGGCTCTGGCGGGAGTGCGTGGCGGCTTCTTCGGGTGGGCCGGCCGCAGCGGAATCACTGGCGCTCACGACGCTGTGCCACTTGTTGATGAACTCCGCCGAGTTCCTTTATCTCGATTGAAAGGGGCGGAATTAGGCACATGACTCCCATTGGTAACCCGAAAGCGCTCGGCCTCAGGTCGACCCGACGGGCGTGGTTTCAGAGCGTCGCCGGGGGCGTCTATGGTGCGGCGTTGGCCGAGCTTTTGGGTGCCGATTTACTGCGGGCGGCGAGCCCCTCGGGTATGGCTGGCGCGGGCGCCGGAGAAGGGGATCGACTGGCACCGCGGTCGACGCATTTCCCGCCCCGGGCCCGGTCGGTGATCCAGTTGTTCATGAACGGCGGACCCAGCCAGATGGACTTGCTGGATCCCAAACCGGAACTCACCCGACGTCACGGCCAATCCTACTTCAACAAGATTGCCGGCGAGGTGGAGAACATTGCCTCGGCCGGCGCCATCTTGCGCAGCCCGTTCCAGTTTCGTCAGCACGGCGAATCCGGGCTCTGGGTCAGTGAACTTTATCCGCATCTCGCGCGGTGTGCGGATGAGTTGGCAGTGCTCCGCGGGATGTACACCACGAACCTCACGCACGAGCCCGCGTTAAATATCATTCAGTCCGGACAAATGCGCACCGGTTATCCCGTGATGGGCTCCTGGATCGTGTACGGGCTGGGTTCGGAAAATCGGAATCTGCCGGCCTATGTGGTGCTGGACGATCCCGAGGGATTACCGGTCAACGGGATTGAAAATTGGACCGCGGGATTTCTGCCGCCGGTTTGTCAAGGAACTCGGTTTCGATCGCAGGGTGTCCCGGTGTTGAATCTGCGGCCCAATCCGGCGGACCCGCCGCGGGTGGCGCAGGCGGCGCAGGATTTTCTCGCCCGGTTCGATCGCCGTCATCTCGCTGCGCGACCGCATCAGTCGGCCTTGGAGGCGCGCATTTCCAGTTATGAACTCGCGGGTCGGATGCAACTGGCCGCGGGCGACGCGCTGGATGTCACTGGCGAGGACGCGGCGACCCGGGAACTGTACGGCATCGGGCAGGCGGCCACGGATTCCTACGGCCGTCGCTGTTTGATTGCGCGGCGTCTGGTGGAGCGCGGGGTCCGATTTGTGCAGATCTTCATCAACGGCCAGATCTGGGATCATCACACGGCGATTGAAGCGGGCTTGAAAACCGCGTGTCGGAAGACGGATCAACCGATCGCCGCACTGCTGACGGATTTGAAGCGGCGCGGGCTGCTGGATTCCACACTGGTGGTCTGGGGCGGGGAATTTGGCCGGCTGCCCATTGCCCAGTTGAGTGAGGATCGCAACGAGCAGAACGCCGGGCGGGATCACAACAAGAACGCCTTCACCACCTGGATGGCCGGGGGTGGGGTGCGGCGCGGGATCGTGCACGGTGCCACCGACGAACTGGGAATGACCGCGGTGGAGGGGCGTGTCAGTGTGCCCGACTGGCACGCCACGATCCTGCACCTGCTGGGCTTGAATCACGAGGAGCTTTTCCTCGAACGAAACGGCCTGCAGGAGAAGCTGACCGGAGTCAACCCCGCACAGATCGTTCGGGAAATCCTGGCGTGAGACGGGGTGTAAGCCCGCGCTGGCATCGCCCGTGGCCGAGTGCGCTTAATCACCCATCGGCGGGTACTTGGCGAACGCGGGCAAGCCGGGTGACCACCGGGTCCACGGATGTGCATCGGAGGTCCAAACATCCATCTGCGGTTTGAACCGGCTGGGATCGTCCAGGCTTCCCGCGCGGAGGGCAATGATATGCGGGGCCGCGTCCGGTTTTCCGAGGATGGGCGAACCGCATTCCGCGCAAAAGCCCCGACGGGTCTGGCCGCCCATTTCACTGGGAGAGGCATGAAAACGCAGGGTGCCTTGCACGCATTTGAAGGCGTTCGCGGGCAGGACGACGAACGATGAGAACGGACCGCCGCTGGATTGCTGGCAATCCCGGCAGTGGCAGTTCAGCACCAGCAGCGGCTCAGCCGTGCCTTCATAGCGAATCGCGCCACAGGCGCAGCCGCCGCCGAACGGAGTGGTTACTTGGGTCATGGGGTATTGCGGTATCGATGGGATTATTGGTGCTCGGCCAAATTCGCGAAGCTTTCCACCGCCCGGCTCCAACCCATAGCGTGATTGTCCCGGCTCGCTGGTGTGGCGAATCGGGTGTGGGTCATCACGAACTCCGTCCGCTCGCCCCGCTTCAGAAATTCCACGGTGATCAAGGACGGTTTGCCTTCCACTTCACCAAACTCTGATCCGGAGCCGTCCTTCTCCCAATCCCAGGTATAAACCAGACGCTCCGGCGCCCGGACCTCGCGGAACTCCCCCACGGCGGTGAAAAACTCCCCGTCCGGTTTCTGCATCTGGATGCGGAATTTTCCGCCGACGCGTAAATCCATGATCGCGAGCGGAATTATCATCCCCGGTTCCGGGCGCATCCATTGTTGGATATGTTCCGCTGTCGTCCAGGCCTTGAAGGCCAGCTCGGGCGGCGCATTCAACATCCGTCGCAGGATCAGTGTCGCGTCATCCGGCTTCTGTAGTTCATTATTTCCCGTCTTCATGAGCACCCTTCGGTTTTTGTAGTTGGTCCAAATAGTTTTCGAATTGATCCAGATTGCCCTCCCAGAATTTCCGATACCGATCGATCCACGCCTGCGCCTCCTGCATCGGCTTCGCCTCCAACGCGAGGGAATGCACCCGCCCCTGGCGCCGCCGCCGGACCAAGCCCGCCCTTTCCAGCACGGTCAGGTGCTTCGACACCGCCGCCAGCGACATCGCATGCGGCTTCGCCAGTGCGGTCACACACCGGTCGCCTTTCGCCAGTTGCGCCAGAATCCGCCGTCGGGTCGGATCCGCCAGGGCTCCGAACGTCCGGTCCAAAACTTTGGAGTTATATTCAACCATATGGTTTAATAATATCTGGCGATTCCACGGAAGGCAAAACGCTTTTGCGTGGCGTTGGTTGGTTTGATTTATCGGGTGGCATTTTCACTGCCGGCCCGAGGTGGGTCGCAAGCTGTCCACCCGCTCACCCTCCGGCCAACGGTCCGGAGCTACCTCGTCACCTATTTCAGACAAGGGGGATGGATCGGTGGGGGAACATTTCGAGCGCCAATCTGGGACGTGAAGCGACGGGCGGCCGGGTACTCTATCTAGCCCGCGCAGAGGTGGTCGGTGACGCCATGGGAGGGAATGATGGCGCGCTGGAAAGGATCAAGGCGTGGCTCGGTAGCCGGGCGAGGCTGGGGTGTCGCGGGGTGTATCCAGTCTGTCCGGGAATGAATTTAGAGATGGCGACGAAGGGTTGTGGTAATCGCGACGAAGCAAACCGGCGGATACCACCTCGGGAGGGGTGTCCTGGACGGTGGCTGAGGTTTTGGGGGCAGCCGATCCACCCCCTTGGGCGATCCGGTTGAAGGGCCGGAGAGGAGATCACCCGGAGATCCGGCAGTATCGGCTTGGATCGGGGGAATGGTCTGACCTTGACTTGGGTTCGTAGCCCTGGGTGGGGATCGAAGGCGTCAGCCGGGGTGGGATTCCGCCATTCCCCGCGCTGCGCCGTACGGGATAGGGAATCTGGCGCGGACCTCAGACCGCGGGCGGTTGGATCCTCCCAAACACTGAACCTGGCACCCCATTTCGGCAGCCGGCCGCGGCAAGTACAGGGAGCCTGGTCCGATTTCGCCACTGGGTGAACCGAATGCCGAGATTGGCACATAACGACCTACTGTTAAGTATGATAGCGAGTCTGGCACCGGATTGGAATGGGTCGGAAACGTGAACCTGGCACCGGGTTGGGGGTGCCTGCGGGACCGTTGGTCGCGAGGGTGGATGACGGTGGAAGCCCCCCCGTGAGTGGCCGCCCGCCCGGGGTGGCGCGTGCCTAGCTGGGGTTCTGGCCGCGTTCCCGGACCCGGCCGAGGGCGGCGGCGGCGGCGGCGCTTTCCGCCAGCTTCTTGCTGCGCCCTCCACCCCGCCCGAGTTCCTGGCCGGCATGGAAGACGGCGCATTCGAAGTGCCGGCTGTGGTCGGGGCCTGTGGCCGACAATAAGTCGTAACGCGGTGGCTCCGGGCTGGCCGCCTGCAACAGCTCCTGTAGTTCGCCTTTGGGATTCTCCTGGCTGGGCACGACCTCCAGCTCCACCAGAGTCTCCTGGTAAAGGTGGAGGATCAGATTGCGGGCGGCGTCGTAGCCGGCGTCCAAAAAAACGGCCCCGAGAATCGCCTCGAAGGCATCGGCAATCGTGGAGCCTCGCGTGCGGCCACCACAGGTTTCCTCGCCGCGCGACAGGATGAGGTGCTGGCCCAGATTGAGGCGGCGACCCTGTTCGGCCAGAGTGCCTCGATTAACCAGTTGGGCCCGGGCTTGAGTCAGGGCGCCTTCACCGTGTTGGGGGAACTTTTGATACAACTCGGTCGTGATGGCGAGCTGCAGGACGGCATCGCCCAGAAATTCGAGGCGCTGATTGTGGCTTTGTCCGCCGCCCAGCTCGTGGGCCAGGGAGGGGTGGGTCAGGGCGAGTCGAAGCAGCGCGGGGTCACGAAACGTGTGACTCATAGCCGCCTCCAACTCCGCCACGGGAGCAGGTGAGGTCGTCATGGAACGGTGGCCCGTCCCGATCACCGAAGGCCGCCCGCGATCAGCGCGCGCGGCCGTCCGTCATCGAGGACTCAAGCCGGTGTCAGGGTGGTGTTTTCACTGGGGGGATTAAAGGGTTCCTCGGTGGGCGTACCCGTCGCGGGCAGCCCGTTTTCCAAAAGATAGGCGACGTCGCGCTGCACCGTTTCCAATTGGGCGAGCTGCAGGTCGGGGTCGTTGATCAACAGAATGTCCCCCGTTTTGACGTGTTCGTATACGATCACCCGGCGCTTGTGCTCGCGCACCTGACTTTTGACCCGAAGCATCTTCTTGCGCTCGAGCATCACCGCCAGGATGAAGATCGACGGGGCGTAACGTTCGTCCTTCTGGGCGAGCAGACGGCGCAGGAGGGATTCCGCATCGTCCTTGAGGATGGCATCGGGTGTGACGGCCGGGGGCGGTTCATAGGTGCCGACCCAATGGGAAATGAAGTTGGGTCGTTGATTGATTTCCGCTCCGTGCTCCTGCCAGGCGTGAGTGCTCAGGTCCAGCCGCTCAAAACCGATTTTGGCATCCAGCAGCACGGTGTGAAAGGCCTCGCCCTCGGCAAAGGACTTGCCGGTGAGCTGGCACTGGTGTGCGCGGGACTGAATGTTCCATTCAAGCATGTAACGTGAACGCCGCATTTAGACCCCCAGCGGCCCGCGTGGCAATGGAAAGTATTCCCAGCCGCCCGGTGAATGCGGTCAACGGCTCGCGTTCCCGCTGGATCGCCGGATCCCGGTACCGGTCACTTCCATCCAGTTCATGGCCGCGCTGATTTGGAATTGTCGGTGATCCGGGCAGAGCTGCAGAGAAGTCGAGGTCGATCCATTTCCTCCATCAGGCCGGATTTACCAGTTATTGGTTCTAGTTTTGGGTGTGGCCTCAGGTGGATGTTTAGGTGGCTACGAAGACGGAGCATGTGAGTGCCCAGAGGGCGCTAAATTCCACACATTCCGCATTTGATAAGGGAAAAATTTAGTAAAACAAATTGCGGTAATTGTGCCTCCGATGGCAATTTGGGCTGTTGTCTAAAGTTTAAATTAATTCGAGATGCAAAGGCCCCCCCCTTCGAATCTCGCTTGGCTGTGGCGCCGCATACGCGTGCGTGCAACCCGGCATGTTGGACCCACTTTGGGCGTGGTGCTGGGGCACCATGGCAACCTGGGCGACAGCGCTTTGGCGTCGGCGCTGGTGCAGGCGCTGCCCGGGTGCCGGTTGGAGCCGTACCTTTATCTGCCAAAGGAGCGGTGGCTGGGGCGTCTGGGATTGTCGGGGCGCCGGCTGTTTGACGGGGTGGTGGTGGGTGGGGGGACGCTGCTGAATGACATGGCCCTGCGTCCGGTGCGGATGGCGCGTCAGCAAGGCCTGCCGGTGTGGATCATGGGGACGGGCGCGGGGCGAGGTTCGTACCAACTGCTGGAAGAGCCGGACATGTCGGAGTGGCGGACGTTGTTGCCGCAGTGTGAGACCGTGGCGGTGCGGGGCCCGATCTCGGTGACCAGGCTGGAGGCGGCCGGCTATGCGGGAGCGACGGTGCTGGGTGATACGGCTCTGGTGTTTACCCCGGATGCACTCCCGGCGGCCGGGGATCCCCGGGTGGTGGCGCTCAATGTGATCGCTCCGAATCCCGTGCCGAACGAGCAGGACTGGCAGACCCGGCATTTGGCCGGTTTGGTGCAGACCGTGCGGCGGCTGGGTGCGACGGGATGCCGGTTTCGGCCGTTTGCGATGCTGCCGGGAGATCAGGCGGCAACGGCGGAACTTATGGCCGCTGCGGGCGTGCCGGAGACGCCGGTTTATCTGGCAGCGCATCACCGGGAGTTGAAGCCGTATCTGGGGGGATGCGGGTTGGCGATTTCGATGCGGCTCCACGGCGCAGTGCTGGCGACGGCGTGGGGGATTTCGTTGTTGCAACTGGGGTACATGGACAAGGCGGATGATTTTGCGTTGAGCTTGGGGATGGAACGTCAGTTGGTGCCGGTCAAGGAGGCTTCGGAGAGGGCGATCTGGGGGGCGCTGGAGCACATTCGCCTCCAGGGCGAAGCGGGACGACGCCATGCGTGGGCGGGGGCCTTCGCCGCTCGCCGTCGTATCGAAGCCTTCGGCGCCGGGATCACCGCCTGCTTTCCCCGGTCTGCGGCCGCCTGATCCGGGCTTCTGGCCGGTGGCACGGTCACGCCCGAATCCCTACCGCCTTTTTCAATAAATCGCGGTCGCGCAGCGGCTCCGGACCTGCGAATTTGCGGAGTGGTAAATCGTCTCTGGCAGCTGTGCTGTTGGTTCGGAATTCTGGCGGGATCCGCTCTCGCCGGCGCCGTTGGATTCACGTCCCTGCCCGGGGCCACGACCGGCCTGTGGTTCACGAATGCAATCGCTCCCGCCCGTTATTTGACCAACCAGATTCCGCTCAACGGCTCCGGAGTGGCGCTGGGGGATTTTGATGGCGATGGCCGGATCGATATTTTTCTGGCCGGGCTCGAGGGCGGTTCGGCCTTGTTTCGCAATCTGGGGGAATGGCGTTTTGAGCGGATCACGGCGACGGCCTTTCCGGGGGGCTTGAAATTCGATGCCACCGGTTGCGTGGCGGTGGATCTGGACGGAGACGGGCACCTGGATCTGATCGTCAACACGCTGGGCGAGGGAACCCGCGTCTTTCACAACGATGGCCTCGCCCATTTTCGGGAAACGGCTCGCCTGAATCCCGGGCGCGCTGGAATGTCGCTGACCCTCGCCGACGTCGATGGCGACGGAGACCTTGATCTCTATGTCGTCAACTATCGGCTGTCGTCGATTCGCGACGATCCTGGTGCCACCTTCCGGATTCGTGACGAGGGTGGGCGGCAACGAGTGGTGGCTTACAACGGCCGCAATACTTCGGAACCGGATTTGATCGGCCGCTTCTTTCTGGGGCCAGCCGGGGTTAAGGAGAATGGCGAACCCGATGTCTTGTATCTCAATGACGGCAAGGGGGGATTGGCTCCGGTCGATTGGACCGGGGGTGCGTTTCTCGACGCCACGGGCAAGGTGCTGACGACGGCGCCCTACGATTGGGGGTTGAGCGCTGTTTTAAGGGACTTCAATGGCGACGGCCGGCCGGATTTGTATGTCTGCAATGACTTTGAAACCCCGGATCGTTTCTGGCTGAACGAAACCCCGCCGGGCGGACCGTTGCGCTTCCGGGCGGTCGGATCGCCCGCGGTGCGGCATTTTTCCGCCTTCAGCATGGGCGTCGATGTCGCCGACCTCGACCGGGATGGGCAGGATGATTTCCTGGTGCTCGACATGCTTTCCCGCAGCCATCGCCGGCGCAATCTCCAAGTCGCCGGCCTGCCGCCGAATGTGGGGTCGCCGGGGGCGCTGGATTTTCTGCCGCAGTTCTCCCATAACACCGTGTTTCGCCATCGTGGCGACGGAACCTTCGCCGAGATCGGGCGGTTGGCGGGATTGAGTGCGAGCGAATGGTCCTGGTCGCCGGTGTTTCTGGATGTGGATTTGGACGGCTATGAAGATCTGCTGGTTTCGAATGGACATGAGTTGGAAATGATGGATGCGGACCTGAGCGATCAGGTGGAGCGCGAGAAGGCCCGTCGGAAGATGTCCCCGCGGGAGCTGCTGGAGATGCGCTTGAAATTTCATCGGTTTGACGCCCCCAATGCCGCCTTCCGCAATCGCGGCGATTTTACCTTCGAGGATGTCAGTCACGCCTGGGGATTTGATGTGGCGAGTGTCGCTCATGGTCTGGCGGCGGCCGATTTGGATGGCGATGGAGATCTGGACGTGGTGGCCAACTGCCTCAATGGACCGGCATTGCTGTACCGCAACGAGGCGACCGCCCGGCGTCTGCGGGTCCGATTGAAGTCCGCTGCCCCCAATACCCGGGCCATTGGCGCGCGAATATCCGTTCAAGTGGGCGACGGCCTCGTACAAAGCCAGCAACTGGTCGCGGGCGGCCGCTACTTGAGCGGGGATGCGGCGGAACGAACGTTCGCGGTGAGTCCGAGTTGGTTGGCGGCGGGGAAAAAGGATCCGGCAGTGGTTGTCGAGGTGCGCTGGCCGTCCGGTCGAGTGACGCGTCACGAAAATCCCGCCTCCGGTCCGTTGTTGGAATTGACGGAACCCGCGGTTGCCGCGCCGCCGCGCCTCGCGGCGCCGCCGCCGGTGGTCGCTCACTTCAGTGACGTGACCGCGGCGCTGGGTGGACATGTCCACCACGACGAGGTGTTTGATGATTTCAGCCGGCAGCCTTCGTTGCCGCGCAGTCTGGCTTATCTCGGTCCGGGGGTGACGTGGGCTGACGTAGACGGAGATGGTGTGGACGACTTGCTGGTGGGCGGTGGAACCGGTGGGCGCGTGGCGGTCTGGCGGGGCGACGGAACGGGAAAGTTCACCCCCCTCACCAACGCCGTCCTCGCGCGACCGCTGGCCCGGGATTTGACGACACTTTTGTATTTCAACCGAACGCTACTGGCCGGCTCCGCCAACTACGAAGACGGCGGCACCAATGGCGGTGCGATTCGGATCGTCGATTTGGATCGCAACGTGAGTGGTGAGTTGGTCCTGCACCCGCCTTTCAGTGTTGGTCCGGTCGCCTTGGCGGATGTGGACGGGAAGGGCTCGTTGGAAGTTTTCCTCGGAGGCCGGGCCATACCGGGTCGGTATCCGGAGCCGGCGGGGTCCGTGCTCCTCCAGATCAATGGGGGGCGGCTAACGCCACGGCAGAATTTCCCCGCGCTGGGCTTGGTGAGCGGAGCGTGCTTCACGGATCTGGATGGCGATGGTCGACCGGAGCTAGCGCTGGCCACGGAATGGGGGCCCTTGAAGATCCTCCGTCAGCGGGAAGGTCAGTTGCAGCCCTGGGATCCGCTCGTGGTCCTCCCCGGGGCCGAGGGATCCCCCCGCCCTCTCTCAGCGTTGACCGGATGGTGGAATTCGATCGTGGCCGGAGATTTCGATGGCGACGGCCGGATGGATTTGGCGGCGGGCAACTGGGGACGGAACCATTTTTTTGCGGGAGAGGCCTCACGCCGACCGCTCCGCATACGGGGCGGCGATCTCAATGGCGATGGACTACCGGATCCCCTGGTAAGTTTTCGTGACGTCGACGGTCGGGAGGTGCCGACGCGAAAGTGGGACGGGCTGGTGGCGGCGTTTCCCGCGTTGCGTGATGCGTTTCCGACGCGGGAGGCCTTCGGGGCAGCGGATATCGAACAAATCACCGGCACCGCGGGCCGGGCGCCGATCCTGGGCGAAGCGGCCTGGTTTGATTCCGTCGTGCTGCTGAATCGGGGTGATCGCTTTGAGCTGCGACCGCTGCCGCTGGAAGCGCAGGTTTCGCCGGTGTTTGGTTTGGTGGTCGCCGATTTCGACGGCGACGGCCGGGAGGATTTGTTTTTGGCCCAGAATTTCACCGCGAACGATCCGGAGGAAATGCGCCACGACGCCGGGCGATCCGTTTGGCTGCGGGGGGATGGTCGCGGGGGCTTTACAGCGGTGCCCGGCGAGCAAAGCGGTTTGCAGATTTATGGGGACGGTCGGGGTGCGGCGACGGCGGATTTTGATCGCGATGGCCGTCCGGATCTGGTGGTGGGCCAAAACAGTGCCGCGACGCGCTTGTATCGGAATGCGGGTGCGAAGCCGGGATTGCGGGTCCGTTTGAACGGACCGGAGCAGAATCCGCGGGGTTGCGGTGCGATTCTGCGACTGACGTATGCGGATGGAACCCAGGGACCGGCGCGCGAGCTGCACTCCGGTGCCGGGTATTGGAGCGTGGACAGTGCGGTCACGGTCCTGGCACTGCCGCAGGCGGCGCGGGAACTGCACGTGCAGTGGCCGGGTGGCGGTACGAATGCGTACGCGCTGCCGCCGGGGGCCCGCGAGATCGTGGTTTCGCCGAAAGGCGTGGTGGAGTCCCGATAGGTTCCGGGAGGGCGCCGGTTACAATCCGTCGAGGGCACGCACGACCGCTTCCTGAACGGTGGGCTGCGCCAGATTGCCCAGGTGGCCGCCCTGGTCGAACAACGTCAATCGGTCCGGGGTAAACGTTTGCTCCATCCACGATACGTCTTCGCCGGCCAGCAGGATGTCGTTGCGATTCGCAACGACGCGGACCCGCGGATCGCGCTTTAACGTCGCCCCGTAGGTACGCAGATCGGTGGCCCGGGTCTGGGCCTCACCCACGGTGAGATCGATGCCGCGGGACAGGTAGTACGGCGCCGCCAGTCGGGAGTAGTAGTCGTGGTAGGAGAGCTGCATGATCTCCTGATAAATTTCCTGCCGGTTCCAGATCGCAAGGGGCTTGGACAGGACATGCAGATTGGTGCGTCGTTGGCTGCTGTAGATGGTGTCCCGCAGGACGAGGCGGAAGGCGCCGCCGATCAGGAAGCGGGATTCCATGGCGCTGAACGGGGGCGCGCCGGTCGGCTTGCTCTCCATTTGTGCGAGCGCCGCCACCTTCAGGAAGGAATTGCGGATCTTCTCGGTACGCTCCGCGGAGGGCCATCCCAGCGGTGCTTGAAAGCAGCTGTCCAATTGTTCCAGGCCGTGCAGCAGGCGTACCGGCGGATCAATGGCCACATAGCGGTCGAAATCAATCAGGGGTGCGGTATCGCTCCCGGTTGCGGCCGCTCCGGCGGCGATGAAGAGCGAGTGAAACGCCCCCATGGAATAACCCATTAACGCGCGGGAGCCCATCTGATCAGCGTGGTAGCGGCGCAATCGCTGGTCGATCGCCGTCAGGGCCACGTGCAGGTCATGCGCGTCGACGGGTGCATACGCGGGCAGCGCCGCGGTCGAGGCGTGTTCGATGAACTCCGGGTGGAAGGCGCTGCTGACACAGACCACGCCGTAGCCGTGCTGGTACAGCAGTTCCGCCAGCGCTTGCACGGGGCCGTTCAGTCGGTGCGCTCCCAGTCCGGGCACCAGGTAAACCACCGGAGACTTCTTCGGTTGCAGCCAGAATGTGAACTTCAGGCGCTTGCCGGTGGTGGGTATCAACACCGAACGGGTGGTGCCCCGGGCGGGAAAATCCACGTCCGTCACCGAAAAGAAGACCGCCCCGAGCGTTTGCAGGGAGGCGGGGTCCTGATCGCCGTGTACTTCGAAGTCCACCGCCCGGTGGTCGCTGGTGAAGCTCGCCGCGTAACGCAGGAAATAATACGGATCGTTCTCCGATTGGGCGAAGCGCACGGCGGAATCGACCGAATCGCTCAGCTTGTTGTAGCTGAACCCGTAATTGGCGTAGGAGTACGGATTGAAATAGGTCAGGGGATTTGCCAACGAATCGCCCACCAGTCCGAGCCCGTCGCGTTCGTTGCTGGGACCAAAGACGGGCAGCATCAGGTACCAGTTGGGCTGCCAACCCCAGTGGGCGAAAGTCCGGCCGAAATCCGCTGGGGAACGGCCGATTTTGAACCGTGTGGCCACGTCAAAAAGCCCACCGCCACCCACGACGGTGTTGCACAGGAAGCGTTCGGATTCCACTCCCGCGCCGTTCCAGTTGCCCTGGAGCAGATTGTTCAGCAGACGCCCGGGGAATTGCACGTTGTGCCCGAGATGGCTGATGGATTTGCGGACCGGCGTCGGGAGCAGGGCCCGATAGAAGGTGGCCGTGGGCTTGACCACTCCGGTCAGGATGCCGCGGTTCACTCCCCAGACCACGCGGTTCGCCGGTTCCAGCGGGTCCGACGTAAACTGGGGGAGGACGATTTCCTCCCCACCGACCGCTGCGGCAACCTGCGGAGTGGTGTGGCTTTCCGCCGCGGTGCCGGTGGTGGGTGTCAGGGCGAGCGAGGCCAGAACGCCGAGCCCCAACAAAGGGCCGGCAGTGCGCCGACGGGACGCCGCCACCAGAGTGCGGGTTGACCGGAGCCGGCGGGTGCCGGTGATAGAGGTATTCATGATCCGCGCGCTTTTACTCGTTGATGGCCGTTGAACCGGGGGAAATGGAAGCGCCGATCTCGCGCCCCAGGCGCCCACTTGAGACCCCAACCCCGGACACGTCCGACCGCAGGGGCTGCCGCGTGACCCGCGGTTGCAGACCCCCTAAAAACCGAGCCACCATGGTTCAAACAAAGGAGTTTGCGCCGCTGGCGCAAAATCTATTCGCAGGTAAACCGTGGATGCCATCCGGGATCGGTGAAGAATCAGGGCTCGGGCACCGGGGCGGGTACCTTGTCCGGGGCGATCATTCGATCCAGGATCATAATCTTCTGCCATATTTTCCGACTCAACCCATTGGTGAGATCCTCGATTTGCTCGACGGCCGCCAGGGTTTCGGAATCCTGATAGCCCTGGACGTGCAGGGCCGCCGCCTTGCTGATGAGCGAGAGCGTTTCGGAACAGTAGTCCAGGTACCGGGTCAATTCGAAGGGAGTCATCACCCGCTTGGGACTCGAACGGGTGTCGCCGCCCGAGCGGGTTACGCGTTCGGGATCCTTGGTGAGCTGGTGCATGTCCACCACGTGGGCGAGCGATCGCAATTGGTGGAGTGACTGCAGGGCCCGGGCCCGCTTGCGGCGATTCTCCCACCCGCCCAGAAAGAAGGCGCCCAGCCCGATGAAGACCACGTCGTTCACTCCGGACTCCAGGGCCGCCAGGAGTTCGGCGGCCGTCTGGATGGAAAACTTCACATGAACCCGGGAGATGCCGCCGATGATCGCCGCCAACAGCATCAACATCAGCGCTGCCGTCAGGATGCGAATCACATAGTGTGGACGCCGGATCCAGGCGGCGAGTTCACCAACATCCGTGAGCGTTTGCCGCAATTCGCCGCAGACGCCGGCCAGGCTGGAATCGGGAAAGCGCTCGAGGATTCGGGCTTGCAGTTGCTCCGCCGTCGCAATGATCTCGGCCCCGTTCAGTTCGCGATACGAACGACGGGGTGCGCTGGCGGGGGAAGACTCGGGCGCGGTCATGAGCTGGGCTTAAGACCGCGCCCTACGCAGTGGTTTCAACGGGGAGCCGGTAATCCTACAACACATTCGCTGCGAGCTCCGCGAGTTCACTGCGTTCACCCCGTGACAACTCGATGTGGGCGGCCAGGGCCTGGTCGCGGAAGCGGCTGATGACGTAGTTGAAGCCGTTGCTGGAGACGTCCACGTACGGGTTGTCGATCTGGTAGGGATCGCCCGTCAGAATGATTTTCGTGCCGTGTCCCACGCGGGTCAGGATGGTCTTGGCCTCCAGTGGCGTGAGGTTTTGGGCCTCGTCCACAATCATGAATTGATGGGCGATGCTGCGGCCGCGGATGTAACTCAGGGCCTCCACCACAATGGTGCCATTCCGGAGCAGATCGCTCGTCCGACCGTGGTCGCGTCCCATGTTCAGATCGCCCAGCAATTCCAAGGCATCGTGAATGGGCTGCATCCAGGGGCTGAGTTTCTCGTCGAGTGAGCCCGGCAGAAATCCCAGTTCTTTGCCCATCGAAACCGTCGGACGCGCCACCATGAGGCGACGGAATTCGCGGTCGCTCACGGTGCGTTTCAAACCGGCCGCCAGCGCCAGCAGGGTTTTGCCGGTGCCGGCCTTGCCCATGAGCGTGACGAGCTTGACCCGCTCGTCGAGCAGGGCGTCGAGGGCGAAGTGCTGCTCGCGATTCTTGGGTTTGATCCCCCAGACATTCTGGCAGTCCTGCAGCGGAATGAGTTTTTTGCCCGAGGCATCCACCTTGGCCAGCACGGCCCGCTTGGTCGGCCCCTCCTCGTGCAGGGTGCAATATTCGTTGGGATGACGCAGGCGGGAATTGGCCGGCAAGGGAAGTTCGCCGCGCAGCTTGAATTCCGCGAGTTGCGACGCCGTGACCGTTACTTCGAAATGACCGGTATAGAGATCCTGCAGGTTGATCTGATCGGTCTCGTAATCCTCGGCCGGCACCCCCCAGGCGTCGGCTTTGAGACGAAGATTGATGTCCTTGGTGACGAGGACCGTGCGCAGGCGCGGATCCGTGTCGTGGAGGGCCAGCGCATGGGCCAGAATGCGGGAATCGACCGAACCATTCGCCACGGCTGCGGCCCGGGAGCCGACGGTGATTTCCTGACCGAACAGGATGCGCAGTTGCCCCCCGTTGGGCAGGGGCACCCCGGTGGAGAGGGATCCCTGGGTGCGTAAGGCATCCAGACGGCGGGAAACTGTGCGGGCATTCTGGCCCCGGTCACTGGTTTCGCGCTTGAATTTATCCACCTCTTCGATGACTTCGATCGGTACCAGGACGTGGTTGTCCTGGAAATTCAGGAGGGCATTGGGGTCGTGGAGTAGGACGTTGGTATCCAGAACATAATTCTTCACCTTACTGGCAGACACCGTCTCCGCGGGAATTCGCGCTTCAGCAGCGGGCGAATTTCGAGCGGAGGAGCGGCGTCGGGGGTTGCGTTGGGTGGGGGTCGCTTCGGACGAGGAAGCCCCATTAGTGGGATCAACTATGTCGAGCACGCACAACATCTTGTGGTGTCAGTCGAAATGCTCAAGTTAAAATGTCCGGGAATGTGGCCGGCTTTCGAGGCGCATTTTTTTGGGGACAGGCACGCTAAAGGGGCAACGGGCAAGATAGTTTCCCGGTTCCATTGTTGTTCGCGGCCGGGCATACGGCTTATTCGGGCGGGTGTCGTTGCGTAGTGCCTATGTACTGCTGCTCGGATGTTTCCTGGGGTTGGCCTGGGTCAAGTTCGGCAATCCCGTGGTTCTCGACGGGAACCTTGATGCGCCCCAGAGCGTGGCGGATTTCGCCGAATGGCCGTGGCCATTGCGTTGGGCTTTTGCCGCGTTTCTGCCGGTGGCGATTGCCGGGTTTGCCCTGACCCGTCCGGCCACCTGTTTGCGCCTGCCTGGGGTCCCGGGGCGGTGGTGGCTGCTCGGCCTGCCACTGGCGTGGTTGGGCTGGCAGTTCCTGTCCGGTCAGACTTCCGTCGATGCGGTCCTCACCGGACTGGTGCTGCCTCATTTCACGGCGACCGTGGCCGCGTTTTTCCTGGGTTACTTTCTGCTGCGCGATCCCGGGGTCAGTCGCTGGCTGTGGCCCGGGTTGTTGGCGGCCCTGGTCTATTGTCTGGTGCGGGCCACGAATCAATACGCGTTTGAATTTCCCCGCAGTCTGGCGGAGTACCGGGAGAGTGACCGGATGGGTTGGACCAATGCGACGCCGAAGGATCTGGCGGAATTGCGTCGGGTGAATCTGGTTTTTGAGACGAACGGGGTGCCGTACACGAACCCGGTCATTTTGCGCAAACTGGAAAAGCGGCGGGTGTTCGGCACGCTGGTCTATCCGAATGCGCTGGCAGCGGGATTGCTCCTGCTGATGCCGGCCGCGTTGGTGTTGGCTTGGACGCGCACGGAAAGTTTACGCCCACCGTTGCGACAGTTGGTCTTCGGCCTGTTGGCGGCGCTCGGGGCGTCGAGTTTTTATCTGACTGGCTCCAAGGCCGGTTGGTTGGTGGCGTTGTTGGTTTTGGGTGTGGCGCTGCTTTGCCGGGTCGCCAACGTGCGCACGCGCTGGCTTACCGTGGGAGGTGTTCTGGTGGTGGGGTTGGGGATCTTTTTTGTCCGACACGCGGGCTATTTTCAGCAGGGCGCGACGAGTGCCAGTGCGCGTCTCGATTACTGGAATGCGGCGTGGCGCACGGCAGTCGCCCATCCCTGGTTCGGTACGGGGCCAGGCACCTTTCAACGTCCTTATGCCGCCATGAAATCGGCGGACCAGGAGATGGCCCGCATGGTGCACAATGATTACTTGGAACAGGCCAGTGATGCCGGGTGGCCGGCGGCGGTGTTTTACCTGAGCTGGGTGGGGTTGTTGTTGGGGACCCTGGGACGGTTCTATGCGCGTCGGGGGCGGACGAACGAAGACGGGGTCTGGGATCCGCTCCCGCTCGCGATCTGGCTGGGGCTGCTGGGCTGGTTCCTGCAGAGTTTTGCCGAGTTCACGCTCTATATCCCAGCGCTGGCCTGGCTGGCCTTCCTGCTGGCGGGGATGCTGTTGGGCGAAGCGGAAACCCGCCGGGCACGCTGAGCGGTCAGGGAAGTTGGTGCGGGACGGGTTGGGTCGTTCGAATCAGTCGACCAACTTCCGATAGGACCGCACCCGCGCGGTATCGACCGAATTCCAACTGAACTCCGGGGCCCGCAGTTCGCGGCCCATGGGAACCCGGCTGTTGCGGTAGTCCATCCGACTGTTCACGGGGCCACTGGCGGAAACGTGGATTTCCCGGGCACCGGTCTGCTGCAGGATGCGGGCGACATTGCGTTCGCGGATGCCGCCTCCGGGCATCACCACGATCCGCCCGGCGGCACGGCGAACCAGTTCGGCGATAACTTCCGCCCCTTCAAACACCGTGGCTTCCTGCCCGGACGTCAGGACACGGTCAACACCCAGTTTGATCAAATCCTCCAAGGCGGTGAAGGGATCCCGGGCCACGTCGAAGGCGCGATGGAAGGTCACGCTCAGCGGGCGGGCGGCGGCCAAAACCTTCGCGCACCGGGGTTGATCAACGGCGCCGTCCGGCTGCAGAATGCCGAACACCACTCCGGCCGCTCCGCTCCGGGCGATGAATGCCAGGTCGCGTTGCATCACTTCGAATTCGGCGTCGGAATAACAGAAGTCACCGCCGCGGGGTCGCAGCATGACATTGACGGGCAAGGGCACGGCGGCGATCACCGCCTCGATGAGACCCGCGCTGGGGGTCGTGCCGCCTTCGAACAGATTCTGGCAAAGCTCCAAACGATCCGCCCCTCCCACTTGGGCCGCTTGGGCCGCCTCGACGGAGTCCACCAAAACTTCGAGTGTCACGCGTTGCATCCAACGAGACTGGAACAGAACCCGAAGGCTGTGAAACCGAAGTGGCGCCGCGGTCGGGGGAGAGGTCGGACGGCCTGGCGGTCCAGCGGTCCGCATCCTCACGGAAAAACCCGTTGCCCCGGCAGGACCCGCCCGATACGGTCAGGGTCTCGTGAAACCGGCCGTCAACGACAAAGTAGTACGCACCTAGGTGCGGCCTGCGGCGTTGCCAGTTGGCTCCCAGGTCGCCCCGCGATCCCCGCCTGTAGCGCGGACGCGGGGTTTCGTTTGCCCGGGAGTCCATTCCGGCAGGCGGGCGGGGGAGCGGGCCGGCAGTCCTTGGGGATCGTTCCCAGCCGGTGAAAGTGCAGTCAAAAGTCAGCAAGATTCGTCACATGCAACAGCAGCGACACACCATTTCGGTCCTGGTCGAAAACAAGTTCGGCGTGCTCACCCGCGTTGCCGGTCTGTTCTCCGGCCGCGGATACAATATCGACACCCTGAACGTCGGCCCCACCCACGATCCCAGCCTGAGCCGCATGACGATCGTAACCCGGGGTGACGACGCCACGGTGGAACAGATCTGCAAGCAACTCAGCAAGCTGATCGACGTCGCCAAGGTCATCGATTACCGCCAGGGCGATTACATTGATCGCGAACTGGTGCTGGTGAGGGTGGCGGCCAATGGCCAGAACCGCGCGGAGATCTGCCAGATGGCGGAGTTGTTCCGGGCGAAGGTCGTGGACGTGCAGCCCGCGAGCCTGACCATCGAACTCACGGGGGGTGAATCGAAGATCGAGAAGTTTCTGATGCTGCTGAAGGATTTCGGAATTCTGGATCTCACCCGCACGGGCCAGGTCGCACTGCCCCGGAATTAATTCGCACTCGGAGTGCGGCGGTCGTTCTGTCCGCCGACGTATATCCCGGGGAGGGTTGCTTCCCCGGGATGTTGTTTTTGTCAGGACGGCCCCGGTCGGCGATGGCGCTCCAAGGTTGCCCGCCGTTGTGCTTCGGGTTCAGTCGAGAATCGCCTGAACCGGCTTGGAGCCTTCTTCAATCAGGCGTACCGGGCGCCCGTTAATGGCGACCTCCAGCTTGCGGTGATCCAAGCCGAGGCGATTCACAATCGTCGCCTGGAGATCGTTGATGTAGACGGGTGACTCCACCGCCCGGTACCCGACGTCATCCGTGGCCCCGAGGATGGTCCCGCCGCGGACGCCGGCTCCTGCGAGCCATGAGGTGAAGCCCTTGGGGTTGTGATCCCGTCCCGTGGTGTTCTGCGACCACGGGGTGCGTCCGAATTCGCTGGTCCAGACCACCAGGGTGTCCTCGAGCAAGCCGCGCTGTTTGAGATCGCGGATGAGCCCGGCAATCGGTAGATCCGTCTGCCGGCACAATGGTGCGTGGCCTTCCATGTCGTCGTGCGAATCCCAGCCGCCATTACCGCCGTTGCCGGCGTGGCACACCTGGATGAAACGCACTCCGCGTTCAACCAGCCGGCGGGCCAGCAGCAACCGTTTGCCAAATTCATCGGTTTCCTTCGCCCCGATCCCGTAGAGCCGCTTCACGGCTTCCGGTTCGGTGCCGAAGTCGACGGCTTCCGGCGCGGAAAGCTGCATGCGGGCGGCGAGTTCATACGCCCGCGTGCGTGCGGCGATCGCGGAGTGAATTTCATGCTGCTCCCGGAACCCCCGGTTCAGTTCTGCGAGGGTCCGCAGCCGGCGTTCACGATCAACAGAAGACGTGCCGGGTGGTGGTTGCAGATCGGGAATCGGAACCGGACCAGGCTGAAAGGGTGTGGCGGCAAACGCGGCTCCCAGATAGCCACCGCTCAGTTGGATCGGTGACGAGGGGCGGCCCAGATTGACGAAGGCCGGCAGGTTCTGGTTTTCCGAGCCCAGCGCGTAATTCACCCAGCTGCCCAGCGACGCGTGTTCCACGACGCGATCACGGTGCCCGGTGGCCATTTCCGTGACCGCAGGAAAGTGATTCGTCTCGTGACACCACATGGAGCGCACGATGGCGAGTTCATCCACCACGCCACCCAAATTCGGAAACCAATCCGAAACGGGTATCCCGGATTCGCCGTAGCGGGTGAAGGTTCGGCGACACGGAATCACCGGCCGTTTCATCTCCGCGAGATTATCCCCGAAGCCGATCGCATCGATCAACTTCCCTGCCCACTTGTTGTCCTTGGGATCGAACGTGTCGATGTGGCTGACGCCGCCGCACATGAACAGGAAGATGACGGATTTGGCCCGGGGCGGCAGTTCGGGCGTGATGCGCGCTCCGGCGATGCGCCCGTCCTGAGCCCACAAGGATCCCAAGGCTGCGCCGAAAAATCCAGCAGTGGTCTGGAAAAGGAATTGCCGCCGGGAATGACCGGAGAATGCCCCGGCATCGTGGCTGCGACCGACGAGGTTATGGGACATAGAGAAATTCATCCAAATTCAGGATCAACCAAGCGAGGTTCTTTTCGGTGCCGGTTTCGTCCTGCAGGTAGGCCCGGGCCGTTGCTTGTTCCGACTCGGATGGCGGACGACCCAAGACCGTGCGAAACGCCAGGGTCATTCGGGCTGCCAAATCGTTGGTACCGGTTTGCCTCCATCGCTCAGCGAGTTGTCCGGCGACGTTGTCCACCAGTTGACTGTTCATCAGGAAGAGGGCCTGTGGGGCGGTGACCGTCTGGGTGCGGCGGGGGCAGACGGTGCGTCCGTCCTCGACGTCGAAGGTTTGCAGATACGGGGACATCACTTCCCGGGAGGCCTGGTAACCCCGGCGGACGTAGGCCGTGCGACGTTGGGGAACCAGGGTGTTGGTGCTGGCCTCAATGGATTTTCCGCCCGCCGTCAGGTCCAGAGCTCCAGCGATCTGGAGCAGGCTGTCGCGGAGCGACTCCGCGTCGAGGCGATTTAACGGGAAGCGCCAGAGATACGTGTTATCCGGATCGATCCGATGATTGGCGGCGTCCTGTTCACGATGGCTGGCGGAGGCCCGTCGATAGGTCTCGGACGTTACGATCAGCCGGTGCAGCCATTTCATGCTGTACTTCTGCGCCACGAATTCCGCCGCGAGCCAGTCCAGCAGTCGGGGGTGGCTGGGTTTTCCTCCGAGGGCGCCAAAGTCATTGGCTGACGGATGCAAGCCGGTTCCGAAGTGCCATTGCCAGATTCGGTTCACGACGACGCGGGCAAAAAGGGAATTTGTGGGCGAGGTAAGCCAGTCGCCCAGGGTTTCCCGCCGGCCGTCGCGAAATTCCGGTTGGCTCGTGATGAAGGGGAACCCTGGAGTTACTTCCTGGCTGAGTTTTGGGCGGGCTGGATCGCCGGTGGTTAGGACATAGCTCTTCTCAGCTGCGCGTTTCGGGTCATCGGCCACGGTCCAGAACACCGGCAGTGGGGGCGGGGCTTTGAGGGCGCCGATCTGCTTCAGAAATTCATCGTACCGCGGTATTCGCTCGGGCGGCATCACCGCTTTGATTTTGCTCGGATCTATGCGGAGGATGGGATGGTAGTCGTCGGCGACCTTTTGTTCGGCGGCGGTGCGTTGGGCCGCCGGTTTGCGGATGGCGGCCTGGGCGTCGGCGGGCAGTGCGCTCAGGCGTTCTTCATAGAGTCGGGTGTGGTAGGGAGCGATGTACTCGCGCATGGCGGTTACGACTTCCTGCACGCGGGCGTCGTGTTCTTCCACCGCTCGACCTTGGGCAAAACGTTCCGCTGACGTTGCCAGTTCCACGGGACGCAGCACCAGTGGATCGAATACCGCCTTCAAGGAATAGAAGTCGGCCTGCTTGAGCGGATCGAAAAAGTGATCATGGCAGCGGGCGCAACCGATCGTCATGCCGAGAAAGGCTGTGGAAAGGGTCTCCACTGCAGAAAAGGCGAGCTGATGATCGGCGTTCTCGCGGGACACTGCGCCGCGGGCGAGAAATCCCAGCGCGAAGAGATCCTCGGGTCGTGGACCGACGGTGCTCAGATGTCCTTCAGGTGAGATGATCCGTCGCCGGGCCGCGCGGTTCCCCGAAATCTGGGCGCGCACGAACGCGTCGTAAGGCAGATCATGGTTCAGGGCGGTGATGATCCAATCTCGCCACAGGTGGATCCCCGGACCGGCGGGCATATCGTTATCGACATCGGCGTACCGCAGAACATCCAGCCAATGGCGCCCGTAACGGACCCCATATTGCTCGCTGGCGAGCAGACGTTCCACGACTTGTTCGCGCCCGGTTGCCGAGGTGTCGCGTAGGAATTGGTCCTGTTCTGCCGGTGTGGGGGGCAGGCCGGTGAGGTCCAAGGAAACCCGACGAAGCCAAACCAGCGGATCAGCGGCCGGTAGGGCGGACAATCCCCGCTTATGGCAAGCTTCCGCGATGAACGCGTCTACGGCGTTTGTTGAATCCGTAAAGCCCGCCGGGATGGGTGACCTCACCACCGGCTGCAAGGACCAGAGGTCGGCGACACGTGGGATTTCCCGGGCGGCGGCGGCAGATTCCACCAATGCCAGACTGAAGGCCAACCAGGGCAGAACGATACGGACCCATGAAATGGCCGATCGTCGTGCCGAACAGTGCGGCCTAGGAGGGCATCGTTGGTCCATGAATGATTACCGATACAACATCACACTTACCTCTGCCGGGCAAGTTTGCAAAGCGGGCTGAAGTTGAGGCCGGATTTGGGTATTGTGGTGAGGAGTTGCATGCGCTGCGCACTCTAGAAGCTAAGGAAGGGGTCTCCTTGGATTGCTGCGGAGCACCGACCGTTCGGCGCGACGAACTTTCGTTGCAATTCAATTCTGAATCTCGGATCGAGGTGTCCCGAACGCCCCTAAAAGTACCAGGTTCAAAGTCCACCTCCACCAACACCGGGCCAGGTTCACTGTCGCCTGAAAGTGGTGCCACGCTCCCTATTCCCCCGTGCGCCGGACAGCGTGCCAGGCTCCCTATCCCCGGCCGTCCTCCGGCGATCGTGGCAGGCCCCCTGTAAAAAAGTCTGTAACTCCGTCCCGAATTCTTCGTAGCAGGGCGTGGAACCCCGCCCCGTTGGGTGGGGTCCGCAAACATCACGGAGAACAACATGAGACTGAAGCGGATCAAACCGGTGGGGGAGACGGCCGTGTATCACTGCCTTTCACGGATTGTGGGCGGGCAGAAGCTGTTGGATGACCTGGGGAAGGAGAAGTTGGTGCAGCTACTCTGGCCCCTAGCCCGCTTCTGCGGGGTGGAGGTGCTGACTTACTGCATGATGTCCAACCACTTCCACCTGCTGGTACGGATTCCCCCACCGACCGAACTCTCCGAGGAGGCCCTGCAGGAGAAGCTGACGGCGTTCTACGGCCCGCAGGGCGTCTGGACCGTGCTGGCGCAGGAAGGCTTGAAAAAGACGGGGAAGATCGATGCAACCATCCGGGCGTCGGTGGAAGCCCGCCAAGGGGATGTCTCGGCCTTCATGAAGGAGTTCAAGCAAAGCTTCAGTCGGTGGTACAACGAACGGAACGACCGCTTCGGTACCCTGTGGGCCGAACGTTTTACGAGTCTTCTGGTGGAGGACGCCCCAACGTCGGTGCAGACGTTGGCGGCGTACATTGATCTGAACCCCGTGCGA
>CANIZL010000058.1 GCA_947471985.1 Verrucomicrobiota bacterium | reverse complement strand
TTTATCACGGCGTTTTTTCGATTCAGTCGAAGGGGCAGGTGCCGAACATTCGCCTGGGAATCGAGAGTGAATACTCCCACGTCACCTGGGAACGTTCCGATGCGCAGGTGGTGCACCACCGAGGCATCAACGATGACCATGGGCGCCTCATGGTGTTGGCGACCCACAATACCGACAACGGCGACGGCTGGGAGCGCGAGGGGGAGAGCGACTACTACTTCCACAATTTCTCCGAAAAGATCTCCTATCCCCTGGGAATCAATGTCATCTATTACGTCATGACCCACTGACCGTCGGCACCCGCTTATTGCTATCTGATTATGGAATCTCCCATCCCACCGGAACTGCCTCCTGTCTCCGCGCCGCCACCGATCCCTGAACCGCCGGCCGTGAGTGTGCCGGTGGAGCCACCTCCGCCGACGGATCTGGAACTGGCCGACCGACTCGCCGCGGGGCGGTCGCAAATCGAGAGGGAATTGGGCAAGTCCATCGTCGGTCAGCAGGCCGTGATCGAGCAGATCCTGGTGGCGCTGTTTGCCGGCGGGCATTGCCTCATTACCGGTGCGCCCGGTCTGGCCAAGACCCTGCTGGTGAAGTCCATCGCCCAGGTTTTTCAATTGGAGTTTCAACGGATCCAATTTACGCCGGACCTGATGCCGGCGGACATTACCGGGACCGAGATTCTGCAGGATCATGGCGGGGTGCGGACGATGACCTTTGTCCGCGGACCGGTCTTTGCGAATCTGTTGTTGGCCGATGAAATCAACCGGACTCCGCCGAAGACCCAGGCAGCGCTGCTGGAGGCGATGCAGGAACACCAGGTCACTGCGGCGGGTGTTCGTCACACGCTGGAGGAGCCGTTTTTCGTGCTGGCGACCCAGAATCCGATCGAGATGGAAGGCACCTATCCGCTGCCGGAAGCGCAGCTCGATCGGTTCATGTTGAACGTGGTGATGGATTACCTGCCCGAGGACGATGAAGTGCAGGTGGTGCTGCGCACCACGGGGCGGCGGGGTGAGCCGATCGTGCCGTTGTTTTCCGGGGCGGATATTCTCCGGTTTCATCAACTGGTCCGGCAGGTGCCCGTGGCGGAGGAACTGGCCCGGTACGCCGTCCGGCTGGCGGCCGCTTCCCGCCCCCGGCAGTCCGGCGGTCCGGACTTCGTGAAAAACTGGGTGACTTGGGGCGCAGGCACCCGGGCCGGTCAGAATCTCATTCTCGGAGCCAAGTCGCGGGTGCTGCTTCAGGGACGGACCCATGTGACCGCCGACGACATTCGCTTCCTCGCCGTCCCCGTGTTGCGTCACCGGATCCTCCTGAACTACCGCGCCGAAGCGGAAGGCGTGCAGGTGGAACAGCTGATTCAGCGCCTCCTCGAAACGGTGCCCGGTCCGGAAGGAACCCCAGGAGCCAAATAATGGCCGCCCCTTCGGCACCTCTGAAGAGCTCGGCGAAGCTCATTGATCCGGGAACGCTCATGCGAATCCGGAGTCTGGAGTTGCGCGCCCGGGCCGTGGTGCAGGGGTTCTGGAGCGGCATCCACCGGAGTCCGTACCACGGTTTTTCCTCGGAATTCACGGAGTATCGACAGTATTCGGTCGGGGATGATCCGCGCTATTTGGACTGGCGCGTGTACGGCCGGAGTGATCGGTACTTCATCAAGAAATTCGAAGACGAGACCAATCTCCGTTTTCAACTGGTGGTGGATCAAAGCCGCTCGATGACCTTCGGGTCGGCGGGCTACACGAAGGCCGAATATGCCGCCACGTTGGCCGCGACCCTGGCTTACTTCGTCTATCAACAAGGGGATGCCGTCGGGCTGTTGACCTTTGACGCCGAGCTGCGGGACATGTTGCCGGTGCGGCATCGGACCGGACACCTGCGGCGGATCTTCGGTGCGCTCGAGCGGCCGGCGGCCGGGACGGGCACCGATTTCGTGCTCCCGCTGCAGCAGTTGGCGGGCGCGCTGCGACGTCGCGGGATGGTGGTGGTGATCTCGGATTTTCTGGCCCCCCTCGAGCCTTGGGAACGGCATCTGGCCACCCTGACCGCGGTGGGGCATGAGGTGGTTTTGTTTCAGGTCCTGGATCCCCGGGAATTGTCCTTCGATTTCCGCGATGCGGTCGTGTTCGAGGACTTGGAATCCGGGCAGAAGATGTACGTCGATCCGGCGGCGGTACGGGAGCGGTACCAGCGGGCTTTGGCGGCCCACGGCAGCGCGCTGCGCGGTGTCGCGGAACGATTGGGCGTGGCATTTCATGCGTTGCGCACCGATGAACCGCTGGAGTTGGCGGTCTTTGAATACCTGCAGAAGCGACTGCACCAGACGCGCGTGGAGCGTCGGCAATCTCCGGGATAACCCCACTGATGAGTTTTCTCGCCCCACTCTTCCTGATTGGATCGCTGGCCCTGGCCGGGCCGATTCTCTTTCACCTGATCCGGCGTACGACGAAGGAGCAGACGCAGTTCAGTTCGTTGATGTTTTTGTTCGCCACGCCGCCGCGGTTGACCCGCCGGAGTCGGATTGAGCACTGGCTGCTGTTGGCATTGCGATGTCTGGCCCTGGGACTGATGGCCCTGGGTTTTGCCCGGCCGTTTCTCAAGCAACCGCCCAGCGGCCTGGAAGCGAACGGGACCCGCCAACGGATCGTTTTGTTGCTGGATAGCAGCGCCAGCATGCGCCGCGATGACTTGTGGAACGAAGCGCGGCGTCAGGCGGAAGCCCTGGCGCAGGGGGCCGGAGTTGCGGATGAGGTGGCCGTCCTGACGTTTGCCCGGTCCACCGAAGTGCTGGTCTCCTTTGAGGATTGGCAGCGCACCCCGGTGTCGGAGCGGGCCGCTTTGGTGAAAGGGCGGTTGGCGGACCGGCAACCGGGCTGGCTCGGCACGCATCTGGGAGCCGCCTTGATCCGGGCCAGCGACCTGCTGGCGGAATCCGCGGGCAAGGAAGCGCCGGGTATTCGCCGCGTCGTGCTCTTCAGCGATTTGCAGTCGGGGAGTCATTTGGAGGTCCTCCAGTCCTATGAGTGGCCCAAAGAAATGGAGCTGGTGGTGGCTCCGTTGGCGGCGAAAAAGCCGGGCAATGCGTCCGTTCAATGGTTGCCTGAGGCGGGAGAGGCAGACTCCCTGGCCACCAATCAGGTCCGCGTCCGCATCAGCAATACCAGTGATGCGAAGTCGGAGCAGTTCCAGGTTAACTGGGCCAATGCCGAAGGGACGGGGTTGGTGACGGATCCGGCGCCGGTCGCCGCGTACGTCCCTGCGGGCCAGAATCGCACGTTGCGCGTGGTGGTGCCGACCAACGGAGTCGATGCCCGCCGCATTCTCCTGACCGGCGACGGACAGCCGTTTGATAATCTGGTCCACGTGGTGCCGCCGGAACCGGTGCGGTCGAGCGTGATTTATTGGGGCACGGACTCGACGAGTGATCGTCGGCAACCGGCTTCCTTTTTGCGGGAAACACTGCCGGCGACCCGTCGGCAATTCGTGACGTTGATCGCCCGGACGCCGGAACAGCCGGTGACTCCCGCGGAATTGGAAGCGGCGGTACTGTACGTGGTGACGGGCGCGATTCCGGCGGAAACCGCGGCCGAGATCCGGCGGCGCGTAATGGGTGGCAAGCTGTTGCTGGTAGCACTGAGAAATCCGGCCATGGCGGCGACAGCGTCCCAGTTGGTCGGAGTGGAATCGCTGCCGGTGTCGGAAGCGGTGGTCCGGGACTACGCGATGCTCGGCACGTTGGATTTTCGGCATCCCTGTTTTGCGCCGTTCGCGGATCCGCGCTTCAGCGATTTCACCCGCATCCATTTTTGGAAGTACCGGCAGGTGTCGGCCGACGCGCTGCCAGGGGCGCGCGTGGTGGCGGGTTTTGATTCGGGCGATCCGGCCTTGCTGGAGATTCCGGCCGGTCGCGGACGCATCCTCCTGCTGACCTCCGGCTGGAATCCCGAAGACAGTCAGTTCGCGCTATCCACCAAGTTTGTGCCGTTCATTTATTCGATTCTCGAAATGGCCGGTGGCGCCGTCACGACCACGGGGCAAACCCTGGTTGGAGATGCGCCGGAATTGCCGGCGGGATTCGTCGGCGACGGGACCGACATCACGTTGCAGGGACCGTCCGGAGCACCGGTATCTCTGGGGCGGATGGTGACCAATCTGCCGGTGGCCGAGGTGCCGGGCGTCTATTCCCTGCGGGCCGGGAAAATTACCTTCCGGTACACGGCCAATTTGGATCCGCTGGAATCCCGCACCGTGCCGCTGTCGGTCGATGAACTGGAACGTTGGGGCGCCCCGGTCCGGCACCCGACGTCGCCGGCCGCGGCGGGTGAGCAGTCGCGGATCAAGACGGAATTGCAGAGTCAAGAGGCCGAGGGACGGCAGAAACTGTGGCGTTGGTTTGTCGTGGCAACTTTGGCAGTGTTGCTGGGTGAGACCGTCATTGCCGGCTGGACGGCGCGGAAGGCCGGAGCGGCATGAGGCAGTTGGAAGAAACCGGAGTAAACCATGAATGATTCCCCATTGAAATCGCGGCTGATCCCGGTGATGCGGCGGCAGCGGTGGCTGCGGGTGGCGCGGGCGACCGCGGTGGTCTGGCTGGCTCTGACCCTCGTGATGGGACTGGTCTGGCTGGCGATGCGGAGCCTCGGTGTCGGTTCGCCATTGACGGTGCCAATCCTGGGGGTGGTGTCGCTGGGCGTCACGCTCGGTTGTTGGTGGCGCGAGGCGAGGCGGGTGGTTTCCGTCCGGGCGGCGGCGGATGCTGTGGAAGCGGCCTTTCCTGAACTCAACAGCCTGGTCCGGACGGCCAGCCAATTGACCCCGGAACCCGGGAGTCCGCTGCCGCCGCTGCAACAACGGGTCGTGACCCGGGCGCTGGCCCACGACGCGCAGCACGATTGGCGCACGGCGGTTCCCGGACGC
This sequence comes from Verrucomicrobiota bacterium, assembly GCA_947471985.1. Lineage (GTDB taxonomy): Bacteria > Verrucomicrobiota > Verrucomicrobiia > Limisphaerales > UBA9464 > CANIZL01. The sequence continues at coordinate 37,098 of CANIZL010000058.1, read as the reverse complement.
CGGCTCCTCGCCACGGCGCTGTTGCCGGTGTTCGCGTTGTTGCTGGTGATGGCCACGCTGCGGTTGAACTACACGCCGTTCGTTCGTCGCATGGAATCGACGAAGTCTCCCTTGCTGGTCCGGAGCGGCGTCGAGGTGACGCCCGGTAATGTGGAGCTGGAAAAGGGCGAGAGTCTCATCGTGCTGGCCCGGTTTGGCGGCGAGGTGCCGAAGGATGCCGAACTGGTCGTTCGGCCGCGACAGGGACCCGTCCAGCGGAGCGCTTTGAAGCGCAATCTGCAGGATCCGGTTTTTGGCGGCAGCCTGCGCGAGGTGGGCGAAAACTTGAGTTACCACGTCGAATATGCCGGGCAATCCACCGCCGAATATCAAGTCACCGTCTATGAGCATCCGCGCCTCGAACGGGCCGATGCGGAGCTGACGTATCCCGCCTATACGCGGCTGGCAACGAAGCGCATCGACGACACCAAACGCCTCAGTGCCATTGAAGGCACCCGGGTGAACTGGTGGCTGAACCTCAATAAGCCGGTGAAATCCGCGCAATTGGTTCCGCGGGGAACGAATCAGCCCGTACTGACGCTTCAGACCGGCACCAATCGGGCCATGGTGGAACTCGCTCAGCATGTGCTGACGGCCTCGGCGACTTATGATCTTCGACTCGTGGATGCCGACGGGCGGACCAATAAAGTGTCGTCGGTGTTTGTGATGGAAGCCCTCAAGAATCGCATTCCGGAAATGCGGCTGGCTTCGCCCAAGGGGGACGTCAAGCCGTCGCCGCTCGAGGAATTGCATTTTGAAGGAACGGTCTGGGATGATTTTGGCATCCCTGCATTTGGCATCGCCTACACGGTGGCGGGCGGCGAGGTGCGGATGATCGAGTTGGGCACGAATCTGCCCGCACAGACCAAGACACCCTTCCAGTTTGATTTGCGCCTGGAGGAACTGGGCCTTCATCCCGATCAATTGCTCGCCTGGTTTGTCTGGGCGGAAGACTTGGGCCCCGACGGTCAGGTGCGCCGGAATCAGGGGGACATGTTTTTTGGTGAGGTGCGGCCGTTCGAAACGGTGTTTCGCGAGGGCGAGGGCGGCGGTGGCGAGGGTGGGGAAGGTGCCGGCGGTGGCGGCATGAAGAAGCTCGCGGAATTGCAGAAACAGATTCTGAGTGCGACGTGGAAATTGCAACGGGAGTACAGCGGTCCGCGGGGCGGTTCGGGCACCCCGCCAGCGATGGAGGCCAAACCCGCCACGGCCCCGGAGAAGCCCCGGGCGACTTCCGGGTCCTGGACGGCGCCGAACCAAGGCCCGGGTCGGTTGCTCTCCGCTGAGTTCCGAGAGAAGTGGCTCCATTTGCAGCCGGATTGGGCAGCTCAAGTTCGGGACGACACAACGCCGGCGCCGGTTCGTGCCCCGCGATCGAGTGGGACCCCGATCCGTCGATCGGGGGCTTCCGCATCGCCGACGGCGGCCCGGCCGGCCGGCCCGGTCTCTTTTGCGGAAGATCTCAAGGTGATCTGCGACGGCATGGAGCAGGCGGTCGAACAGGCCCGGAAATCCATGGATTCGCAGAACGATCCCCGTTCCAGCGGTCAGTGGGCCACAGTCGTGGAGCAGATGGAAACGGCCCTGAAGGAACTGCGGGCGGCGAAGTCCCCGAGCGACCTGCCGAAAGCGCTGGCCGCTCAGGAGTTGGCGTATGATGCGTTGCTGAAACTGCGTCGGCGAGAGACGGAGGTTTCCAAGGGCAAGAAATCCCAAAGCGGATCCGGGGAAGGTGAACAGGCGTCGGATCGGCAGATGGAGCAGCTCGATCTGGAACAATCCGACAAGCGTTACGAGACCCAACGGGACGCGAAGGCGACCCAGAATCCGGAACAACGCGAGCAGCAACAAGTGATGAATCGGCTGGCGGAGTTGGCGCGGCGGCAGGAGGACATGAATTCGAAGCTCAAGGAGCTTCAGACCGCGCTCCAGGAGGCGCGGACGGAGGCGGAGCGGGATGCCTATCGTCGCCAATTGAAACGGCTGGAGGAGGAGCAACGCCAGACGCTGGCGGATGTGGACGAATTGAAGCAGCGGATGGAGCGCGAGGAGAATCAATCGCGCATGGCGGAGCAGCGGCAGCAATTGGAGCAGACCCGCAGCGAGCTGCAGAAGGCGGCCGAAGCCACCGGCGAGGGAAAAGTTTCCCAGGCGTTGAGTTCGGGCACCCGGGCGCAGCGACAGCTCCAGGACCTGCGGGAAGATCTGCGGCGCAAGAATTCCACTCAGCTGGCTGAGGAGCTCAAACAATTGCGGGCCGAAAGCCGGGAACTCGCCCGCCAACAGGCGGAGTTGGCCCGGGATTTCCCGGGAATTGCGGATACGGGCAAGAAGTCGCTGTCGGCGACCGACGACAGCGAAGCCCTCGCCAAACGGCTGGCCCAACAACGCGAGCGCATGACCAATCTGGTGGCCCGCGCCACGGAATTGTCGGAGCGCACCGAAACGTCCGAACCCAAAGTGTCGCGCCAGCTTTACGACTCCCTGCGCAAGTTCGCCACGGACGACGCCACCAATGTGAAGAAAATGCGCGACCAGTTGGTGCGCGACGGTGTGTTGTCGGAAAGCGGCAGTGCCCGTATGAAGCAGATCGCCGAAGGCGAGGGTGCGAAGAGTCTGCAGGCGGCCGAGGAGTTTGCGCAGCGCGGCGGGCGGGAAATTGCCCAGGGCCTGCAGCAACTGGCCGCGAAGGATATCGAGACGCTGAATCGCGGGGTCGAGCGAGCCGCGGAAAGTGTATTGGGGGACGACACCGAGACGCTGCGTCAGGCACGCCAGGAATTGGACGCGCTGACCGATCAGTTGCAGCGGGAGTTGGCGCAAAATCGCGGCACCAACGGCACCAACGGCACCAACGGCATTGCGGGTGGCAAGGGCTCTCCGGGATCGCCGAAGCCGGGCGAACGCGGCTCGGCGGCGAAGTCGAATACGAATGCACCGACCGCCTTGGCGGCCGGAGGGAATCCCGGGGGAGCCCCTGCGCCGCAAGCCGGACCGGGTGAAGGAAAAGCCGCCGGGGAGGGCGAGCCAAAGGACGGCGATGCGGAGGGCGCCAAGCCGGATACCGCCGGTCGGGGCCGTCCGTCCGCGCAACGATCACCGGGCTCTGCGCCGTCGCCGGATGGAGCGCCGAGTCCGGATGGCCAGGAACCCGGGCAATCCGCGGCAGGGAATAAGCCCGGGAAGTCACCGGGAGAACAGCCGGGAGATCAACCCGGAAATCAGCCCGGAAATCAGCCCGGAGAACAGCCGGGAGAGCAACCGGGTCAGGGTACAGGGAAGGCTCCTAGCCAAGGACGTCCGGGCCAACAAGCCCAGGCCGGTCAAAAAGGTCAACCCGGTCAACCCGGTCAACCGGGCGAGCAGCCGGGGCAGGCGACGACGTCGACCGCCGAAGCCAACGCCCCCGAAGGCGGGCAACCGGGACCCGGAGGTCAGCCAGGACGGGGACCGAACCGGGCGCAACCGGGGCGGCCGCAACCGCGTCGGCTCGGAGGCGATCGGCCGACGGGCGCCCAGCGCGAGGAAGATCTCTCCAGCTTCTTCGGCGGTGGCCGCGAAACCCCCGAGGGTGCTGGTCCCATCACGGGCAGCCAATACAGCGAATGGTCGGATCGGCTTCGCGACGTTGAGGAGATGGTCGATCAACCCGACCTGCGCACGCAGGTGGCGACCGCCCGGGATCAGGCCCGGCAGATGCGGATTGATTTCAAGCGCGAGGGCAAGAAGCCCGATTGGGCCACCATGGATCTCAAGGTCGTCCGTCCGCTGGTCGAGGTGCGCACCCGGATCAATGAGGAGCTGGCGCGGCGCGGCTCGCGGGAATCGTTGGTGCCCTTGGATCGCGATCCGGTGCCCAACAAATATGCCGAGCTGGTGCGGCGCTATTATGAACAATTGGGCAAGGAGAGATAGGCGACTCATGACTGTGCTATTTCGTTACGCCGCACGGCGGGGCCAGGTCCGGCCGACTTTCCCGGCATGACTGTGCTCGCATCCCTATTCTTTGGCGGCTCCCGTTGGCTGTTGCCCGTGGTGGTCGGGTGGTGCGCCCTGCTGGTGGCGCTCGGGTGGAGCTATCGCACGGCCCCGCGGTCCATCCGCGCCGCGTGCTTCCTCTTGAAGGCGCTGGGGCTCATCGCCCTGGGGCTTTGCCTGCTCGAACCCATGTGGACCGGCCAGCGCGCCCGCCCGGGTGCCAACATTTACGCGATCATTGCCGATAACAGCCAGGGACTCGGCATTCGGGATCCGGGATCGGATCGCTCGCGGGGCGAGGTGTTGAAGGAGTGGCTCGACCCCGGGAAGGCACCGTGGCAGGCCCGTCTGGAGGGCGATTTCGAAGTGCGGCGTTATCTCTTCGATGCGCGACTGCAGAATGCGCGGAGCTTTGGCGAGCTGGATTTCGAGGGGAAATCCTCCGCCATCGGCGGCGCCCTGCGGACGGTGGCGGAACGTTTCAAGGGACGGCCGCTGGCGGGCATCCTGCTTTTCACGGACGGCAACGCGACGGACATCCACGGGACGGTGCCGGTGATTCCCGGTCTGCCGCCGGTTTTTCCCGTGGTGGTCGGCAGTCAGAAGCCCACGCGGGATCTGGCGCTGCAGCAGGTGACGGCGAGTCAGACGGTGTTTGAAGATGCGCCGGTGACGGTGCAGGGGGAGATTCAGGCGACGGGTTTTACCGGCGCCCCGATTGCGGCGCGGCTCTATGACCAGGCGGGCAAGCTGGTGGTGGAGCAGAAATTGACGGGACGGGCCAGCAGTGAGGTGACGCCTTTCCGGGCTCAATTGAAGCCTGAGCGCCCCGGCGTCTCCTTCTACCGCATGCAGGTGGCGGGTGTCTCGCCGCCGGGGACGCCGCCGCCGGTGGAGGCCACCGAGGCCAATAATTCACGGGTGCTGGCGGTGGATCGTGGGCACGGACCGTATCGCATTCTTTATGTGGCCGGGCGTCCCAACTGGGAGTTTAAATTTTTGAACCGTGCGGTCGCCGAGGATCCGCAATTGCAGATGGTCGGGCTCATCCGGGTGGCCAAACGCGAGCCCAAGTTCGATTTTCGCGGGCGGGGCGGCGAGACCAGCAATCCGCTGTTTCGTGGCTTTGGCGATCAGGGGCGGGAGACCACCGAGCGCTATGATCAGCCTGTTCTGACCCGGATAAACACCCGCGACGAACAAGAACTGCAGGGCGGATTCCCCAAGACCGCCGAAGAACTGTACGCCTACCACGCGATCATTCTCGATGATGTCGAAGCCGATTTCTTTCGGCCGGAACAGATGGCGTTACTGCCGAAATTCGTCTCGGAACGGGGCGGCAGTGTGCTGATGCTGGGCGGAATGGAATCCTTCCAGCAGGGTGGTTATCAACGTACGCCCGCCGGCGATATGCTGCCGGTTTATCTGGATCGGACGGACGACGTCAAGCCGGTCGGTGGTTGGAAATTTCAGCTATCGCGGGAGGGTTGGCTGCAACCGTGGGCCCGGTTGCGCGATAATGAAGGCGAGGAGCATGGCCGGTTGGAGGCCATGCCCGCGTTCGGCGTGCTCAATCGGGTGCGGCAGATCAAGCCCGGAGCCAGTGTGGTGGCGACCGTCACGGATGACTCGGGGCAGGTGCAACCGGCCCTGGTGGTGCAGCGGTTTGGTCGGGGCCACACAGCGGCGCTGACGGTGGGGGACATCTGGCGCTGGGGGATGCAGAACGCCGCCGCGCACGCCGACATGGACAAGTCCTGGCGCCAGCTCATGCGCTGGCTGGTGGCGGATGTGCCCAATCGCGTGGAGTTGACGACCGAACCGCAGCCGGACGATCCGAATGGCGCGATGAAGCTGCAGGTGCGGGTGCGGGATCAGGGATTTCAACCGTTGGACAATGCGACGGTCAGTCTGGAGATCCGCACGGTCATGACGACCAATTTGCTGGCGGGCACCAACTCGCTCCACCTGATCGCCGAGGCGGCTGGCAATGAGCCGGGCGTTTATGAGGCGGTCTTCGTTCCGCGCGTGGCGGCGGGGTACCATGTGCTGGCATCGGTGACCAATTCGGTGGGGGCTGAAGTTGGTCGGGCGGAAGCCGGCTGGAGTACGGATCTGGCGGCGGAAGAGTTTCGCTCGCTCGTGCCCAATGTGCGGTTGCTCGAGGATCTGGCGCGTCAGACCGGCGGCGAGATTGTGTCCGCGACCGGCTTGGAAGCCTTTGTGAAGGCGTTGCCGACGCGGGCGGCCCCGGTCATGGAACCGTGGTCCCGTCCGCTCTGGAACACCCCGATCTTGTTTGCCTTTGCGTTGGTCATGTTCCTGGCGGAGTGGGGACTGCGACGCTGGAAAGGATTGGCGTGAGCGTTCATCTATTTGCGGGTATCCAACCGGCGTGGCGGAGCGGGCTCGCTCTGTGGCTCGCTTCGTGGGCGTGGGGTTTGGCAGCGCGGGCATTGGCGAAAGAGGTGCCGGGCGATGCTCCCTCGGTGGTCATCGTGGTCGGTGCCGTGGGCGAGGCGGATTACCAGACGAATTTCGTGCGCCAGGCGGTGGCGTGGACGGCCGCATGCGAACGGGCGTCGGCCCGGCAAACGTTGCTGGACGGTCAGAACGGAGCGCAGACCAATCAGCTCGAACTGCTGCGGGTCGCCTTGGAGGCAGAACCAAAAACCGGCGCGGCACCGTTGTGGCTCGTATTGATCGGTCACGGCACCTTCAATGGAGAGATCGCGCGCGTGAACCTCGTGGGGCCGGATTTGACCATGACCCAGCTCGGCGAATGGCTGAAGCCCTTCCAGCGCCCGTTGGTGGTGATCAATGCCGCCTCCGCCAGCGCGCCTTTTCTCAAGGCCCTGTCCAAAACCAACCGGGTGATCATCACGTCGACCCGCAGCGGCTTCGAGCAGAATTTTTCCCGATTTGGTGATCGGCTCGCCCAGTCGATTGCGGATCTGGCGGCGGATCTGGATCATGATGGACAAACCTCGGTGCTGGAGGCCTTTCTCAGCGCGTCGGCGCAGGTCGCGGAGTTTTACAAGACGGAGGGTCGATTGCTGACGGAGCACGCATTGATTGACGACAATGGCGATGGCTTGGGAACCCCCGCCGACTGGTTTCGCGGGACTCGGGCTACCAAAAAATCCAAGGAAGGCGCCTCCCTGGACGGCACCCGGGCCGCGCAGTTGCACCTGGTGCGCAGCGCGGAGGATCTTTCCTTGTCGACGGAACAGCGCACCCGGCGTGATCAATTGGAACTGGAAATTGCCCGGCTCCGGGAACGCAAGGAAGGGCTGGCCGCGGACGCGTATTACCTTGAATTGGAGCGCTTATTGCGGGAATTGGCCCGGCTTTATGAAGCGCCCGACGGCAAGGCAGCGGGCGGGGGACAGTAGGCCGGGCGGATGATTTCCGGCGCAGAAACCTGACACCCCGCGCCTGATCGGCTAGGGTGAGGGTTCTGTTTACAAGCTATGGACTCCTATCCGACGATTATTCTCAAGCCTGGTGAAGCCGACCGTATCCTCGGCGGCCACCCGTGGGTGTACGATTCTTCCATCATTCGGGCCGTGACCCCGACGGTCGATGGCGAACTGGTACAAGTAAAAGACCACCGCCAGCGCACGCTCGGCGTGGGCTTTTACAATTCCGCCTCGCGCATCCGCGTTCGCATCCTTTCGCCCGACAAAATCACGGTCGATCAGGCCTTTTTTGAACAGCGCATCCGGACCGCTTTGGACGTGCGCCGGCGCGCCCTCCCCGGAGCGGCTTCGTTCCGGGTGGTCAATGCGGAGTCGGATCTCCTCTCGGGATTGATTATCGACAAATACGAGGATGTACTGGTTTTGCAGACGAGTTCCCTCGGGATGGACCGCCGCAAGGACTTGATTGTCGCGGCGTTGCGGGCGGTGTTTTCGCCCCGGGCGATCCTGGAGCGCAATGACATTGCCTCCCGCAAGTTTGAGGGTCTTCCCGAAGTGAGCGGACCGTTGTTTGGTGAAGTGACCGAGCCGGTGAACATTGATCTGAACGGCTTGAAGTTTTCGGCCGTGGTCGGTGGGGGGCACAAGACGGGCATCTATCTCGATCAGCAGGTCAACTACGCGGCGGTCGCCACCCGGGCCAAAGGGGCGCGGGTATTGGATTGCTTTAGTTTTCTCGGCGGCTTCGCGTTGCATGCGGCCCGCGCCGGGGCGATTTCGGTGCACGCACTGGATCAAAGTGCCGATGCCGTCGCGGCGGCTACGGCGAATGCCCAGGTCAATGGTCTGTCCGATCGGTGCACCTTCGAGGTCGCGAATGTGTTCGATTGGTTCAAGGCGAACACCTTCACGCCCCCGCATGAACGATTGGTGCCGAAGTACGACCTGATCGTGCTGGATCCGCCGAGCTTCACGCGGAATCGCGCCTCGGTGCCCGATGCTTTGCGCGGGTACAAGGAAATCCATGTGCGGGCGCTCAAGCTGCTGAAACCCGGCGGCACGCTGGCCACGTTCTGTTGTTCGCATCATGTGGATGGCCGGTTGTTCGAGGATGTGATCCTGGCAGCGGCCTTCGATCAGCGGCGTCTGCTGCGGCGGGTGGCCACCTACACCCAAAGCCCCGATCATCCGATCCTGCCATCGATCGCCGAGACGGAATACCTGAAGGGCTACGCGTACGAAGTGGTGCGGTAGTCGGTCGGCACTTTCCCGCCCCCCCCCCGGGGTGATCGTGAGGATCAGCTCCGGAAGGCGGTGCCCAACCGGTATCCCTGGCCATGCACCGTCAGCAGAAACCGGGGAGAGGCGTGATCCGGTTCCAGCTTTTGCCGCAGGCTGAGAATATAGTTGTCCACCGTGCGGTGCGTGGGGAACGCCCCGTAACCCCACACCAGATCCAGAAACTGCTCGCGCGAAACCACCCCGCCGTCGGCCGCAGCGAGCAGGCGCAGCATGGCGAATTCCTTTGGGCTCAGCGGAACTGCAGTGACCTCACTTCGAGGCATGGACAGCCGCGTCGCGATCTGTTTCACAAAGTCGAGGGTGACGTCTCCCAATTTCAAGGTGCGGGGTAGTTCATCCGTGTGGGTGGAGCGGCGGAGCAGTGCGCGCACCCGGGCGAGCAGTTCCGCGGGGCTGAACGGTTTCGCCAAATAATCGTCCGCCCCCGCATCCAATCCGGCGACCCGATCGTCGACGCCACCCTTCGCGGTGAGCAGCAGGATGGGCACGGTGCTGCCATGCCGGCGCACCTCTTGCGCAATGGAGAAGCCGTCCCGCTTCGGGAGCATGACGTCGAGGACCACCAGATCGGGTTTTTCCCGTAGAATGGCGGCCAAGCCAGTGTCCCCGTCCGCGGCGCACAGGACGCGATGGCCTTCGGCAGTAAACAGATCCTCCAATCCGCGGCGCATTGCGAATTCGTCCTCCACGATCAATAGGCGGCTCATGCTTTTGGCAGGTTGGTATCCAGGGGTAGGTCGAGCACCACGCGGGTGCCGGTCGGAGTGGCGGGTTCAATCCAGACGTGTCCTTGGTGGGCGTCCACGATATGTCGGACAATCGCCAGGCCAATCCCCACGCCGGTGGTTTGGCGCTGTAGTTCCGAGCCAATCCGATGGAACGGCTCAAAGACGCGCTCCCGCTCGGTCGCCGGGATCCCCGGGCCCGAATCTGAAATGGTCAACCGAAAATGGCCTGACGGTCGCGTCGGCGGGTGATTGTTCCCGGCGCCGTTGGGCCGGCTGAGTTGGACGACGATTCCCGATCCGGTTGGAGAGTGTTTCACTGCATTATCCAAGACATTGCCCAAGGCCTGTTGCAGGGCGCGTCCGTCCACGTTGGCTTCCAAGGATTCCGCGTCTGCGGGCATTTGAATTTGGATTCGCACGTCCTTCTCCGCCGCCAGGATGGCGATGGATGCCACTGTTTCGCGGATCAGAGCCGACAGGTTGGTGGGCGCCAATTCGTAGTGCTGGCGTCCCCGTTCGATGCGCGTCAGGTTCAGGACATTATCCACCAAGGTGCCCAGGCGTCGGCATTCCCGGCCGATCAACTGGAGCGATTCCGCGCGCCGGGACTCATCGCCCACGCGGCCGTGCTGCAGGTTGTCCGCCAGCAGCCGCACGCTGGCGAGCGGGGAGCGCAGTTCATGGGAGACCGCCGCCATCAGATTCGATTTTTGGACGCCCAGGCGATGTTGCCGCACAAGCATCCACCAGGTGGTGAAGGCGGCGATCACCGATACTCCGACGGCACCCAACACGAGCAGCATCCAGGTTTGTTCGCGGCGCTGGTTGGGGGCGAAGAAGCTCGTGGGATCCACGGGGGCAGCCGTGACGGTAACGCTCAGACCGGGGCGCACTTCACCGCTCCAGCGGGCGGTGATCGGTCCCAGTTCGCCCGCGGGAACGCGTCGCGAAAGATGCGCGCCAGTTTGACCAATATCGGTTTGTAAGCGGAAGCGGCCCGCCGGGTCGAGCGCGTCCGCGCCGGTCGTTAGTTCGCCGAGCCGATGGAGGCTGTAGAGGTAACTGGGTTGGTCCATCGATTCCGGCCAGGGCCGCTTCACCGCGACCCAGAGATCCCGATCGAACGGGAAATAGGCCACCTCCTTGGACCTCAATTCCACCAAATTGGTCGAAACTCTAGCGGTGAAAAAACTCACCATCGCCTGGTAGGCCCGACGGGTCAGCGTCCGCTGGCGAAACGGGACCAGCAGATTGGAAACGCTCAAGCCGGGCTGCGTGGCGGCGAGGGCCGGTAGCAGGGGAGTCAGTTGTTCTTCGAGTCGAGATTGCAGCGGTGTGAACGGCTGGCTCGCGACCAGGTCCAGCATGGATTGGGGAAGGCGCTGCCAGATAGGTGGCAGTCTCGCGCCGTTGGTGCCCGCGATTTCCAGGGTTTGCAGCGCCAGCAGATCCATCGCGTTCACGCCGGCTTCCGTCGGCACGGGTGCGCGATCATCGGCCAGCACCGCACGATTCCAGGCGTCGTTCCACGCCCGATCCAGAACGCGCAGGGCGGTGGGGACGTCTTCCGATCGCGTCGCCGCCAGAGCCGCGCGTTGAGCGGCCAGCACCAGGTGCCTTGGAACCGATGGGGTACGGTCCGGTCCGGATGGGCTTTCACGGGAGGCCAGTTCGATGAACTGTTCATAAGCCGTCGCTGCCGGCTGCCAATCGCTGCGGGCCAGCGCAGCCTCCGCGCGCTCCCAAACATCCTTGAGTGGCGGTTTGAGGGCAGGCAAAGGGCGGGGCACGGGTGGCCAGATGCCGAGAGCGGGTTCCACCAATTCCGCGCGTTGGCCCATGCTGATTTCCATCCACACCACGCCGTCCGGGGTCGGCGAACCTGCCGGCCGACCGGACCGCAGCGGAAAGGGTTGGATGAGGTGAAATGCATTGGTTAGGCGGGTCGCCACCGCGTTGGCGAAGTTCTGCAGTTGAGTGCGTCCTTCCGCCTCGGCCAGCCGGCGGTCCAAGGCCATCGTCCGCGCCGCCATGACGGCCAAACCCAATGCCGGCAGCACCAGGCACAATGCGAGCACGGCAAAGCGTCCGGGTGGCCGTTGGCTCGGGTCGGTTAGCATGGTGGGGAGGGAATGGTGGAGCAGAGGCGCTTGGTGATCAGAACACCAAGGCCGGCACTTCCACCCGATCGCCCGCGTGCAGCGGGAGGTCGCTGGTTTCTCCACCGGCCCGGAGGGCCTCGGGAAGGTTAATCGTTAAGACCTGATTGGTCCCACCCGGTGCGGCCGATCGGAGGACCCGGATGCGCTTCAGATTGGCGGTTTTGTTGGGTTTGAGCTGAGCGAGGGCACTGGACAGAGTCAGTGTCGTGCCGGGCGGAATCTCCACGGAACCGGAAATCTCGCCGAAAAATACCACGGTTCCGGGCAGGGCGGCTTTCAGGGTGTCAATCCGGATTCGCTGCGCCCGGAGAACGGTTTCGCAACGCTGCATGATGCGCATCTGCAATATCTCCAGCGCGGCATTAGCTGATTTCACATTCGAATCGTCCGGCCCGTGCACGGCTGATTTCTCAGTTCGTAGGAGATCCATTTCGTTGATTTTCCGACTGAGCTCAGCGAGTTCGGCGTCGGCGAATGCCTGTTGCAGTGCGAGCACCTTGGCCTCGTCGAATCCCCGGCCTTCAAAGATCCGGAGCTGCGCTTCCAGGCGGGCGATTTCGTCGGTGAGTTTTCCGGTTGGGCTTGAGCTGAAGCCGGGGCTTTGAGTCGCCGCCGGTTTCGCCAGCGGATCGGTAGTCGCCGGGGCGGACGGCGCTTCGGTGACCCCGAGGCTTTGCAGGTTTTCCCGGCTCAGACGGGCCAGGACCGCTTCGCCGGGGAAATCGCGCAGCAGGCGCTGGTACTGGGCTACTGCCTCGCCGGAGCGATTGAGTTTGCGGTAGCATTCCCCGAGTCGGTAGATGGCGGTCGCCGACACGGAACGTTGGGCGTCCACCAGGGAGACCACGTTTTCGTAAGCCCGAATCGCGGCGGGGAGATCGCGTTGCGACTCCTCGGCGATCAAGCCTTCCTGGAACGTCTTCTCGATCACTCCAGCGCTTTCGGCGCCGTTCATGCGGTTCACCGCGAGGGCAGCCACCAGGGCCGATACATAAAATAGCTTTTTCACAGGACTTACTTAGCGCCGGTCCGACCGGCGAGTTGTCAGAAGAGTGTCATATCCACGCCAGTGGAAGAACGGTCCCGGAGAAACCTCCGGCAAGGGCGGGTGGACGCCTGGACCGCACGGGAGCATCGATTCGCGTCGTCCGGTGATTCACCGGGTGCATGAAATGTTTTAACGTTAAAACAAATTATTGATTTTACACCTTCGCCTCCCGATGTTGGGGACCGGTGCGATCTGTAATGATGGAAAACGAGGCGGGACAGGGGGCGGTCCGGTTTGGGCGGCGTGAATTTCTCCTGATGACGGCAGCGGTGTTGGCGGGCTGCGATCGATCGGGGGCACCCGCGTCCGCACCCGCAGCCACGGGTGTCATCACCGTGGTCGCCACGGTGGGAATGGTGGCGGACCTTGCCAAGCGCATTGGCGGTGACGCGGTGGCGGTGGAGACGTTGATGGGGCCGGGAGTGGATCCGCATTTGTACAAGGTCACGGCCGACGATCTGGTTCGCCTTCAACGTGCTGAACTGGTGCTCTACAGCGGCTTGCATCTGGAGGGCAAAATGCAGGATGTCCTCGCCTCGCTGGGGGGCACGGTGAAACGGGCGCACGCGGTGACGGACACAGTGCCGCGGGAAAAGCTGCTGCGCCCCGAGGGATTTGAAGGGCAATTCGATCCCCATGTCTGGTTCGACGTGGAGTCCTGGAGTTTCTGCGCCCGCTCCATTGTGACCATCCTGTCGAATTTGCGTCCATCGGAAAAGGCCGCGTTTGAACAACGTGGAGCAGCCGTCCAGAAGTCGCTGCGCGAACTCCATGAATGGGTCAAGACCAAGGTCGCTGAGATTCCGGAAGCGCGGCGGATCCTGGTGACGAGTCACGATGCCTTCAATTACTTCGGCCGGACCTACGGCTTCCGGGTTATCGCCCTTCAGGGCATTTCGACCGTCACCGAGGCGGGGTTGGCCGATATGGCCAAGCTGGTCGACTACATTCGCGATCAGCATGTGCGATCGATTTTTGTCGAATCCAGCGTGCCGCATACCACGATCGAACGAATTAGTCGCGATGCCGGCGTTACGGTCGGAGGTGAACTTTTCTCCGACGCCATGGGTGTACTGGGCCGGCGTGAGCGGGATTATGATTTAGGAACCTACGACGGCATGATCCGGCACAACGTTCACACCATCATCGAAGCGCTCCGATGATGGCGAATCCGCTGGAATCTCTCGCCGACGAACAGGTCCCGTTGGAGGTGCATGACCTGACGGTGGCGTATCAGAAGCGGCCGGTGCTGTGGGGCATCGATGTCAAAGTGCCGCCGGGACAGTTGGTCGGGATCCTCGGTCCCAACGGCGCCGGCAAATCCACTTTAATCAAGGCGGCGATGGGCCTGCTGCCCGTAAGCGGGGGATGGGTGAAGGTTTTTGGGCGGCCAGTAAAGGAGCAACTCAAGCGCATTGGCTACGTTCCCCAGCGGGAGTCGGTGGACTGGGATTTTCCCGTCAGCGTGATGGATGTGGTATTGATGGGACGCTACGGGCGGCTGGGACTGTTCCGTCGACCGGGTGCGGCGGACCGCGACATTGCCCGGGCGTGTCTGGAAAAAGTGAAGATGCTGCCGTTTGCCGATCGGCAGATTGCGAATCTGAGCGGAGGGCAACAGCAGCGGGTCTTTCTGGCCCGGGCCCTCGCGCAGGAGAGCGACGTTTATTTCATGGACGAACCGTTCGCGGGCGTCGATGCCGCCACCGAGTCGGCCATCATCGAGCTCCTCCATGAATTGCGGAACCGGGGCAAGACGATCCTGGTGGTGCACCACGATCTGCCGACTGCCCGCAATTACTTCGACATGCTGCTTCTGCTGAACATGCGGGTGGTGGCTTTCGGCAAGACCGAGGAAGTCTTCACGTATGATCTGTTGCAGAAAACCTACGGCGGCCGCCTGACGATTCTGAGCGAAGTGGCGGAAGCTGTCCGGCAGAAATCGTAAGATGCAGCGATCCTTGCTCGATTTTTGCCGATCTGTGGCCGCGTGGATCCGGGGTGGCCTTCGCCTTTGGGTATCGGCTCTTGGCCTGATCGGCTGGTTGCTGGTGTTGCCGACGGTACAAGCCGCCAAGATCGGCAACGTCAGCGAATCGCACTGGTGGGGCCAGGCGTTGCGGTTTGGCTCACTGGCGGATCCTTCTGTGCGGTATGCGCTCGCCGGGGCGGTGCTCCTGGGCTTGGCCTGCGGATTGTTAGGTGCTTTTCTGGTGGTTCGCCAAATGGCGCTGGTGGGGGACGCCCTGTCGCATGCGGTGCTGCCGGGTGTGGCGCTGGGATTCTTATGGAATGCCAGCAAGGATCCCGTGGCCATCTTCATTGGTGCGACGTTGGCGGGGTTGTTGGGTACATTGACCGTCTCGGCCATCACGCGGACCACGCGGATCAAGGAGGACACGGCTCTGGGCATGGTTTTGGCGGGATATTTTTCCCTGGGGATGTGCCTGGTCACCCGGCTGCAGAAACTTCCCACGGGAAATCAAAGCGGCATCACCTCTTTCCTGTTTGGACAGGCCGCGGCGTTGAAGCCGGCGGACCTTTGGCTGATGGGGATCGTCTGTGCCTTGGTCACGGGCATCGTGGTGGTGGCCTACAAGGAGTTGTTGCTGGTGTCCTTTGATCCGGTGTTCAGCCGGGTCTGCGGTCTGCCGGCGCGGTGGTTTGATCACCTATTGATGGTGTTGCTGGCCTTTTCGGTGGTGATTTCGCTCCAGGCGGTGGGCGTGGTTTTGGTTTCGGCCATGCTGATCACCCCGGCGGCGACCGCGGGTTTGTTAACCGACCGGTTCCATCGATTGCTGCCGCTCTCGGCCTTGCTGGGAGTGACGGCGGGCATCATGGGCGCTTTTCTGTCGTTTCTGGGCAGCAATTTGCCCACGGGTCCGTTGATGGTGCTGGCGGCCAGTTCGGGGTTTGGTCTGGCTTTTTTATTCGCGCCGCGGCGCGGAATTATTGCTCGCTGGTGGCGCGAAAAATCGCAGTCGCACCGCATCGCCCGCGAAAACACGCTCAAGGCCGTGTTTCACATTCTGGAGGAGGCTGAATTTCGGTCGGACGTGGTGTCGTTGCTTCAACTCGCGGATCGGCGACGCATTACCTTGAAGATTTCCGAGCGGGAAGCCCGGATGCTGGTGAGCCATCAACTCGCCACGATGGGGGCCGATGAGGCCTCGCTGACCCTGACTCCCGCGGGTTGGCAGCGGGCGTGTGAGATCGTTCGGAATCACCGACTCTGGGAACTCTACCTGACGCAGGCCGCCCAAATCCCGCCCGATCATGTGCACGACGATGCCGAGCGCATCGAACATGTTTTGGGGGCCGATGCCGTGCGGGAGTTGGAGCGGCGCCTGAGCTTCGCCAAATACGATCCGCACGGGCGTCCGATCCCTTCGCTGGCAGATCTCCGTCGGGGCGGGGAAAAGGCACCCCGACCCACCACGGTCGCGGGTTACGGAAAATGAGCCTATGAACCTCTTTCCGACCTTTGATTGGCATCACGTTTTCGTGCAGCCGTGGACGCGGGATTTTGGTCTCTTCGGCTGGATCATGCTCATGGGCTTCCTGGTCTCGCTCGCTTGCGGCCTGGTGGGCAAATTCTTGATCCTGCGTCGGATGTCGCTGGTGGGTGATGCCATCAGTCACAGTGTTTTGCCCGGGTTGGTGATCGCCTTTCTCATCGCCCGGACCCGATCCTCGGGTGCGATGTTTGTCGGTGCTTTGGCGGCGGCGCTGCTGACCACCTGGTTGATTGATTGGATTCACCGGCGGGCCCGCATCAAACAGGACGCGGCGATTGGGGTGGTTTTCTCCAGTCTATTTGCGCTCGGCGTGGTGCTGATCAGTCTGTTTGCCGATCGGGTTGATCTGGATCAGGACTGCGTTTTGAACGGCGAACTGGCGCTGGTGCCCCTGATGGCTCCGGTGAAGTTGGCGGGTTGGACTTTGGGACCGCCGGCGGTAGTGCGCATGGCGGTGGTGGCGCTGATCACCGTGGCCATGGTGGTGTGCTTCTACAAGGAACTGCTCGTGACGTCCTTCGACGGCATATTGGCGTCCTCGCTGGGGATTCCCTCAATCTGGGTCCATCACGGACTCATGCTGTGGCTGTCGATTGTGGTGGTGAGCGCGTTTGAAGCCGTCGGGGCGATCCTGGTGATTGCCATGCTCATTCTTCCCGGGGCGACGGCGTCGTTGCTGGCGCAGCGTTTGCCGACGCGGCTGGGTTTGAATGTGGTGCACAGTCTGTTGAGTTCGGTCATCGGCTTGCACCTGGGGGTTTGGTGGGATTGCTCCATCGGTGCGGCGATGGTGGTGGCGGGAGCCGGGCTGTTCTGCCTGGCGTGGGTCTTCAATCCCACCAATGGGCTTCTCTGGCGCTGGCGCCGGAACGTATTGGAGGAACCCGCACCTGAGCCAGAAGTGGGTTCCTGAAGGACCCGGGCCGGCCGAATTGAAGCCGCGCTGGGCCGCGACGAATCCGCGGTCCCACCGGTGGCGGCCGAGCAGGGGAGGGCGGATGCGATCCGGCGTGCGCCTGGTCAGAGCGCCGGAGCGGGGCCGAGCTTATAAACCCGTCCCCGTCCCGGAGTGAGGGCGGCGGATCCGTTCGTCAGTAAATAGAGTTCACCGTTGTTGTCCTCGCCGAACCCGCAGACGCAACCAAAGAGTTTGTGATTGTTCGCCACCCGCACGGGCTCGATTTTCCAACCCGGTTTCGGAGTGGATCCAGCGGTGGGCCGCCACGCGATCAGTATCCGACCTTGTGGGGTGCCTTGTGCCCCGGACCAGTCACCGAAAAGATAATTTCCCGAGAATTCCGGCATGGCCTTGCCGCGATAGACATAGCCACCGGTGACGCAGATACCCAGCGCTTCGGGATCGTTTTTGAATCCGCTCGCGTTCTTGTACGCCGCCACGGGATTCAAGAGGGCTTCGCCCCGCAGACCCAGCGTTGGCACAGAGGTGGGCGCGAGTTCCGGGTGCTCGCGATTGAAACCGTCAAAGCCTTCCCGCAGGGGCCAGCCGTAATTGCCGCCTTTCTGAATGATGTCGATCTCCTCCCAACGCATCTGTCCGACGTCAGCGATGTAGAGGGCGCGATCACCGGCGCGGTCGAAGGTCAGGCTCCACGGGTTCCGAACGCCGTAGGCGTAGATTTCGGGGAGCGCGTCCCGGGTGGTGGCGAAGGGATTGTCGCGGGGGATCGCATAAGCGGTGTTGCGTTGTGCGTCCCGCTGATCCACGTCGACCCGCAGGATTTTCGCGAGCAACGTTTTCAGGTTTTGTCCATTGCCTTCCGGGGCATGGCCCTCGCCGATGTCGCATCCCTTGGGGCCGCCACCGTCGCCGGCTGACACGTACAGAAGACCATCCGGTCCGAAAGCGATGCGGCCGCCGTTGTGGTTGAAGTACGGTTTGTCGATCTCCAGGAGGACTTTTTCGCTGGCCGGATCGATGCGGAGCGGACTGGCTTCGGGCAGGGTGAATTCGCTGAGTCGCAGAACGCAATCGTAGTTCGCCGGCGCGGAGCTGCGGCGGGGGCCGGTGTAGGTGAGAAAGATCCGGCGGTTTTTGGCGAAGCCCGGGTGCAGGGCGAGGCATTGAAGACCTCGTTCATCGAAGGAACCCTTGTTGATCTCCGAGAGCTTTCCGGTCCAGTCGAGTACGGAGTCCGGGGCGAGTCGGCCCGAGGCATCAATGAGCCGGACGTGGCCGATCTGATCCACGACGAGCAATTGCTGGTCGGGCAAGGGGGCGAGGGAGACGGGCGAGACCAAGCCTTCGGCGACGAGTTGAAGGGAGACCCGGGGAGCGGCGGCACCGGACAGGGAGCCGGCCAGCACCAGACCCAAGGCGGCAGCGAACAGCCAGGAGGGGAATTTCATGGTCGGAAAACTGCAAGCAATCCGTCCCGGTGACAACCCCCGGAGTGGGGGCTCCGAGGGGGAATCTGGCGGCGGTCCCACCCGGCTTGGAATGTGCTGGGGAAATCCCAACCGGATTGCCGTTAATGGCGATTCGTGGCATGGGTTGAGGGATCGAGCCCGCCGTGGGTGCGGTGGGGCCGTACAGTTGGTACTCATTGGAACTTGGGACTTATGATATTCTTGATATTTGGAGTAACCTTGGTGATCTCGCTCCTGGCTCAGTGGCAGGTAAAGCGGGTGTATCACCGGTTCAGCAGCGTGCCCGCCCGGGCGGGCTACACGGGTGCTCAGGTGGCCAGTGCCATGATGCGACAAGCCGGCATCAGTGACGTGGAAATTGTGTCACAAGAGGGCATGCTGGGGGATCACTATAATCCGCTCAACAAGCGCCTGGTTTTGTCATCCGATAACTACCACGGCACTTCGCTGGCGGCGATCGGCGTGGCCGCCCACGAAGCGGGTCATGCTTTGCAACACCAGGCGGCCTACGCGCCCTTGCATCTGCGCATGGGGGCGGTGACCGCGACCAACTTTGCCAGTCAGATCGTGTCCATTGTACCGCTGATTGGCATGTTTACCCACGTGCTGAGCACCTACACGGGACTGCTCATCATGGCGCTGGGATGGGGTGTCATCATGGCGTTTAACCTCGTGACCTTGCCGGTGGAGTTTGATGCTTCAAACCGGGCCAAGGCCGCGTTGTCGCGGATGGGATTCGTATCGGATCCGACCGAGAGCGCCGGAGTCGCTCGCGTGCTCAATGCCGCGGCAATGACGTATGTCGCCGCCTTTGTGACGTCGGCGGTGTACTTCCTGTGGTACTTGCTGCCGTTATTGACCGGCAGTCGCAGCAGCAACAGCCGCGATTGATTTGGGGCGGACCAGCGGTCCGTCTTTGTGTGTGACCGGGGCGATCAGGGGATCGCCCCGGCTTTTTTAGGTGAGGCTGATGCGGACCCGGGCCGGGTGACGATTGGCGCGGGTTTGACGGTCAGGTTGATGGACTAACGTCCCGGAATATTGCGCAGTGCAGCGATGAAACGCTGGTTTTCCGCCGCCGTACCCACGGAAACTCGGAGCCAGTCCGGCAGCTGATACGAGCCCATGGGCCGGGTGATGACCCCCTGCTTTTGCAGGGCTTGAAAAACGCCGGCGCCGTTACCGACCTTTACCAGAATGAAGTTGGCGTGGGACGGAACGATTTCCAACCCCAACTCGGCACAGGAGCGCTCGAGGTATTCCAGTCCCGCGCGATTGTTCTGGCGGGTCTGGCGGATGTGCTCGGAATCCTGCAGCGCGGCGACGGCACCGGCTTGGGCCACGGAGTTGATGTTGAACGGCTGCCGGACTTTCTCGAGTGCGGAGATTAGTCCCGGGCTGCCGATGCCATAACCGAGGCGCAGACCGGCCAACCCGAAAATCTTCGAGAACGTGCGTGTGAGCAGCAGGTTGTCGTGGACCCCGGCCCGGATCAGCGGCAGGAGGTCGATGGAATCGGTCAGAAATTCGACGTAGGCCTCGTCGAGGACCAGCAGGACGTCGGATGGAACTTCGGCCAATAGCTGCGCTACGTCCTCGCGCGACGTCAGGGTGCCGGTGGGATTGTTTGGATTGGCCAGGAACACCGCCTTCGTACGGGGGGTGATTGCCTGGAGCATTCCCGGAATATCCGCGGCAAATCCGGGCAGGGCGGGCACCGTCACGAGGCGGGCACCCATGAGGGCTGTGATGATGGGATAGACCGCGAAGCAGTATTGCGAGACCACGACTTCATCACCGGGCGAGAGAAAGGCATGGGCGACCAGCTCGAGGACTTCGTTGGAGCCATTGCCGAGCACCAGATTGGCCGGCTCCACCCCTTGGGCGCTGGCGAGCGCTGCTTTCAAATCGTGGGAGGATCCATCCGGGTACAGGTGCATGTGGGGGAGGGCCGATTGCATCGCCGCGAGGGCCTTGGGGGAGGGGCCCAGGGGATTCTCGTTGGAGGCCAGCTTGATGATTCCGGCGGGATCGAGACCGTGTTCGCGGGCGACTTGATCGATGGGTTTCCCCGGGATGTAGACGGGCAGCGACGCCAATTGTGGATTCAATCGAGACAAGACAGAACTCATGCGGGTGCAATCTGGTAGCCGGTCGGAACAAAGGCAAAGGCGGTGGAGGACCCGGATGCGGTAGCCAACCGGAGGCACCCCAATACAAAGGCGCCACCCTCAATCCCGAACCTGCCCCTCAATCCCGAACCTGCTCGATGATAGGGTGCCAGGTTCACGTTTTGGATGGGTTTCCCCCGCTGCTGTGCGCTGCGTCGTTGGTCCCGGGGGGGCAAACTGAATCGATCAGAAAGCAGTTCATCGGAAAGGCCGAATGCTGTCACCGGGCGCCGTTTTGGGGTGGTTGGCCGTTACCTCTCGAAGCTGCTGCTCCGGCGCGGATTCCACCTGACGGCATGGTTCGGTTGGTGCACGGTGCAGCATGTCTTGGTTGAGTGATGCCGGTTTTTTTGGGTGGACGTTGCTCGGGCTTTCCGTGATTGCCCTGGCCGTAGTATTGGAACGATTTTGGTCATTGCGCCGGGCGGCAATCGTCCCGTCGCAGCTGATCCAACAACTCGGGGCCGAGGATGACGTCTTGCGTGGCGCATGCACCGCCAGTCCGACTCCACTGGGACGCCTTCTGCGAATCATCCTCGATCATTTGCCGTACGTCCGGGAAGACAATACCGCGGCGGTGACCATCGCGGCCCGCCGGGAAGTGCTGTCCCTCGAGCGCGGGTTGGTCATCCTCGAAGTAATCGTCGGCATCGCCCCATTGCTGGGGCTGGTGGGAACGATCTACGGCATCATCCCGTTGTTCGGCGACTTCGGCAAGGCCGTCGCGGGGGACAACACGCTGCTGGCCAAAGGCATCGGTGCGGCCTTGAACAAGACGTTGCTCGGGCTGATGGTGGCCATCCCGACACTGGCCTGCTGGAGCATTTTGAACAAGCGGGTCGAGGCCCTCGCATTGGAACTTGAGTCCTGTTGCGATGAACTGCTCCGTCAACGGTACCTCAAAACCCCGCGCGCCGAAGCCGGCGTGGAATCAACCCGGGAGCGGCGATGAGCTTTTATCCCCGCCGCCGCCGGACCGCGCCCGGCATTATCATCATCTCATTGATCGACGTCTTGATCGTGATGCTGGTTTTCCTGCTGGTGACGTCCACGTTCCGGAATCAGCCGGCCGTAAAACTCAACCTGCCGGACGTCGGGGATGCCCTGAAGGCAGGTGCCGGCGAGGCCAAGCCCCCGCTGGTCGTAACCATTGCCCGCGCGACCGCGACTGATCCCACCTATTTCATCGGCAGCCGACCGGTGACCCCGGATCAATTACTGGCGGAAATGAAATCGGCCGGTGCCAAGGACGCCCAAACTCGTTTGGTATTGCGGGCCGATAAGGATGCGAGCTGGGAGCACGTGGCCCGCGCCATGAGTTTTGCCAAGCAGGCGAATCTCACCGTGGTTCGCGCCTTCACCAAACAGGGACCCTGACGGCGACCCCTGACGGACGTTTTACGGCCGGTATTTCCGAAAGGCCGCCAAGGCGGTGGGGTGTGATTCCCAATACTCCACCAGCGAGCTGAGCGCCGCCAAGGTTTGAGGCTTGAGATGGTGCTCGATGTCCTCCACCTCGGCCTCGATCGTATCCTTTTCCAATCCGAGCTGCCGCAGAAAGGCCGTGACGGTTTCGTGGCGTGTCCGGATATCTGCCGCCACCGCCCGCCCGGATTCGGTCAGGGTAAAACCGCGATAGCGCTGATAATTGACGTAGCCCCTTTTCGCGAGGCGCCGGATCATATTGGAAACCGTCGAGCGACTCAGTTCCAAGGCTTCCGCCACGTCGCTGACGCGCGCATAGCCGAGGCGATCCACCAAATCCTGAATCCGTTCGAGGTGATCCTCGACGGATTCGGAGCGATTGGGCCGGCCCTCGGGTCTCACGTGCGTGCAGATGGCTCAGCCCAACGGTGCGACTTCACGATGCCAGGGGGTGCTTTGTTCGTAGGCGTGCGCGATGCGGAACAGGGATTCCTCGCCAAAGGGTTTGCCGAGCAACTGCAATCCAAGCGGGAGCCGGGGTGAGGCCGTGTAGCCGCACGGCAGGCTGAGTCCGCAGATGCCCGCGAGGTTGCAGGAGATCGTAAAGATGTCGCTGAGGTACATCTGCAATGGGTCGGCCGATTTTTCACCCACTTTGAAGGCCGCCGTCGGCGTTGTGGGGCTCAGGATGGCGTCCACTTTCTCAAAGGCCTTGAGGAAATCCTGCCGGATCAAGGTGCGGACTTTCTGTGCCCGAAGATAGAAGGCATCGTAATATCCGGAGCTGAGCACGTAGGTGCCCAGGATCACCCGGCGCTTCACTTCCGCGCCAAAGCCCGCACCGCGGGTGCGACTGTTCAACTCCATCAGGTCAGCCCCGTCCACCCGGGCGCCATAGCGGATGCCATCGAACCGGGCGAGGTTGGCCGAGGCTTCCGCCGGAGCGATGATGTAGTAGGTCGCCGCCGCGTAGTCGCTGTGCGGCAGGCTGACATCCACAATCTCCGCACCCAGGCTCGCCAGATGCCGGGCCGCGGCATCCGTGGCCGCCTTCACTTCCAGGTCCAACCCACCGATCTGGAATTCCTTCACGATCCCCAGTCGCAGGCCCTTGAGGGACGTGGCCCCGAGAGCCGCCGCATAATTCGGCACGGGTTGGGGAACACTCGTCGAATCCCGCGGATCATGTCCCGCCAGCACACTCATCAATGTGGTGGCGTCGCCGACCGTCTTGGTGAACGGCCCGATTTGGTCCAGTGAACTCGCAAAGGCGACCAACCCGTAGCGGGAAACCAGTCCGTACGTGGGCTTCAGACCGACACAACCGCAGAGTGCCGCGGGTTGCCGGATCGAACCGCCGGTGTCGGAACCAATGGTGGCAAAGGCTTCATTCGCCGCAACCGCCACGGCGCATCCGCCGGAGCTGCCGCCGGGAATGCGGCTCGTGTCCCAAGGATTGAGCGACGTCCAATAAGCGGAATTCTCCGTGGAACTGCCCATGGCAAACTCATCCATGTTCAGCCGTCCAAACAGGATCGCGCCCGCATCCTTTAATCGGGAAACCACGGTGGCATCGTACGGAGAGACGTATTTGCCGAGGATTTTTGAGGCGCAGTTGAGCGGCTGTCCGCGGTGGGACAAAACGTCCTTCAGGGCGATCGGGACGCCGAGCAGAGGCTTCTCTGCGTGACGAGTGCCGGACGCCAAAGCTTGATCGGCGGCGTCCGCCTGGGCTTGGGCATCCGTGCGGTCGATGGACAGGAAGGCCTTCACCTGGGGATCCACGCGATCCACTTGATCCAGACACGCCTGAAGCGCCTCGCGGGCGGAAACTTCCCGGCGCCCCAGACGGGCGGTGAGTTCAGAAATGGTAAGTCGATGCAGCATCGGAACGGGCGCAATCTGCGGGGTTTTTGGGCGATGAACAGGACGGAGCGGAGAATTTTCGCGGACACCGGAGGGGGCCACCACGAGGGCTCCCGGCCGGAGCCCGGAACGTTCGGCTGGTCACTGGAATCACGACGCGGCGAGGTCTTTTTGCGTCCCGGTTCGCTGCCGTTTTCGGCGGGACGTCGTGGTTCCCAGCATCCGGGCAACGTATTTGCCCAAAAGATCCGTTTCCAGATTCACCCGGTCCCCGACCTGACGTTCGTGCAGGGCGGTAACGGCATGGGTGTGCGGAATGATCCAAATTCGGAATCCGGTCCGCGTGACGTCGGCGACCGTCAGGCTGATGCCGTCGACCGCCACACTCCCTTTCGGTACAAACAAGGGGCGCAAAGCGGCGGGCGCGGCGATGTCCAGAACGTGGTCTTTTCCGGAACGTTCCCAGCGGGTGATCATGCCCGTGTCATCCACGTGTCCCGTGACGAAGTGCCCGCCGAGCCGGGCGTTTGCTGCGAGGGCACGCTCCAGGTTTACGGCTGCGCCCACCTGGGCCTGCGAGAGGCTGGTGCGGCGCCAGGTTTCCTGCAGGAGATCGAAATGCAGATCGACGGTGCCCGCAGGTCCCGATTTTCGCGGGACGCGTTGCACCACCGTGAGGCAGGCGCCATTTACTGCGATGCTGTCGCCCAAGCGCGTGCCACGGGCGCAGGTCCGGCAGGTGACTGCGAGACGGATGCCGGTCAGTGTGGGGGTGACCCGGGCAATCCGCCCGGTTTCTTCAATGAGGCCGGTAAACATGAAGTTTCGTTGGGGTTTCAGGACTGGGGATACTGAATGCGACCGCTGAACATGAGGTCCGGGGGCACTTGTCGTGATTCGACGTCGATCAACCGGGGACAAGCGGCGAGCGAAGGGTAACTTTCACCGCCGACCGCGCGTCGGGCGGTGCCACCGCCGAGGATCTTGGGCGCGACAAATGAAACAAAACGGTGAGCCAAGCGGGCCTCGAGAAATGAGGCATGAACTTCTCCTCCGCCTTCCACCAGGAGGCTCGTCAGCGGCGAAGCCCCGGAGGAACCACCCATTTGGGTCATCAACCAGGACAAATCGATTCGGCCATTCCGCAGCGGAGCGCTTAACACCGAAACGAGCCGGGCGAGCACCTTCACCCGGCTTTTGGGAGCATTCACCCCCACCACGATGGTGGTCTGATCGGCAAACGCATCGGTCACCAGCTGGGCGGTGAGAGGCGTCCGCGCTCGCGTGTCCAACACCCAGCGGCGTCGGGCTTCCACCCGGCGCCCAATTCGCAGGGTCAGGGCGGGATCGTCCTGGAGGACCGTTTCCACTCCGACCAGAATGGCGTCGTGGGCCCGCCGCAGCTGTTGGCCGACGCGCCGGGCGCCTTCGCCGGTGATCCATTTTGATTGGCCGGCTGCGGTGGCAATTTTGCCGTCCAAGGTCTGGGCGATCTTCAAGGTCACCCACGGTGTGCGGTGGACGATCCAATGATTGAAGATTTCGTTCAAGCGGTTCGCGGCTTCCATCTGGAGGCCGGACTGCACTTGGATGCCTGCGGTTCGAAGCAGGTCGAATCCCCGGCCGGCGTGATGCGGATTGGGATCGGTGGCGGCCACCACGACCTGCCGGATTCCGGCTTTGACGATGGCGTCCGTGCAGGGCGGGGTACGTCCGTGGGTGCAGCACGGTTCCAGCGTGACGTAGAGCGTGGCTCCGCGGGGCGATTCCCCCCGCGCGGCGGCGTCGTTCAGGGCCTCGATTTCTGCGTGGGGCCCCCCCGCCCGCCGGTGATAGCCCTGTCCGATCACCCGGCCTCGCCGCACCAGGACGGCCCCAACCATGGGATTGGGTGACGTCGTCCCCCGGCCCCGGGCTGCGAGCCGGAGCGCTTGCCGCATGAAGGTGTCGTGATGAGGAGACATGACGTGGCCCGTTCGGCGGGACCGCCGCAACTTAACGACTTTCGAACAGTGCGTCCGCAAACTCCTTCGCGTTGAAGGGCTGCAAATCCTCGGGTTGCTCACCGACCCCAATGAACTTCACGGGCAGGCCCAGCTCCCGTTGGATGGCCACTACGGCGCCGCCTTTGCTGGTGCCGTCGAGCTTGGTGATGATCAGCCCGGTGAGTTTGACGGCCTTATGAAACTCCCGTGCCTGGTTCATGGCGTTCATGCCCGTGGAACCGTCCAGCACCAGGAGGGTTTCGTGCGGGGCTCCGGCCAAGCGGCGATCCATCACCCGGTGCACTTTTTGCAATTCCGCCATCAGGTTGTTTTTGGTGTGCAACCGGCCGGCCGTGTCGACAAACAACCAGCGCGCATTCCGGCCCAGGGCGGCTGTGATGGCGTCGTGGGCGATCGCCGCGGGATCCGCCTGGTAGGCTCCGGCGATCACCGGCACGTTGAGTCGTTGGCCCCACAGCTTGAGCTGCTCAATCGCGGCCGCCCGGAACGTGTCGCACGCCGCGAGTACGGCGGATTCGCCCCGTTGCTGCATCAGGTGGGCGAGCTTGGCGGAGGTCGTGGTCTTGCCGGTCCCATTAACCCCCACGATGGAGACCACGGTGAGACCGGTGGGTTGGGCGTGCAGGGTGGGATCGCTGGTGGCGAGGCTTTTCTCCACCTCCCGGGCGGCGATCTCGACAAAATCCAAGCCGGCCTTGCCTTGCGTTTCGAACGCCTGTTTGGCTTCGCCGAGAATCTGTTGGGTCATGGGCAGACCGAGATCCGCCCGGAGCAGGGCCGTCTCGAGTTCCTCCAGACTTTCGGCCGTCAGGCGGGGCGATCGTGATACGATGCGCTTGACCTCGTGCGCGAGCGTCGAGGTTGTGCGGGTGAAGGCCGCCTTTAACTTGTCAAAAAGTCCCATGATCGAACCCTCACCGTAGCGCCTGAATCGCCGCAAGCCAAAGTGTGGCGGGAGCGGATTGCGGCGGGCGGGCGGAACGGTGACCGCAAGGGCGGCGGTTACTCGTAACGCAAGGCTTCGATGGGATCGAGTCGGGCCGCTTTGAGGGCGGGGAAGAAGCCGAAGACAATGCCAATGGCCGCACTCACGCTGAAGGCGATCACAATCGACGTCGGCGATACCAGAGTGGGGAAGGCCGAGAGCTCGGTGATGATCTTCGACGCCCAGATGCCGATGGCGATGCCGAGGGCGCCGCCCGCGAGGCTGAGCAGGATGGCCTCGGCCAGGAACTGCCACATGACGTCCGAGCCGCGTCCGCCCACGGCCAGGCGGATGCCGATCTCCCGGGTCCGTTCGGTGACGCTGACGAGCATGATGTTCATGATACCGATGCCGCCGACGAGCAGGGAAATGCCGGCGATGGCGCTGATCACCACGGTCATGACCCGGGACGTTTGCGTGGCGAAATCCGCCAATTCCTGCTGATTGCGCACAGTGAAATCGTCCTCGCGCGGTGGGACGATCTTGTGGCGCTGCCGCAACAGTTCTGTGATTTGATTCTGTACGTCGGTCATCGCGCCGGGGCTTTCGGCGGAGACCGTAAAGGAGCGGAACATGGTGTCGCCCGTCAGGCGCTTTTGCGCGCTGGTCCAGGGAACCAGCACGATGTCGTCCTGGTCACTGCCAAAGGTGTTGGCCCCTTTGGACTCCAGCAGGCCCATCACCTGGTACGGTCCGCCCTTGATGCGTACGATTTGTCCCACTGGATCGGCTCCTTCGCCGAAGAGGGTCTTCGAAGCGGTGGTCCCCAGGAGGCAGACTTTATTGCCACTGCGGACATCGGAATCGGTGAAATTTTGTCCGGACCGGAACGGCCACGAACGGGCCATCACGTAATCCTCGCCGACCCCCAGCACCTGGGTTTGCTGATTGGCACTGCCGAAGGCGACGGTGGCGAAGGTGCGCACCTCGGGACTAACGCCGGCGACGCCGGTGATTTCGCGACGAAGCGCTTCATAGTCTTCCCGCGTGAGGTTGGGCGTGCTGCCCATGCCCCGGCCGAAGCCGCCCCGCTGCATATTGCCGCTGAACACCGTAAGGATGTTCTGCCCCATGGATGCGACACTTTTCTCCACCTGTGCCTTGGCCCCGGTACCGAGGCTGACGCCGGAGATCACCGCGGCCACGCCGATGATGATGCCCAGCATGGTGAGGATGGAACGAAGGAAATTCCGCTTGAGCGCGCGGATGGCGATTTTGAGAGTGGCGAAGCCCATGACGGATCAGGCGGTAAGTTGGACGGCCTTCTGCTCCGCATCGAGCAGGGCCAATTGGGTGGAGCCAATCAGTCGGTTGGTGACGGGTTCGTCGCTGCGGATCAGGCCATCCCGCATGACGACCACCCGACGGCAATAGTGCGCGATATCGAGTTCGTGGGTGACCATCACCACCGTCATGCCCTGATCGTTCAGTTGTTGGAAAATGCCCATGATCTCGATGCTGGTGCGCGAATCGAGATTCCCTGTTGGTTCATCGGCCAGGAGGACCTTGGGGTTGTTGACCAAGGCGCGGGCGATGGCCACCCGCTGTTGTTGCCCGCCGGAAAGTTGACTGGGAGTGTGATCAGTGCGTTTGCCCAAGCCGACCAGTTCCAGCGAGGCCAGGGCCCGTCGGCGCTGTTCGCGGCCGCTGAGGCCCGGTCGGGCATAGAACATGGGCAGTTCCACGTTTTCCACGGCCGAGGTGCGCGCCAGCAGGTTGAATCCCTGAAAGACGAACCCGAGCTTCATGTTTCGCAGAGCGGCCAGTTCGTTCCGGTTCAAACCGCCAACATCCACGCCATCGAGCAGATATTTTCCCGCGGTCGGCCGGTCGAGGCAGCCGATGGTGTTCATCATGGTGCTCTTGCCGGAACCGCTGGCGCCCATGATGGCGATGAATTCTCCCGCCTGGATGGTCAGGTTGACCCCGCGGACGGCGTGAACCTCGACTTCCCCGGAATGGTAGGTCTTGCGGAAGTCCTGCAACTGGATGACGGGCTCGATCATGGCGGAAGGGCAGGGGCGATGACCGATTAACGACGCGGGGCGCCGCCGCCGAAGGGCGAGCCCAACGGATTGGCAGTCGGCAGTGGCGTTGCGGCAGCTCCTCCGCGTGTTCCCGTGACCACCGGAGTGCCCACGGGCAAACCTTCCAGCACTTCGTAACCCAGGCTGTCGCTGGTGCCGACCTTGACGTTGACGGCCTGCAGGAACAATTCGGGCTTGCCCGCCGTGGTATTGGTCCCGGGCAGATAGACCGTACGAAGAGTGGGCCCCGTCGCCGCCTTGGGCCGTGGAGCGCCGCCGGCTCCGCCCGGTCCACCGCCGCCTTCAGCCATACGCTTGCGCATTTCCGCACGGAATTTGTCGTAGGCTTCCTTTTGTTCAGGCGTCAATGAGGCGAGCCACTTCTCCCGTTCTTCATCCGTGGGGCGGAAGCGTCCCTGGGCCATCCAAGGAGGCGTCGGAAAGCCCTGATCCCCGTTCATCGCGCCGGGGCCGCGGACGATGTCGTTCGTCGAAACCTTGTTGTTGGCCGGCAGCACCTTCAATCCGGGAGGCGGCGTGAAGCGCAGGGCGCCAGCGGCGACCCGGAGAACATTGGTTTTCTCCGAAGTAATGATCAGAGCGTTGGCCGTCATCCCGGGCCGCAGCTTCATTTCGGGATTATCGATGTCCACCACGGTGGTGTACGTGACCACGCTTTGGTTGGTGGTGGGGGCGAACCGCACCTGCCGCACCTGCCCGCTGAACTTCTGGCCGGAAAACGCATCCACTGTGAAATCCACCCGCTGGCCGTACTCGACCGTGCCGATGTCGGCTTCGGATACCGCCAGTTCGATCTGCATCTTTGTCAGGTCGCTGGCGATGGTGAACAGCGTCGGGGTGTTGAAACTTGCGGCCACCGTCTGGCCGGCCTCGACCGCCCGGGAAATCACCATGCCGGTGATCGGCGCATAGATGGTTGTGCGCTTGAGATCGACGTCCGCACTCTCCACCGCCGCCTCCTGGGTCTTGACGGACGCCTGGGCCTTCAGGAGGGTGGCTTTGGTCCGCACCAGATCGCTCTCCGGCAATTGCTTCAAATTGAACAAGGTGGCCGTTTGCTTGGCGTCAAATTCCGCCTGGACGAGGTCCGCCTGAGCGCTGGCCAAACGGGCTTTGGCCTGCGTCAGGGCGCGCTCATAGGTGGAGGGATCGATCTTGGCGATCACCGCGCCTTCCTTGACCCGGGTGTTGAAATCGGCGTTGAGTTCGAGGATCAATCCACCGACCTGACTGCCCACACTGACGAGGCGCAGGGGATTGATCGTTCCATTGACACTCACGCTCTGCACCAAGTTGGTGCGGACCACCGTCTCGGAACGTAATTCCAGCGGGGTTTCCTTGGCGCCGCAGCCGCCCAGAAACAGGGCGATGGGCACGGGTAGCAGCGGTACAAGAAAGCGGGTCGAAGCGGGCATGCGGGGCGTCATCGGTGTCAAACGTGGGGAATCATTCGGGGCATTGGAACGGGCGGCAACCCAAGTCGTGGGAAAAGTGATGGGCGCGGGGCTTCCGGCCACGGTCACTTTATTTGGGTCACTGGGGTGCCACAGGTGCGAAATCGAATCAGCGGATTACTTGTCCGCCTTTTCCAGCTTGGACTTCACCGCTTCCGGCACCTCCAATTGGGTGGTGCCGACGTCTTTGATCTCCGTGGTGGTGATGGCGTTGATGGTCTGGGTGCCGCCGTCCGGAGCCCGCATTTCGGACTCGATTTCCAGGATTGCCTTGGTGATCTGACCGTTGGCTAATTTGATTTTAATCCAGCCCTTGGCATTGGTCGGACCGCCGCCACCACCGGGGCCACCGCCCCGACCGCGTCGTCCAAACATGGCCAGTTCTTTGACCACATCCTCCGGCAGTTCGCCGGTGATGGCGCCGTCTGTGGCTTTTAGATCCTTGGCCTTTTCGGCGTACGTCAAAGCGGCTTCATGCGGAGCCTTGGTCTGCAGCAATCTCCGGGCGCCCATTCCGGCAAATCCACCCCGGCCCCCGGGTCCTCCCGCACCGGGGCGATCACCACCGGGACCTCCGCCGCCCGGCCCCCCGGGACCGCCCGGGCCGCCAAATTGGGGCAGGTCGGCTTCGCTCTTCCATTCTCCATCGACTTTGGCCACCCCATTGGTACCGCGCAGAAAAGCCTCGGACGTGTTGCCCATCATTTCCGATGAAATCCAAACGTAGCCGTCCTTTTGGCGTTTGCCGTTCGTGGGGCCGGGCTTGAAGGGCATGCCCTCCAAGTCCACCGTGGTGGTCCAGGTGTAGTTTTTCGCGTCGCCAAGTTTCTTGGCGGCCGCCAGAAGGTCACTCTTCGGATCCGCGGACACGGGAGCCGTCACAGCCAGTGCCAGCGCCAGGGACAGGCCGAAACGGGAGGGGACAGAGATTTTCATAGCTGATAAGTACACGGGTGAGACCGGGGAGCCCCGGGAGGGTTACACGGGATCCGTGCTGACCCGGTCCGCCGGCTCGCCGGAGTCATTCCTCCAGGCACTTGGGCCGCCCGAGCAACACCCCGGCGATGACCGCGCCGCGCGCGGTGGCCGGCTCGCGCAGGGAACGGGCCAGTTCCGCCGCCAGGCCGGTGGGCGCCGGACGTGCGACGTTTTCCGATCGCCGCGTGGCCCGCGCCTGCTGAATCAGCTGGTCCGCCGCCGCCAGCCGTTCCGTCGCCGCACGCAACGCCTCGGGGGCCGCGCGCAGGGGCGGCAGCGATTCAGTGGCGACCACGTCGGCCTGCGCCAGCCGGGCGTGCGCTTCATTTAGAGCCGCAGTGGATTCTTCCCACGGTACCCAGTTTTCCGTCGTGGGCCCCGGGCCGGATTCCCGAGTGGTTTCGTATGCCGGCAGCGGCGGCGGCGCGGGCAAGGGAGGAGCCGGGTTGCGCCAATTGCCCGTGCCGCGCAGCTGCCGTTCCCGGATCGCGGCCCGTTCCGCTTCCGTAAGTGGGGCGATGGCGGACTCCGGGGAAGTGTCCTGTGCGGACGACATGCGCCCCAGTATCGACTCCAAATCGCCGGTGGTGGCCGTGGATTCGAGGTTCTGCTGACGCCACCGCTGCCAGGCCGCGGCGCCGACCTGGCAGATCACCGCCACGGCGAAAATCACCAGGGGCCAGGGTCCGTCCAGGCGGGCCAGAAGTGTGGGCATGGGAGGAGCGAATTGGAGAATCCGAGATGGGTCACCCCTTGCTGCCCGTGCCGGCGATGCTCTCGCGCATGGCACTGTCGGCCTGGATGTTCTTCATTTTGTAGTAATCCATGATGCCCAGATTGCCGTTGCGGAAGGCTTCGGCCATCGCGAGGGGCACCTGCGCCTCCGCCTCCACCACGCGGGCCCGCATTTCGGACACCCGGGCAATGTTCTCCTGCTCCACGGCCACCGCGGCCGCTCGGCGGGTTTCGGCATGGGCCTGGGCGATCAGTTTGTTCGCCTCGGCCTGTTCGGCTTGCAGTTTTGCCCCCACGTTTTCCCCCACGTCGACATCCGCGATATCGATCGACAGAATTTCAAACGCTGTATTGGAATCGAGCGCCTTGGACAGGACGTTTTTGGATATCCGATCCGGATTCTCCAGCACCTCTTTATAGCTCTCCGCGGAACCGATGGTGGTCACGATACCTTCACCCACCCGGGCAATGATGGTCTCCTCGGTCGCGCCGCCGACGAAGCGGTCGAGGTTGGTCCGCACCGTCACCCGCGCTTTGACCTTCACCGCGATCCCGTCCTTGGCCACGGCTTCAATGGTCACTTTACCCTGTTGCGGAGCCGGGCAGTCGATGACCTTGGGATTGACGCTCGTGCGCACGGCTTCCAACACGGTCTTGCCGGTGCCTTTGGTGGCCAGATCGATGGCGCAGGCGCGATCGAAGTCGAGGTGGATCCCGGCCTTCTGCGCGGCGATCAAAGCCTGCACTACCATGTTAATGCTGCCGCCCGAAAGGTGGTGGGTGGAAAGCTGGTCAATGGAGACTTCCAATCCGGATTTCATGGCGGTGATCCGGTTGTCCACCACCGCGCCCACGGGAACTTTCCGGAGGCTCAACGCCACCAGTTCCATCACGCCAACAGACGCGCCGGACGCCGTGGCGCGCAACCAGATGGACCCGTAGTTGAAGATGATGATGGCGAAGAACAGCGCGAGAACACCGAGCACGGCGATGCCGAAGAGCACGCCGGGGCTGGTGATTTCGACTTGTTGAGCGAGCAGAGGAAGCAGGTTCATGGGTGGCCTGGTCTGAGAATTGAGTGGGTTGTTTTCTGGAAAAGCGTGTTGAAGTGAAGTTTACGCGGCCCGGACAACGATGCGATGACCTTCCACCGAGACGACGCGAACGGCCTTTCCGGCGTCCACGGGCGTGCCGTCGGAAACGACGTCGATGCGGTCATCCCCAAACCGTGCGGTGCCCCCGGGACGAAGTGGAGTCAGGGTCTCGCCGATCTGGTTTAGCAGGTTCAAATGGGCGGGTGGTGGCGTGGCTGAGACACCGAGGGAAACGATGCCCGTGGCAACGCCGGTTCGGGAGAAGAACTTCAGATAGGCGAAGCCCCCCACACCGACGATGGCTGCGGCGGCCAGCAGGGTCCAAGTGCCGCCGGAAGCTCCAAAGCGGAAGTAGGCGATGGCCACGGCGGCCGCGAGGGCCAGCAGCCCGAACTTGCCGGCGATGAAGCCGGGCAGGTAAACTTCACAGACAAAGAGCAGGGCGCCGGCGACCAAGAGCGCGATGACCAGTTCCATGCGGCCAGACTACCAAGACGTCCGCCCTTGAGAAGTGGAATCTAGGCAGTCGATTTCCCCTTCCGACCAAAAAGGGAAGCTGGAGTCGACCTACCTAAAAACTACCCGCCTCCGCCATTGGGTCTCGGCCACTGTTCGTCTTGAATGGGGCTTTGCGTGCCGGGGAATGGTCCCAACAGCAACCTAATGCCCTACGTACGCGCCATCGGTCGCGTTACCCGCACCGACACATAACGCGTTTTCGGCAGAATGAACTTTCGCACTTCCACGGTGACGGTACTGGGCCGGTATTCCCGTAGGATCATTTCGGCAACTTCCACAACCAACGTCTCAATGAGCCGCCAACTCCGCCCTTGACCCCAGGCGATGAGCCTTTGGCTGAGATCAAAATAATTGATGGTGGCCGCAATGTCGTCGGTCGCCGCTGCCGCCCGAAAATCGAGGCCCAACTCGATCGTGAGCGCCAGTCGTTGCGGTTTTTCCCGCTCGGCATCGGGCACGCCCACCCGATACCAAACTTCAAGGTCCGCCAAAGTGATGAAATCCATGGGCGAAGGAGGATTACCAGGGCTGCGGCCGTTCCCAGGCGATCTGGCCGCCGACGATGGTCAGTGTGGGCCGCCCGCGGAGGGGCCAGTCATGGAACGGATTATTGCGCGACTTTGAGGCGGTTTCCTCCCGTCGGCTGATCCACACTGCGTTGGGATCGAAAACCGTGACGTCGCCCGCCGCCCCGACGGCGAGGGTTCCGCGCTGGTCGGGCAACTTCAGGAAGCGGGCGGGATTGCAGGTCAATTTTGCCAGCAACGCCGGCAAGGTCATCCGGCCCGTGTGCAGTAGTTGGGTCAGGGACAACGCCAGTTCGACTTCCAATCCGAGAATGCCGAACGGTGCGTAGGCGAATTCCTGTTCCTTTTCCGTTTCCGTGTGCGGGGCATGATCGCTGGCAATGATCTCCAGGGTGCCGTCCGCCAGACCCTCGAGGATGGCTTCGCGATCCGCCGCCGTGCGCAGGGGCGGATTCATCTTGAAATGGGTGTGGAACGAGGGCCATACGGGCAGCTCCCGGCCGGCGAACAAACGTTGGGCGAGTTCGGCTCCGTCGGTCTTCCAGAATTCCGCCGAGCCCGCCAGTGCGGCGTCGGTCAGGGTAAAATGATGGGAACAGGCTTCACCGGAGATCGGCACGCCGCGCTTTTTCGCCTCGCGGATGAGCCGCACACTGCCGGCCGCACTCATGTGCTGGCAGTGGATGGGTGTGCCTGTTTGCTCGGCGAGCAGGATGTTTCGGGCAACGATCATCTCTTCGCCGGCGCTCGGCCAGCCGGCGAGGCCCAGCATGGTCGAGTACCACCCCTCATGCATGACCCCGTCGCGGACGAGTGAATAATCCTGGCAATGATCCATCACCGGTAGCCCGAACATGCGCGCGTACTCGCAGGCCCGACGCATCAGATCATTGTTCTGGATGCAATGGCCGTCATCGGACAGCGCCACGACCCCGGCCTTGGCCAGGGCGCCAATTGACGCGAGTTCTTCGCCGGCAATTCCCTTGGTCAACGCGCCGGTGGTAAAGACGTTGACGCACGCCGTCCGGGCCCGGTCGAGGACGAGCGCGACAGTGGCGGGGCTGTCCAGACTGGGATTGGTATTGGGCATGCAAACCACGGAAGTGAAACCGCCGCGGGCGGCGCACTGGGCTCCGGAGGCGATATCCTCCTTTTTGGTCTGACCCGGTTCGCGAAAATGGACGTGGAGATCGATCAGGCCGGGACAGACCACCTGACCGGAAACGTCGATGCGCTTGGCCTGCGGGGCGGCGCCGCGGGCGGCGTCGGGGCCAACGGCGGCGATGCGGCCATGGCGGAGCAGCACGTCCCCGATTTGATCGAGTCCGCTGGCTGGATCTATCACGCGTCCGCCGGTCAGGAGCAGTTCGTTCACTGAGTCACTCATGAGTTGCAGATCCGAGGCTAGCCGGCAGTTTGGCCCCTGAACAGGGGGCGCGTCGGGATCGGTGGGAAAATTGGGGCCGATGACCGAGGGTGACGGTGATTGGGTGGCGGGTAGGGCAGGGGAACTCGGGATGAAGGCGCCGGCGAAGGAGCAGGTTTGGAAAACCCCTTTCCCTCACGTTCTTCTTGCCTGACCGGGAACAACCGGCAACATCTTTGGCCGATGCGGGTGTAGCTCAATGGTAGAGCGCTAGTCTTCCAAACTAGTTACGAGGGTTCGATTCCCTTCACCCGCTCCAATCCCCCAAAAAAGTCTCGCTTGGGCTTCTCCCGCGTTGAGGGACCTGCCTGGCCTGAACGTGAAGTGCCTGCATCCGGGCGGCAATTTCGCCCCAATTGAAAACGCCCGTTCAGTCCCGTTCCGGCGGGCAAGGAAACGAATGATGGATGGCGCTCCGCTTGGTGCCAGATACCACCGACTTGCCCACTCATTCCCCGACCCAAAGCGAGTGGGACGAGAGTGCTCCTGATTCGTTATTTAGAATCACGAGCACGGGTTTGGGTAACTTGCCGGAGGGTGCGGCTTGCTTCCCGACAATGGCTAACGCCCGGGGGTCTGGAAGTATCTGGTCGAGTTCGGTGATGCCGGTGTCGGCTTGCCACAGAATTTGGCCCTGGAGGTCCACCCGATGGATCATCAACGTCTCAACCGATCCGTTTTGGTGCAGACTGGTCAGCAGAAAGCCATCCGGGCCGGTCAATTTCAGCACGCTGCCACGGTGGGACTCCCGCAATAGGGCCGCGCCGTAGTAGTTGGTGGATGTGAGCAGTTCCATCGATTCGAAGGTCGAGCGATCTTGGGTCGAATTGAGGTGGCCTCGATACAGTTGCCGTGGTTCCCGGGATCGTTCGACGGGGTAGTCCTTGGACAGTGAGGCTCCTTGGCGGAAGTCTCGGCGGATTTGTGTCGTCGAGTGCACTCCAAACCAATGGCTGGTTGACCAACGTGCACCCGCACACTGGAACTCCTCCGGCGCGGTCGTGGGGAAGATCCAACCCTGCCGTTCGGGCTTCGGCCGATGTTGGGCGATAAATGTGCTTGGATCGAATTCGCAGACGCGGAGTTGATCGCGGGAGGAGAGGCGCAAGTGTCCGTCAAATTCAGGATATCCGTGTCCCTTCGGCAAGCATGCGGGACGTGAGAGGGGCGTGGCTGGCAGGGTGAGCGGCGGGAATGAAGCCACTCACATTTTCTTCGACGGATCTCCGCGTTCTGCAGCGCCAGCTGGATTCGTGGCGACGACGGCAGACCGGTC
>CANIZL010000057.1 GCA_947471985.1 Verrucomicrobiota bacterium | reverse complement strand
GCCCGCGGTAAATTTCGACGCCCGTGCGGCTCGCACGTCTGATCTCCAAAGCGGCAGAGGACTTCCGCAGTCCAAAACCTTGCGGCCTTCCCCGCCGCGTCAGAAGTCGCGCCAGCGTCGTGGACTGCGGTAGTCCCCTACCGCTTTGGAATGCGGTGTGGATGGCCACACGGTGCACCCAAAAACTGCAACCCCGGCCCGCGGTAAATTTCGACGCCCGTGCGGCTCGCACGTCTGATCTCCAAAGCGGCAGAGGACTTCCGCAGTCCAAAACCTTGCGGCCTTCACCCGCCGCGTGAGAAGTCGCGCCAGCGTCCTGAATTCGCTGCCAGCTAATCGCCGGAACCCGACACCTTGACCTCCACCCAAAACTCGGCAGCGCACCCCATCGGGTTTCGGGGATCCCGTGGGCAATGATATGGCGGTCACCGTCCCAACCCAGTCCACCCAAGTGGACTAAGCTCCTTACCCGGAACGATGACCGCCATTACAGCCCAGCTAAATCCAAATTTATCCTGAGCCGTGGTTTCACCATCGCTGATTCCGGCCCCGGCGCTATCCGGGAAGACCCATTCTATTGGTGAGGATTAGTTGGTGGCGTTACGTGAATTCTTTAGTTGCAAACTATGGCGAGCAGCGTAGCCTGCGGTGCTAAAACTTGTGACGATGCGCGGGGCGGCGAGGGGGCTGGCCACACCGCGATAGGCAGAAGGGCGCTTTTTGCCGGCCTTACCGTTTAATTGCGCCTTTCCATTCGTCAGGATAAAGACTACAAGACGGGCGGTCGCCTAACCTCACGCAGCAAATTGTCATGGATTCATTGAAAGGCCGCTCTAAAGCCCCGGCTCGCTATCGACCGGTACATCCCAGTCCCGGAACCTCCTCTGCGACCGGATCTCCTTCCCCGGAAGAGCTTGGTGTCGAGGGGCTTCGGCTCTATGTGGTGGACGATCATCCGGTCGTTCGCGCCTTTTTGTCGCAGCACTTGGAGAAGCAGTTGAAGATGACGCTTTGTGGGTGGAGTGCCGATTCCCGGAAGGCGCTCGCTGAGATTCCCGAGTTGAAACCGGACGTGGTGATTGTCGATCTGACCCTGAATGAGAGTCACGGTTTCGGCTTGGTGCGCGACCTTCTCGCGGTGGCGCCGAAACTGAAGGTGCTGGTTTTTTCGGCCCATGAGGAGCAGTTGTATGCGTCCCGCGTGCTGGAAGCCGGAGCCCTGGGGTATTTGCGTAAGACAGCGCGGCCGGAACAGGTGACCGAGGCCGTGCGCAAGGTACTGCAGGGGGAGGTCTATCTGAGCCCGGAAATGGTGACGCGTGCCTTGATGAACAAGGTGGGGGCGCGGAAGAAGCCCGCCGCCGGTTCCGCGCTCGATGCCTTGAGCGACCGCGAATTGCAGGTGTTTGAATCGATCGGGCAGGGTTTTGAAACCAAGCAGATCGCCGAGCAGCTGAAGCTCGACGTGAAGACCATTGAAACCTATCGGGCCCGCATCAAGGAAAAGCTGAATCTGACCAGCGCCCCTGCACTCATGCGGGCCGCTTTTCAATTCGTCCAAAGCGGCTCACCCGCCGGCTCGCCGTCTCCCACGCCTTCGTCTCCGGTCTCGGAGTAAGGCGCGAAAAGCGCCCGTTCGTCGACTCGCTTCGTTCAGTTCCCCTCCGCTCAACGATTCCGCGCGCCCGCGCTCGACCGGGCCCTCCCGTTGGATCGATGGATCCAACGGGGGCGCGCCCCGATTAGATTTCCATGGATTTTTCCTTCGCCCGTTCCTGGCGACCCCAGAACCAGGCGATGATCACGCTGATTTCATAGAGCACGTGCAGTGGGAGGAACATCAGTAGCATCGTCAGCGGATTGCCGTCGGGGGTGACAAATCCGGCGATCACCAGGCCCGCCACCACCCAGTACATCCGGAATTGATTGAGCTGACGGGAGGTGAGGAGTCCGATCTTGACCAACGTCAGCAGGACCAGCGGCAGCTGGAAGCTGATGCCCATGCCGAGCAGGAACCAGCAGGTGAAACTGATGTAATCGTCCGCCTTCCATTCATCGGCGGCAAATCCCAGCCAATTGGAAAACACGGTGGTCGTGCTGAACGTGATGGGGAGCATCACGAAGTAGCAGAACGCGATCCCCATAAAGAACAACACGGTGGCAAAACCCGAGATGCGGTACAGGAACTTCTTCTCATGCATATGCATCGCCGGCAGGATGAATTGTCCGAGGAAGTACAGCACAAAGGGCGCCGTCAGCATGAGGCCGCCGAAAATCGCGATCTGCATCGCAATCACAAACGCTCCGCCGGGTGAGTACACTTTGACGTCCAACCGCATGTTGTCCGTCGCGGCCGCCGGGGGATTGGTGTCGGTCACCAGCCCCAGGAAAGTCTGATTGCCGATGGTAATGGGGGTCAGACGCAGGAAGGAATCCTGATTGGTGGGCGCGCCGGCGAGAGGGAAGTCCCGCAGAAAGCTTTGGACGAAGAAATTGGTGCCGATCGTAATCACCACCCGCGGATCGGGATCGGTCCGCATCTTTTTGGCCTGTTTCAGCGGCCACTCGATCAGCGCGACGATCTGCTTGCCCGCACTGAGGCAGATGATCACCCCAAGGGCGATCGTGATGGCGCATTTAACGATGGTCCAGCGAAGGTCCTCGAGGTGTTCGAGGAACGTTTTGACCGGTCCTCCGCCCGTTTCCTCTTCCTCCTCTTCCGCGGCCGTGCTGGGATCCGGACGATACACCTCCACCTCTAGGGGCTCCGCCGGCTGCTCGGGCGGTTGCTCGTACTTCGGCTCGATTCTCTCGTTGGAATCGTCGGGATGGGGCGGCAAGGGTTCGTCAGGCATGCGGCGGGATCAGATGGGGGTCACAGGGATGGGGCGGGCGCGGCCGGAGCTCCGGGACAAAAAGCAGACGGCGGTCCCCACTTTGAAGGACCGCCGCTACAGGAAAGTGTCACCGGAAAGATCCGTGTCCGTCGACTGGACGCTTCAACCCTTCAAGCTGCCCTGCGAAACGGTGTCGGTGGGCTTGCGGACCGGCGGCGTCGCGGGCTCGTCCACGGAACGTTGGATCTCATCCTGAACATCCCGGCTGGCGCGCTTGAATTCCTTGATCCCGGTGCCAACCCCTTTCATCAATTCCGGCACTTTTTTGGCACCGAAAAGGACCAGCACGACGATCGCGATCACGATCATCTCGGTCGAACCCAACATGGCGAGCAAAGACGCATTCATAACTTCAATAGTTTATCACCGACGGTCACGAGTCCAAACCAGACGCGGCGGGCACCCGGACATTCACTCAGACTGACGAATCTGAGGGACCCTAGGCACGTTGGGCCGGTGGGACAAGTTCCAAAACGCCGACCGGCCGGTGTGCGGGCCGGTGTAGTGGAGGGTTTTTGATGGTTGAGGGCGGCCTGGGTGTCCGAATTTGTGGCGAATCACCCGCCAAGTGTCACTGCGGCATGCGCTCATCGTTGCCAAACGACTTCCAGCGGTCAGTATGGGTGGTCTTTTGGTGACTGAATCTTTTTGTACATGAGTACTCCTGCCAATGCTCCTGCCGTGGCGACCTCCCCGTCCAAGGGACTTGAGGGTGTCATCGCCGCCAACACCCGCCTCAGCGATGTCCGCGGCGACGTCGGCCAGTTGATCTATTGCGGTTACGACATCAATGAACTGGCCGGCAGGGTGACCTACGAGGAGGTGGTTCATCTCCTGCATCACAATCATCTGCCCAATGCTCGCGAACTCGCCGACATGAAGGCCACTCTGGTGGGTTTTCGGGACCTGCCCAAAGGGGTGATTGATATCGTCACCAAGCTGCCCAAGGACTGTCCCCCCATGCACGCGCTGCGCACGGGTGTTTCGGCCCTCGGTTGCTATGACACCACGGCGGATGACGACACGATGGACGCTCAACGGCGCAAGGCGTTGCGCCTGATCGCGCAGATCCCGGTGATCATGGCCTACTTTCACCGGTCCCGTCAGGGGCTCTCCCTGGTGGCGCCCGATCCGCACCTGGGTGAGGCGGCGAATTTCCTGTGGATGGTGGACGGGGTCCGTCCTTCCGCCGAAAAGGAAAGCACCATGGACATGTGCTACGTGTTGCACGCCGACCATGGCATGAATGCCTCGACCTTCAGCGCCCGGGTGACGATTGCCACCTTGAGCGACATGTATTCCGCGATCACGACGGCGATCGGCACCCTCAAGGGTCCGCTGCACGGCGGCGCCAACGAAGGCGTGATCAAGATGCTCAAGGAAATCGGCTCCTTGGACAAGGTGGACGGTTTTGTTCACGAGTGTCTGGCGCAGAAGCGGAAGATCATGGGCATCGGCCACCGCGTTTACAAGGTGTTGGATCCCCGGGCGCCGCACCTCAAGCGCATGGCGCAGTTGCTCTCCTCCAAGTTGGGCGAGCCCAAGTGGATCCAAATGTCCGAGCGCATCGCCGAGCTGATGCTCAAGGAAAAGGGGCTTCACGCGAACGTCGATTTCTACAGCGCCACGGTTTATTACAGCCTGGGTATTCCGACGGATCTCTTCACGCCGATTTTCGCGATCGCGCGGACCAGTGGTTGGACGGCGCATGTGCTCGAGCAACTCGCGGACAATCGCCTCATCCGTCCGCAATCCGTCTACACCGGCCAGGTGGGCCTGAAGGTTGTCCCGATCGGGCAACGCGGTTGATCCGTAGCGCGTTTCGGGATCAATCCCCATGGCCATTTCCGCGAAGCCCGGCCGGCCGACCTTCCGGTCGGCGGGCTTCGTTGATGGCGGCGCCGCCTCTTCCCTGACTGGTTATCTCCTCCTCCATTTCCCATGAACATCCACGAATACCAAGCCAAACAACTGCTGCGGCAGTACGGCGTCGCCGTGCCCTCCGGTGAAGCCTGCAAGACCGTCGCCGAGGCCCGGGCCAGCGCCGAGAAACTGTTCGCCGCGGGCCATAAGCTCATCGTCATCAAGTCCCAGATCCATGCCGGTGGTCGCGGCAAGGGCACCTTCACCCACGGTTTTCAGGGCGGCGTAAAGCTCGCCAAAACCCTCGAAGACGCGGTGAACTTCGCCGAGAACATGCTCGGCAAGACGCTCGTCACCAAGCAGACCGGTCCCGATGGCCGCGTGGTGCAGACGATTCTGGTCGCCGCCGCGGAAAAGATTAAACGCGAATTCTACCTCGCCGTCCTGCTCGACCGCGCCAACTCCCGTCCGTTGCTCATGGCCAGCACCGAGGGCGGCATGGACATCGAGGAGGTCGCTGAAAAGCATCCGGACAAGATTCTCAAGGAATGGGTGGATCCTGCCGTGGGTATCCAGCCGTTCCAGGCGCGCAAGATCGCCGCGGGTCTCGGTCTGAAGGGCGACGTTTTCAACGCCGCGGTGAAGCTCATTCTCGGGGTCTACAAGACCTGGTGGGAATGCGACGCCTCCATGGTGGAGATCAACCCCCTGGCCATCGTGGAAACGCCCGACGGGAAGGAATCCATCACCTGCGTCGACGCGAAGATTGGTCTGGATGACAACGCCCTCTACCGGCACAAGGACATCCTCGAAATGCGCGATCTCGCCGAGGAGAGCCCGCTGGAGATCGAGGCGAGCAAATTCGCGCTCAACTACATCAAGCTCGACGGCTCCATCGCGTGTCTGGTCAATGGCGCCGGACTGGCGATGTCCACGATGGACATCATCCAGCACTACGGCGGCATGCCGGCGAACTTCCTGGACGTCGGGGGTGGCGCTTCGAAGGATCAGGTCAGCGCTGCGTTCAAGATCATTCTGAGCGATCCGAACGTGAAGGCGATCTTCGTGAACATCTTCGGCGGCATCATGGATTGCAATGTCATCGCCACCGGCATTGTGGAAGCGGTCCGGGAGACGGGCTTGAAACTCCCCCTCGTGGTCCGATTGGAAGGCAACAAC
The DNA here is from genome assembly GCA_947471985.1 of Verrucomicrobiota bacterium. Taxonomy (GTDB): domain Bacteria; phylum Verrucomicrobiota; class Verrucomicrobiia; order Limisphaerales; family UBA9464; genus CANIZL01. The sequence goes on along the minus strand of CANIZL010000057.1, from coordinate 36,360 downwards.
GTCGCGGCCGGCAAAGCCACCCTGGCCAGCTCCGGCCTCACCATCATCAGCGGCGATACCATGGCCGACGCCGCCCTCAAGGTGGTCAAATCCGTCCAGGCCTGATCGCCCGCGCGCAATTCATTCCATCATTTTATGTCTATCCTAGTCAAAGCCGATACCAAGGTCTTGGTGCAGGGCATTACGGGGAGCTTCGGCGCCCGGCATGCCCAGTTGTCCCTCGCCTACGGGAGCCAGATCGTTGCCGGCGTCACGCCGGGCAAGGGCGGGCAGCTTTTTGAAAACAAGGTGCCGATTTTCGACACCGTCGCCGAGGCGGTGAAGCAGACCGGAGCCACCGCCAGCGCGGTGTTTGTGCCGCCTCCGTTTGCGGCCGATGCCATTCTGGAAGCCGTCGACGCCGGGGTGGAACTCGTCGTCGCCATAACCGAAGGCATTCCGGTCATCGACATGGTTCGCGTCAAGCGCGCCATGGAAGGTCGGTCCACCCGCCTGATCGGTCCCAATTGTCCGGGCATTGTCACCCCGGGCACGGGCAAGGATTCGCACGGCGGTTGCCGCATCGGCATCGCGCCGGGTTACATCCACAAGAAGGGCAACATCGGCGTCGTCTCCCGCTCGGGCACGCTGACCTATGAGGCGGTGTTCCAACTGACCAGCCGCGGCGTGGGGCAATCCACCTGCGTTGGCATCGGCGGGGATCCGGTCAATGGCACGTCGCACCTGGACGTCATCAAGCTGTTCATGGCGGATCCGGAAACCCACGGCATCATCATGATCGGTGAGATCGGCGGCGCCGCGGAAGAAGAGGCGGCGGAGTGGATCGCGAAGCACGGCACCAAACCGGTCGCCGGGTTCATCGCCGGGGCAACGGCGCCTCCGGGACGCCGCATGGGCCACGCCGGAGCGATCGTCTCCGGTGGCAAGGGCACGGCCGCGGCCAAGTTTGAGGCTTTCCGTGCGGCCGGCATCGGTGTGGCGGCGACGCCCAGCGAGATGGCGGATACCCTGCTGAAGATGATGAAGTAAAACGGGAACGCTTTGGGCGAACCTTGGCCGCATCCTCCGGGTGCGGCTTTTTTGTGGCTGGGGATGGCCCCGCGGCGGGGATCAATCCCGCCGCTCGGGGACGTGCGGACGATTGCTGCGCTCCGCATTTTGCCGCTCGAATTGAGCGCGCTGCTCGGGGGAGAGTTCGGCGAGGATTTGCTGCCGGAGGGTGCGGAGTTCCCGCAGGGCTTCCGGCTGGACCGGTTTCAGCAGCGACTTGAGACGCTCCTGACTTTCCCGGAAATGTTTTTCAATCCGCTCCCGCTGGGTGGACTCCAGATCGAGATCCCCCAAGGCGCGTTTGAATTGTTCCAGGCGGCCGGCGCCCGGAGGCCGGAGCACGGGCAGGCGCCAGGTATTGGTTCGGTTGCTGCGAATCGCCCGTTCAGTGGGCACCGCGGGCGCCGGGACGGGGGTCTCGCGGATCGATGGGCGTTCACGTTCCGTTTGAGCGAGGCGTCCGACCCCCAGGCCCGTTAGTACGCCGGTACCAAACAACAATCCTGCGGCGAGCACTACCTTGAAAATCATAGTTCGAGTTCTCCTGTGGAGGCATCGAGTGCGTCCCAGAGGCTGATTTCCGCGGCCTCGGCCTCCGTATCGGCGTCGTGGGTGGGGCTGTGCGGAGCGCGCGGTTGCAACCAGGCGACCACAGCCAAACAGGCCATCGCGGGGATGAGGGCTTGTCGGAAACCCCGGACCCAGATTTGCCACGCGTCCGGCGGCGGCGGCGCCGTGAGTTGTCGGTTCACCCGCTGGGCAAAGCCGGCCGGCACCCGTTCATCGAGGGGGCGCGCCCGCGCCGCCGCGAGGAGGCGGGCGGTCAATGCCGCCCGGCGCGCGGCCTCCGGTGAAGGGAGGGGTGCTTTCATAAGTTCAGTGGGAGGACGGAGTTCACGGGGACGGGGTTACAGGAATCTGCGGGTGTCGAGCTGCCCGATCAATCGACGCAATTCGGCGCGCGCACGAAAGGCCCGGACCTTGACCAGCGGCCCGCTCCAGCCGGTGAGGGCGCTGACCTCTTTCACGCTGCGGTCTTCCAATTCGAGCAATTCGATGACCATCCGGCTGGCGGGAGAGAGTTGCTGCAGGACCTTTTCCACCAGCGTGCGGGCGGCGGCAGCGTGGTTCGATTCGGCTTCGGTGGAGCTCCCGTGCCGTTCGAGCCAGGCCCCTTCGTCGTCGGTCAGATCGGCGAGGCTGTCTTCGCTGCGTCGACGTTGGGAGCGGAGGTAATCATAGCAACAGTTGAGGGTCAGGCGGGTGAGCCAATGCTCCCACGGAGCGTCGCCGCGCCAGGAGTCGAGCCGCCGATACGCCCGCAGGAATACGTCCTGAACCAGATCGGCCACGTCGGCTTCCCGGCGGGTGTATTTGCGGGCGAGCCCGAAAAGTCGAGGGGAGTGCCGATTCACCAGTTCCTCGAATCGGGCCGTATCCCCGGCGCGTACGGCCGCCACCGCCGCCGCGTCGAGAGCGGCCCGCACCGACGCCTCCGCCGGCGCGTCCGCGGGGACGACCGGAATGGCGGGTGGCGCGGGATCCTTCGGTGGGCCAGCCTGGTCGGGACCCGCGGAATCACGCGGATCGCACCGCGGTGGCGGTGGACAGGTGGTGGGGGATGCCGGCGATGGAGACATAAAAAAACCGGTGTGGAAAGACACCGGTTTTGTGCGGGAAGACGGGTTTATTTGGTCGGTTCCGTCTTCTTTTCACCGGCCGGGGGCTTGCCCGGACCGCCGGGGCGGCGGCTCTTTTCCAGGCGATCGAGCATCTTCTGCTCCTTCTCGGTGAGGGTGCCGGCGGCCTTCTTTTCCTTGAGCTCCTTCAGCTTGGCCGCGCGTTTGGCGGCCATCTCCTTGCGGCGCGCTTCGCGCTGCTCCGGGGTCAGGTTTTCATCGGCCGGTCCGCGTTTCGGGGCCTCAGCCTTTTCCACCTTGGCGTCCTTACCGTCCTTGGGGGTCGTGGTGTCCTCCGCGGCAAAGAGGAATCCGCCGCCCATCAGGGCCGCCACGGTCATCCAGCGAAACAAGTTCTTCATGATATCTTTTTGGTTTGTCGACCAGGCGGTATGCCTGGAACTGGAGGGGAAGACGCCACGGAAAACAAAAGGTTACGGTGGGTGTACGGTTCAAGAGCCACTGAATGATTGAACGGGACATCGGGCTCGCGGTCGAACGGCGCTTGGAATTTTGGGCGTCTGCCCGGACCGCTCCTGCGCGTCTTCATTGTGAATCGGTCGGCGGCGGGCTAGGGTGCGCGCATGACATTATTGACGGATGCACAGCGGCAGCAGGCCCGGCAGTGGATTGAAGACGGGATGAAGTTGTCCGAGTTCCAAAAGCGGGTGGAAGCGGAGTTCGGCTTGAAGATGACCTACATGGAGGTGCGCTTTTTGGTGGATGATCTGAAGGTGGTGCCCAAGGATCCGGAGCCCGCACCTGTGCTGCCGGCTCCGCCGGTGGAAGCCGTCCCGGAGTCGCCCCTGGTACCCGGAAAATTGGCGGTCAGCGTCGATGCCGTGACGAAACCCGGCATGGCGGTCAGTGGCAAAGTGACCTTCAGCGACGGCAAGAAGGCGGTCTGGTATGTTGACCAGTACGGCCGGCCGGGGCTGGTGGCGGAGGAACCGGGCTATCGCCCGTCCCGCGAGGATCTGCAGGAGTTCCAGCTGGCCCTGGACAAGGAATTGACCCGGATGGGGATGTAGGCGCTGGGGCCCGGCCGGCCCGGACGGGTTGGTCGAAACGAGATCCGGTGCGGCCGGTTGCGGGCAGTCGCGGCGCCCGCACCGGTCAGCGCAGAGTGTCCTCAGGTGCTCTTTTTTCGCGCCTTCCAGTATTCGACCACCATCGGCAGAATGCTGACAAAGACGATGCCGATCACCACGAGTTCGAAGTGCTTTTTGACGATGGGAATGCCGCCGAAGTACCAGCCGCACGGGACCAACAGGCCCACCCACAACAAGGAGGCGACCACGCTGTTGAACAGAAAGCGCGGATAATCCATCGCCCCCATGCCGGCGACGAACGGGGTGAACGTGCGGACAATGGGGACGAATCGGGCCAGGATGATCGTTTTGCCGCCGTATTTGGTGAAAAATGCCTCCGTCCGGGCGAGGTGCTCGGGTTTGATCAAGCGCGGGTATCGGGCGGCCAACCTTCGGCCCAGGAGTTTCCCCACCCAGTAATTGACGTTATCGCCCAGAAACGCCGCGGCCAGGATCACGCCGGCCGCGAGACCGGCGTTGAGGCCGGAATCGGGAATTGCCGCCACCGCCCCGACGGCAAACAGCAAGGAATCGCCCGGCAGGAAGGGAGTCACCACAAGCCCGGTCTCGGCGAAGATGACCCCGAACAAGAGGGCATAGACCAAGGGGCCGTTTTGGGCGGTGAAGGACTTCAGGTGATCCTGCAGATGCAGAAACAGATCGAGCAGACTTTTCAGGGTATCCATGCCGGACGGGTACGGTGACAGATGCGGCGGACCGGGCGAGGAGAGATGCATCGGAGGGGGCAACTCGAACTTCCCAACGCTGCCTTTCGTCCGCTATTCACCTCTTCCATGCGTGCCGCAGTATTGTACGGAAAAGAAGATATTCGACTGGAAAGCGTGCCGGAACGGGCGCTCACCGCCGGGGAAGTTCGGGTGGAGATTCGCGCCGCGTTGACCTGCGGCACGGATCTCAAGGTGTACAAGCGGGGGTATCACGCCCGCATGCTCAAACCCCCGTGCACCTTTGGTCACGAATTCGCGGGCACGATCAGCGAAGTCACTGCGGAAGCGACGGGCTGGAAGGTGGGCGAACGCGTGGTGGCAGCCAACTCCGCGCCCTGTGGCGAATGCCCGTCGTGTCAGCGGGGGCAGGAGCAGCTCTGCGATGACCTGCTGTTTCTCAACGGCGCCTACGCGGAATCCATCGTGATTCCGGCGCGGGTGGTGGAGAAGAATTTGCTGCGCATCCGGGCGAGCACGGATTTTGCCGACGCCGCCCTGACGGAGCCGCTGGCCTGCGTGGTGCAGGGTGTGCAGGATCTGGCGCTGCAACCCCGCGAACGGGTGCTGGTCCTGGGTGCCGGTCCGATCGGCCTGATGTTCGTGGCGCTCGCCCGGGCCGCACATTGCGATGTAACGGTGGCGGGACGCGGCGATTTGCGGCTCAAGAAGGCGTGGCGCCTTGGGGCCACGGCGATCGTGGATGTCGGTGGACGCGATGACCTCGTCGCGGCCGTGCGTGAAAGCAGCGCGAGTGCCCTGTCGTACGACGTGGTGATCGAATGCGTCGGCCAGCCGGCCGTCTGGGAGGCGGCCGTGCAGTTGGTTCGCAAAGGCGGACGGGTCAATCTGTTCGGTGGCTGCCCCAGCGGCACCACGGTCACGCTGGATACCACACTCCTGCACTATTCGGCGCTGACGTTGCTGGCCTCCTTTCACCACACGCCGCGGACGATCCGGCGGGCCCTGCAACACATCGAGGCCGGGACAATCCGGGCCGCGGATTTCGTGGATGGTCTCAACGGGTTGAGCGAGCTGCCGGCCTTGTTCCGGGCGATGACCTCGGGCAATCGCGCCGTAAAAACGCTGATCAACGTGAAGGGGTAGGGGAACTCATTTTGCGCTGGGCGAGAAGTTCCACCAGGCCGCCGAGGATTTCGTCCCGATCATGCCCGCTGAGGCCGAGGGCGAGTTGGGCGGTGAGCAGTCCGTACTTGGCCCCGATGTCGTAGCGCCGGCCGGCGATCTCGTAGGCCAGATAACGTTCTTTCCGGGCCAATCGGGCCAGTGCGGCGCTGAGGTGCACCGGGTCGGTCCCCGCCACCATGTCGGCGAGCAGGGACATCACCGTGGGCGTGAGCACGTGCATGCCGAAGAAACACAGGTAGTGCCCGGCGCGCAGTCCCGGGACGATCACCCGTTGTTCGGCCTCGGTGGGCGTGGGCTTTTCCAGCACGTCGGTGATTTCATAAAGTCCCGAAGTGGCCGCCAGGCGGCGTCCGCCGACCGCACCGAAATACGGCAGTTTGCTTTCGTGGGTGGGTTGCACGGCACTGACGGCGCAGGCCTCCCGGGCGGCGAGCTCCACCAACTGGCGGGCGCAGCCCCGTGATTCGGCGCTGACGTAGACATGGTCGCCGACCAGCAGGAGAAACGGTTCGCCGGCGGTGAATTCGCGACCACACACCACCGCGTGGCCGTAGCCGCGGGGATTGGTTTGTTCAATGAAGCGGAGCTGGCGGGCGTGGCCGCCGGCGGCGCTGGCGTAGGCGGCCTGGTCTCCGGGTTGGATGACCACCCCGATCTCCTCCATGCCGGCAGCAAGGGCTTCCTCGATGATGATGCTCAAGGCGGTCTTGGAAACGCCATCGCGATCCACCAGCGTTTGCAGCGGCAACGTGCGTTGATCTCGGCCCGCGGCCGTGATGAGGGCTTTACGAATTTTCATCCGACCGACTCAGCCTCGCACATGGAACGGGTGGCAAACAAGCCTCCGAATCCTTTTGAAAGGAGATCGGCCCGGCCCGGCGGAGCGCGGATACGGCTGTGGGCGGGGCTTATTAAATTCCAACGTGCGATGGACACACCCACGCGGCATCGTGGCGGGCGTGATTCGGGCTGATTCCTCCTCCTTCGCCGGCCGGGGCGTGTGGCGTCTTGGCGGGCTGGCTTTGGTGGTGGCGGTGGCGACCGGTAGCGCCAGTGCGTTTTTTTTGTGGGCGTTGGAGGGTATCACCCTCTGGCGCTGGGCGCACCCGGCCTGCCTGGCGGGGCTCCCGTTGATTGGAGTGGTTTTGGTGCTGGCGTATCGCCGGTGGGGTGCCGGCACGGAACGGGGCAGTCACTGGGTCGTGGAAGAATTGCGCGGGGGCACGGAGCCGGTACCGGCCCGATTGGGACCGGCGGTGCTGGGGGCCACGCTGTTGACGCATCTGGGCGGTGGTTCCGCTGGGCGTGAGGGTACGGCGGTGCAGATGGGGGCTGGTATCGCCGCGGGCGTTGCCGCCGTCGGCTCGAAGGGTTCCGGTTGGGTGCGGCGCCGATTGTTATTGGTGGGTGTGGCGGCCGGTTTCGGAAGCGTGTTTGGCACGCCGTGGGCTGGGGCGGTCTTTGCTCTGGAATTTCAATTGTTCAACAGCTTCTGGGATCATTTTCGCCCCGCGTCCAAGTCCGCTCCGCTGGATGATGTTTCCCGTGTAGTCTGGGCGCCGCTGGTGATTTCGGCGGGATGGATCGGGCATTGGGTGTGTCTCGCCTGGGGCATTCGGCATACGGTTTATCCACCACCTGAGTTGGGGTCGTGGACGACGATGTGGGCGACGGCGTTGGTGGTGGGACTCGCGGCGGGTTCGGCGGCGCGCGTTTACGTGGCGCTGGGCGAGATACTGGCCCGGGTGCTGTTGCAGTGGGTGCCGGCGGTGTGGGTCCGTCCGATCCTCGGGTCGGCGGTGATTCTGGTCCTGAGTTTTCTGCTGGGTACGGATGCCTATTTGGGCTTGGGCGTCACGCATCCGGTAGCCACGGAACCCAGTCTGGTGCGGGCCTTTGTTCCGGGGGGCGTGACCCGGTGGAGCTGGGCTTGGAAATTATTGCTGACCGCCGTCACGCTGGCGTCGGGCTTCAAGGGGGGCGAAGTGACCCCTTTGCTTTTTGTGGGCGCGGCGTTGGGCAATGCGGTCACTCTGGCATTGGGCCTGCCGCTGGGTGTGGGTGTGGCGGTCGGAATGGTGGCCGTATTTGGGGCGGCGAGTCGGACCCCGGTTGCGTGCGCGGTGATGGGGCTGGAATTGTTCGGCGGGGCGGCGGGGCCGGCGCTCCTGGTCGGCTGTGCTGCGGCCTTTGCGGTGGCGGGGCGGCGGGGCCTTTATTCGCGGAAATGAGCCGACGCCAGGCAGGGGCGACCGATGTTTCCGTGCGTTACCACGGCAGAATCAATTGGCGGATTTTCTGCTCCTGAAGCCCCGACACCCCCATGCCCAGCAGTCGCAGGGGCCGGTGCACCAACTTGTCCCGCGCCAACAACCAGCACGCGAGCCGGTAGATCTCCCGGGCTTCCGTCACCGGTTCGTCCCGGGAAAACTGCCGAGTGAGCGTCGTGAAATCGCTGTAACGCACCTTCACCTGAACGGTACGGGCGACGAGCGATCGCCGCGCCAGTTTGCCGGCGATTTCCTCCGCCTGTTCGCGCAGGCAGGCCCGCAACAGGGGCCGATCCTCGGTATCCGTTCCAAAGGTGTTTTCGGAGCTGATGCTTTTGATGTCGTCCCCGTATTCCAGGGCGCGATCATCCTCGCCGTGGGCAAACTGTCGCAGTGTTGGTCCCCACGAACCGACCAGAGCCCGGAGATCCCCGGGGTGATCCTGGAGATCGCCGATGGTCCGCAGTCCGGCCGCGACGAGCACCTGCTCGGTCACGGCGCCGACGCCGTGCAGGGCACGCACGGGGAGGGGGCGCAGAAAAGCCGCCCGATCCCGATCCGGGATCAAAGTCAATCCGTTCGGTTTGTTGAAGTCGGATCCCAGTTTGGCGAGCAGCTTGTTGCTGGCGATGCCGATGCTGGCGGTGAGGCCGCGTTCGCGGTGGATCCGGGTCTGCAGGGCGCGGGCCCGGGGTACGGCCTGCAACAGGGCGGCCTCCGGATCGGTACCGGGGTGGTCGGCCGACCAGTCGAGATACGCCTCGTCCACGCTGACCGGCTGCACGTGCGGGCCGGTGGCGGCGAGTAGGGCCATGACCGCCCGGGACTCGTCACGGTAGGCATCCATGCGGGGGCGCAGGAAGACTCCGTGCGGACACAGACGTCCGGCGGTGCGGCTGGGCATGGCGGAGCGCACACCGAACTTGCGGGCTTCATAACTGGCCGCGGAAACCACGCCACGCCGATCCGGGGGCGAACCGACGATCACGGGCTGGCCCCGGAGTTCCGGACGATCCCGTTGCTCCACGGACGCGAAGAACGCGTCCATGTCGACATGCAGAATCACGCGCGGCACCGGGCGAGTGTGTTGGCTGGGGTCACTTTGCCAAATCTCTCCAGCGCGACACCGGGGATTCGGCTTGTGTCAGGTTTTCCCTGACATACAGAATGGGTGAATTTGGGCAGCATGCGCGGCTCGTGACCACCCGGGTGGTCATGGCGGGGAGGCCAAATCGGTCTGAATCCCCAATTTTTTCGCGCGTCTCACCGGAGGCCGTCGATGTACTTAATGAAAGTAGGGGTTGCATTTTGGTTCGAAATTGTGTCTATGGTGGGTCTCCGTCGGCTGGTGAAGTCATCAGCCGAGGTACGGTACCGGTGTTGGGTCGGTGGTTCATTGGTTGAGTTTTTTAAAAATTGAAATGAAAACAAAGGCTGTGAAAGCATTGGAAAAGGGCAAAGTCGCAGGGAAGGCCGTGTCGGAAGTGCCGACGCGCAAAGCCCCGGTGGCGGTGCCGGCGAAAACCGCTAAGCCGACGAAGTCCGCCAAGGCCCCGGCAGCCCCCGCAGCGTCCGCCGGCCCGCGGGACGAAAAGCCCGCGGTGCAGCGCAAAGTGGCTCCCGTGGTCAAGCCGGCGGCCAAGGCAACCGCAAAACCCGCCAGCGCCGGTGGTGTCGGTGCTCGCGAAACGCTGACGCCGACCGGTACGGGCAGCCGTGCCGTGAGCTTGGTGACCCCGGCGCCCAAGGCCAAGAGCGTGCCGACGCCCAAGGCGTCGGCCAAACCGGCGCCGGCCAAACCTGCTTCAGCCAAGTCCGCCGCCAAGGCTCCGGCCAAACCCGCCGCCAAGGCCCCTTCGGAAAAGCCGGCGAAGTCCGAAGGTGCCAATCGGGCCGCCGCGAAGAAGGACAAGGCCCCGGTGGCCGTCGCCAAGGAGTCCCGCAAACCCGAGGTTGAACCGACGCTGGACGAGGATTCGGCGATTTCCGCGAATGAGCTCGGCAAGGCCGGCTCCCAGGAATTGAAGCCCAAGCCCTCGATCGGCGACGGGATGGATCAGGAGTTTTCCAAGATGTCGGCCGCCGAGGCCAAGGCGCTGGAGAAGGTCATCGCCAAACCCGATCCGGTGCTTCCCGCCGCCCCGGAGAAGCTCGAGCGCGGTCCGTGGGATGAACACACGTCCTTGCGCCTCTACATGCGCGACGCGGTGGCCACGCCGCTGCTGACGCCCGATCAGGAGGTTCAGCTCGCCAAGCGCATCCAGGCGGGCGACGACTCGGCGCGCGAGCACATGATCAAGGCGAACCTTCGCCTCGTCGTGAAGATCGCCCGCGAATACGAAGACTTCGGTCTGCCCCTGCTCGATCTCATCAACGAGGGCAACATTGGCCTGATGCGCGCGGTTGAACGGTTTGACCCCACCAAGGGGGCCAAACTTTCGACCTACGCGGCCTGGTGGATCAAACAGTCCATCAAGCGCGCTCTCTCGAACCAATCCAAGTCGATCCGTCTGCCCATTCACGTGGTGCAGGAACTCGCCCGGATGAAGAAGGCCGAGGCGCGGTTGGAAGCCGAATTGGGCCGGTTGCCGACGGACGCCGAGCTGGCGGCCGAACTGGCGTGCGAAGTCGAGGACATCAAACGCTGGAAGGAAGCCGCCGCGATTGGTGCCACGTCGTTGGACGCCCCGCTGGGCAGCGATGCGGATTCGAGCCGGGTGGCGGATGTCATCGCGGACGATAACGCGGTGATGCCGTGGTCGGGCGTGCAGGAAGAGACCGACGCCGAGCTGGTGCGCGAACTCGTCATGACCTTGAATGGTCGCGAACAGATGATTCTGCGCCGGCGCTTCGCCCTGGATGGTGGCGAACCCGAGACCCTGGAAAACATCGGTGCCGACTTCGGCCTCACCCGGGAACGTATCCGTCAGCTGGAGGCCGCGGCGTTGAAGAAGCTGCGGGATCGTCTGCGCAGCCGGGAAGCCCGGATGGCCGCGGGATTGCCGATCTGAAGCAGGCGGCACACTGCCAAGTGGGTGTCAGGGCGACCTTTCGGGGTCGCCCTTTTCGTGTGCGCCTCCCGGTGTTTGAAGGGTGGGCTGCCGGTGGGCCTTCGGTAGTGCGGCCGGGAGCCCGCGCTCACTAAATGCTCGCCAGCGCCACGTTGCTGCGCCTGGCGTCGGCCTCCAGGGTCGGGCGATCCAGCAGGATCGTCCGGTCCGCCTCAAACCCCAGTACCTTGATCCCCGCCGCCGCCGCAATTTCCAGTGTCCGGGTGCCCATGCAGGGCAGGTCGAAGCGCAGGTCGTGATTCGGCTTGGCCACCTTCACCGCCACCGCGCCACCGTTCTTGCCGGCCAGCTTGCCGCCCCGTTCCAGGCAGGCGTCGGTGCCCTCGAAACCCTCCACGGCGAGGACGGTGCCGTCCTTAACCACGACGGTCTGTCCAATCTCCAGGCGGGACACCTCCTTGGCGATCCGCCCGCCAAAGGTGAGATCGGATTGCTGGGTTTCGGTGAGTTGCGGACCCGCGTGAAAGCCCGCGCCGGGTATCCAGGCTTGGAGCCAGGGGATGGCCGGAATTAATTCCACACCGTCCTTGGCCAGTTCCGTCCCGATCGCACCGAAGATGGTGTGGGCATTCTTTTCTTTCAGGCGAAAGAGCAGGCCCATCGCGCGGAGATCGGGCCGGACATCGAAGAGGTTTTTGGGGGCGATCTGCCCGAGCATGACGCACTGCTTCACGCCCCGTTCCGAGAAGGCCTTGATCAGGGCGCCGAGTTGGCCGACGCGCAGCCACACCAGTTCATCGACTTCGCGGGCGAGGGCGGGATCGGTCTCGTTGGTGAACCCCACGGCCACCACTCGCTGCCCCCGCGCCCGGGCCTCCCGGGCGAAGAGAAACGGCAGCGAACGGTTGCCGGCGATCAGTCCCAACGGCGTCATGGACCTAGGCGGTGAGCCGGTCTGTGCGCAGGTAGGGGCGCAGCGGCTCCGGGATCAGGACGCTGCCGTCGGCCTGCTGGTGGGTCTCCACGAGGGCCACAAACAAGCGCGCCAACGCCGTGCCGGAACCATTGAGGATGTGTGGGAAACGGTTTTCCCCGGTGGCGGTCTTGTAGCGCAGACTCATTCGCCGGGCCTGGTAATCCTCGCAATTCGAGCAGCTGGAGACTTCCAGATACTGTCCCTGACCCGGCGCCCAGACTTCGATGTCATAAGTTTTCGCCGAGGCGAAGCCCATGTCGCCGGTGCACAGATTGATCACGCGGTAGTGCAGGCCGAGAAGTTGCAGCACCTTTTCGGCATTGCCCACCATGGCTTCGAGTTCGGCATAGCCTTGTTCGGGCTCCACAAGTTTGATCAGCTCCACTTTGTCGAACTGATGCACGCGGATCATGCCGCGCGTGCCCAGTCCGGCAGCACCCGCCTCGGCGCGGAAGCACGGGGAGTAAGCCACATAGCGCACCGGCAGTTGTTCGGCGGCGAGGATTTCCTCCCGATGAATGTTGGCCACCGGGGCTTCGGCCGTCGGGACGAGATACAGTTTGCCGAGCGTGGAGCCATCCAGGCCTTCCTGCACCGCGTAGGCCTGATCCTTGAACTTCGGGAACTGTCCGACGCCCACCATGCAATGCTCGCCGATGATGTACGGCGGGGCGACTTCCGTGTAGCCGTGTTCGCTGGTGTGGAGATCGAGCAGGAAATTGATGAGCGCACGCTCGAGGCGGGCGCCCCAGCCGGTGTAGAGGAGGAATCCGCTGCCGCTCAGTTTCGTGCCGCGCGCGAAGTCCACGAGCTTGAGCTGTTCGCACAGCTCAATGTGATTCCGGGGCTTGAAGGCGTAGTCGAACTTCGCACCGTGGGTGCGGATTTCCGGGTTGTCCGCGGCCTCGCGACCCAGCGCCACGGAGGCGTGGGGCAGATTGGGGACGGTCAGCAACAGCGCATCCCGGGCGGCTTCGGCTTCGGCGGATACCTGGTCGAGCTCGGCGATCCGATCCCCCGTGGCCCGGACCTCGACTTTTTTGGCTTCGGCTTCGGCGGTCTTCTTTTGGCCCATGAGAGCGCCGATCTCCTTCGACGCGCTGTTGCGACGGGCCTTGAGCTGCTGGGACTCCGCGATCGCGTCGCGCCAACGGGTGTCGTGTGCGAGGATCTCGGTCACCTTGGCTTCATCCCCGGCGTGCCGGGTGGCCAGACGTTCACCGACGAAGTCGGCGCGATCGCGCAGCAACTTGATATCAAGCATGCGGGTTACCGTAGGAAACCCGCCCCGGTCTCGAAAAGGAATTGTGGGCCTGACTCCGCGGAAAAACCGGGCGGCGGATCAACCGCCGAAAGCCTTAACGGCCCGGACGAGCAGGTAACCCATGGCTGCGGTGATGGGCAACGTTAGCACCCAGGCCACCAGGATTCGCTGGACGACGCTCAGGTTGAGGGCGTTGAATCGCTTGGCACAACCCACGCCCATGATGCTCGTGGTGATCGCATGCGTGGTGGAGACCGGCATGCCGAAGTGGGCAGCCACGGCGAGTACGGTGGCGCCGGTGGTTTCGGCGGCGAAACCATGGATCGGCTGCAGTTTCACCATCTTGTGGCCCATGGTTTTGATGATCTTCCACCCGCCGGCCGCCGTACCGGCGGCCATGACGATCGCGCAGGTGATCTTGATCCACAGGGCGACGTTTTCTTTGCCGTCGGCGCCGAGGGTGAAGGGGTGTTTGAGAAATCCCAGCCATTCCGGCGCGGCCTCCAACGTGCCGGCCTTGGCAGCGGCGGCCAGGGCTAGTGCAATGATGCCCATCGTCTTCTGGGCGTCGTTTTGTCCATGGCTGAGGCCCATGTAACCGGCACTGACCAGCTGCAACTTACCAAAGATCAGGCTGACCACGCGAGGGCGCCATTTGCGCACGAGAAAATACAGGAAGGTCATCACCAACATGCCGACGAAGAAACCCAACACGGGGGAGATCACCATGGGAACAAAGACCTTGGGAACCAATCCCTCGTACTTGTACCACGGCGCACCCTCCTTGGCCTTGATCCAAAGAATGGCGCTCCAATTGCCGTCTGCGCTGGCCAGCGTGGATCCCACCAAACCGCCCACCAAGGCGTGGCTTGAACTGGAGGGCAGGCCGTACCACCAGGTGATCAGGTTCCACACGATGCCGCCCAGCAAGGCGCAGATGATGGTGGTGGTGGTGACAAACTTGGCATCGACCAGTCCCGACGAGATGGTCTTCGCCACGGCAGCCCCGATGACCGCTCCCAGCAGGTTCGTGATGGCGGCGAGCAGGATTGCCAGACGCGGGGTCAGCACCTTGGTGGAGACCACGGTGGCGATGGAGTTCGCCGTGTCGTGGAATCCGTTGATGTACTCAAACACCAAGGCCACGAGGATGACCGCAAAAAGGAGCGTCATGGGGTGTCAGGAAACGGTGCCGGGGAGGCGCCTTAAGAGTTCTTGAGCACAATGTGGAACACGATGTTCCCCAGGTCCCGGCAGCGGTCGATCACCTTTTCAAGGAGATCGTAAAGATCCTTCAGGGCGATGACGCTGGCCGCGTCCTTTTCTCCGGTATAGAGCTGGCGTAGCAGTTCGACCATGAGCTTGTCCGCCTCGCCTTCGAGATACTGCAGTTGATCGTTCTGTTCCTTAACCGTTTCCAGCCGGGTGCCGCCGCGTAATTCGCGAACCATGAGGACCACCGTGTCAGTCGCCTTTTCCAACAGCTGGGCCTGCCGGCTGAAATCCGTGCGCCGGACGCGATCGGGCGAGATCAGGAGGCGTTCACCAAACTTCTCCAGAGTCTTGGGGATCTTGTAGAGGGCGTTCGAAACGGCCTCGATATCCTCCCGTTCCAAGGGTGTGGAAAAGGTCGTGGTCAGGCGCTGACTCAGTTCCTCGGTGATCTTTTTGTCCTTCTTGCGCAGCAGGGCGAAATCGTCGAGCGAGCCCGCGCCCGGAGCGCTCAGGAGCTTGACCAGCAATTGAACGCTGGCGCGGGCTTCTTCCGCACTTTGATCCAGGAGGTCGAAGAAGATCCCACCCCCACCGACAAGACGTTGTAGAGAAAAAGACATGCGATGCCACTGGGTAAGTCCCGGCCCGCCGGAACGCACGAACTGAATGTCACAGTTGTGTTACAATTTCGTAACAGAAAAGGGTGAGTGCCGGAGGGCATTGTTTTCTAAAAAAGGCCTCAAGACGCCTTGTCATGCGGGGCGACGGGCCGGCACGCTGGCTCGTGCGACTGTTGGTTTTGAGCGACGTCCATTGGGCGGGACCGGCGGAACAGGCCCGGGCCGGGCACGAATCCCGGGTGGTCGGCAATCCGGTGCTGCGGTTGGTGGCGCGCCTGTGGCGACGGTGGATCTGGCTGGCCGTGCCGCACGGACACAACCATCGCTTGGCGTCCATCCTCGATCAGGCTGGTCCGGCCGATTGGGTGCTGGCCAACGGGGATTTTACCCTCGACACCGCCTTTGTCGGCGTGAGCGATGACGCGGCCCTGGCGAGCAGCACCGAATGTCTGGGGCGGCTGCGGGCCGCGTACGGGGACCGTTTATTGACGACGATCGGTGATCATGATCTGGGCAAAATGAGTCTGTTCGGCGGTGCCGGTGGGGTGCGACAGCGCAGTTTGGAACGGTGCGAACAGGAATTGGGCCTAAAGCGCTTCTGGGTGCAGGAAGGTGGCGAGGGACTGGTGTTCATCGGCATTACCTCCACGCTGGCCGCTTGGCCGATGTTTGCTCCGGAAACGCCCCTCCCGGAGCACGCCTGGTGGCAGGCCCAACACGAAGCTCATCAGCAGGAGATTTCCGGTGCGTTCGACCGGGTGCGGGCGGATCAGCGCATTGCCCTGTGCTGCCACGATCCCAGTGCCCTGGCGTATTTGCATGAACTTCCCGCGGTGCGCCGCCGGCTCCCGCAGTTGGCCGCCACCCTGATCGGGCATCTGCATTCGCCGCTGATCCTGGGCACCGCGCGGTGCCTGGCAGGATGCCCGCGGATCACCTGGCTGGGCACCACCGCCCGGCGGTATACGACCGCCCTGCGTCGGGCGCGGTGCTGGCGCGAGTTCCGCGTTCAGTTGTGTCCTTCACCCCCGGGATTGCAATTGCTCAAGGACGGCGGTTGGTTGACGGCGGACCTGGGCGCCGAGCGCAAGGCGGATCGCTTTACCCGGCACCGTCTGCCTTGGCCCTGAGGCTGGAGACAGCGGCAGGCATGGCTCGAATCGGATGGGGCCTCGGCTTCCACCGGCCTGGGTCGCCCGTTTTTTGGTACCGGCAGCTCCGTCGGATGGTTTTGACAGTCCGACTCCGGGCAATCCTAATCACTTCTTCATGGATTCCATTGCCAATCAAATTGCGGTTGTTACCGGCGCCGGCCGGGGAATCGGTCGGGCGATCGCCCTCAAGTTCGCGGCTGCGGGCGCCGATGTCGTGTGTGTGAGTCGCACGGTCGAGAACTCCGAGAAAGTGGCGGCGGAAGTCCGCGCGTTGGGTCGCCGGGCCTGGGCGCTGGCGGTCGACGTCAGCGACTCCGCGAGTGTCACTGCCGCCGCCGAAAAGATTTTGGCCGAGGCCGGCCGCGTGGACGTGCTCGTGAACAACGCTGGCGTCACCCGAGACGGTTTGCTCATGCGCATGAGCGAGGCCGATTGGGATGTGGTTCTCAACACGAATCTCCGGGGCGCCTTCCTGTTCACCAAGGCGTTTACCCGTTCCTTCCTCAAGCAGCGCACGGGCCGCATTATCAATGTCGCCAGCGTCATCGGCCTCATCGGCAATGCCGGCCAGGCCAACTACGCGGCCAGCAAGGCGGGCCTGATTGGCTTCACCAAGAGCGTGGCCAAGGAATTCGGCTCCCGCGGGGTCACCTGCAACGCCATCGCCCCCGGTTTCATTGCCACGGACATGACCGCGGTGCTGGATGACAAGGTCAAGGAGGCGATCCTGAAGCAGATCCCGCTCGGCGATCTCGGTCAGGCGGAGGACATCGCGCACGCGGCCTTGTACCTCGCTGGTCCGGGCGGCCGGTACGTGACGGGTCAGGTGCTGACCGTCGACGGTGGGATGGTGATGTAGGGCTGGTCTGGCCGGCCCCCGTTTCTTTTTCTAGCCGGACGGAAGGATTTCCGCCGGCGTGGCGTGGGTCCGCTGCAGATGGGTCCAGCCGATGTGCTCCTGGGCCAGTCGGCGGCCGGCGCTCAGCCACGGGTGAACTGTTTCCGCGAATTTTCCCAGCCAGGCCAGGTCCGCGGCTTCCAGCGTCATCGGCTCGGAGTTCACCTCGGTGGGTGGCGGAAGCGTTGGCTGGAAGGTCCACAACTGGCGGTAACTCCAGAGATGTGGTTCCACCGGGGGCAGCCCTGCGGCCACCGCCCGGTGATTGGCCAAGCGCGGGATGCGCAGGCCGGCGGGATCCAGATCGCCGAAGTACAGGATCCGCCGCGGCCCGCCGAGTTCGCGGAAGATTTCCGAAAGGAAGGTCACGGAATCCCGAAACCGGTTTCCGCCGCCGTAGACCACTGCGCTGAAATGCCCGTGAACCTGGTTCCATTGGTCGTAGCTGTGCCAGGTGGCCGCATTTTCCAGGATCAGCACGGGTTGCCCGACGGCGGTGGCCGGCCCCCGCTTCCAGCCCAGGGGTTCGGACGCCAGAAAGCAGCCCAGCGCCGCGGTGGTCAGTCGGCCCGCATCAAACAAACTGGAGTTGAGCAAGCCATCGAGCCGCTTCTCGTCGCCAAAAATTTCCAGCGACCGTTCCTTGATCGGCACGGGCACGATTGCGGGGGCAGGGCGGGCCAGCCAGGCATTCAAGGCCTGCAAATCGGCCAGCGGCAAAGTCACCCGGGCAGTGGTGAGAAAAGCGAGGGCGGGTTCCCAGGCGAATTCCCGCAGGAGCCGAGCGGTGTCATCCGTGGGGGCGACATAGCCAAACGCCCGGCACCAGCCGGTTTCCTGTTCCAGCGGGATCGCGATGCGTTCGAGCAGTTGCGGGCGGAGGGGAACGGACTTCAGCGTAATCCAACCCGCCGTCGCCAGTTCCCGGGCATCGTGTTCCGCGTCGCGGCGGTCGCTGGCAGAATCGATCCCCGTCGCCTCGAGCAGCTCTTCCCAGCGGCGCGAAAACGGCCGGCGGGCGGCGGTCTCCCGTTCGCCGCGGGCCGTGCGCCACTGGCGGAAGAGTTCGACCGCAATCGGTACCTGCAGGAGATTCATCGCGTCGAAAGGGTCGTCGATGGTTCGTGGTGGGGCACGGAGGAAGTGGGGGCGGGGCGGGCGGGCGCCGGGTTTTTACCGCTTTTTGGCTTCAAAACACCGCTTTCATCCGCTTTCCTAGCGGCATGCCAAGTTTCGACGTTGTGTCCAAGGTGAATTCGATGGAAGTCGAGAACGCCGTCCATCAGGCGCAGAAGGAATTGCTGAACCGCTTTGATCTCAAAGGAGCGGGCGCCGAGATCGTGCTCGAGAAAAATGAGATCAAGCTCAAAGCCACTGACGCCTTCCGGATCAAGACGCTGGTGGAGATCGTGGTGGGCCGTTTGAGCAAGCGGGGCATCTCCCTGAAGAATGTGGATCAGGGCGAGGCCGAGCTCTCGCCGCTCGGCCACGCGCGGCAGGTGATCAAGATCAAGCAGGGAATCGAAGGCGCAGTAGCCAAGGAAATTAGCGGGTTCATCCGCGGCCTGGGTGTGAAGGTGACCGCCGCCATTCAGGGCGATGAACTCCGGGTCACGGGGAAGAACCGGGACGATCTGCAAACCGTCATGCAGGCGCTGCGGGACGAGGAGTTTCCCACCGCACTCAGTTTTACCAACTTCCGGGACTGAACCAGCGGACGGCCATGGACCGGGCCATCGCCCGGTGTCCTTGGCGGCCGATGGTCCTTCAATACCCTTCTCCTGTGCGATTCATCCAACGATCAAGAGCTGCGGTTCGGTCGGGCTTGGTCGTCCGAGCGGCCGCCGGGCTGCTGGGCCTTGGTTGCGTGGGGCGTGCGGTCGCCGATGAGCACCCCGTCAATACCGACCTCACCAGCACCACACTGTCGGGCTACGTGGATACTTCGGCGGTATGGGGGACCGGGCCGATCGGGAATTCGTGGCCCGCGGTGCCGGGGGGAGAGACATTTTTGCAGCGGACGCTGGTGAACCAATCGCCGGCCATTCTCCACGGGACGGTGGATTCAGGCGTTGTTCCCGAAGTTGCTCCGATGGTCTCTCCGCTTTCTGTGGGCCGGCCCCGGTGGTGGACGTGGGTGGCGCCCGATCAGGGTACGTACGTTCTGGATGCCGGCCCCAATCCGCACGCGGCGCTGGCGGTTTTTGCCGGAACCGAGGTGGAGCATTTGTCGTCGCAGGCGCAAAACACGACGGCGATCACCCGGGCGTGCAGTTTGGGTCTGGTCGGGTCGAACGGTTGGCGTCTGCAGCGTTTTGTGACGGTGGACGTGGAAGCTGGGCAGGTGCTCCAGATCGCCGCGGATTATGCGGTCGCCAATGAAGACTTGGGCGATCTGTCCGGTGTGGAGGTCGGGGTGCCGCCGGGCGCCGAATTGAACGTGGTGGCCTATTTCATCCCGGTGCCGGCGGAGGACGGGTTTGCCCGCCGGAAATCCCTGACGGGTTCGGCGTTCACGGGACTTGGGACTACATTTGCCGCACGATCAGAAATGGGTGAGCCGAATCCCAATCAACGGACCGTTTGGTATCGCTGGATCGCTCCGCAGTCGGGGCTGGCGACGTTGTCGACGCAGGCGCTCTCGGCACCTGCGGCGCCACAGGCGGTGACGGTTCAAAGTAATCTCCCGCCGGCCCGCTACGATTGGCCGGAGGGCATCGCGGCCGGCCGGGAACTTTGGTTGATGCCCACGAACAGTGTCCCCGGTGCCGGCAGCCCGTGGGGTTCCGTCGGCGTTTCGGTAACGGGTGTGAGCGTCATCCGGAATGGCGCAACGGGATTCAGGATTTTGGATTGTGCCCAGTGGGTGGAAGTCGATCCCGCGCCTGCTTTTCAGCCGGTGTTCTCCGTGTTCACCGGGGATTCATTAACGGCCCTGCAGATGTTGGGGCGGGGGACGAATTTCTCCTTTCGCGTCGAGGCCGGAGTCGAGTACTCGATTCAGCTCGCCAGCGATCGGCGCGCCATGGGGGCGCAGGAGTTTCACCTGCTGATCGTAACGCCGCCCAATGATTCCTGGTCCGGACGTCAACCGTTGGTGGGATCCATTGTTGCTGGCTCCGGCTACACCACGGGTGCCGGCGCCGAACCGGGGGAGCCGGCGGGTTTGGGCCATTCCACCTGGTGGACGTGGATCGCCCCGGAATCCGGCGAGGCGCGATGGTTGGTGAGCACCGGGGATTTCAGTCCGCGAGTGGCGGTATTTCGGGGCGCCGCGTTGGTGGATCTAAGCCCCGTAGCCGAGGGCGGAGCGTCCGTCGGCTGGGTGGCAGAGGCTGGAACGACGTATACGCTGGCGGTGGCGAGCGCGGATGCCCGGGAAGGGAGCTATAACTTCGATTTAAGCCTGGCCCGCTTTGCTCCGGCGATCGTTTCCCGTGACGCCCGCACCGTGGTGGACGGCAGTTTTCGCCTCGGCCTGGGGCATCTCTATGGCCGCTCGGTAACCCTCTGGGCGTCAGCGGATCTGTCGTCGTGGCAGCCCTTATGGACCGGGCGATTCAATGCGGACGACGGGGTGATTCGTGATTTTTCCACCGGCCCGGAGCCGCGCTTTTATCGGCTGACGCTAACGGGGGCGGAGTAAGTGGGCGGTTTCGCGGTGCGGGTTGACACCTTCGGCATTCGGTGGAGGCTGTGGTCGGTGTTTTGCCTGCCCGTCATGAAATCAATCCTGTTGCTGGCCCTGGTACCGCTCCTGCTCCTCAATCTTTGTATGGCTGAAAATCCTTCCCCCACGCCCGCCAAAGCGCCGGCGCCGATCCCGCCGATTCCGCCCGGAGCCGAGGTCATCACCCTGGGCGCCGGATGCTTCTGGTGCACGGAGGCGGTGTTCGAGCAGATCCCCGGGGTTTTATCGGTCACGTCGGGTTACATGGGCGGGAGCGTCAAGAATCCCACCTACGAACAGATTTGCCGCGGCGATACCGGCCACGCGGAGGTGGCGCAACTGGTCTATGATCCCAAGGTGACCACCTTGGAGGTGATCTTGGGGAAGTTTTGGCATACCCATGATCCGACGTCGTTGAACCGCCAGGGAGCCGATGAAGGCACTCAGTATCGCTCCGCGATCTTTTTCCACACGGCGGCGCAGCGGACGATTGCCGAAAAATCGAAGGCGGACGCGGGGAAGGAATTCGAGCGGGCAATCGTGACGGAGATCACGGCGGCGACGCAGTTCTATCCGGCGGAAAACTATCACCAGGACTATTACCGGCTGAACAAGGATCGGAATCCGTACTGCCAGCGAGTGATCGCGCCGAAATTGCGCAAGGCGGGATTGAAGGAGTAAGCGAAAGGCTGCGCCGGCCCGGACTGGGGCCGGGCCGGCCGTCGGTGAGTCCGACTACTGCCAGGCGCAGAGCGATTCGACGTGGGCGGCGGAGCCGTCGCGGAGCCAGCCGTCGAGTTGGGCTTGATCCTTGAGCTGTTGTCCCCGGGAACGGGGGACAACCACAAACTGGGTGGCGATCTCCGGCAGAGCGCTGAGATCGCCCCAGAGTTTCTCGAACTGGGCGACCGGAAACACGTCTTCCTGCCCGTGGCCCCAACGCTTCTTCACGTCCTTGAGGGTGATGTAGGTGGGCAGTTTGGTGGCCACGTTGCGGATGGCGGCGGCGATATGATCGGCGGCGGCGGCCCCGGCGGGAGTGGGTGTATCCGCGGCGAGGATGTCGGCCCGGATGAGTCCAAAAACGGCCAACAACTTGTCCAGATCCATCCACGTACTGAGCGTGTTGTAACAGCTCAGGCGGAATTCGTCGGCCTCGCGGGGCAGGGCCAGTCCTTCGACCACGCGGGCGCGGCCATTGACCCGGGCCAGGCCGCCGCCGCGATCCTCCAAGCGGCGGTGGATCGCTTCGAAGGTGAAGGCCGCACCCTGTGCGATGTGCCGGCCCAGCAAAGCCGGGTCGAGGTTGGCGCCGAGGGTATCGATGTTGTGCAGCAGCAGATATTTCAACTGCGGCCGCTCGCGCAGCAGGGCGGCGAGCACGCCGTTGCGAAAGAGGTTCGGTACCTCGTAGAAGTGTCCCACCGGATGCAGGCATTGCAGCGGGACATTGTCGGTGTAGTCCACGCCCTCGCCGGTATTCCGCGCCCAGTCGATGAGGGCGGCCCGCAGACTTTCCCGCACCTTTTGCTGCTGTTCGTCGAGACGTTGCTGCGGCATTTCCTCCCACTGGAAGCGCAGGTCGCGTTCGGTGGGCACCAGGCGGAGGCCCACGCTGCGTCCGGGGGAAAGGTGCAGTGGTCCGGGATACTGATAGTTCTGCACGTGCCGCAGGAAATCCTCGGTCGGTCCGTGCGTCAGGTAACTGGTGGTAAAAACGTGCGGGATGGTGGCTCCGTAGGTTTTTCCGGTGCGGCGACTCTTGGCGAGATGGGCTTCCAGGAAGGTGCGATGCCGGCCGCTGAGTTTGGCGAAGGGATGCAGGGCCTTGCAGGTGCCGGCACCGCCCGTCCAACGGGAACCCGCACCGCCCGCGAGGGTGATGACCGCCACTTCACCCGCTGCGAGGGCAGCAGCGCCGCGGGCGGAATATTCCGCCGCCGCGCCGGGCGCCGTTAGATCCGGGGCGTCTTCGGCGGTGACGTCTTCGATCACCGAGTTCGCCCGCAGACGGTTCTGCGCGAGTCCGATCCGCCCCGCGCGGAGATCCGTCCGAATGGACTCATGCTGGGTGGGATCGAACCCTTGGGCGGCGAGGAGTTTTTCGAGTCCGGGTCCGCCACCTGCTTCGCTGCGGCCGCGGGGCAGGAGCGTGTCGAACAGGGTCTGCACCAGGCCGCGCAATTCGGGGCGATTGCGGGCGGCCGCGCCGAGCAGATCGAGTTCCGCCCGCTGGGTCGGGGGCAGGGATTGCCGATCCTGCTTCACCAACCGCGGCACCGTGAGGGCATAGTACCCCACAGGCATCAAGGCCTCGGCATTTTCCAGCAGGTCCGCAAAGGTGCCGCGTTCGTTGATGGCGTAGTCAAACACCACCGGATTCATGGCGAACGGCAGGGCGTCCTGCAGCGACTGTTTGGTGGATAGCAGAATCTCCGCCAGACGCGCCTGCGCTTCGAGTTTCCGTTCCGGGGCAAAGATGAAGCCCATGCCGCCGCCGGACATGCCGCCCAGCATCCAGAAACCCCAAAAATCCGCGCCGAATTCCGCTTCGCACCGTGCGATGAGCTGTTCGGTGAAGTGATTGCTGGCCCAGGGAATGATGGTCTGGATGGGTTGCCGGAAATTCCGCGTCGTGGCCGCTGCCAGCGCTCGGATGTTGCCGGATTTCAAAGCCGCGATGACTTCGTCCAGCACCGTCAGGGCTTCCTGACGTCCACGCCATTCCGCTCCGGAACGCAGCAGGTATTTTTCGGTCACCATTTCCAGGATCGGGCCGACATTCTGGGCCATGCCGCCATGCACCACCACCAGGGAATCCATCAGAGCCTGCCGGCTCGATTCCGGAATTTCGTCGCGCGAATAGACGTGATGCACCGGCAGCAGGCGTCCGCGGGAAATGCCGAATTCAGGATCGTCCTCCGTGGCGACGGCGCCCGTGATGAGTTTGATGCCGGGCCAAACCCCGCCCGAATCCTGCCAGCCACCACCTGAGCCGCCGAGCCATTCACCCAGCAGCGCGCGCGCCAGCACCAAGCGGCGCTCGTTTTCCGCCAGTTCACCCGTCAATGAGGTGGCCTGGCGGGTGGCCCGCATGCAGACACTGATGAGCGATCCCAGCAGATTCGTGCTCACGGCGAGCCGGGAACCCTTGGGAATGTCGTTGACGCAGGATACGAGTTCGAGCCCCCGGCCGCGTCCCACCAACTGAGTCAGCAGATCGGCGAGCGATTGACCGGAGCCCTCGATGCCCGGCGGCACCAATCCGGCCGCGATGACGGCGGCTTTCAGGAGCCCGAGGTAATCCCGCGCAAAATCAAAGACGTCGGCCAGACTGGTCAGATCCGCTGTCGCTCCCAGATCCACCGAGGTGAGTCGCAGCACGGGCTCTTCGATGATTCGCAACCAGGCGCTGACCGGCGGACGCGGGGCGGCATCCCGCCCATGCACGCCGAGATCCACCGAAACATTCAACACCCGGGCCCCTTCCGGGTAGTCCATCCCCAGGAAGAAAATATCGGACCAGGCCGAATGGGTGAGATCCATGCGCACTGGGGTTTGTTCGCGCAGGATCGGGTAAGTGCCGAGGGGACCGGGAGTGCACAGTTCCGGGCGAATGCGCAGCGGCTGATCCGCCGGATGTCCCAGGCGAAACATCCATTGGTTACCCCGCACCGTGCGGACGCTGCGACGAACCTGATCGGCCAGGGTTTGAAAGCCCAGCCGGTGATACGCCGTGGCCAGGGCCGAGCTGAGGCCGTCGCTGGGACCTTCGGTGGTCTGCTGGGCGAGCAGCGCGTCGATGGCTTCTTCAAATCGGCGATCGAGCAGCAGTTCGAAGGCGTGAAAGGGAATGAGACCGTGCGCCGTTCCCGGAGTCTCCCCGGAGGGCGGGTGGCTCGGCCCGGCCAGCAAGCGGGCGGGAATCTGATAACGGTGCAGGGACGCCAGAAAAAACAGCGCCCGCACGCGCTCATACAGATTGTCGGCATTCCGCCGAAAGGCATCGAGCCCGGTGGCGGCGGCCAGCAATTCCTTCGCGTCAGCCCCACCGCAGGCCTGCTCCAAGGAACCGTTCCGGACGGCCGGATCGGTTGAGGTGATGAGTGCGATCAGATTCAACACCCGCCCAACAAAGCACACCGCCCCGGGGGCAGGCGAATCCGAGGTGGCAGGGACTGCCGGGGCGGGGACGGCAACCCGGCCGTCCACCACGGATCAACCGGTGTAGATGTCGCGGAAGGAAACCAACGTGATTTTCTCCCGTGCAATGGCCGCGCGCACCGAGGGATCACAGAGGGTGTCGCATTCGATGGATCGTTCCCGGCAATACACCGAATCAAAATCGGCCCCTTCGCCGGGATGACAGCCGAATTCCGTGAAGCCTGGCCCGGCCTCCTTCAGAAGTCCGATCAAGGCCGTGGGTGAGACCCATTCGGGATACGATTCGCTCTTGTCGGCCTGTCCGTAGAAGCCGCCGAAATAGCGGACCTGGCGATCATGACTCCGGAGGACCCGCCGGGCCGAATGGGCCACCGTCCGCAGGAGCGACAGAACGGGTTCGCTGTTGTGGACGTGTTGGTGGGAATCGAAATGCGTGGGCTCACACTGCATGAGGTCCTGGAAGGTCTGCAGCTGTCGTTGGATCTCCGCGGCGATGGCCACGGGATCCTCGGGGTTCACCACTTCATAGATGGGCTTCCATCCCTCCGTCTCGGTGTACTTCCATTCCGCCAGGTCGAGGTGCAGGCCGACCGAGAGGCGAGGGTTCAAGCGGGCATACGCGGCGGCTTCCACGGCGGCCGGCCACCGCACCATCATGCTGGTACTGGTGAGAATGCCCTGTTCGTAGGCCCGGATGATCCCTCGATTGATTCCGGGGCTGCGCCCGAAATCGTCCGCGTTGACAATCAGGTTTCGAATTGCGGTCATGCTTTACTGATCCCCAACCGGTCGGATAGACGCAACGCCTGGGAAAACCAATTTTGGGTGTGGCGCTCGGGCGGATGCCAGTCGGCGGACCAGCCCAAAAGCTGCACGGCGTGGTGCAATCGGCAATAATCCACCGCCTCGATCATCTCCGGGAGGGATAAATCCGGGGTGCCCTCGGCTGCGAGGGCATCGCGGTAGGCGCTGATCATGGCAAACTGATCGCTCTCTGCCCAATCCCCCGAGGTGAGCGTGGCCACGTCCATGAGCCCCGGGCCAATCGCAGCCATCTCCCAATCCACGGGGCAAATCCGCGGCGGTTTGGTGTCGCTTTGGACGATCACATTGGAAGGATAGAACTCCCCGTGGATGAAGGTGGCGGGTAGGGCTTGGAGTCGCCGGACCACTTTCGCATAACCGGCCAGGAGCCGGGAAAAACGCGCCCGATTCTCGGGGGTGCCCGCCAGATCGCGTTGGCGGACGAATTCCTCCGCCCGGGCCGGCCAGACTTGGAAAAACGCCTCGTCGTACTTGAGCAGGTGTTGCCAGTTGGGATCCGGGTTGGAGCGGGCGGTGGCCGCGAAGGAGAGGTGGAGACGGGCCAGCCAGCGCGCAGCGTCATTCCACACCTCGCCCCCGGCCACCTGCCACAACAACGGACCGTTCACCCGCTCCAGAAACAACCAATACTGTTCCCGGTGGGCGTCCTCCACGGTCCCATAGCAGCGCGGGGTTCCCAGCTCCCGGGACGTCAGGATTTGTTGATAGGTGAGGATCTCATTCCGCGGATGGTACAGGAATCCCGGCCGCACCTTCCGGGCCGTTTGCAGCACCGAATCCGGACTCAGGTTTTTCAGGACCAGTTGCAGGTGAGTGCCATCCGTCAGGTCCACCGACAGGTTTTCGATCGTGTAGGAGGACGAATAGTCGGAAAGCCGTCGGCGCAGCGAAGTGATCGCGGCGGGCGTCGCCCGCTGCCGGTTGAGGAGTTCCTCCAACGCCGGGCGGAGCAGCGCGAAGTCAATTCGTTGTCGTGCGTTGGAATTCATGAGCCCTCGGCGCCGAGGCTGTGGAGCAGGCGCGTCAAAACCTTGTCGGACTCAAAGTAATCCTCCGCGATGGCCCGTGCACGTTTTGCGTGGGCCGGATAATTGCACCGCAGTTCCGCGATTCCAGCGACGGCTTCCTCGAGGGACTCGAACAAAAGCAGGCCTTCACCGGTCGGCAGGAGGCGCGCGAGACCGGTGTCCTGCGCCAGGACCGGCCGGCCGGAGGCGAGGTAACAGACGCTGCGATCACTGAACCAACCACAGCGCGAGTGAACATAGCCGCTCTTCGCCACGCCAAATTCCGCCCAGGATCCCTGGATGAATTGCTGATACCGTTCCGGAGTGTCGGTCACCGTGGCGGGGTCCACACACTCCCAGCCGTTCTCCGCCAGAGCCGCCAGATCGCGGGTCTCCCCGGGGTGGATCGACAAGGCGAGCAGGAGCTTCTCCGGCGTCAGTCGTGGCAGCCCCAGCAGGGGGCGCAGCGAATGGGCCTTTTGACCGTAGTGCAGGCCGTCGTGCTGGATGGATCCGTAGCCCCGCCAGTTGGCGATGGTGGTCAAAGCGGGGTGGGTGAGTTGATGCGCCACCGGCCAGTGTTTCAGGACGATCGGTTGCCAGGTCTTGATCCAATCCCGACCGCACGTGGGAATCGGGCACTCCGGCGAGCCGATCGATTGCCCGATGGTGACGTGATGCGTATGGCCACCGAAGCGCATGTCGATTCCCTGCACCGCGTTCCAAAGCTGATTGAACGCGGGATCCAGATCCAGATACGCACGGATTGGGATGGAGGAAAGCAGTTCCGGATCCTCCAGCATGCCGGAAATGTTGAGCAGGACATCGGCCTTGCGCGCGATCTGCTGCAGCTGCGGATACGAAAGTCCGTGGGTTTGCTGGGTGCCCTGTTGGAGCAGGGCGGAGCGTCCCAGAAGACCGAACTGGGTGGCAACCTCCGTAAAATACCGGGCATTCACCGATTCTGCGAGCGTCGCTGCCGAGGGGCGGACCGCCGCTTCCTTGATCGGCTCGATGAAGTAGACGTCGTGCCCCAGCTGTAGCAGGCCGAGCACGTATTGCAGCACCGCCCAGGTGGCCCCGCCCTGATACGGGTCGGCGGCGATCATTCCACTGACGATGACGGTCATGGCGAGGTTCGTGAACGAGGGGTGGACGGTGGCATTGCTGGCAGTTTCCAACCGATATCCGCCGCCAGTCGGCGCAGCACGTGGTCGGCGGCGAAGTGTTCCTCGGCGATCCGCCGCGCTGCCTGCGCGTGGCGCGGATAGTCCAGCGTCAATTGCTCCACGCCGTGGATTGCTTCCTCCAGGGTGCGGAAGGTTAACAGTCCTTCACCGGTGGGCAGGTGCTGACTGAAACCTGTATCCTGGACCAGAACGGGTTTTCCCGAGGCCAGGTAGCGGACGGTCCGATCGCTGAACCAACCGCTGTGGGTGTCGACGTAGATTCCCTGAGCGACAGAGAACTCGGCGCTGGAGGCCTGGACATAAGCGCGGAAGGCATCCGGGGTTCCGCACGTGCGGTTTGGATCCGCAATCCGCCAGTTTGCCGCGTGGAGCGCATCCAGGTCCCGTTGGTCGCCGGGATGGATTTGCAGGGCGATTTCAAAGGCTCGTTCCGTGCGGCGGGGCAGGGTGATGAATTTGCGGAACTCGTGGGCCTTTTGTCCAAACGTTCGGCCACCGTGCTGAATGGTGCCGAAAGCGCCCCGCCAGCTGGCCACGGTGGTGAAACGGTCAAAGGCTCCGGCGGCGCAATTGGGCCATTGCTCCAGGGCCACGGGGGGGCGCGTGGATCGCCAGTGGATGCCACCCGTCGGGATGCTGCAAGCGGCGGAGCCGATGTTGGCGCCGAGGGTGAAAAAGAATTCGTGTCCGCCCAACCGCGCGCCATCGCCCCCGGCAGCGTGCCAAAATTGGGTGAATCCGGGATCGTCATCGTAATAGATGCGACCCGCCGGGCCGGGCTTGAGTTCCGGGTGGATTAGGTGGCCGCTGAGATTGAAGAGCATCTCCGCCTGACGGGCCTGGGCGATGAGTTCGTCCAGCGACGTCCCGATCTGCCGGCCGTCATCGCAGAGCAACGCCGCCGAATCGGCGAGGCCGAAGTGCGCCGTCACGGAGTGAAAAAACGCCACGTTCGCGGAGGCGAGGAAATCAGCGGGTGCGCCGTGGGCGTCGACGCAACAATCCGCCCGGATCTGCTCGACGAAGCAGACTTGGAATCCCAATCGTTGGAACCCGAGGATCCAACACAGCCGGCTCCAGGCGTTACCTCCATTGAATGGCTTGTTGGCCAGCGCACCACTGATCAGCAGGACGGGTTTCATGGCTTCAGAGTTTAAGTCGGTCTTCGACTAACGCGTTGAGTTTTTCGAGGCAGGCCTCGATGCCTTCCTGGTCGGTTCGGAGTTCCAGATCCGGCGTCAGGGGAGCTTCGTACGGGGAACTGATGCCGGTGAACTCGGGCAATTGCTGCGCCCGGGCTCGTTGATAGAGCCCTTTGACATCGCGACCTTCGCAAGTGGCCAGTGGTGCGTTCACAAACACCTCGGCGAATCGTCCCGGCGGGAGGGCGGACCGGATGGCTTCGCGTTCGCTGCGGAACGGTGAAATGAAAGCGGCCAAAACGATGAATCCAGCATCTGCCAGAAGCCCGGCCACCTCGCCCGCCCGGCGGACATTTTCCCGGCGATCGCGGGCGGAGAATCCCAGGTCGCGACACAGGCCCGCTCGCACCGCGTCGCCATCCAGGGCGTAGGCAAGCCGACCTTTATCGAAGAGGCGACGCTCCAGACGGGTGGACAACGTGGTCTTACCCGCTCCGCTCAATCCCGTGAACCACACCACCAGTCCGGGATGGCCGTACCGATTCTGACGTTCGCGGGCGGAGACGGCGAGCGCAGGCGTCATCGAAATCGGGAATCTGACACCGGTGGGGCGGACGGGCGGGTGCCGAACGCAGCGTCGCCGTTGGGCGACATCCGGCCGCCGCCGCAACCGTTGGCCGGAATCATGATGCGAGCGATTGGGCCAGGATCCGCACGATCGAGTCGGCCGCCGTGCCGTCTCCGAATGGATTCGCGGCGGCGCTCATTTGGAGGTAGGCGGCGGGATCCGTGAGCAGCCGTGACGCTTCGCTCACGATCCGGTCCGTGTCGGTGCCGACCAACCGCCCGGCGCCGGCTTCCACGACCTCCGGTCGCTCGGTGACGTCCCGCAGGATGAGCACGGGTTTGTGCAGCGACGGCGCCTCCTCCTGAATGCCCCCGGAATCGGTGAGGATCAGATGGCATTGGTTCATCACCTTCAGGAGATCCGTGTAGGACAACGGATCCAGCAGCCAGATACCCGGGGTATTCCCCAGCGCTTCCCGGACCGGGACCTGCACATTGGGATTGAGATGAACGGGGTAGACGATCGCCAGATCGGGGAACCGTTCCGCGAGGATCTTCAGCGCGGCGCAAACCGCGGCCAGGGGTGCGCCGTGGTTTTCCCGGCGATGTGCCGTCACCAACACGACGCGGCGGGTGGAAAAAGGCACCGCATTCAACGCGGCCGATTCGAAGGCCCCGTCGAGCGGCATGGATCGCAGGGCGTCAACGATCGTATTGCCGGTTACAAAGATGGATTCCGGGGCGACACCCTCGCGCAGCAGGTTGTCCCGCGCCCCGGTCGTGGGGGTGAAGTGCAGATCCGCGACACAGCCGGCAATGCGCCGGTTGATCTCTTCCGGGAAGGGATTCCGCCGATCAAAGGAGCGGAGTCCCGCCTCGACATGGCCCACCTTGACCCCTTGGTAAAAGGCGGCGAGCCCGGCGGTCATGACCGTGGTGGTGTCTCCCTGAACCAGAATGGCCTCCGGTGCGAGTTCGACGAAGAGGTCGGACAAGCGGGCCAGCGAGCGGGCGGCGAACTGGGCCAGGCGCTGGTTGGGCTGCATCAACTGGAGGTCGATATCCGGCTTCAGGCCGAAGATGCGGAAAACATCGTCGAGCATCTCCCGATGTTGCGCGGTGGAAACCAGGATGTGCTCAAAAATGTCCGAGCGCTGCGTGAACGCCCGCACCACGGGCGCCATCTTGATGCCCTCGGGCCGGGTGCCCACGACGGAAACCACCTTGTGCCGTTTCATGCCAGTCAGTTGGTCGGCCCGATCGAGCCCGGTTTCGCGTGGACGCGGGTGGGGACCGAAAACGTCGCTGCTTTCACGGTGCCGGCGTTCAGCCGATCCGGCGGGTGGAAGGCTCGCGATTCCCGTTGGTTTTGCCTTGTTTCCATGCTCAAAAATTGAACTCCGTACGTAGCAGTGGAGCCCCCGGGTCTCAAAAGCATTCTTGATGATTTGCCGACGACTGCTGCGATGGGTGCTGTTTCGCAGTTCGGCGGATGGGCAGTTCCTAGGAGGAAAATTGCGACCACTTATTCCGGGAACTTCATCGGGAACGCGTTCAAATTCGCCGTTTGACTCAGTTGTCGAACTTCCCTCGACGAGCGACTTTGCGGCCGTTACGAGAGCTGTGGGACCGGGGATCCGCGGTCGGCGCGGTCAGGTTGCACCCGGACTTCACGGCGGGCAGTCGTGTGGCAACGGACGGTTGACTATAGAGTGAGTTGAAATAATTTTTCCTTTACCTGTTTTGAAAACAATTTGTGTACTCGGGTTGGGATATATCGGCCTGCCCACTGCCTCCATGTTCGCCATGCACGGCAACAAGGTGGTGGGGGTGGATATCAATGAGTCGGTCGTGGCCACCATCAACCGGGGGCAGATTCACATCGAAGAACCGGGATTGAAAACCGTGGTTTCGGCCGCGATTCACTCGGGAAACCTCCGGGCGAGCACCAAACCGGTGAAGGCTGACGTCTTCATCCTCGCGGTCCCCACTCCCTTCCGGCAGGGCAAAAAGGCCGACATGTCCTACGTGGAGAGTGCGGCCCGGGCGATCGTCCCGCATCTGCGGAAGGGAAACCTGGTCATTCTTGAATCCACCTCCCCGGCCGGAACCACCAAGGACCTCATTCTACCCATCCTCAAGGAGAGCAAACTGGATGTGGAAAAGGATCTTTACGTCGCCCATTGCCCCGAACGCGTGCTGCCGGGGCGCATTTTGGAGGAGTTGATCGCCAATGATCGCATCATCGGCGGCATCAATCGCGAGTCCGCCGAGCAGGCCGCTGCCCTCTACCGCTGTTTTGTCACGGGCAACATCTTCTGCACGGATGCCACTTCGGCGGAATTGTCCAAGCTGGTCGAGAATACGTACCGGGACGTCAACATCGCCCTCGCCAACGAGCTGGCGGTGATCTGCGAGAAGCTGGGGGTGAATGTGTGGGATGTGATCAATCTCGCCAACAAGCACCCGCGGGTGAACATCCACCGCCCCGGACCGGGCGTCGGGGGGCACTGCATCTCGGTCGATCCCTGGTTCATCGTGGAGGATTTTCCGGACGACGCGAAACTCATCGCCCTGGCCCGGCGGCGCAACGACGCCATGCCGCATCACGTCCTCCAGAAGATGAAGACCATTCTGGAAGGGGTGAAGAACCCGCGGATTGCCATTCTGGGCGTGGCTTACAAGGGCAATGTCGACGACACGCGGGAAAGCCCTTCCGTGGAGATCATTGAGCAATTGGTGCATGGCTCCGCGTTGGGCAAGGGCGTGGGCAAGCCGCGGCTGACGATTTATGATCCGCACGTGAAGCACTTCGATCACGAATTGTCCGCGTTCGAGGACGCCTTCCGCGATGCGGATCTCATCGTGCTGTTGACCGATCACAACGAGTACCGATACCTCGATCCGAGCTCGGTCGGTGAATTGGTTCGGAGCAAGCAGATCTTCGACACCCGGAACTGTCTCAATCGCGAGAAATGGGAGAAGGCGGGTTTCACCACCCACCTCATCGGCGATGGGCAAGGTAAGCCTGCAGCGGGCAGCAAGGTTCCGGCGATCAAGCCAGCCAAGGCCACCAAAGCTCGCAAGTAGCCGCCTTCGTGGAAAGTGGCAGCCCGCCAGGTTGGGGGGGCGCTCGGCAATCTTCAGAGGGCCCACGGGCCAATGACGAACATGAATCGCTGATAGCGCGCCAGCGATGTCAGTGGGACGTCGCCGGCCCGCTTTTTCCGAATGGCTTCGGCGGGTGTGTTGACATTGTGCGCCGAGCCGGTGCGGATCTTGCCTCCGACCGACCGGATCTGCGCCTCCGCTCGACTTAAAGCCAGGGCGTAGGGTCGATAGAGATGCCGCCGGACCACAAGAGAAAGCGTGGTCCGGTGGAATCGGTAGTCGTGCAATTCGTAGACCCAGCGATTGACCCGGCGGATCCGCGCAAAATGATAGAAGTACAGTGGCCCCTGGTCCGTATGCAAGCCGCCCGGGTCAAGCCGCACCGGCGTTTGCAGAATATTCCACGGCGCCAGTCCGGCCGCATTCGGCGCCAGAATGGTCACGTCGTAGAGATTTGGCCATTCGTCCAGGTAGCCCTGGTCCCCGTGTTTACCCTGTTCAAAGCGGTCAAAACACCATTCGAGGCACTGGTCCCGCCACCGCGTCAGGCACGCCTGAGTCTGGGAGTTCCGGCGGAAGATCAACAGGCCTACGTTGAATCGCCCGCCTCCCCGAGAGTCTATATAGCCGTGATCGATGACGAGAATGGAATTCCCTCCGAGCTTCTGCTGAAGCAGTTCCGGCGGGTGAAAGAAATAGATATCCGAATCAACATACGTGATGAACTGCGCGTTCGGGAGAATCCGGTAGAGGTGGAGCAGAAATGACGGACCGCAGGTCCAGTAATACTCCACTTTCAGTCGATCTGCCTTGGTGGCCAGGAGTTGTGGATCCAATTGCTCCAATTCCGCGAGGGGCAGCAAGCGCATGAATGGCAGATCCAATTCCCGGAGAATCTGCTCGGTCTCGGTGTCGAGGCAGAGCACCCATAGGACGAAGGATCCACTGTGCCGCTGCAGGGACTGATAGAGCGCCAATCCCCGGTCCAGGTAGTTGGCATCGAAATAGGTGGCATAAATAACCGATGCGTCGGTTGTGGTGGGGATGGTTGAAGATGAGTTCACGTCGAGTTTGAGTGGGCGCTTGTTTAAGGGCTTGAACGGGGTGGGGTGCTGACTTGGGCTCAGCGTGCCTGAAGGGGGATCGATTACAGTGCAGCAGGGTTGGAGGACCCGGCGGGCGACAATTCATAAAGGCTGAAATCGGAATTCCGTCCGACCAGGTGGTGCTGCTGATTCAGGTGTCGACCGAATTCCTGATAGTGCTCAAACCACCAATCCGTCCAACTGGGCAGGAGGAGGTGAGTGAATCCCCGTTTCCGGAGTTCCGCGAGATGTGCGATCGCCTCCGCGTTGTCCGCTGGAGCGCCCGCGTGGGCGCCGTCCGGCATCTGGGGGAAATGCCCGCCGGGCCGGCCGCTCAGATGAAGGAGGGCGGTGTCCCCTTGACTCACCACCAGCAAATTCGCCGTGGGCGGCAGTTGGTGGTGGAGGAAAGCCGCCATCCGCGGCTGCCACTGAGCGTAGGCCACGGTGTCCTCCCAGCGTTTTCGCTCGCGGACAAGCGCGCGATTCTCCTCTTGCAGCCGGGCGACATTTTGCCGGGCCAAGGTTAGCGTCTGACGGTGTGATGATTCCAGACTCGCGAGCTTTTCCTGGAATTGCGTACGGACCCGCTCCAGCTCGCGTTGAGCGGCTTGACGGACAGCTTCCGATTGCCGCCCTGAGGCCTCGGTGGATTGGGCGACGCCAGCAGCTTCCGGTTTGGCCCGCAAATCAAACAAAGCGTAACCGTCGCCCACTTTGAGATCCTGGCTGATTGCGTGGAGGCGCTTTCCGAGCGCCGCGTAATGACGCAACCACCACAGTGCCGGCCAGGCGAACACCACGAATTGCACCCCGGATCGATGGAAACGTTCCAACTGGGAGAGCACGGAGGCCTCGGGAAACGGACCGCCCCAGCCGCTATCAAAACGCACGATCGCACCTGCCGCCGTCCATGATTCGCACGGGAGGTGCAGCTCATCCACCAATAAGATTTTGCCACCCTCCGGAATGAGACCCTTCAGTTCCTGCACGATCTGCTCGGAACGTGCATCCCGATCCAAGGTGACGCGGAAGGAATCCTCCTGCGTCATGGGATATGACTCTGTCGTCGAGGATATCACGAGGCTTTGTTCGAGAGAGATTTGGCTGCGGCGACGGTGTCCTCCAGCTGGAGCAGGCAGAGGATCCTGGAAGGATTCAGCCACTGCAGCAATCGGCCGTCACCCGAGACCCGGCAGCCGCTGAGTCGTTCGGTTACCTTGGAAATATCGTAAATTTCCGAGGCCTGCCGCTGGAGGACAAAGTGGGTCGTCTCGCGGGCGTATCTTCGGAAAAACGCAGGATCAATGCGAAGCCCGGCCTTGGGGTTGACGAAAGGAACGTCCTGGTACTTGGGAAAAGCGCGGTGAATGGCCTCGGTGTGGAAGGTTATATCCAAATTCATTTCCGCGGGCAGGGAGGCGAGCAGATCGAAGACTTCATAGTCCAGAAACGGGGCATAGATGTGGGCCACTTCCGAGCACATCGGGAACAGTTTCGGCGCGACCCTCATTTTTAGTGCGTTGTGGAAGGTGAAGAAAAAGTCCGGATTCGGCTGTTCCACATGCTGCTGCAATTCCTCGATCAGCCGCTCCCGCGCCAGATCAAAGTGGAAGCGTTCGTAAGCCGCAGAGCCCAGGGTTTCCTTCAATCCCACCTCCATCACCGGTCGCTGGGTCATCATATAGGTCGCCAGCTTGCCCATGTCACCGTTTCGCCAGATCTCCGCGCGCTCCAGATTGAGCAGGCTGCCCCGGGTTACGGCGTCGCCGCCGTAACCGCTATAAAATTCCGTGACGCGGCCGCGCAATTGATCCAGTGCGGCCACAAACCAGGCGCTCCAATCCGTGGCAAAGTTCATGATGGGATTCTTGCGCAGTTCCAGTTCCACAGCCGAGGGGGCGTGGTCCAGCACGGTGTGGGGTATCCCCAGCGCTTCCGTCAGGAGCGCCGCAACCCGCGCATCCTCGTCCGCCAGCGGTGGGAAATGACGCATCGTCAGCACCGACTTCAACGGGTAACCTTCGTTGCAGAGCGCCAGGAGGATGTGGCGGGAATCCCGCCCGCCGCTGAGGGGTACAGCGGCGTCGCCGCGCGGGGCGCGTCGGCGGACACCGGCTTTGAAGAGGGTGCTGAAGCCGTCCATCGCCGCTTCGCGCGTCAGGTTTTGACGGCGGTAGGTCAGCGATCCGCGGTGGATTTGCAGGCCGCGACCCGGTCGCCATTCACCCCGGGAGTTCGCGGGCAATTGGCGGATCGCCTGAAAGGGTGAGTCTTCGCCCACGTACGAGCCGCGGCGCAGGAAGAAGGCGATCGCTGCGTCGTTCAAATCGGCGGGAGCCCCCTGCTCCAGGAGGGTTTGCAGGGAGGTGGAGACGATGATCCGCTCCGGGGTCGCATGGTAGTACAGGGCGAAGTGGCCGTAACGACAGTTCCGGAGGGTCAGGACCTGGCCGTCCCAGTTCCACTCCGCGAAAATCCCCTCGCTGCGGCCGGG
>CANIZL010000056.1 GCA_947471985.1 Verrucomicrobiota bacterium | reverse complement strand
GTGCTCCCGGCGCAACCAGGCGCGGAAGGCATCGTCGGCCAGCAGCTTGCCGTCGGGGGCGAGGGCGGCGTACTCCAGTCGGTCCGGGAGAAAGAAGTAGGTTTGCTTGGGGGCGGCGTCGGGGCTGGAGAATTCGAGGCGGATGCCCCAGGTCTCGCGTTTCGCGGCCTTGCCGCCGCGTTCGGCGGGACGGGTGAATTCCAACGCGGCCACCGTGACACCGCTGGAGCGTAGGAAATGCCGTTGTCCCTCGCGGGTCTGGTTGGTGTCGCCCAGGCAGTAGCCGACGAGATCGCGACCGCGGGCGTTGCCGGCGGCGGCGCGATTGGCGCGCCAGTGTTCGCCCAGGAGGACGTATTGCATCAGGTCCAGCACGGCGGATTTGCCGGTGCCGAAGGCCCCCGAAATCAGGACGTTGTCATCGACGTCGAAGATCTGGCGAAAGCCGTACCAGTTCAGGGCGATGATGCGGGTCAGGGAAATGCGTTGGCTCATGGAAAGGGGCGGTGCGGCGGCGATGGTTACTGCGGAACGGTCTCGGACGGCTCTCCGGCGGACGGCGTCGGACGGTAGAGGGCGGCTTGTTCCTCCCAGGCGGCAGCGTTTTCGAAGGGAATCACCCGGCTGAGCGTGGGCAGGATTTCAATCTGGGATTCGCCGAATCGATCCGAATCCTCATTCCATTGGAGCTGGACGAGACGCCGATTGCGCAGGCGCAGGAGCATTTCGCGGAGTTGGGCGTTGGTCGGTCCGGTGGAGGTTTTGCTGTCGCGTGCGGCGGGGGCGTCCGGGGTGGCGTCGACGGGGCGGAAATACAACTCGATCTGGTGCGCGATGTCGTTGGCGGTGACCACCACGGTTTCGGTGATCGCGTTCATGCGGGCGTCGTGGTACATGCGCCAGAGGGTGAGGACGAGGATGGTTTCGGCCTTGTTGAACCGGGCGACGAGACCGCAGTCCCCGGGCACCGGCCGCAATTGCAGGATGGGACGATCCGGGTCGGGGATCGCTTCCAGGTGCAGCGGGGCGAGGTATTCGCCCAGCTCGCGCTGATATTCCCGCGCGAGCAGATAGAGCTCGCGGCTCCGGCCTGTCTCCCCCAAAAGGGCGCCGTGAGCGAGCAGTTCGGTGAGAATGTCGGAGATCGCCGGCCGGTCATCGGTCGGGATGTGTTGCCAGAAGGAAGGCCAGGGAAGAGGCATGGTGAGACCTAGAAAAAGCGGTGGAAATCAGCGGCCCGAAACTCGCCGGGGGGCGGATCGGTAGGGCGGCAACAGGGAGAGAAGAAAGTTTTCAGCCACGGGAAGGAAACAACGACGGCCGCGTCAGGCCAGTCGTTCCAAGGTGCAACGTTCAACGTACCGGCCGGCTTCGAGATCGCGGGGGATCTGTCCGGGATCCGTACCGAAATCGGCCCGGACCGTGTGGACGCGCCAACGCAGCTGCTTGCCCGAACCCGTGACCGAGTTCCCGCGGTCGAAAGCGAGGACGGCCAGGAGATCCAGAAGATCATCCTCGCGCACCAATTGCAGATCCGCGGTGCAGACGCGGTCGCCTTTTTTTGGGAGATGACGGTCGATGAATTTGGCAGCGCGTTGCGGCGTGAGGACGTTCAGGTTGCGTCGACGGATCTCGTCGGTGGCGGCATCGGGGTCGGCTTTGGTGTTCGGCGCGGCGAGGGAAAGATCGACGGCGGCCCGCTGGGTGCGGGGGCGCGCGAGGGAATCTCGGCCGAAGTAGACTTCGATTATCGGTGACAGCAGGGGCATCCCGGGCTCCTGGACCAATTCGCCGAACGATTGGCCGGCGTGCAGGGCCGCGGCCGCATCCAGATAGGCCTTCACCTGTTCCGGTCGACGACCACGCATTTCGGTCTGATAACGATACCGGGCGGCGGAGAGGCGGCTGAAATCCGCCATACGACCGTCGATCAGTCGTTGTTTGATGGGAATCGCCGCGAGGATTCGTTCCAGTTTGCCCAGCCATCGTTCGGCTTCGGCGTACGCGGCGGGGTCACTGGGCTCCAGTTGGCGGTGGCGGGCCAATCCCTCGGCGAGGCGGTTTTTGGCCAAGGCATCGTGGCGGGCCTCGTGGGCGACTTCCTGGGCCCGGGCCAGTTGGTTGAGCAGTCCGGCTTCCTGCAGGGCGGCGTAGCAAACCATGTGTTCGCCGGCGTGAAATTCGACGAGGAAGCGTTGCAGAGTCGCTTGCGGGGAGTCGCTGACGCGCTGGGCGGCCTCGTGCTGGAGAATCAGCGATTCCACGGCGTGCATCTGATCCTCCGCGCGGCCGGCGCGGTCCAGCAGGTCCTTGACCTTCTGCCGCATTTGCTCGGGCTTCAGCTGGCTGGCATCCAGCGCGCCTTCGACCAGCAATTCCTGGCAAAGCGAACGCAGGGTGGCGGCGAAATCCTTGAGCTCGGCGGGACGGTCCTCGGCCAGTTCCCGGAGCAGTCGCACCAGCCGGCGCAGCGGTGGCGCAATCAGGACGTATTGTTCGTCGAGATTGACCCGGCGGGGTTCAATCCAGCGGGCTTCCAGCAGGCGGTTGAAGAACTGCCCGGCCCGTTGGCCCAGATCGCGGAAGTGTCCGCCTTCATCCTCGTCCAGCTGGATATCCGGATGCCGCAGGAGGACGTCGCCGATCAATACCCGGGCTTCGTCGTGGGGGATTTGGCCACCATCGTCCGCCGCCTCCATCAAACGCTCGGCACAATCGACGTAAACCGCGGCGGTGGGGCGGCTCAGCGGGCGGAAGAAGCCGCCAGTAAGGAAGGGCGCGAGGCGTTGGCCCAGCGACGCCGGGACACCGCGGGGAAGCCGCGGCACCGGTCCGGAATCATGGTTACCTTCGGTCGACGCCTGAATCACAAGGCGCCAACTGTGTGGGGACGGTTGCACGGGGAAAAGGGGAAAAGCGGTGCTCCGATTCGCTGCGATCAGTAAACGTAACCGCCACTCGACTTGGCAGATCGGCATTCATGAAACATTCTGTAACTCCCCGGGGTATTCCGGGACGTCGACATGTCTGATCTTCATCGTTTTCCCTGGCGCCGCGCCGCCTCGTTTGCCGCCGTACTGGCGCTCAGCGCCTGCTCCAGCCAACAGGGCTGCCGGACGTCGTGGCCCTTTGGCAAGGATGCCACCCTGGTCGTCACCGTGGAAAAGGCGGCCCGGCGCAATTTGATCGAGCTGGTAGTGGCCACGGGTAAGATTCAGCCGGTGACCCAAGTGAAGATCAGTCCGGAGGTTTCCGGCGAGATCATCGAGCTGCCGGTAAAGGAGGGGCAGATTGTTCATCAGGGGGATGTGCTGGTGAAGATCCGTCCGGATTTCTACGACGCGGCGGTGCGCCAGGCCGAGGCGAGCTTTCAAACGTCCCGCTCGGGCAAGGATCAATCGATCGCGAATGCCGCCAAGGCCGAGGCGGAGTTCAAGCGCGCGGCGGAACTTTTTGCGCGGAAGTTGGTAAGTGAATCGGAGTACGATAGTGCGCGGACGGGATTTGATGCGGCCAAGGCGATGGTGGACAGCTCCGGCCATCAAGTGGAGCAGGCGGCGGCGTTTCTGAAGAAGGCCCAGGAGGATCTGCTCAAGACGACGATCCGGGCGCCCATGGATGGCACCGTTTCCAAGCTGATTTCGGAAAAAGGGGAGCGGGTGGTCGGCACTGGGATGATGGCGGGCACGGAGATTATGACCGTGGCGGAACTCGGCGTTATGGAGGCGCGGGTGGAAGTGGGTGAAGTGGATGTGGTTTTGATTGCACCCGGACAGAAGACCCGCCTGGAGGTGGACTCCTTCAAGGATCGGAAATTTGCCGGAACGGTTACTCAGGTCGCGCGGTCGGCCAAGACCACCTCCGCGGGGCAGCAATCGGAGGCCACGAAATTCGAGGTGCGAATCCGCATTGAGGACAAGGAGCCGTTTCTTCCGGGCATGAGTGTGACGGCGGAGGTGGAGACCCAGTATCGCACGAATGTTATAACGGTGCCGATTCAGAGCGTCACCACCCGTCTGCCGAAAACGAACGATCTGTCCGGTGCGGTCGCGGCGGCGGAAAAAAAGAGTGGGCCCGAGGCCAAGGGTGAGTTGGAATTGATCATGCCCAAGCGGAAGGCGCCCAAGGCTCCGGAAGTGGTGTTCGGGTATTCCGGTGGCAAGGTTCAACTCCTGCCGGTAAAGCGGGGCATTAGCGACGATACGTATTATGAAATCCTCTCGGGACTGATGGAGGGACAGGAAATTGTAACCGGCAGCTTCAAGGCGATCAGTCGGGAATTGGAGGAGGGCAAACCCGTCAAGCTGGAGGATCCCACGACGAAGAAGGGCAACCGGCCGTCAGCGGCGCCTTGAGCCGGCTCCTTCTCCACCGACCTCAACCGCTTCACTTCCTGTGCCGCTGATCCGCATTGAGAATCTCGCCCGTCGCTATGTGATGGGTTCGGAAACGGTCCATGCATTGCGGGGTGTGTCCCTGTCGATCGAACGGGGGGAATATCTGGCCATCATGGGTCCGTCGGGGTCCGGCAAGAGCACGCTGATGAACCTGCTGGGTTGCCTGGATACTCCCTCCGAAGGTCGGTACGAGTTGAATGGCCACGATGTGGCGCGGATGTCCGACAACGCGCTGGCGGAGGTGCGGAACCGGGAGATCGGTTTTGTCTTCCAGAGTTTCAACCTGCTGGCCCGCAGTGACGCGTGGCACAATGTGGAACTTCCGTTGGTCTACGCCGGGGTTTCCCTGCGGCAACGAAAGGAGCGGGCGAAAGCGGCCTTGGAACAGGTCGGTTTGGGGGATCGGCTGCACCATCGCCCCAACGAATTATCCGGGGGACAACGCCAGCGTGTCGCCATCGCCCGGGCGCTGATCAATCGTCCAGCTATTGTGCTGGCGGATGAACCCACGGGGAATCTGGATTCCAAGACGGGCGTCGAGATTCTCGGCTTGTTTGAAGCTCTTTCCCGCCAGGGCAACACGATCATCGTGGTCACGCATGAAGAGGACGTGGCTCAGCATGCCCGGCGGATCATCCGGATCCGCGACGGACTGATCGCCTCGGATGAGGTCAATCCACATCCGCTCGCCGTGGTGCCGTCGGACTCGCAGGCGACTTCGATGGTGCCGCCGCCCCGCCTCGATGCCCTTGCGCCATGACTCTGCTGACTGAGTTGCGCGAATCCGCCCGCATCGCGATCCACGCCATCCGGGGCAATCGGCTCCGGTCCGGGCTCACTACCCTGGGCGTGGTCATCGGCATTCTCACGGTGACGCTGGTCGGAACCATGCTCAATGGCATGACCAATTCCTTTCAACGTTCGGTGTCGAGTCTGGGGGCCGATGTGCTGTTTGTGGGACGGTTTCCGTGGATGTCCTTTGATGACAATCGGAGGTTTCGCAATCGCCGGGAGATCACGCTGACGCAGGTCCGCGAGTTGGAGCGTGGGCTCACCACGGCGTTGGCTGTGGCGCCGCAGGCGGATAACAACGGCGTTTCACTCTATTATCAGAATCGCCGCGCCAAGGGCGTCTGGCTGGTGGGCAACACGGAACAGAGCCTGCTCATCCGGGGTTTGTCCCTCGCTCAGGGGCGTTGGCTTACCGAGTCGGATGTGGGGTCATCCCGTTCCGTCTGCATCTTGGGATCCTACCTTGCGGATCGCTTCTTTCCCGGAGGAGGCGCCGTCGGACAGAAGGTCCGGCTGGACAATGCTACGTTTGAAATCGTCGGTGTTCTGGAAAAGCAGGGGAGCCTGATGGGCTGGAATCAGGATAACCAAGTGGTGATTCCGATCACCCGCTTTGCCCAAAGCTTTTTCTTCCGACCGGACTACGTCGTGGCGGTGAAGTCGCGAAACCCGGAGATGGTGGCGGAAACCAAGGAGGAGATTCGCGGCATCCTGCGGCGGGTGCGCCAGGTCGAGCCCGGGCGGGATGATGATTTCGCCATCAATCAACAGGATGCGGTGGCGGGTTTTTTTGATGGTTTCCGGCTCACACTGGGCAGCTTCGGCTTGTTTGTGACGCTGCTGTCGTTGTTCGTGGGCGGCATCGGCATCATGAACATCATGTTTGTCAGCGTGGTGGAGCGCACCAAGGAGATCGGGGTCCGCAAGGCGCTGGGGGCCAAACGACGAACGATCCTGATCCAGTTCCTCATCGAGGCGGCGACGCTGACCCTGGGGGCAGGGTTGGTGGGGTTGGCAATCGCATGGCCGATAACGTGGTGGATTGCGGATGTGGCCCGTCGCAATGATTCCATGTTCACGGCGGAGATGAGTTGGTGGATTGTTGTCCTGGCGCTGGGTATCTCGGTGCTGACCGGAGTGATTTCCGGTTTCGTTCCCGCGTGGCGGGCGAGCCGGCTGGATCCGGTGGACGCCCTTCGTTCCGAGTAACCGGAGGCAACCAAACATGATGGGACTCCGCGAAATTACGGAAATGCTCCGGCAGGCTTTGACGGCCGTGCGGACCAATGTGCTGCGTTCGTCGCTGACCCTGCTGGGCGTC
The DNA here is from genome assembly GCA_947471985.1 of Verrucomicrobiota bacterium. Classification (GTDB taxonomy): domain Bacteria; phylum Verrucomicrobiota; class Verrucomicrobiia; order Limisphaerales; family UBA9464; genus CANIZL01. The sequence continues at coordinate 36,105 of CANIZL010000056.1, read as the reverse complement.
TTGATCGGTGTTTTTTCGATTATTGCGGTGATGACGGCCATCCGGGTTTTGCAGAGCAATCTGGAGGGCGCCATGACGAGTCTGGGCGCCAATACGCTGCAGTTTTCTCGGCGGCCGGCCATTGTGACGGAGGATACGGATTGGGAGAAAATCATGCGCCGCCGCCGATTTTTCATCGATGACGTTCGGCGGTTTCAGGCGAAGATTCCGGAGGGCACTGCAGTGGCGGCCCGGGCGAGTTTTGCGACGGGCGAGGCCAGCAGCCGGTTTGCACGGACTCCCAGCACGATCAATGGCGAAGCGGTCACGCCCGAAGGTTTTGTCACCCAGACGTGGGTGGTGACGGCTGGTCGCGCCTTCACCGAAGCCGATGATGAAGCGGGCCGTAACATCTGCGTGCTGGGGGCGGACCTGGCCGAGAAGCTTTTTCCCTTCGGGGTCGAGTCCGCCTTGGGGGATACTGTGAAATATCTGGGGGTCAATTACACGGTGGTTGGTTTGTTGGAACGGCGCGGAGCGATGTTTGGCATGAGCCGGGACAGTTTCATTGCCATACCGTTGGGCACGGCATTGCGGCGTTTCGGTCGGGATTTGTCGCTGGCCATTCAGGTGCAGGCGCCGGATCGCGACTCCTTTGATGAAACGGTGGAGTTCTGCCGGGGGGCGATGCGGACACTGCGGAAGGTGGCCCCGGGCGACGAGGACGATTTTGAAGTGATCACCAATGATTCAGCGGTGAGTCAATTTCGGACGATGACCCAGGCCGTACGCCTGGGGGCGGCGGCGATCAGCAGCATCGCATTGGTAGCCGCCGGAATTGGGATCATGAACATCATGCTTGTGAGCGTCACCGAGCGGACTCGGGAGATCGGCATCCGCCGGGCCATCGGCGCCAAGAAGCGCAGCATCCTCGTGCAGTTCGTCGCGGAAGCGGTCTTGTTGAGTCAGGTGGGTGGCCTCGTGGGAGTCGTGCTGGGAATCGCTTTCGGCAACCTGATGTGTTTTCTGGTGAGTGCGCCGCCGGTCGTGCCGTGGGATTGGGCCCTGATTGGAATGGGCATTTGTTCGGCCGTGGGCATTCTCTTCGGAACCTACCCGGCGTGGAAGGCCGCGAACCTCGATCCCATTGATTCGCTGCGGTACGAATAAAGTTCGTCGCAGCCGCCGGTGCGGGGTGCCTGCGGGCCTGTTTCTGGCAGGTCCGGCTAATCGGTGGTTTTTCGGGCGTAGTAGGCCGCAAACAGGGCGTTGCGGTGCAGGACATCGTACTCGTGAAAGCCGACGGAACGTAGGAGATCCAGCTGATACCGGACCGATCGGGGGGAGTCTTCGACCTCGCAATAGGCCAGGACCTTGTCCCGGTACTCGGCACCACCAAAAGCCTCCAGATGGGCGGCGTAGCGGGCGAGCATGAAGTCCTGAATCCCCGGGGCGTCGAAGGTGACGAAATCCGCCACCAACAGAGTTCCCCCGGGGCGCAGCCAGCGGTGAAACTTCTCGAACGCCCGCCGCCAATCCTCGTCATCGCGCAAGTGATGCAACACCTGGCCGGCGAGGATCATGTCGACGGAAGCTGGTTCCAACGACAGGTCCCGCAGGTCCGATTGCAGGGGCCGAACCCAACCCGAGGTGGCTGCGGTGACACGGCTCACTGCCCGGTCCAGCATCGGACGGCTGAGATCGACGAGCAGGCAGTTCAGGGGTGAGACTTTTCCGAGCACCCGCAGCGTGAAATTTCCGGCACCACAACCCAGATCGAGCAAGGTCCCGTGGGGCTGGAGGTAGCATCCGGCGGTGCGCGCCACGACGTCCAAGATCACCGGCGCATCCATCGCCGCCTGCTGCCCGCTTTCCAACCGGGAGAAGCGTTCAACATCGACGTCGAAGCGCTGCCGAATTTGTTCAGTGGTGGATTTCTCGTGGAGTGGACGCTTCATGGCGGCGGCGTGGTCTCGTTGCTTTAGTGAGCGGAATCGACTCGGCGAAGGCGATGATTTTCGCTGTCACCGATATACACGGTTCCATCGGGCTCGATCCAGACGCCGTGCGGACGGTTGAGTTGGCTGGCCAGAGGATCTCCGTCGGGTCCATCACCCTTGGTGCCGGTGCCGGCGGCCAGTTCCAGGAAGCCCGTGCGGGCGTCGATCCGCCGGATGGAATGGCTTTCGGTGTCCGCGAGATAGGCGTCGCCATTGCGGGCGATCGCGATGCCCTTGGGTCCCGAAAGCGTGGCCAGCCGGGCCGGGCCGCCGTTTCCGGTGAAGCCCTTGGCGCCGGTGCCCGCCACATGGTGGATCTGGCCCGCGGTGAGATCGAAGCGAAAGACCTGATTACCTTCGCGGGTCACCAGCCAGAGGTCGCCGCGGGGATCGAAATCCAACGAGCGTGGACCATTGAGTGGAGTGCCGTTCAGCGGTGCACCGTCCGGGGTGGGGCCGGCCCGGCCGGTGCCGGCGAAGGTGGCAATCAATCCGGTCTGCGGATTGATCCGGCGAATGACGTGATTGCCAATGTCGCAGATGAAGAGATCGCCGCCGGGAGCGAACTGCAGACTGATGGGCTGTCGAAACGTCGCGGCCGTGGCTGGACCGCCATCGCCAGAATAACCGGCGCGACCATTGCCGGCGTAGGTGGTGATGATGTGGGTTTGGTGATCCACCCGCCGAATGGCCTGATTGTTCATGTCGGCCACGAAGAGATTGCCCTGGCCATCGAAGCGGAGTTCGTGGGGTTGATTGAACGTGGCCGCCAAAGCGGGACCGCCGTCGCCGGTGTAGCCGGTGCGACCCGTGCCCGCGACGGTGGAGACGTTGCCGTTGGTGTCGAGTCGGCGGATTCTTTGGCCTTCGAATTCGCAAAACCACAACGCGCCATCCGGACCGCGCACGAGGCCAAACGGGCTCGCGAGATCGGCACTGAGAGCTGGGGTGGGATTGGGTGAGACGTGTTCGTCGCCCCGGCGTCCGGTACCCGCGACCGAGGTGCTGCGCCGCGTCGGTGTTTGCTGTGCGCCTTCCTTGGCCAGGCTTTCGCCGGCGAGAAAGGCGAGGAGGTCGGCGAGATCCTGCGCCTGCCAACCCTGCTCCAGTCCTTCAGGCATGAGGGATCGGCCGGCCGTTTCGAGGGAACGGAGTCGGGCCCGCTCCACGGTGGATTCGGCGCCACCGGCGAGCCGCAGGGTCACGGTGGTCGTGGACTCCCGGGCTTTGATGCCGCTGACCGTTTCACCGTCGGTGGTTTCCAGGGTCCATGCGGCGAAGTTCGGGGCCACTTCGCGGTTGGGATCGAGGATGGCGACCAGCAGTTTTTCGGGACCGTTGGCCGCGACCGAGGCGAGATCCGGTCCGAGGGTGATGCCCTGGCCGTGCCAGGCGTGGCAGGTGGCGCAGCGTTCCTGAAAGATCCGTCCGCCGTGAGCGGGATCGCCGCGCCGGCTCAAAGCGGGGGCGAACTGATCCACGACCACCTGACGGCTGGCGGGTGGTTCGCCCAGTAGTCGTCGTGCGTGTTCGCGGATCTCCGGGACGGCGTGGTTGCGCAGCGCCGCGATCTGACTGGCCGACCAGGTGGAGGGGTCGGCGGTGCGGTTGGGGAGATCGGCGATGGTGAGGAGGGTGCGGGCGCCTTGAGGGTTGCGCAGCCAAAGGTCGGTCAATTGGGCGCGGCGAGAGGGCGAGGCCGAGGTCCACGCGGTGCGCAGGGCCGTGGCATTGGTCAGGAGGGACGGGTGTTGGCGGAGGGCGTTCAGGGCCGCGGCCGCAAGCGCGTCGGGTGCGGCCGCGGCCAGAGCCAGCAGTTGGGTTGATGTTTCCCGGCGGGCGTCCCAGGCCAGTAGACGGACGGCGGCTTCACTTGCCGATGGCGGCTTCACGGTGGCGAGGGCGGAGTTGAGCCAAGGCTGTAGTTCTCCGGTTGGCAGGTATTCCGCGAGCCGATGGCCACTGCGGGCCAGACCCTCCGCCAGCACCGCGCCCAAAAGGTGCCCGGAAGCCGCGGGCTGGAGGGTCAGGAGTCGCTGAAGCATCGGCGTCACTTCGGCGGGTTGGGCACGTCGGCCGAGGACAAGGGTCAATTCGCGGACGAGGGCGGAGACTTCCGGAAGCGTTTGGTTTACGCGGGCCTCCCAGAAAACCAGCTCGGAACCGGCACTCGCGTGCAGGGCGGCGGAGCGGACCAATTCGCTTCGCGCGGCCAAAAGGGCCCCCAGCCCGCCACTTCGGTCCGCCGAGCGCAGGCTGGGCGACCCGAGAGCAAAGGCAATTTCGAGCTGAACTTCCTCATGGGTTTCGTGCGCGGCCGATTGATTCAAGAGCCCGTTCCAGGTGCTGGCGGCGGAGGATTCCCGGCCGGCTAGTTGTACGGCAATTTCCCGGAACGCCTGGCCACGGACACCTTCGTCGGCATCCTGCGTCGCGCGACGCAGGATCGGCTCAGTCAAGTTCCGCCCAGCGGCCAGCAGGGCCAGCGCGTGGCGTCGTCCCACGCCGGAACGGCCTTCCTGCACGAGGCGAATCAATTCGGGCTGCGCCGAGGGATCCCGCCGTTCCCAGAGCAGTCGTGCTGCGGTGTCGCGATGCCAGGCGTTCGCGTGGTTCAGCAACTGCACCAGCTCTGGGGTGGGTGCGTTGCGGTCAATGGTGCGTCGTGTCGCAGTTTGGGCCCAGGAGTCTGGCGCCAGGCGCCAGAGCCGGCCGCGGTCGCGACCGGAATCCAAGTCCAGATTCCGTTTGAGGTTCGGCGGGATGGACCAGGGGTGCTCGATGGTTTCGCGATACATGTCGACCACCCAGAGGCAACCGTCCGGGGCGTTGTAGAATTGCACCGGGCGAAACCAGTTGTCGGTGCTCGCCAGGAATTCGCGCCGGGCTTCGTCGGCCGCGCGCTCACCGATCCAGCCCGATCCATCGGCCTGCCGACGCAGCTTTTTGCGGTGGATCAGATTGCTCCCGCAATCCGCGATGAAGGCATCGCCCGCAAAGTCGGGTCCGTACGCATCGCCCCGATAAATCGTCACGCCGGTGGCGCCGGTGAAATAACCGCTCGGCCGGCCGCCGCCTTCGATCATGCCTTCGACGACACCGGCCACGCGCCATTTGGTTCGCAGGACGCGCCACGGTTCATCGGGGCTGCGACGATAGACTTCCGCGGCGGCACCGTCGGAGGCGATGCTGCGGCGAGCCCCGGGGAGGTCGTGGAAGGGGTTGGCGGGAGCATTCTGGTCCGCATACGACAGCCATTGCAGGTGATCGGAGTTGGAGCAGACAAATTTGCGGCCGGCGTCGTCGAAAGACATTCCGTGCTGGCCGCCGCCGGGTTCGGCCCGCAAATCCAGAGTGCGGGGATCGAAGGAGAAATCGCGACTGGCGAGCGATACCGGTCCCGCCGGGGCTTCGCTGTTGGGGCCGCCGGACGGAGTTTCGTACTGTTGTCGCCAATTTCGGGTGAATGCGGAATCCACACGCCGGACTTCGCCGCCACTCATGCTGGTGGCGCCGTGGATGCGGTTGTCCAGACCCCATTGCAGGGAGTTGAGCAGGGCCTGGACGTTGAGCTGATTGGTGGCGAAGGGCGCGTAGCGCTGCGCGAAGCCGCTAAAGATCACCTCCCGCACATCGGCGATGCCGTCGCCATTGGTGTCCTTCGCGTAAATCAAATCGGGCGTTGCGCCGAGAAAGATACCTCCGTTCCAGCAGGTCACGGCAGTCGGCCAGGGAAGATTATCTAGGAAAACGGTGGCGTGGTCATAGCGGCCGTCGCCATCGGTGTCAGTCAGGCGGCGGATGCGTCCAAGGGCCTCGGGACGCCGCTCCGAATAGTCGCGCATTTCGACGACGTAGGCCGCTCCGGATTCATCGACGGCGACGGCGACCGGACTGTGGATGAGCGGTTCAGCGGCGACGAGTTCGGCATGGAAACCGGGGCGAATATCGAAGGTTTGCCGTGCCTCGGTCGGCGTGCGGGCCGGCACTCGCGGCATGGATTCGGGGGTCAGGTCCGGTCCGGCGGCGGTCGATCGGCCGAGGGCGACGGCCAGCAGCCCGCCCGCAGCGCCCAGCCAAAACTGGCGGAAAATTCGCGGCATCCGGCGAAGAAAGCCGGAATCCGCGCGCGCGCGAATCTGGAATCAGGGTTTGGCGAGACCGCGCTGACTGGATTTGGCGAAGGCCAGGAGATGGGCCAGCTCGGGGGATGGGGGCAGCTCGGCTTCGATGCGGGTCAACGCATTGGCGGTGGTCAGCCCTTCGCGGAACAGAATCTTGTAGGCCTTGGTCAGGGTGGCGATGGTTTCCGCGACAAACCCGGCCCTTTCCAAACCCACCTTATTGACGAAGCGGGTCTCGGCCGGATTGCCGTCCGCCATCATGAACGGCGCCACATCCTGCACCACCTTCGAGCATCCCCCGATCATGGCGTATCGGCCCAAGCGGCAGAATTGGTGAACCGCGGCGAGTCCGCCGACGATCACATGATCTTCCACCACCACGTGACCGGCGAGCGTGCCGACGTTGGACATCACCACGTGGTTGCCGATTTGGACGTCATGGGCGATGTGGGTGTACGCGAGGAAATGGTTGTCCGAGCCCACGCGGGTGGTGTCGCCATCCAGGGTGGCGCTATGCACAGTGGCGTATTCGCGGAAAACATTGCGATCGCCGATTTCGACCCGGGTGATGCCACCCTTCCATTTCAAATCCTGGGTTTTTAATCCAAGGCAGGCGAAGGGGAAGATCTCGTTGTCAGCACCGAGGGTGGTGTGGCCGTCGAGGACCACATGGGAATGCAGGCGGCAGCGCGGGCCAAGGCGCACGTGCTCGCCGATCGAGCAGAAAGGGCCGATTTCACAATCGGGGCCCAGTTCCGCGCGGGGATGGATGACGGCAGACGGATGAATCATGCGGGTGGCGCGGAGAGGGTCAGCGGTCCATGAGCATGAACGTGACATTGGCCTCGCTGACGGTTTCCCCGTCGACGCTGCAGACTCCCTTGGCCTTGCCGATCTTGCCGCGGGATTTCGTCATTTCCACGGCAATCACCAGAGAATCGCCCGGGCGCACCGGACGGCGCCATTTTACGTCCTCGGCGGACATGAAATAGGCCAGTTTTCCCGCGTTCTCGGCCTGACGCATCATGAGAATGCCGGCGACTTGAGCCATGGCTTCCAGCTGCAGCACCCCGGGCATAATGGGGTGTCCGGGGAAATGCCCGGCGAAATAGGGCTCGCCCATGGTGACCTGCTTGAGGGCGACGATCTTGTTGCCGTCGATGTGGGTGACTTTGTCGACCATCAGAAAGGGCGGGCGATGGGGCAGGATCTTCATCACCTGCATGGTGTCCAGGGTTGCGCCGTCGCGGACCAATTGCTCGGTGTCGGAGGGAGTATTCACGGTGGGGCCGGGGGTGGGATGGTTTTTTGGGGCGCTGGGTTTCTCCGCGGCGGGGACAGGAATGGAAGTTGGAGCGGGGGGTGGGGCGAAGGTTTGGACGGCTTCGAGTGGTTTGCGCATTTGGGCGAGCAGGGCCTTGGCGAGTTCCGTGTTGGCTTGATGACTGGGTTTGACGGCGATGACGTGTCCCTGAAGACGCCGGCCGGCGAGCGCCAAATCGCCGATGATATCCAGCATCTTGTGACGGACGAATTCTTCGCGATACCGCAGGGGTTCGTTGGTGAGCACGGCATCGTCGCGAATCACGATGGCGTTTTCGAGTGATCCCCCTTTGATCAGGCCGTTCTTAATCAGGTACTCGATCTCCTCGTAGAAACAGAATGTACGGGCGTGGCTCAGTTCCTTTTCCCAGCTTTCCGGCGTGACTTCCACGCTGAAGAACTGCGTAAAGCGGCCCCCGCGATCGCTGCTGGTGCAGGTGATTTTGAAGGTCGGGTGCGGGAAGATGGACATTTCCGTTTCCCCGAGGGTCAGGGCGATGGGGACGGTGACGCGGTAAGGCTCGGCGGATTCGGTCTGGTTGACGATGCCTGTTTCCCGGATCAGTCGGGCAAATTCCCGTGAAGAACCATCGGCGATGGGCGGCTCATTGGCGTCGAGTTCGATGACGGCGTTATCGACATTGACGCCCGCCAAGGCGGCGAGGACGTGTTCCACCGTGTGCACTTTCACGGGACCGCGACCGAGCGTGGTGGAGCGTTGGGTGTCGACGACGAGATCCGCCCGCGCCTCGATCTCGGGTCGACCTTCGAGGTCGACGCGGCGAAAGCGTAGACCGGAATTGGGCGGAGCGGGGAGAAGGGCCATGGTGACCTTGCTCCCGCTGTGAAGTCCGATGCCCGTAAATGTGACCGGGCCCTTGAGGGTCTGCTGCTGCGGCACGGGGAGGCTTTTAGCGGACAACCGGCCATTGGAAAACCGGGAGATGGTTTTTCGTATTGGGCGGGGATGGGGGGCGATCCAGTTTGGCGTCCCTCCGGCCGGCCTCTCGTCACCCGTAAGGCGCATCGAGGATGCCGTGAAATCGTCCGGTGCTGCCGGGAGGTAATTTAGACTTCGCGCCTTTGAATCATTCCCTGTGCGTCGAGTTGAGCGGCAAAGGGCAGTGTGTTCAGCGCCAGGCAGAGGGGAACGTCCGCGGCCAAATCCGGCATCTGGAGGAGCCGGCGGCCGTTGCGGGAATACCTGGCTACGGCGGCGGTAAGGTCTTTTTGAGCAGCCAGATAGGCGGATTGGGCGAGATGAACGGAGTCGGCGCAGTGGGTGAGGGGCAGGTCGGTCCCAAGGGCGTCCAGCAATGCCCCGATGCCCAGGATGTCCTCATACGCGGCCTCCTCCCCGGTGCCTGCCCCAATGAGCAGTAATTCCGGCAAGGCCAGGCGGCGGATGGCGGTCGCGGTGGCGGCGATGTTCGAGAAGGCGGCGGGTAGTACGGCGCCGGCGTGATGGCAACCCCGCAGGGCCCGGGTGCCGTTGGTGGTCGTGCTGACGATGGTTTTCCCCGCCACGCGCCCGGCGAGGTATTCCCGCGGTGAGTTCCCGAAATCAAATTCGACGCCACCCGTCAGCGCCGCCCCGATCCGTTGGCCATCCCGTTCGCCCCCCAGCAGGACCTCGGGGCGCCGTTGCCGCCAGGCCAAGGCTTCGTCGATATCCATCACCGGAATGATTGCGGCTGCGCCGTTGCCGAGAGCAGTCAGGAGCGTGGTGGTGGCACGGAGCACGTCGAAGACGACGCAGGTGGTCTGGGACAGGTCGCGTTCGCGCAGGGCGGTGACTTCGGCGGGGGCAAAGAGGGCGTTGACGTGAATCATGATTCTGGAAGAGGATCGACCCGGTCAGATCTGCGGGTTGCGATGGGGGTGACTGGGGAGGTTCCCGGACGAGACCGAAGGGGAAATAAAAAAGGGGCGCCCAAAGGCGCCCCTACGGATCTGTCAGTTACTTAAATTACAGCTTGCCCTTGGTGTTGGGGAACAGGAAGCCCTGGGAGAAGGTGCTGCCGGTGCTGTTGAGCTGGTCGCGGATCATTTCCACGAAGCGGGGGCTGGAGCCCTGTTGGACCGAGCCGTCACCGAGGAGGACGTTACCGGCCGCCGTGTGGGTCGTGTTGTCGAAACCGATCTTGCTGGTGGTCGTGTTCGCGACGTCAGCGATCAGCGGCTTCCAAGGCTTGTTGTCCGCGCCCACGAGGATGGGCTTGGCGATCGTCTTGTCGGGCGTGACATTGCGGTCACCACCGAGGATCGACTGCGGATTTTCTTCGGTCGCATCCAGACCGACGAAGTAGCCAACCGCCTGATTGAAGGTCACCAGGGGATCAATCGCCTGGGTGCCAACCTTGACATTCAGGATCGCGCTGAAATTGGGGGCCAGCTTGCTGCGTTCCCGATCGGAGGGGCAGAGGATGACCTTCGGGGAGTTGCCGAGCTCGTTGGAGATCGCGACGAAGTGCCGGTAGGTGTAGTCCGAGACGAAGTACGTGTTCGTGCTCGAGCCGCCCAAGGAAACGTCAACGCCCCACGGGAAAATGCCGTTTTGATCCAGAGCGAACTGGCGGTAGGCCAGACCGATCTGCTTGAGGTTGTTGACGCAGCTAATGCGCTGGGCCTTGGCCTTGGCTTTGGCGAGGGCCGGCAGCAACATGCCGGCCAAGATCGCGATGATCGCGATCACAACGAGGAGTTCGATCAGCGTGAACCCGCTGATTCGTTTCGTGTGGGGTGTATTCATAGGTGTAATACTTTTGTGTGTGAACTGACAGGCTTAAGCGGCGCCGACTTTAGAAACCTCATCCTAGCTGTCAACGCCTTTCAAAAATGTTTTAGCACCGTCCGTGCCATGTGGGGGAAACAGGGCCAAAATGAGCGATTTGTTGAAATAGCCGCTCCTACGGACCGCTGGATTTGCGGCTGGAACGTGATTTAGTCTGCCGGCCAGCGTGGTTTCCGCGCAGCGGGGTGCGCCACGCACGCACGGCGCGAAGCACCGGAAATCCCCTCCGCGAGAATTGACTTGACGTAAAAATCGATTAATTCTCTGTAACCTAACGAAGTCACTTAAGTTTATGTCTGAAACCGCCGTTTTGGCCGCACCGAACGACAAGCCGCTCACCAAGAATGAGCAATTGAAGCTGGCGATCCCCACGCTGGCTGGGAATCTTGCCGCCACCCTGAACGATCCCGCGGCGGCCTGCTTTTCGACGGATGACGAGCAATTCCTCAAGTTTCACGGCATCTACCAGCAGGACGACCGCGATCAGCGCAAGATTGCGAAGCATTACATGTGGATGATCCGGGGACGGATTCCCGGGGGGGTGCTCTCGTCATCGGGTTACCTCGTTTACGACGCCCTGGCCACCAAGTACGGCAACCAGACGCTGCGGCTTACGTCGCGGCAGAGCATTCAATTCCACGGAGTCGTTAAGACCGGTTTGGGGCCTCTGATGCGGGAATTGAACCTGGCCATGATGGATACGCTGGCGGCGTGTGGTGACGTCAATCGCAACGTCATGGCGCCAGTAATCCCGGCCCGAAGCACGGCGCACCGCACGTTGCTGGCGGATGCCAAGCGGGTTAGTGAAGCCTTGCTGCCGCAGACCAAGGCGTACCATTCCATCTGGGTGGAGGGAGTGCAGCTCAATCTGGAAGATCCGGCCAATCGGGACTTTGTGGATCCCCTCTACGGCAAGCAGTACCTGCCCCGGAAGTTCAAGGTGGCCTTTGCCTTGGGACCGGTGAATGACGTGGATTTGTTCGCGAATTGCCTCGGTTTCATCGGGGTCGAAGCCGGTGGGGATATTCTGGGATATAATTTGACCGCGGGCGGCGGATTGGGCCGCAGCCACGGCAACGCGGCGACGTATCCGCGATTGGCGGATGTGATCGGATTTGTGACCCCTGAGCAACTGGTGCCGGCGGCCCGGGCTGTGCTGACCATTCACCGGGACTTTGGTGACCGGACGGATCGCAAGCACGCGCGGCTGAAGTACATACTGGAAGAACGGGGTGCGGCGTGGTTCCGGGCCGAGTTGGAAAGCCGGCTGGGATTCGCTCTGGCAGACGCCAAGCCGTACGCCTTCACCCAGCAGGGTGACAATTTCGGCTGGGGCGATGCGGCCGATGGTTCGAAGTACCTGGGGTTGTACGTGGAATCGGGCCGGGTGAAGGACCTCCCGAACTACCGGTTGAAGACCGCCCTGGTGGCAATTGCGCAGCAATTTGGACCGGAATTCCGGATCACGCCGTCCCAGAATCTGCTGCTCGCCAACGTCCGTCCCGCGGACGCCGCAGCGATTACCGCACTGCTGACCGAGCATGGCATCCCGGTCGACCGCCAGACCAGTGCCTTGCGGCGCAATTCCATGTCCTGCCCGTCCATGCCCACCTGCGGCCTCGGACTGGCCGAAAGCGAACGCTACCTTCCCAAGCTCATGGGTGAATTGGAAGGGGTGCTCGGGGAGATCGGATTGTCGGAGCAGGAGATCATCATTCGCATGACCGGTTGCCCGAATGGGTGTGCGCGTCCGTACATGGCGGAGATCGGTTTTGTGGGCAAAGGGCCGGGTCGCTATCAGTTGTATCTGGGCGGCAACGAGTCCTGCACCCGGCTGAACCGTCTCTACAAGGACGTGGTGAAGGAACCGGAAGTCGTCAATGAACTCCGTCCGCTGTTGCAACGGTTCCAAGCGGAACGTCTGGGACCGGAGCGGTTCGGCGATTGGGTGGAGCGGGTATTGTGGAAGGAACAACCCGCGACGAATTAGGCCGGGCCCTGTCATCGTCACTCCTGTCTGCGAGCCAAATACTTGTCCGCCATGACCGAAACACAAATCGCCGCTGCCAACGCTCAGTTGCGGGGGCAGTCTCCCCTGGAAATCGTCCGCTGGGCCCTCGCCAACGCCGGCGGGCGGGCCGTCGTGTCGACCAATTTCCGTCCGTACGAAGCCGTGGTTCTGCATCTGGTCACCCAGGCGCAGCCGAATATCCCGGTGCTCTGGGTCGATCACGGGTACAACCGTCCGGCGACCTATCGGCACGCCGAGCAACTCCGGACCCGGCTCGGGTTGAACATTCACGCGTTTCTGCCCCGGTTGACCGCCGCCCACTACGATGCGGTGCACGGTGGGATGCCGGAACCGACCCCGGAAAACGAGGAACGGATCAAAGCGTTCAGCACGGTAATGAAGCTGGAGCCTTTCCAGCGCGGCATGCGTGAACTGGCCCCGACGGTGTGGATCACCGCCCTGCGCAAGGTTCAGAATCCGAACCGGGCCGGGCTGGATATTGTGAGTGCCGACGGCAATTTTGGGTCGCTGAAGGTCAGTCCGGTTTTTCCGTGGAGCGATGCCGAGATGGAAGCCTACCTCAAGCAGTACGATCTGCCGAACGAGTGGGACTACTTTGATCCGGCCAAGGCGGACGAGAAACGGGAATGCGGCTTGCATGCGGCGTGGGGCGGCAAGGCGGTTAAGGCCGCCTGATTCCCCGGTTCGCCTCCCCCGGGCCTTGCCCGTCGCGGCGCGGGCACCTAGTACAAAAGAGATTTTATTGCGATGTCATCGTACCATTTGGATCACCTCCAATATCTGGAAACCGAAGCCGTTCACATCATGCGCGAGGTGGCTGCAGAGTTTGAGCGGCCCGCCCTCCTGTTTTCCGGTGGCAAGGATTCGATCTGCCTCCTGCGCCTGGCGGAAAAGGCGTTCCGGCCCTCGGACATCCCGATGCCGTTTTTGAATGTCGACACGGGGCACCACTTTCCCGAGTTGAACGATTTTCGCGACCGGCGGGCCGCGCAATTGGGCGGCAAGTTGATCATCCGGAAGGTGGAGGATGCCATCGCGTCGGGCATCGCCGTGCCGACGCCGGGCGAAATCAGCCGCAACAGGCTGCAAATTCCCACGCTGCTGGCGGCCATGGAGGAGTTCCGCTTCGATTGCGCCATCGGCGGCGCTCGCCGCGACGAGGAAAAGGCCCGGGCCAAGGAACGATTTTTCAGTTTTCGCGATGCCTTTGGTCAATGGGATCCCAAGAACCAGCGGCCTGAGATCTGGAACATTTACAACGGCCGGGTGAACCCGGGCGAGCACATGCGGGTATTTCCCCTGTCCAATTGGACCGAGATGGACGTCTGGGAGTACATCAAGCGCGAACAGTTGGAGGTGCCGACCATTTATTTCAGCCATACGCGCAAATGCGTTCGCCGTCATGGCCAGTGGCTGCCCGTAACAGATTTGCTGCCTCCCAAACCTCGCGAAGAAGTGCAGGAACTCGTGGTTCGAGTGCGCACGATCGGTGACATCATCAGCACTGGCATGGTGGTGAGCCCCGCGGATACGGTGGATGATATCATCGCAGAAATTGCTGCCGCGCGCGTCACCGAGCGCGGGTCCCGGGCGGATGACAAGGCCAGTGAGGCCGCCATGGAAGACCGCAAGAAGCAAGGGTACTTCTGAACCAGGCCACTCCGATCCCCTCCCTTTCGATACAATCAACGCCCGTCATGCCCGCCTCCCATCCCATTGAGTTGCTCCGCTTCAATACGTGCGGATCCGTCGACGACGGCAAGTCCACCTTGATCGGCCGTCTGTTGTACGATTCCAAGTCCCTCATGGAGGACCAGATCGAGGCCTTGGAACGGTCGGCGGATATCACCGGCGGCGGTCAGATCAATCTCGCGAATCTCACGGACGGCCTGCGGGCGGAGCGTGAACAAGGCATCACGATTGATGTTGCCTATCGCTACTTTGCGACGCCACGGCGGAAGTTCATCGTCGCCGATACCCCGGGGCATGTGCAGTACACGCGCAACATGGTCACTGGCGCTTCGACGGCGAACCTGGCCGTGGTACTGGTGGACGCCCGGCAGGGCGTCATCGAGCAAAGCCGCCGGCACACCTATTTGGCGTCGCTGCTCCGGATTCCCCATCTGGTGATTGCCATCAACAAGATGGATCTGGTGGATTGGTCCCAGGAACGCTTTCAGGAGATCCGCGATGACTTTGAGGATTTCCTGCCGCGGCTCGACATGAAGGATGTGAAATTCATCCCGATGAGCGCCCTCAACGGGGACAATGTCGTCGAGCCGTCCAAGCATACGCCGTGGTATGTCGGACCCGCCCTGCTGGGACATCTGGAGACCGTGCATATTGCGAGCGATTGGAATCTCAATGGCTTCCGCTTTCCGGTGCAATGGGTGAACCGGCCCAACGATCCCACTAATCATGCGTTACACGACTTCCGTGGCCTGAGTGGGCAGATTGCCGGCGGAATCATCAAGGTCGGTCAAAAGGTGATGGTTCTGCCGAGTGGGCAGAAATCGACCGTGAAGAGGATTTGGACTCTGGGCGGTGAGCTGACGGAGGCGTTTTGTCCGCAGAGCGTGACCTTGGTTCTGGAACATGACTTGGACATCAGCCGGGGTGACGTGATCGTGAGTCTGGATTCCCTGCCCGGTGCGTCGAGTGAACTCGAGGCGAAGGTTTGCTGGATGCATCCGCGGCCGTTGCAGCGGGGGCGGAAATATTATCTGAAGCACGGCACTCAAACGGTTCAGGCAGTGGTGACCTCACTGGACTATCGGGTGGACATTCAGACCTACGAACAGCAGCTCGGGCCCACGGAGCTGGGCCTGAACGATATCGGCGGCATTCGTTTGAAGACCGCGAAACCGCTGATTTTTGACGGTTACGCCACCAACCGCCTGACGGGTTCGTTCATTCTGATCGAGCAGGGCACCAATGCGACGGTGGCGGCGGGAATGTTGCAACCGCCGATTGCACCGGTGACCCCTGAATATAACGATTTCGCCATATGAAGCCCTCCTACCAAGGAATCATCCCCCCTCTCGTCACCCCCTTGCTGGATCGCGACACGCTGGATGTCGCGGGGCTCGAGCGGGTGATCGAGCACATGCTGGCTGGAGGTGTGCACGGCATTTTCGCGCTCGGCACCACCGGGGAAGCTCCTGGACTGGGATACCGATTGCGGCGTGAGTTGGTGGACCGGGTCTGCCAACAAGTGGCCGGGCGGGTCCCGGTGCTGGTGGGCATCACCGACTCCGCGTTTGTGGAATCCGTGGCTCTGGCCAAGCATGCGGCCCAAGCCGGGGCGACGTCGGTGGTGGTTTCGGCACCCTACTATTTCTTTGCCGGCCAGCCGGAGTTGCAGGAATACCTGAGTCATCTGCTGCCGGAACTGCCGTTGCCGGTGATGCTCTATAACATGCCGCGCCTGACCAAGGTCACCTTCGGTCTCGAGACGCTTCAGGTTGCCATGGCTGACCCGCGGATCGTGGGCCTCAAGGATAGTTCCGGGGACATGTCTTATTTCCACCAGGCCCGGGCGTTGATCCGTCAGCGGCCGGATTGGAGCATCCTGATCGGGCCTGAGGAGTTGCTGGCCGATGCCACGCTGTTGGGCGGTGATGGCGGGGTCTGTGGCGGAGCGAATTTGTTTCCGCACCTGTATGTCGACCTCTGGAAGGCGGCGGTGCAGGGCGATCTGCCCCGCACGCGGATGCTGCATGATCATGTGCAAAAGTTGAGCCGGACGGTGTATTCGGTGGGACGACACCCTACGGCGTGGCTCAAGGGCTTGAAATGTGCCTTGGGTTTGCGCGGTCTTTGCAGCGATTTCATGGCGGAGCCGTTGCATAAGTTTCGCCCCGAAGAACGGGCCCGGGTGGCCCAGGCGCTGGAGGAACTCGGGACCCCCGAGGACACCGCCCGCGAAGTCGCGCAATCGCCCGCTAAATCCGGTTCCATTCGGTCTGGTGGATCTTACGCTGCCGGCGCATGAAACTTTGCCGCTTCCTCGCCCCGGGCGCCGCGACGCCTGCGGTCGGACTGACCCTTGATGGTGCGACCGTGTTGGATTTGTCCTCCGTCGGCGTCACCGACCTGACGGAGTTGCTGGATGCCCCGGACTTGCCGGCGCTGTTGCAGTCTCTCGTTGCGAAGTCTCCGCGCAGTTTGGCTCTGGAAGCCGTTCGTTTGCTGGCACCGGTGGAACAGCAGGAAATTTGGGCGGCCGGGGTGACCTATTTGCGCAGCAAGAAGGCGCGGATGGAGGAGAGTGATTTTAGCGCCACGGCCTATGATCGGGTGTACGAAGCGCCCCGTCCGGAGTTGTTCTTCAAGGCCTTGGGACACAAGGTTGTGGCGGATGGCGCCCCGGTGGGCATACGGGCGGACGCGCGCTGGAATGTGCCGGAGCCCGAGTTGGCCTTGGTGCTGAATCGTCGGGGCCAATTGGTCGGCTACGCCGTGGGTAACGACATGAGTTCCCGCGATATTGAGGGCGAGAATCTGCTCTACCTGCCGCAGGCCAAGGTTTATGACCGCTCCTGTGCCATCGGGCCGTTTATCACGGTGGGAGTTTCCGAAGCCACCGCCCGGACGTGGTCGATCAGCGTTCGCATTGCCCGCGGAGGCGTTGAGGTGTTTGCCGGGGCGACCCAAATCAGCCAGATCAAACGGACCTTTGACGAACTCATCGGCTGGCTGACTCGGTCCCAGACGTTTCCGACGGGGGCCGTCTTGTTTACCGGTACCGGCGTGGTGCCGGCGAACGATTTCACGCTGGCCGCGGGAGATGACGTGGAAATTGCGATTTCCGGCATTGGCACTTTGAGGAATTCCGTGGTGGTGGTCTGACCACGATCGGATTCCGTACGGCGGCGGGGGAGCATTGGGCTCTTTCCCTACCGTTTTTTCAGTAGTCAGCGCTGCCGGCCTGTGGTTTACTCGGTGCACAATCATTCTGTCCGTACAAGGAATTTTGCAGCACCATGAAGACCACCCACCGGCACCCCTTTCCGTCACGTCTCCGTCCGTTTGGAAATTCGATTTCCGGAAGATGGGTCCGATCGTCCGGCCTGCTTGGGCTTCTGCTGGGAGCGTCGGCGCTGGCGGCCCAGCCGGAACATTCGTTTCTGGATGCAGGCGACCACGTCGCCAGTCATTCCCTTCCGTGGACGGTAGGCGTTCGTTTCTCGGTCCCGCCCGGGGGCATCACTCTGACGGACGTGCAGGTTTTTGATGTGCAGGCCGGCAATACGCTGCGGGTGGGATTGTGGGAAAATTCCGCGCCCAACGGCTATGGTAATTCCCTGTATGCCGTCACGCTGACCAGCACGGGTGCGGGTGCGGCGTCCACGTCCGGCTTCGTCAGTGTCGGCACGCTTACACCCATTTTCCTGCCCCCCGGCAACTATACGTTGGGCGCGAGCGGGTTCAACCTTCCCAATTCCCTGGCTGACAACGCCGAAGCTCCCTTTGACGGTACGGTCGTCTACCAAAACCTCGGGGATTTTGTCCCGGGCAGTGTGTCCGATTTTGTCGTTACGGGCACGGACCCAACTTTTGAAAATCCCGCCAATCTGGGTCTGAACCTGCCGTCCGGCAGTCCGCGCTGGAAGTCGGTCAATTTCCGCTACCGCCTGCCCCCGCTGCCGGCCCCGACCATTGTTACCCAGCCGTTGGCCCTGACGCCGGAGGAAGGTTCACCGGCGGTGCTGGGGGTCACGGCCAACGGCCCGGGTACGCTGAGCTATCAGTGGCAGCGCAATCAGCAGGATATTCCCGGTGCCAACCAGGATCACTTGGTGCTTCCGGGCATCCGTCCGTCCGCGAACGGCAATTACCGCGTGGTGGTCAGCAGTGAGAATGGAACGACGATCAGCGCCGAAGTGCCAGTAACGGTGGTGGTGCATGATGCGGATGGCGACGGACTGACCGATTACACGGAAACGCTGCTGGGCACCGATCCGAGCAAGGTGGATACGGATGGCGACGGATATGGCGACGGAGCCGAGGTGCAATTTGGGGGCAACCCGTTGGATTCGGCGATCGCTCCGACGGGTGTGCTGGCGATTTTTCCGGCGGTGGACGTGGAGTTTGTCAGCGTAAATGGGGTGAAATACCAACTGGAGTTTTCGACGGATGCGGCGACGTGGCAGCCGCAAGGCGGGGTGATCACGGGCAATGGTGGCCGTCAGAATTACCTGGTCCGGGCCTCGGCCACCCACAGTTATTGGCGATTGCGCGTGGTTCCCTGACAGCGTCGGGAACTCCGGTGGTGAGTTTGCCTTTGGACAACAAACGCGCTCCCGCTAGCCTTCGCTTCGTTCGTTGCGGTGTCGCCAGTTTAGCTCAGTTGGTAGAGCAGCAGTTTTGTAAACTGCGGGTCGCCGGTTCAAATCCGGCAACTGGCTCCATCCCCTTCCGCGCATGGGGAATGGGTTTTCAATGTGTCCTCCCCTTCGTAGGAAGCGCTGATTTTTCAGGTTTTTAGCCCGTGGCGGAGTAATTTTTGGGGGCAGGGGAGGGGTGTTGGGGTTACCTTGAGCCTCAACGCTCATTATGCCTGTCTCTTCCAGTTTCGCATTTCGTTCCGGGGTTGTTCGGAACGTGCTGGGCCTGCTCCTTGCTTTTTTTCTGGGGTGGTCCGGACAAGCAGGAGCCGTACACCGGCATATTTCCCTGACGACCACCTTGGCCGGGCTGCCGGGAGAAGTGTTTTTTCGAGCCACGGATGCCTGGCAAACCGGTTATGGCCGGCTTTTGGGTGAAGGTGTGATCGATGCCGAGCCGGTGCAGATCGAGCTGATTGCCAGCCTGGAATACGAAAACGGCACGGGATCGTTTACGGGGTTCATCACGCTGAACTGGTTGTCGGGCGATGCATTGGTGATGCGGTACGTCGGCGGGGCCATCCGCAATTCAGCGGGTGATACGACGGTCGCTGGCGATCTGGCGGTACTCGGGGGCCGGGGCGCTTATACTCGGGCCACCGGACAGGGGCACGTCGATGGCTTCCGGTCCGGGCAGTTAGGTGGACCGGTCCGTTACGATATCGAGATAGATCTGGGCCGCGACCGTGGCGCAGGGCAGCGGGACGAGCGATTCACTACCGATGCCCGCGAGGCGATCGGGTTGGAGGCAAGGGGTGTCGCCTCCCCGGAGCGCCGTCGTTCATCGGGGGTATCCCTTGACGTCGAATTGATTGGGTTGCCCGAGCAACAATTCTTCCGCGACATCGCTTCGGGTGGAGGCTTGCGCTACGGGGGCGGGCGTTGGTTGGGGACGACGCTGTGGCGGGGGCAACCGGTTCAGGTGGAGTTACTCGGGGTGGCTGAGACTCGGCAGGGTGAGGGACCGTTTACGGGTTTTGTTCATCTGCAACGGCCGGATGGTAGTGTCCTGTTGTGCCGCTACTTCGGGCACGTGGAGCGGGGAGCGGGTGGGCGCATGCTCCTGCAGGGAGATTTGGAGGCCTTTTACGGAACTGGGAGCTTTGCTCAAACGCGCGGTAAAGGGCGTCTGATGGCTCGGAGCGAAGGCGTGGCGGGCACGGCCCTAAATGCCCGGATCGAACTCAAGTTTCAGTAAGCGCCGCTAGTCGTATCCAAAGCGGAGTGCCCCCTTGAGCTGGGCCGGCTGTTGTTTGCCGAGACGAGCCCCGGCTGTCCATCTTGCGCCGTGGCTTTTCTGGAATTTCAGCAGATGGCGAAGCGCTTTCCCGGAGTGCAAGCCCTCCAGGATGTTTCGTTTGGGGTGGCCCAGGGGACCTGTCACGCCTTGATGGGGGAGAACGGGGCCGGCAAGAGCACGCTCGGCAAGATCCTCGCCGGAGTCTACACCGCCGACTCGGGGCAAATTGTCCTCGACGGGGAGGTGATTGCACCCGCCACACCGCTGGCCGCCCGGCGCCAGGGTATCGCGATGGTGCACCAGGAACTGGCGTTTTGTCCAAACCTGTCGGTCGCGGAGAATTTGTGCTTGGGCGAATTGCCCGCGCGGGCGGGCTGGCTGGATCGAGGTACCCTGCGTCGTCGGGCCCGGGCTTTGCTCGATAGCGTCGGGGCGGATTTCGCGGTGGATCGTCCGGTGGGTGAACTCAGTACCGCTCAGGAGCAAGTCCTGCAGATAGCGGCCGCCGTCGGGACCGGCGCCCGGGTGATCGTGTTTGATGAACCGACCAGTTCGCTTTCCGCGACCGAAAGTGAACAACTTTTTCAACTCATCGGCACCCTCAAAAGTCGGGGGCATACGATGCTGTATGTGTCGCACCGGATGGACGAAATCTTCCGGCTTTGTGACACCATTACGGTGCTGCGGGATGGTCGACACGTCGTCACGGAGCCGGCGGGGGCCATGACTCCGGAACAACTCGTCCGCAGCATGGTGGGTCGCAGCGTGGCCGCTCACGAACCCGCGCATCTGCAGCGGCCGCCGGGGGACGAGCTATTGCGGGTGGAATCTTTGAGTTCCCCGGGGAAATTTGCCGAGGTGAGTTTCCGGGTTGGTGCGGGTGAGGTGCTCGGATTGGCCGGTTTGGTCGGAGCCGGGCGGAGTGAGGTGGCGCAGGCGCTGCTTGGACTCGATCCCGCGGCCACCGGCCGGGTCTTCGTGGGCGGTCGCGAGGTGCCAATCGGCAACATGGCCGCGGCGCTGCGGGCGGGTTTGGGACTTGTGCCGGAGGATCGCAAACGTCAGGGCCTGGTTTTGAGTCTGAATTGCCGTGAAAACGTGTCCCTCGCCTCCTTGGCGCGTTTCTCCCGTTTGGGCTGGATGAACCGCGGGGCCGAGAACGCATTGGTGACCCAGTATGGGGATCGATTGCGGGTTAAGACGCCCTCTTGGGAGACCGAGATCAGCCGGCTCAGCGGTGGCAATCAGCAGAAACTCGCCCTCGCAAAATGGCTGGCCCGCGAATGCCGGGTTCTCATCGTGGATGAACCCACCCGCGGCGTGGATGTCGGGGCCAAGGCGGAAATTCATCAACTGTTGGATGAACTGGCGGTGCAGGGGATGGGGTTGATCGTTATCTCCAGCGAATTGCCGGAATTAATGGCCCTGAGTCGGCGCATTCTGGTGCTCCGCCAGGGGCGGCAGATCGGTGAACTCGGGCGGGAGAACTTTTCGCAGCCCACGTTGTTGCGGATGATGGCCGGGGTCGAATGACTTTTTCACTCCTCACTGGTGCGTGCGGGTTCAACCGGCTATTGGTCCGATCCCGGTAGTCATGTCCGATACTGTCCCGATGATCGAGGTCCACGACCTCACGAAACGCTATCCCGGCCGCACGGCTGTGGACGGGCTTTCGTTTACCGTGGGACGGGGCGAGGTGGTCGGTTTTCTCGGACCCAATGGTGCGGGTAAATCCACCACGATGCGGATCCTCTCCACGTTCATGCCGGCGACGAGCGGAACGGCCCGGGTGGCGGGGTTTGATGTTTTTCATCAACCCGACGAGGTGCGTCGACGGCTTGGGTACATGCCCGAGAACAATCCGTTGCACCTGGATATGCGGGTGAAGGAGTACCTGAAATTTCGTGCGCGCCTGAAGGGCTTGGGTTGGACGCGCAGCCGGGAACGGGTGGAGACGGTCCTGCGTCAATGTGGCCTTCAGGATGTGCATCGGCGCATCATCGGGCAGCTTTCGAAGGGATACCGTCAACGGGTGGGGCTCGCCGATGCCTTGGTGCATGAACCGGATTTGATCGTTCTGGACGAGCCCACCATCGGCTTGGATCCACACCAGATCCGTTCGGTGCGCGCTTTGATCAAGCAGTTGGCGGAACGGCACACAGTTTTGTTGTCGACCCACATCCTGTCCGAAGTCGAGATGACCTGTTCGCGGGTACTCATTTTAAATCAGGGACGAATTCTGGCGGCGGACCGCGTGGAGGATCTGGAGAAGCGTTTTTCCCTGGATGGCCAGGTAGTGGCGGAGATCGCCGCCCCAGCGGCCGAATTGCGGGAGGCCTTCCGGGATATGCCGGAATTGGAGCGATTGGATCTCAGTCCGGCGGGTGGTGACTACCAGCGGCTGGCCCTGACTCCGCGGAATGGATTTGATCTCCGACCGGCGGTTTTTGAACAGGTGCGTCTGCGCGGCTGGGAACTGCGTGAGCTGACGCGGAGTCGGCACTCGCTGGAGGACATCTTCATCCACCTGACCCGGGGGCAGGCGCATGAACGTTAATGAAGGGGCGGCCCGACAAAGGATATGAGCGTTTTTCTGGCCCTGGTTCGCCGTGAGTTGGGTGGCTTTTTCAAGTCGCTGACCGGGTATGTCGTGATCGCCGCGGTGCTGTTATTGAACGGTTTCGCGCTGATGGACATCGTGGAGAAATTCAACACCCGGGCGCTGGAATCGCCGGTGACGGAAGTGTACTACGGCACGGCCTATTTTTGGATTGTGCTGTTGCTGACCGCCCCGGTGATCACCATGCGGACCTTTGCCGCGGAGAAATCGTCGGGCACCTATGAAGCGTTGATGACGACGCCGGTGGGTGATTGGCAGGTGGTTCTGGCCAAGTTTGCCGGCTCATGGGCGTTTTTCATGTTCACCTGGCTCCCTCTGCTGGCGATCTTCTTCACGCTGCGGGAGGTGACCGGTGAACCCGCCCTCTGTGATCCGCGGGTGATGGCGTCGACGTTTCTCGGGCTGGGACTGGTGGGTGCCTTGTACATGAGTCTGGGCTGTCTGGCCTCGGCCTTGACCCGGAGCCAGATCATTGCCGCCATGCTGAGCTTCCTGTTGGGCATCGGGTTGTGGGTCATCAGTTTGCGGCCGGCCGGCGGGCCCGATCCCGGGCAGGATTGGTTGGAACCGGTGTTGAATCACATCTCGTTGGTGCGCCACATGGAGGATTTTACGCGGGGGCTGGTGGATGGCCGGCACGTGGTGTTTTATGTCAGCGTAACGGCCCTGCTGTTGCTGGTGACGCAACGGGTCGTGCAAAGCCGGAGGTGGCAATGAGTGAAGAACTTTCCTCACTACCCGGCGGGGATGATGGATTCGCTCCGAGCTTTGAACCCGGGCGCCGCCTGCGCTTCGGAGCATCGGTCCTGGTCGGCGTCTTTTCCGCGCTGGTCCTGACGGTCCTCGTGAATTATCTGGCGGCACGGCACCTGCGCTGGCGGCCGGATCTCACGGCGGGCGAACGTTTCCGCCTCAGCCCGCTCACCCGGCAATTGCTGCCGCTGATTACCAATCAAACGGACATCACGGTGCTTTTTGATCGGGAATCCGGGCTGTTCAGCCATGTGGACGGGCTGCTGAAGCAGTACGCACTGGAGCAGCCGCGGCTCCGGGTGATGGTGGTGGATTCGGTCTCCCAACGCGAGGCGGCGTTCCAGCTCCGCATGCGGTACAAGCTCGGCGCCGAGGCCAGCGATGTCGTTATTTTTGATGATCGGATTCATCCTCCGGTGGTGATCAGCGAAGGCGAATTATCCGTGTACGATGCGGATATCCAGAAACTGATGGCGGGGGAATCCAAGGATATCCGCCGGGCAGGTTTCAAGGGCGAGCTGCGCTTCACTTCGGCGCTGAATGCGCTCTTGGAAGTGGCGCCCTCGCGGGTGGGTTTTCTGACCGGTCACAACGAGCGGGAAGCCGGAAACACCGCCGTGCGTCTGGGGTACAAGGAATTGGCGGAGCTGGTGAGCACGAAGAACGCCACACTGACCACCCTTCGACTGGATGGAACCAACGATGTGCCGGCGGATCTGCAATTGTTGATCATCGCCGGTGGCACCGCGCGGTACACGGACGCAGAAGTGGTGCGTTTGGAGCGCTACTTAAACGCGGGCGGCCGATTGTTGTGGCTGCTGGACCCCGATGCGGTGGTGTTGACGCTGGGACCGGAGGCCTCGCTCCAGGCTTGGGGCATCGGCTTGCTGCCGCGGTACGCCGGGGATCCCAGCACGACCCGCAGCAGCCTCGATGTATTGAGTTCGAGCCTGGGGAGTCATCCCATCACCGCACCGCTGCGACGCGGCCAATCCCGATTGTATTTTCCGTTTCCGCGTGTCGTGGGCCGCCTGCCAGCGGATCAACTGCCGGCCGACGCCCCCAAGGTGGAAGTCCTCGTGAGCACCAGCACCAACGGGTTGACCAAATCGGATTTCAGCGGAGGCAACATTGCGTTTCGCCCCGGTGTCGATGTCAAAGGCCAGGAGATCCCGGTGGCGGTCGCCGCGGAGAAGGGCGGTGTGGCCGGCGTGACGGCGGGCCGGGGAAACGGCCGCGTCGTGGTGATTGGCGACGTTAACATGTTCGGCAACGAAGTGCTGCGCAGTTATGGCAATTTTCAGTTCGCTGAAATGACCATCGCGTGGTTGCTCGACCGCTCTCAGCTACTGGCGATCGGTCCGAAGCCGATCACTGAATATCGTCTGGAATTGACGCCGCGGCAGACGCAGATGTTGCGCTGGTTGCTGCTGGGGGGATTGCCGGGAGGAGTGCTGGGGCTGGGCGTCCTGGTGTGGAGTCGCCGACGGAGCTGAACGATGAAGACCCGATCCAATTGGTGGCTCGCCGCCGTCGCCCTGGCCCTCATGGCCTATGTCTGGCTGATTGATCGTCGCGCGGGAGCGCGGGTGTCGGGATCCGGCGGGGCCTCGGCCAGTTTCACCCCGATTCCGGCGGCGGAAATCCTGGGCCTGGAGCTTGCGGTCTCCAATCGAGTTCTGGCCGTGAATCGGCCCCAGCCCGGAGCCCCGTGGAAACTTCGACTGCCGTTGGAGGTCGCCGCGGATTCTGCCCGGGTTCAGTCGCTGGTGCAGGCCTTGGGGCGTTTGCAGCCGACATCTTATCTGGGGTTGGCAGAGATGACTGCCGCCGGTGGGGCGCGGGCGTTTGGATTGGAGTCGGCGGGTGGGACCCGGTTGACCGCCACTTTACGTGAAGGCCGATCCGTGATTCTGCAGTTGGGTCTGCCCACGCTCGGCGGCACGCGTTTTTACCTGCAGCGGGTGGGCGATGCCGGAGTGTTTGTGGCCGATCGGGCCTTGTTGGAAACCCTGCCGAGCTCGGTGGATGATTGGCGGGATCGGGCGCTTTTTCCCACGCCGAGAGAGGGTTTTGACCGGGTGGAGCTGAAAGGCGCCACTGACTTTCGGGCCGAGCGTGATGCCCAGGGAAACTGGCGTCTCAAGCGACCGCTGGATGCACGGGCTGATTCCGAGCGGATCAATACTCTGATCGCGCTGATGGAGCACGTGCGGGTGGATCAGTTTCTTGCCGACCGCCCCGTGGCCGATTTGGAGAGCTATGGTCTGCAAACCCCAGCGGCGGAATTGGTGCTTGGGCGGGGGGCGCAGGATCTGGTGCAACTGGCGATTGGGTCGGTGGTGACCAATGACACCGCGCATCGATATGCCCTGCGGCGGACGGGGACCAATTTGCTCACGGTTCCCGCCCGGGTGTTGGATCCGCTGGTGCAGCCGCTGTCCCAGTACCGCGACCGGCGGCTCCTCGGTGAGGTCGGGGCGGCCACGGCGATTGAGTTGGCCGGGACGGCGGCCACGCCCGGGTTCCGGGTGGAAAGAACCAATGCCACGTCGACGAATTGGCGGGTCGCCGGGCCGAAAGGCTTTCCGGCGGACGCCGGGGTGATGGATTTTTTCCTCCGGCAATTTGGTCAGTTTGAAATCGCGGATTTCGTCTCGGACATCGTGCCCGACCTGGCTCGTTACGGACTGGCCACCCCGGTCCGTAGCTACCGGTTGACGAGCGGCACGAATCTCCTGGCGGAACTTCAATTCGGCACCGCGGTGGCGGGTCGCCCGACTTTGATCCATGTGCGGCGGACCGACGAGGCATCCGTGTACGGTTTGCCCACCAGCATCACCGGCCAATTGGCCCATGTGGCTGGGGAGTTGCGGGATTGGCGTTTTGGGGCGACGAAGGTGCTTCGGATCCGAGTTCGGCAGGCGGGTGCCGAACGGGTACTGGTGCGGACGAATGGCGTCTGGAACCACGGGCGCGGCCGGCTGGATTCAATCGCCGCCGGCAACTTGGACGCGACCCTGAATGGTCTGGGGGCTCTTCGTTCGGACCGGTTCGCCCTGATTGAGTTGGCGCAACAACAGCAGTTCCGCCGGATTTATCACCTCGACGACAGTCCGCTGACGGTGACGCTGGAAATCGATCCCCGGGCGTCGTTGGGTTTTGGCCAATGGACGCTGGAGTTTGGTGGGGAATTGGGCGCTGCCCGCGTGGCTTTGGCGCGTTTTGATGACGATCCCACGCCCCTGCGCCTGCAGGTGCCGATGATCCTATTCGAAGATCTACTCCGGGATCTGGTTTGGTAGGTCCCGGGGGCAGCATCCTGACTGGGGCGGGCGCAACGAGCCCGGGCTTACCGGACCCCGGTAGCCCTGAATTCCAGCCCTTCATCGACGATCCGGCGCATCTCCTTGAACCACCACTGTGCCCGCGCCTGACTGCAGGGCCGAACTGGGCGACGGCCCCGGCAGGTCGGTGATGGCAAGGGCAGAGCCAAGGCCAGCTGAGGTTCCGAAGCGATACTTTCTCGTTTCATGAGGAAACCCTCGGAGATAGGATCGGACATCCACCGACCGACCCTGATGTTGGTGGGCGATTTCTTGGGAGAGGGCGAATTAATTGGCTTCCCAGCAGATTTGGACCGGGAATCCCCCGGGATTATTCAGGGCCACCTCGTTCGTCAGAAACGTGCGACTTCCTTGGCGTTGCGGCGGATGGCTTGCCATGGTTCTTGGTTGCCTGACCGGGAAATCCGGCCGGCGCCGTGGCTATGGATCGGTCGCGGGCGGCGGGAAGCCGGTTGGGTGTCGCTTGGGATATTGTTTTACGGATGAAACCAGCTAGTGCTCGTTGGCTGCGCCGATGCGCAGTCCTTATTGCCTGTGCTCATTTTGGGGCGCTTGCCCAGGCACCGGCGACCCCACCCGTCGAAGACATCCGGATCCAGCACGTTGGTCCTGCGGCGGTGTCGGACAATCTGGTCCGGGCCAACATTCGGGTCAAAAAGGGCGACAATTACAATGCCACGGCGGTGGAGGACGACATCCGGAACCTCTACGGAACGGGTTACTTTTTCAACATTCGCGTCGGAGCAGAGAACACCGCCACGGGTGTCGTTCTGACGTACGTGGTGCAGTCGAAACCCATCATCACCGAGGTTCGGATCGTCGGTAACAAGAAGTACGGACTGGCGAAGTTGCGGAAGAAAATCACCTCCAAGGTGGGCGAGCCGATCGACGAGCGGAAGTTGTTCAACGATGCGGAGGAGATCCGGAAGCTTTACGAGAAGGCCGGGTTGCAGAAGACCAAGGTGGAGTACAAACCGAGCATCAACGAGGCCTTGGGCCGTGGGGTGGTGACCTTTGAGATCTCAGAGGCGCCCAAGATCCGTATTGATGATGTGCGTTTTGAGGGGGCATCGGCGGCCAAACCGTCCAAGTTGCGCCATGCCATCAAGACCCGCCGGTGGTGGTGGATGAGTTGGTTGACGAACTCCGGCAAATTCAAGGAGGACCAGTTCGAAGAGGACAAGGAACGCCTGACCGAGTTTTACGCGGATCGTGGCTACATTGATTACGAATTGAAGGATGTGCGGTTTGACCATCCCAAGACGAATCACGTGGTGGTGAATCTCCAGGTCGACGAAGGCAGTCGATATCAGGTGGGCACGGTGGAGTTCAAGGGCAACGAACTGTATTCGCAGCCAGAAATTCTGGGGAATCTGCGCTCCAAGGACGGAGAAAAGATGAAGACGGGGCTGCAGGACAAACCCGGCGCGATCTTCACGCCCAAGAAGTTGGGCAAGGACGTGGAGGCGGTCAGCGATTTCTACGGCGCCCGGGGCTACATTGATGCCCGCGTGGATGTGGAAAAGGTTCCCAACGTCCAGAACGGAACGTTGGACCTCAAGTACCGCGTCAAGGAAGGCGAAAAGAGCTACGTCGAAAAAATCGAGATCAAGGGCAACACCAAGACCAAGGACAAGGTCATTCGCCGCGAGTTGGCGATTACGCCCGGCCAGGTTTTTGACCAGGTACGGGTCAAGATCAGCAAGTCACGACTGGAACAGCTGCAGTACTTTGAGAAAGTTGAGACCTCCAACGATCCGTCGGACACCGGACCGAACCGGAAGAACTTGGTCATCAACGTTGAGGAAAAGAGCACGGGCAATTTCGCCGTGGGCGCCGGGTTCAGTTCGATTGATTCCATCGTGGGGTACGTGGAGATCAGTCAGGGTAATTTTGATCTTTTCCACCCCCCCACGTTCACCGGTGGTGGCCAGAAAGCGCGTCTGCGCATCCAGCAGGGGGCGCAACGCTCGGATTACATCGCCACCTTTGTTGAACCCTGGTTTTTGGGGCGGCGTTTGTCTTTCAGCACGGAGCTCTACCATCGCCGGTTGAACTACCTTTCGGACAACTACGAACAGCAACAGACCGGCATCCGGCTGGGGCTGACCAAGCAGTTGCCGTTTCACATTCGCAGTGACGACGTGTTTGTGGCCGGGCTGACCTACACGTTGGAGGACATCAATCTGAAACTGGCGGATTCGTACAAGACGGCCTATCCGAATTCTCCGGTGTTGGATGAAGAGGGCGGGCGCTTGGTTTCGCGCTTGGGGGCTTCGTTGGCGTATGATTCCCGCAACAGCACCGTCTTCGCAACCAAGGGGCAGCGTATCGAATTCGCGCCGGAAATGGCGGGCGGACCGTTGTCCGGGGACGTGGATTTTTACCGGCTGGAACTGCGTGTGGCGCAGTATTGGAATCCGGGGCGGGTGTTCACCGAGACCAGCCGGTGGCAGGATTTCTTCGAAGGGCACGTTCTGGAGCTCACCGGCCGCGTCGGCGTGGTGGATGCCTACGGGAACGGCGATCGGGGGCGGAAAGACCGGGTGCCCCTGTTTGATCGAAACTACCTCGGCGGACTTTACTCATTGCGCGGCTACAAGTTTCACGGGGTTGGCCCGCGGGATCTGATCTCCCTGGAGCCTCTGGGTGGCGGTACCTACTGGTTTGCCGGCGCGGAGTATTCCTTCCCCATCATTGAACGACTGCGCTTCGCGTTGTTCTACGACGTGGGCATGGTTTACGAGAACCCGTACAGCTTTGCCCCGCAGAAATTTGTCCTCGCCAACGGAGCGGCGGCGGATACCGGGATTTACAATGACAACGTCGGTATTGGATTGCGCCTGAATCTGCCGATCGGTCCGCTGCGGCTCGACTACGGCATTCCGCTGACGCATGACCCGCGGATTGGCAGTGGCGGTCGTTTCCAATTTGGCGTTGGCTATCAGCGGGATTTCTGACCATTTTGCACAGTTGTTAAGACAGTTGATCAGTTAAAACATGAATCTGAAGAAACATTTCCTCATGGCGGCGGCCGCGCTCGTCATCACCACCACCGCCGCCCAGGCGCAAACGAAGCTGGCGGTCGTGGACCTTGGTAAAGTTTTCAAGGAGTACTGGCGGACCAAGCAGTCCGACGACTCCCTGAAGGCCCGCGCCAGTGAATTTGAAAAGGTTGGCAAGGGTATGCAGGAGGATTTCAAGAAGGCGCAGGAGGACCTGAAGACTCTGCAGGAATCCGCGAATGATCAGGCCGTCAGCCAGGAAGAGCGCGACAAGCGGAAGAAGGAGCTTGAGAAGAAGGGCGCGGCGCTGCAGGAGCTGTACGCCAGCCTGCAGACTTTTGATCGGAACGCCCGCGAGAGCCTGGCCGGCCAGCAGAAACGCCTCCGTGATTCCGTTCTGCGGGACATTCGGGGTGTGGTGGAGGAACGTTCCAAAGCCAACAGTTATGCGGTGGTGTTGGACACCTCTTCGCAGATTCCTGACCAGACTCCGGTGGTGCTGTATACCAGCTTGTTGGGCGGTAGCGATGACCTGACAGAGGCGGTCATCAAGCAGCTCAACGCCAATGCTCCGGCAGATGGCGGGGCCGGTGCAGGCGGGGCCGGTGCAGCCAAGCCTGAAGACAAAGAGAAGGAGAAGAAGTAAGTGCTGAACCCCGGCCGGGCTCGCCCGGCCGGAGTTGGTTCGCTCTCAGACTCTAGTCCGGCAGGCGGGGTGCGGTCGGTACAACGGCGGAGAAATCGGTCCAAATCTCCGGCGGGGCCTCCGTAGATGAGGTCTGCGGGGCCGGCGGTATCCCCGCTTCCGCGGCCAAAGTGGCCAGCAGTTCTTCGCCGCGTTGCACCAATTCCGGCGTCCAAAGCGGCGATAGCACCCAGTCATCGCGCTCCAAGGCTTCCCATCGGCTCATCCATTCCGCCGTAGGCTCCGCTTCGGAGTGCGGAAAATCCACGAGCAATCCCACCCTCGGGACCGCGGGATGGGTGACATTAATGAGGGCGATATCCACCACACCGGCCGGAGTGGCCCAATGGATTTCATTGCTGACTCCGCACCGGTTCCGCCAGAGCGCGCCGATGGCAGCTAGAGTTCGGGAGGGCTCCGGATGGGGGTGGACTCGGGAATACGGGATCTGACTGGGAAGATTGAACCGAGTAATCGGTTCGGGAGTCGCGGCCCCGGAGGCCGTAGCCACCTCCGCACATCCGGCGCTACGAGCTGCCTGGAGCAAATCGGGTCCGTTTCCATGCAATTCCCATCCAGCCCACGGATTGCCGCGTATCATTTCCAAGCCGCTTTCATCCACAGCGGTCGGAGTGTCGAGGATCACGACGCGGCGAGCCCGGGTCATTAACGGGAGTGACTCGGCCAGTGGACACCGCGAACCGTCGAGGAACACCAGGACATCGAACAGGCCCGGTTGCTGGAATAGCTCCAACGCCGTGGCCGGGCTGGTCAGCCAGATCGGTCGGAGTTCGGTCAGGATCTGGCCGTTGGCGACATTGGGTGCCGAGTCATCCGGCGTGCGATTAACGCGTCGGAATGACCAGTTACGCCGGATGGACAG
This sequence comes from Verrucomicrobiota bacterium, assembly GCA_947471985.1. GTDB lineage: Bacteria > Verrucomicrobiota > Verrucomicrobiia > Limisphaerales > UBA9464 > CANIZL01. The sequence goes on along the minus strand of CANIZL010000056.1, from coordinate 4,931 downwards.
CAGCAGTTGGCGGCGGCGGCGGCGGGAGAGTTCGGCGAGTTCATGGTAACTCGCCTGCAGGGATTTGCCGGTGATCTCCCGCAAAATGGGTTGCTGCTGGCGACGCGCCTCCAGTTCACCCGCGCACGCGGCGCGGCGAATGGCGAGGGCCGCGATTTCCGGAGCCGTGCCGCGGTTGACGTGCCATTGCACATGCGTGGCCAACCGAGCGGGAAGAGCCGCCAGTGTGTTGACCAGACCGGCGGCATCCGGGAGTTCACGCACGTGTTCGTGCCAGTTGGCCGCCTGTTTCACCCGGGATTCGCCCCGATTCCATTCATCGCGCCAATGGCGAAAGGCGGTTGGTGCGAAAAGTCCGGTCGCCGTCACTCCGTGCTCGAAATCCGCCAGCACCTGGGCCGAACGGGTGCTGCGCCGAAGGGCTTCGATGAAGTCGGACAACGGACCCGCCTCCCGGACGGCGTCCAAGGTCACTTCCCGTAGACAACGCAGGGCGGGGCGGTTGAGGGCTTCTACGGCCGACAGAATTGCGCCCGTTCCTTCCCAATCGCGACGCAACCGCTGGTCATCCAAAACGCGACCACGCCCGGTGTGGAGCCACGCCGTAACCATTTGCGCCAACTCCAACCGATGGGACAAGCCACGGAAAAATACCCAGGCCCGGCGGAGGTTCTCGGGTGTCGGTTTCAGCCCCAATGGATTCATGACCTGAGCCAATGCCGCTTTGCTAGCCGGCGCTGGACCGGTCGGACCATTGGGGAGCCGCGATTCCAAGGTTTGGAGGGCCAGAGTTACCACGCCCAGGGACGGCACGGAATCCAGCACCCGACTCCAAAGGTCGGCATCCAAAGGCTGGGCGATGAGGTCTTCCGCAGCGGCCGTCAGCGTCTCCCGCTGGCGGGCCAGAGCTTCTACTTCCACCGGAGAAGCCATCGCGACCCGCACGCAAAAATGCGGTCGATCCCAACCGACCAACGGCTGCAGGATCTCCACAAGGGTCTGGCGGGCAGTGACCTGTTCCGCTAGCGGAACGTCCGAAGAGAAGGGAAAATCCCCGCCTTCAAAAGCCTTATCTGCGAGTTCCGCCCGGCGCATCAGGCTCAAAAATACCCGATCCCATTCGGACAGCGATGTGGCGCGGAGGACTTCCGGGCGAACGGCCAGCGAATCCCGCCACGGCGAGTGGAGCCAGTCCAGGCGTGTCGCGGTGGCGAGCAAGCCTTGGACGACTGATTGTTGGGCTTCCCATTCGGCGAGGGAAGGAATCTCTACTGGTTCACCTTTTTCTGGGGGGACAACGGCTACCAATTCAAACCATTCGCCCGCGAGTTCATGAAAACTTCGTCCGTCGCTGCCCGGTGCGTGGACAGCTTTAGCCGCTTCCGCCAAGCGATGATTCAGCTCGTGCCACAGCCTCTCGAGATTCGTTCCCGAGTCCGCCGGTGGCGGCGCCCCGGTGGCGGGGATCGGTGTCAATTGCTTGATCAGGTGTTCCCGGAGGGAGGCGCCGGTGAATCCGGCATCGTCCGTTCGGGCCAGCAATGAGCTGAGACCCAGCGATTGCAGGGCCGCCTCGATTCGGGCACAATCTTCGGGAACCGCCGAGACCACCAGGACCCGCTCCCCACGGCTTAGGTGGTCTCCGATCAAGCCAGTGGTCACTTCCACGGCCGCCGCGGGATCGGGCGTGGTCACCACGCTCAAGGCGTGCTTTCGGGCATGACTCGCGGCCTGCGCAAGCGCGGTATTTCCCGTCCACCACAGGCTGGTATCGTTGCCGCCGCGGGAAGAAATGTCCGCACCGGGCTCCCCGGCAGATTCGGATCCAAGAAAGATTCCCGCCGGCCAGTTGACTTCGCCGCCGGTCAGCAGGTCTCCGAGTTCGTTCTGCCACCGGGGCGGCTCGGAGGGGAAGTAGCCGAGGATCGCCGCGGGCAGGATGGCAGCCGTGAAGGGCAGGCTGCCCAAGGGCGGAATCGGCCGAAAAGGAGTCACGGATCGAACCGCGTCCTCCGGCAATTTCAGGGCCGCTGAGACCCGTTCCAAAAGTCGCGGTAACAGGCGCCAGGGTTCATGCGGCAATTCAGCCAGCCAACCGGATTGCGATTCCCCGGTCACCTGCTCAAGCCAGAGAACCAACAGCGGGTTCGGTTGGACTTCCCCCGCTGTCCCGTCGGCGTTGCCTCGGACTTTGATCGAAATCACGCCCTGGGCGGGATTGAGATCCGCCTCCACGGGCAGACAGGCCAACGGTATTAGTATCGGCGGTTGCTCAGCCCCGTCGTCCAGGCCCGGTGGTATCCAAAGATACGGGAAGCCCAGACACAGCCCCGACGGGCCGGACGATTTACGAGCCCGCCCCTCGGCTACCAAGTCGAGAAGCCGGGCCAACGCGGTGCCTACTTCGGCGTTTTCCGAATCCGGAGCGATGGGGAAGTCGCAGCCTTGGCGTGGACCAAATAGGCCCGCCAGCTTGGCCTGACCATTGATCGAACTCAACTCGGTCCAATCCAAGCGCAGCCGCCCGGGAGGCATCCACCACGCCGGCTCCTGAGCCGCAGCTGCTTCCAGCAAGATGCGCCAGCTATCCGCCGGCGAACCGTCGGCGGAATCGAAGGGCTCGCTCATACATATTCGACCCCCAGTACCGAACGGGTCGCCTCCAGTAAGCGCGTTTTGAGGTTCGCATCCTGGATTTCAAAATCGTCGCCGACGAGATTGAGGGACGTAATGCGTGACTTTAGCAGCAGTTCGTTGGGAACCTTGCAGAATACCCGGTAGACGGCGAGTTGCCCTTTGGTGCCCCCGCCGGCCGTGCTGACGATGAAATCGATCAGGGGACGGAGGTGGAACGATTCGCGGCGATTGAGCAATGCCGCTGCCCGCGAGTCACGGTCGGGACCCGCGACTTCGGGGCGGCTCGCCGCCGGGGGTGGGGGCGTGGCGGCGCCGCCGGCAACGCGGCGCTTCAAGGAGGCCGTGAATTTCCGCGGTCCGGGTTCGCCCGCCGAGCTGCTCGGTACGCTGACCGGGGCCGCTGGTTCGGTTGTGGAATTAAACAGTTCGTGGTATTCCGCTGTTGTGTATTCGGCGTGGGCCAGCAATCCAGCCGCCTTGAGCTTTTCGGCGAGCAAGGCAATGGCCTCACCGCTCAACTCAAACCGCCGGGCCAACTCGGCCAGGCTGGATCGTCCATCCACCGCGGTGAACAAGCGCCACTCGGGAGGGGACAACCTCAGGTCGGAATCCAAACCTCCGGCCGGTGAAGAGCGTTTGAGCACTTCAATTTCGAGTTCAGGTTTCATTAATATAGTCCAACTATTTACAGTGCTTGTGACAGACTCGACGGTAGGTGGTTCGAGCAAATTGTGTTTCAGTCCTGATTCAGGGCGATGACCAGGTCGGCCGTATGGTTGTTCCAAACCAGCGGCAGAACGAAGCGGGTCGGCGCCAGAGGCAGATTGCCGGCAGCCGCCCGATCACAGGGGCTGGGCACGGAAATCGTCAGGTGATGACCAAAGTGAGTGCGGGCATTGCTGGCGATCGTGCTGGTGATTTCGCCCGCGAAATCCAGGCAGTTTTCGGTCGAATGGTCCTTTTCCCCGAGACGCGTCAGCAATTCCTCGAGGAATTCGCGTCCGAGGGTCAGATAGACACATCCGTCCGCAATGCCGCCAAGTTTCACCACGCCCGTGAAATCGGCGAACGAAGGCTGGGCAAATTCAATCCGCGGCTCGCTGGACAGGGCCGGCGTGCCGGTGACGGTGGAAAAGTAACCCAGACTCAGATCGATGAAGACCTGGAGTTCCGTTTCATTCAGAGTGGCGATCATGGTGGCGGGTAAAAGTGACCGACTTAGTTCAGGGCGAGGCAAATGACCACAAAAGCCCGTTCTTCGGACCATTTTACGGGCAAAACAACGACGGGCAACCGGGTGGGGAGGCGGAGGTTATCCGGCCGGCCGGTGATCACCAGCGGAACGGAGATCATGAACCCCGCGCCCATCCGCTCGCGGGCGTTTCCGGAAATGGTATTGGCCACCTCGCCCACCATGTCGGCGCAGAGCTCGTCGTGGGCCTGCGATTCGCCTGAGAGGCGGACCAGCTTTCGAGCCAAGGCCCGGCTGGCGGTGAAATAGATGACGCCCTTCTGGTTTCCGGAGATGCCGATGGCGGCCGAGTAGTCCAGTAACTCCAAGTCACGGGCGTTGCTCAGATACGGAGTCCCGATCTGTCCGCCAATGCCCGTTGTGGTCTTGAAGTAATTGGTTACCAAGCCCACGAAGAGTTGAATGTCCTGCTCGTTCATTATTCCTCAAACAGTTCGATCAGTGAAGTCCGAACACTCTCCGCGGTAATTGGCTTTAGCAAAAAACCATCCGCCCCCTGCTTGACCGCCTCCACCGCGGTATGCCGATCGCCCAGCGCCGAAACGACCAGAATTTTCACGCCGGTTCGCTGACGCGTCATCAATTGGACACAGGTCAGGCCGTCCATTTCCGGCATGGTGATATCCATGGTCACGACGTCCGGTTGGTGGATTTCAAACAGATCCATCGCCTGGCGGCCATTCTGGGCCGTGTGAATTTCGGTGAAGCCAAAGTCCTGCAACGATCGTTCCAATGCCCGGCGGATGATGTTGGAGTCATCGACGATCAGGAGCTTCATGGTTGGTCAGGGTGGACGTTATGCCGCCGAGTCCGCCGATACCGTTGCCGGCAGCGGTGGCAGGACCAGATGGAATTCACAGAAGCGGCCGGGCTGGGAATCGACGGAGATTTCCCCACCCAAGTCGTCCAGAACCCGCTGGCGCAACAAGTCCAAGCCCACACCCCGGCCGGCGAGTTCGTCGACCTTCTCAGCCGTCGAAAAGCCGGGTTCAAAAATCATCAATACCGCTTCGCTATCGTCCATTTCCGAAAGCTGATCAGC
>CANIZL010000055.1 GCA_947471985.1 Verrucomicrobiota bacterium | reverse complement strand
GCCTCGTTGACGTATCCCGCGGGCGGCCCGCGCAAGCCGGCGGACGCGAAGGCGGAGATGAAGCTGCACCCGGAGTTCAACGTGAACCTGGTGGCGGACGAGACGGTGGCGGAGAAGATCATGTCGCTGGACTGGGATCCGCAGGGCCGGCTCTGGGTGGTGGAAACGCCGGAGTATCCGGGCGGCCGCGACGTGAATAAGAACGATTTCAAAGCCTACTGGAACCGGCTGCAGGATCCGAAGAAGTACCCGGTGGGCGGCAAGATGGACCGGGCACCGCGGGATCGAATTTCGATCCTGACCGACAGCAATGGTGACGGGATCATGGACCGGAAGACGGTGTTCGCCGATGGGTTGGAACTACCGACGTCGTTGGTGTTCTACAAGGACGGCGTGATTGTGTCGCAGGCGCCGGACATCCTGTGGATCCGGGATACGAACGGCGACGGCAAGGCGGACAAGGTGGAGGTGTTGTACACGGGCTGGGGGACGTTCGATACGCACGCGGTGATCAACAACCTGAAGTGGGGCATGGACGGGTGGATCTACGGCACGGTGGGTTACACGAAGGGCGATGTGAAGTCGGGTGACGGCACCCGGAGCTTTGGCAAGATCAACGACGGTGCGTACCGCTTCCGCCCGGATGGCTCGGCCTTGGAGCAGGTGTCGGCGAATGGATGCAACACCTGGGGCCTGGACATTACGCCGGACAACGAGGTGATCTACACGACGGCCACCTGCGGGAATCCGATCCTGCACGTGGTGCTGCCCGAGAAGTACCTGGCGCGGGGCAGCATTGGCGGGCATCCGGCGTGGGAGAACGTGATCGACAGCAATGTGATTTATCCGCCGTTCAAGGAGACGCGGCAGCCGTACGTGCAGATCGACTGGGTGAACCAGTGGACGGCGGCGGCGGGAGCGACGGTGTATGACGGCGGAGCCTGGCCGGCGAAGTGGGGCCCGGAGGAGCGGTACTCGTTCTTCATGAGCGAGGCCACGATGCATTTGTTCCACCACGAGTTCCTGGATTGGAACGGGGCGACGCTGAAGGGCCGGCGCGAGGAGGGGCGGAAGGAGACGGAGTTCTTCACGGGCGGAAATGATTACTGGTTCCGGCCGATCCACGCGCGCGTGGGTCCCGACGGGGCGATGTACGTGGTGGATTTCTACAATCAGATTGCGGTGCACAACGACACGCGGGGACCGGCGCACGGAGCGCGGAACGCGGCGGCGCGGCCGGATCGGGATCATCATTTCACGCGTCTGTGGCGGGTGCAGCACAAGGAGGCGCGGACGCTGCCGGCCTACCGGTTGGACGCGAAGAACCCGGCCGGCCTGGTGGAGATGCTGAGCCATCCCAACGGCTGGGTGCGCGGCACTGCCAACCGCCTGCTGACCGAGAATCCCGAGGGGTTGAATGGGGTGCAGGAAGCCCTCGGACAACTGATCGGCGATACCAGTGGGTCCGTTTACGGTCGCATTCAGGCCTTGTGGTTGTATCAGACTCTGGCCCGCACTCACGACGTGGCTTGGTCCGGGGATGTAGCCCGCGCCGTGTATGCCGATGCCAGTGTGGCGGTGCGGAAGAATGCCCTGCGGGTGGCGGCGGAATTTGCGTCGAATACCGACATCAAGGGCCATTTGCAATCGGACGGCGGGGCGCAGCCGGATGCGGTCGCGGAAGAAGCGGTTATCGAACGATTGAAGGATGGCGACGAGCGGGTGCGCACCGTGGCCTTGATGACGGCCGGCGAACTGCCGGCGACACCTGCACTGACCCGGGCCGTGGTCGCGGCCTGGCCCTCCTTCAAGAGCCGCTGGTTGCAATCGGCGGCCGTGGGTGCTGCTTCGAAGGAGCCGGTGTTGTATCTCAAGGCAGCCTTCCAGTCGGCCGATCCGGCCTTCCTCGCCGATTACGTGCCCCATTTGGCCCGCCTGGTGGCCAATCGCGGCGATGCTGCCCAAATCACCGCTTTGTTGACCTTTGTTGCCAGCCAACCGGCGGGCACGGATGGATTGAAGGCCTCGGTGTTGAGTTCGCTACAGGCGAATCTCGGTTCCGGTGTTCGGCCCCCGTTGGACGACGCCCTAATCAGCGCCCTGCGCGCCCTGTTGGCCGGTGAACGGACCGCCGGCACGGCCCTGCCGCTGGTGGCCCGCTTCGAAGCTTCGAACCGTTTGGCGGCGGAGATGAAGCCGGCCATTACCAAGGCGACGGGCGCCCTCGCGGACACTTCCTTGTCGGACGCTGTCCGCGGTCAGGTGGCCGCCAACCTGGTGGGCATCCGCGCCACGGACGCTTCGGTCATTCCCTCGGTCGCCGCCCTGCTGAGTGCCCCCGGCAACAGCGAGGCCCTGCGCAAACGCGTCGTGGACATCCTCGGCAACACTCCCGAAGGCGGACGCGCCCTGGTAAATGTCTTCGGCCAATTGCCCGTTAACCTCACCGAGGCGGCCTTCGGTCACATCCTCAAGCGGGTGGAGTCGGCCCAGGCACTGCTGGATCTGCTGAGTAACAAGACGCTGCCGTTGACCGTTCTTGGCCCGGCCCGGACTCACCGTCTGCGCACGCACGGAGACCAAGCCGTCTCGCGTCGCGCCAATGAAGTGATCGATGGCCTGGCTGGTCCTGAAGCGAAGGAAAAGGAAGCACTGATCACGAAGCTCCGGCCCGAGGTGGTGAAACCCGGGGATCCGACCAAGGGCAAGGCGCTCTACACAGTGAACTGTGCCGGTTGCCACCAGTACAAGAACGAGGGCCGCAATCTCGCGCCGAATCTTAATGGCATGGGCGCCCACGGCCCCGAGGATCTGCTGGTCCACATCGTCGATCCCAATCGCGTCGTGGAAGCCAATTTCCTCGCGTACGCGATCGAAACCAAGGACGGCACCTCGTACAACGGCGTGATCGAACGGGAAAACTCCAGCGAGCTGATCCTGCGCGATGCCTCGGCGGATCATGTGGTGCGGCTCGCCGACATCAGCAGTCGTTCCTCGACCGGAAAATCGCTGATGCCGGAAGGGTTTGAATCGCTGGGCGCCGAGGGATTGCGCGATCTGTTGGCCTACCTGTGCGTCGATGAGACCCGCTTCCGGCTGATTGATCTGACCCGTGCGTTTACGGCCAGCAACAGCCGCGGATTGTTTATCAGTCCGGAAAACGTCGACGAAACGGTGACCTTCAATCGTTACGGCCTCCGCCGGGTGGAAGATGTGCCGTTTGATGTTCTCAGCCCGGACAAGGCCGCTGCCAACGTGATCGCCCTCAAGGGCGGCGCTCCGGACTCGTGGTCGCGGACCACTCTGCCGCAACGGGTGGAAGTCAAAGTCGGCGTGGCGACTCGCCGCCTGCATTTCCTCGGAGGTGTGGCGGGGTGGGGTGCGCCGCTGAATCCCGGAGTCGATGCCGCCAAGGTAACCGTCCGCTATGTGGGCGGAGCCAGCCAGCAGTTGGTACTCAAGAACGGCGTGGAATTCGCCGACTACAACGGCCGCTTCGATGTTCCCGGATCGCGGGCGTTGAATTGGACCGTGGGTCGCGGCCAGGTGCGCTGGTTCACCAAGGAGTTGAACAACCGTGCGGTCGTGGAATCGCTCACGTTGGAAAGCTATGACAACGGCGTGACGCCGCTGTTCTTCGCCATCACGGCGGATTCTTCGGACAGTGCCCCGGTGCCGGCCTCGGCTGCGCCCGCCTTGCCGGTGTTGCAGTGGGGCCCCGGACTCAAGACGCTGATCGTGGGCGGTGGATCCTCCCATGATTTCAACCGCTTCTTCGGGATCGCGGACACCGCCACCTTGAACGCGGCGGGACCGTTCTCCGCGAATTACCTCGAGCCCCTGCCGGGATTGGCCGCCGCGATTCGCGTCGCCGATGTCCTTTATCTGAGCAACAATCAGGCGTTTGCCGATGATGCCTCGCGTGAGGCGGTCTTCGCCCACGTGAACGCTGGCAAGGGGTTGGTGCTGATCCATCCGTCCCTGTGGTACAACTGGCAGAAGGAATGGCCGGCCTATAATCGTGAACTCGTTGGCGGCGGATCCCGCGGCCATGATCGGTACGGTGAGTTCGAAGTGACCGTCACCGATCCCACCCACCCGCTGATGCAGGGTGTGCCGGCGAAGTTCAAGCTCTCCGACGAGTTGTACTATTTCGAACCCGACCCGGCCGGGACGCCGATCCGCGTGCTGGCGACGGCATACTCGGCATCGAAGAACAAAACGTTCCCGCAGGTCTTCGTGGTGGAACATCCCAAAACGCGGATCGCGGGCATCACCTTGGGCCATGACGGCGTAGCCCACAGTCATCCGGCCTATCAGCGGTTGATGAAGAATGCGATCCTGTGGTCCGCGAAACAGGATCCCGCCAACGCCAAGTAAGCGCGCACCGGTGCAACGATGGCGCTGGGGCCAAAAACCCAGCGCCATTGGGCCGGCCGAAGCAGGCCGGTGAATTAGTCGCGGAGAGTGAAGCGAAGCGTGCTCCCCGGGAGGGTCTGCGCCAGGCGGGGCAAATCCTCCGGGTCCACCAAGCCCAGCTTCGGATATCCGCCCAAGGTGGGACCGTCGGGCATGGTCACGATTGGGAGACCATTGGGTGGTACTTGGATTGAGCCGGGGAGTACCGGTTCGGAAATCATTTCGCCGTTGGGGACGCGCAAGGCCGGACCGCTCAGCCGGTAGCCCACGCGATCCGATTGCTGCGAGACCGTCCAGTTCGCCCCAAAAAACGCCTCCCGTGCGGCGACGGAAAACCGGGACCACTGGGGACCGGGCCACACCCGCAAGGGGCCCTGACGTTCCGTGGCCGCGGGCAGGAAACGGCGTTGAACCGCGTCGGGCCACGGTGGCTGGCTCTCCCTTTCGCCACCGATCCGGGCGCCGGCGCGAAGCGAAGCACCCAAACCGGCGCGGGCATTGACGCTGGCGCTGCCCAGAAAGCGGGTGGCGGCGAATCCGCCCGGAATTGCCAGGTAGGACCAAACCTGCCGCCGGGAGGTCGTGGGCAGTTGGAAACGCTCGCCGGCGCGCAATCGCCGGGTGATCGCACGATGTCCCTCGGCGGCATCCGCCCCGGCCAGCCCGAGCCAAAGATCGCGCTCGGCCTGGAGGATCTGACCGGGACCGCACAATTCCAACACGGCATCGGTGGCGCGGTTGCCGAGGACTTGATTCGCAGCTTGCGCGGCCGCGGGATCCATGGCGCCACCGGCCGGCACGCCAAATCGGCCGAAACCGGGTCGTCCGAGATCCTGAAAGCTCATCCCCCAACCGGTCGCCAGGACCCGAAACAACGGAAAGGGCGGGGGAACTTCGGTCAGGGAAATAAGGGGCGGGCTCTCCGGTTCACCGCCGCCGGGGTCGCGAACGAACCGCACACGATCCCCGGCGTGCAGATGAAACATCGCGGCCACGGACGAAGCATCCGGGTTGAAAAGTCGCACCCGGGTCCACCCCAGAAGATTCCAACCGCCGGGGCTGGCCTGGGGATAGATGCCGGCATGTCCGCCGCCGACGGCCACGCTGCCCGCGGGAACCCGCGGACGGGGTACGGAAAGTCGAGGAGTGTGCAGCGCGGACGGCAGACCGCGGAGATACGGAAAGCCGGGCGCGAAACCCAGACATTGAACCCGGTACTCCGCGGCGATGAAACGGTCGATCCAGGCCTCCGCCGAACCGCCCGCGTGATTCGCGACACGGGCCAGATCGGCGCCGTCAAAATGAACCGGTATTTCGCGGATACGCTCCGCCGTCCCGCCATCGAGACGTCCCGCAACCGGATCGGCGACCAGCCGCCATTTCGCGAGCCAAGTCGTCCAGTCGACCGGATCTGGGACGGCCGAGAAATCCAGCAAGAGGCGATTAAACGCCGGTACAATCTCCCGCAGTCCCTCGGGCGGGAACCTCTGAATGCACTCAACAAAATCTTGAACGGCCTCCGGGCGGGAAACCGCCGGTTCGAGGAGCCACGCCGTGGGACCGTAACGGAACACGGCCGGTGCCCCGTCGACCGAAGCCGGGGGATCGGTTGCCGCGGGGACCGAATTCACGTCGCGCAGTGTGGGCGAAGTCCGCCGGGGGAAAAATGAATCCCGCACATGTGCTGCCGCAGTCGTGGTGGGGTGCCACGTGCCCCCGATGCCGCGGCAGTAGTCCTTCTGCTGGCTTTGGTTTGAATCGCCTTGGTTCGACCCGCTAGGGTGCTGACTGAGACTGACATGCCTGCGGACACGCTGATTATCGTCCCGACTTACAATGAGCGGGAAAATCTACCCGCCATCGTGCAGCGCCTGCTCGGCCTGCCGGTGGCGGTGGATGTGCTCGTGGTCGATGATACCTCACCGGACGGGACCGGTGAACTCGCCGATCAGCTCGCGGCAGCGGATTCCCGGATTCATGTGCTCCATCGGGCGGAAAAGAACGGCCTGGGCCGCGCGTATTTGGCCGGTTTCGCCTGGGCGTTGCAGCGCGGTTACGAATTCATCTTCGAGATGGATGCGGATTTTTCCCATGATCCCGCGGATATCCCGCGATTTCTGGCAGCGGCCCGCGACAGCGAGGCGGATCTGGTGGTGGGATCGCGGTATCGGGATGGCATCCGGGTCATCAACTGGCCGTTGAATCGCCTGCTGCTTTCACTCTGGGGTGGCTACTATACCCGGCTGATTACCGGCATGCCGATCAGTGATCCCACGGGCGGCTACAAATGCTTTCGCCGCCGGGCCCTGGCGGCCCTGGATTTAGGGACGGTGCGCTCCAATGGGTACAGCTTTCAGATCGAACTGACCCACCGCATCTGGCGACGCGGCGGCAAGGTCGTCGAAGTGCCGATCATCTTCACGGATCGATTCAAGGGCAGTTCGAAGATGTCCAAGGCGATCGTGCGGGAAGCGACGTGGATGGTGTGGAAACTCTGGCTGGAGCACGGTTGTCGTCGGGTTCCGGTGCCGCCAACGGCGCCCGAGTCCGAAGCTGGCGCCGTTTGAGGGACGCTTTCCCGAGTCCTGGCGGTGGACTATTTCAGCTTCAGGCGGGCGCGACGGTTTTCCCACCAGCTGCGCATGCCGGGCAGTTCGGAGCCCAGTTTTTCATAGAGATCATCCGCTCGTTTCGCGAGTCCCCGGGCTTCCAGTATGAGCCCCGCCTCATATCCGGCGTCGCGCAGCACCTTGGCCTCAAGGGGCCCGGTGATGGCGACGATCCGGCCGAAGGCGACATCCAGGAAATGGTCGAGCGCCTCATTCTCCAGCGGAGTGGCCTCCGCGGTGGGCCGTCCGATGCTTTGCTGCCAAGCCAACTTGCCCAGACCGATCTTTGCCCGGGCGCGGAGGGAAGGTTCGATCGAGAGCTTGGGATCCAGCACTCGTTCGAAAAGTTCCCGGGCCGCCGCGTAGCTCGCCGGGTTGTTGTTCGCGGCCAGTTGCCGATGGCATTCGGCCATCGCCAACCACGCCTCGGGGAGGTAGGGCGAATTGGTGAAAGTCGTCACCGCCTTGAAGGCATCGAGGGCTTCGTTCACGGAAGCGAGCGGCGCATTGGTGTCCGGGGAAGTCGCGAGCAAGCGGGCCTGTCCCAGCATGAAATAGCCTTCCGGTAGGAACTCGGCGGGCGTCGTCTGGTCATTGAGCAGTTCGCGGAGGCGCTCCTGAGCCCGGCCAAATTGTTTCCATCCCATGGCCGCCTGGGCGGCGCGCAATTGGGCCTCGTGCTGCCGCGCCGAACCTTTCCAGGCCGCATTGGTGAGGACCGAGGTATAGGCCTGTTCCGCCTGGCCGAATTCCTCCTGCTGGTAGTAGTGGTCGCCCAGCGAGATCAAGGCCAGCGGGGCCAGCCGATCGTTGGGATATCGATTTGCCAGTTGCAGGAATTGTTCCATGGCGTTGGTGGTGCCGCCGCTGGCCATCAGCACCATGGCGCGACCAAACTCGGCCCAGGGGCGGTTGGTCTGACTGGGATTGCTGACCAGCCACCGATCATAAGCCCCCAAAGCGGCCGGCCACCGTTCTTCGCGGCGCAGCGCGTCAGCCACGCTCAACTCCAACTCCGGCAGCAAGGGGCTCTTGGGAAAGCGGGCGATGAATTGTTCCAGCAAGAGCCGACCGCGCGGCGGATTTCCCTGACGGGCGTACTCGTTGCTCAATTGCAGCAGACCTTCCGCCGTCGCCTCCGCCCGGGGATCGCGGGCGATCAGTTGTTCCATCGCCCGCTGGGCCACCGGGAAATTGGTGGTGGCGATCGCCGCCGCCACAGCCTGCTGCCAGGCGAGGGTGACATAACGCGATTCCACATCGGGCAGCGAGTCGTAGCCTTCGGCCACCGCCAGATAATTGGTCAGCGCCGCCGCCGGCAGGCCCTGCCGAAAACGGACGTCCGCCACCTTGAATCGCGCCACCGCTTGCGCCGGGGTTCGGGGCAGGGTGGCCGCCGCCTCGGCAAAGGCGTCGCCGGCTTCCGCGAGTTTGTTGGTGCCGCCACCGCCCTCCCAGAGGCACCAGCCGCGCAAGAGCTGAATATCGCCCCGAAGTTCCGGCGTGGTATTGGTCAGCGCGGCGGCGAGATGCGCTTCCGCGAGGCCGAGCAGGGCCGGGTTGTTGGTCGTCGCCAGGCCCGCCTGGTACTGGGCATACAGAATCTGGCCCAAGGCCCAGCGAATGCGATCGAGCTGCGGATCGGTGGGGACGGCGGCAATGAAGGTTTCCAATCGCAATCGGGCGGGAACCAGACGACCGGCCCGGCGGTCAATTTCCGCGACTTGCAAGGTGGCTTCGCGGAGGAGTGGAATGGGGGTTCCCGCAACCAGGTTGTCGGCAAAAACCGTCATGGCCCGGACCGTGTCACCGGACTTCAGCAAGGCCCGACCGAGCTGGGATACGGCCTCGGGACGGCGATTGGTGAGTGGTCCGGAATCCGTCAAAGCCTTGAGTTGTTCCGCCGCCGTGACTGCGGCCGCCGGCGCACCGGCACTGAGCTGCGCCTGCAGGAGCAGACGCAATCGATCGTAGCCCGCTTCGGGCGGCGCCGCCGCGATCCAGGTCGCGGATTGCTGCAAGGCGGCGATGGCCACGTCCGTTTGACGATTCTGCAGGGCCGCTTCCGCCCGAATTTGGAGTGCGACCACCAATTCCACTTTTCGCTCGGCTGTCGCGACGGCGCTGAGCAGGGGCTCGACCGCCGGGTCCAGCAGCTTCAGTGCGCCCTCGGGTACGCCGCGGCTCAGGTAGAGGCGCCCGGCGCGGATGGCGGCGTTGATGGCCAGCGGCGAGCGGGCGTGGTCGCGGGCGAAAGCCGCCAAGCCCTCCGCGGCACGTCCGTTGGTATTGGCCACGGCGGTGGCGAAAGCCTGCCGAAGTTCCGCGTCCGGTTTCAGGGGCGATTCCGGATACGCCGTAACGAAATCGGCCAACGAACGGGCGGCCCGATCAAAAAGGCTGGCGTCGAATTCACGAATGGCGGCATCGTACGTGGCGCGCTCGGCTGCGGGCGACACGACGGGGGCATTGGTGGGCGAGGTCGCGGTGGCAGCGGTGGCAGCGGTGGCAGCTGCCGAGACGGTGGCGGTGACGCCCGGCGCAGTGGCCGGCGGGACGATCGCCACGGCGCCAGCAGGAGAGGCCGCCACCACCGGCGGTTTGGTGGGAACAGGAGTCTGCGGCTGGGCGGCCAGGCACAGCCAGCTGAGGAGGCAAAAGTTCCACCAAAATCTCATCGGCAGGCGGAAGGATGGCGTGGAACCCCGGGATTCAAATCGGTTTTTGGACGCACCAGGGAATAAGTGCATTCGGTGAGACTCGCGCGAGCCCCCGGGGTGCGTCGGCTCACCGGCCACGCACCAGTTTGGTCGTGGCGCGCTGGATGTCGCGCGTGGCTTCCCGTTTGCGCAGATCCTGACGCTTGTCGTACTCCACTTTGCCCTTGCCCACGCCCAGGCTGATCTTGAGGTGATTGCCCTTCCAATAACAGGAGAGCGGTATCAGCGTGTTGCCCTTTACACTACCCAAGCCAAAGAGTTTGCGAATCTCGGACTTGTGCAGCAACAACCGCCGCTTGGCCTTGGGATCGTGATTATGGAGATTCCCATGCGAATACTCGTCGATGTGGAAATTGTAAAGCCACACCTGATCGTTTTCGACCCGGGCAAAGGCGTCGGCGAGCTGTCCCTTGCCGGCGCGCAAGGATTTCACCTCGGTGCCCCGCAGGACGATCCCAGCCTCATAGGTTTCCAGGATGGAGTAATCCCGGCGGGCCTTGGAGTTGGTGAGGAGGTCACCCATTGGCGAAACGGCCGGAAGGGGCAACCCTCCCGGCCGCGATCAAAAGTTCAGAAACCTTTAGTGCGCCGCGGCCGCGGGCTTCTTCCGGCGCTTGGGCGAAAGCAGCGCTTCCGCTTCCACCGTCTCGTCGCTCACCAATTCCCAGGTGATCTTGTCTTCGACAATTTCCTGCATGGCGATATCCGCCGTTCCCGCCGTGGGATCCGGCACCACCAAGGGCCGACCAAACCCGCCGCCGCCATTCAGCTGGCGGACCCGACGGGAGACCAAGTTTACAAGAATGCGGGGGTCGCCCACCTTCTCCAAAGCTTTCCGGCACAGTTCAACGTTCACGATGGTAAATTTGATTTAACTGAACGCGTACGGTATGCCGGAAAACGGCCGGAGCAAGAGGTGATGCGGCCCATCGGTGTGGTGAACAGGACGGCATTCAGCCTCCGAACACCGGGAACCGCGGGGCTCACTCCGTGGGTTCATCCAGGGCCAGTTCAAACTGGTCCACTTCCGTCAGGGCCCGGGCGTCGTACCCCAATCGGCGGAGTTGGGTGGCAAATTCACCGGCAAACCCGTGCAGGGTGTAGATGCGCTCCGGGGCCACCTGACGCACAAATTCGAGCAACTCCGGGTAGTCGGCGTGGTCGCTCAGCGGAAAGGCCGCATCAGACCGATATCGATAGCGGCAACCGGCGTCCAGCGCCCATCCCGTCACTACCGCCAGGCGGATCGTCTGGTGCTTTCGGAGGGCTTCAAGGGCCGCCCCGGGCGGAGCCAGGACAACACACTCCGCGGCTGCCGTCGGATCCCAAGGGCGGACCGCGGGGATTGCTCGACCGAATTCCACGTAAATCTCCGTCATCCGCGCCATCGAATCATGGCCCATCAGCGGCAATCCTGCGCCGCCCAGCGCGACCAATAATTCCTGCGCCTTGCCCAGGGAATATCCCAGCAGCACCGGCACCTCCTTGCGGGCCAGGCAGTCCCGACAGAACTGAATCAATCCGGCAATGACTTCGGCCGCGGGCGGAAAGACATACCGGGGCCGGCCAAAGGTGGTTTCCATCACCAGGATGTCCGCGCGGACCGGCTGGCAGATCTCGGAACTGAACCCGGCCCGCAACTTGAAGTCGCCCGTGTACAAGAGCGACCGACCCTCCGCTTCGAGCTTCGCCATGGCTGAACCCAGGATATGTCCGGCGGGCCAGAGCGTCAGGTGCGCGTCCCGTGGTACACCAAAGCGCGGTTCGGTGAGCGCCACCCGCTCGCCGAAGGCCAGCACATGTTCCTGTCGTTTCCCGCCCAGGCGGGCGGCCATCAGTTTCTGGGTCGGGGCACTGAGCACGACTTCGGCATGGCGCGCCGTGTGATCCGAATGCGCGTGGCTGACCACGACCAACTGGCCCGGGCCCTGCTTTCGATGGGCATCAAACCACAAGCGCAACTGCGGGAAATGCAGGGCGTGATGGGTGAATTCAAAGTCGAGCAGGGGCATCCGAACAACCTGCCCCCCCTATAGCGAGGAATCCCGTCCGGGGCCAGCGGCGTCGGACGCCGGGGGCCGCGGGGGTGTGCGACAAAATTCTTCTGAGGGTAGGCAGGGTCACGCGGAGGCACGGAGGCGCGGAGAGGGAAAATGAATAATTTCTGGGGGACTCCTCCGCGTTCTCCCCGCCTCCGCGTGACCCAGTCCGTCGCTTTCTTGGCGAGGCCTCCTAGACACCAAACACTGTCAGATCGCGTCATTTACCTTCAGTAGAAGACTTCTGTCTCACACCCGGGCCGCGGAATCTCCTGGCCGAAAATGGCCAGCGGATCGCCGGGGGATCGCTAGAATCGGCGGTGTGCCCCCACTGGCATCCCTCTGTCACTCGGCGCTCCGTTCGCGGGATCGCCGGTTTGATGGCGTCTTCTTTACCGGCGTCACCAGCACGGGCATCTATTGCCGGCCCATCTGCCCAACCCGCACGCCGCTCCTCGCGAACTGTGTGTTCTTTGACGATTCGATCGCAGCCTTGCGGGCGGGCTTCCGGCCCTGTCTGCGCTGTCGCCCGGAGCTTTCGCCCGCCCGGAGCCGGGGGGCGGATGAATCGGTGCCCGCCCAACTACTGCGCTGTCTCCGGATCCGTGCCGTTGAGGGCGCCGGTGTGCCGGCGATTGCCCGTGCGGCCGGTTACAGCGAGCGGCAATTTCGGCGTTTGTTGGTGGAGGCATACGGGGTGTCGCCCGTGGAGGTGCTGCAGTGGGGGCGACTGCTGTTTGCCAAGCGGTTGTTGCAAGACACGAACCTCCCGGTCAGTCAGATCGCGTTATCGGCGGGCTTTCGCAGCGTGCGACGCTTCAATGCCTGCTTCCGCGATCGGCTCCACCTGACGCCCGATCGGTTGCGGAAGCGGGCGCCGCGGGAGCACTCCATCGACAATACCGGCGCCAGCCTGCGGATGACCTTGGCGTATCGTCCCCCGTATGCCTGGACCGAGATGTGTCGGTGGCTGCGAGCTCGCGCGACGCGCGGCGTGGAGTTCGTTGGTCCCGGGGAAAGCTACGCCCGCACGTGTCGATGGGGAGGCCACTCGGGCTGGCTGGTGGTAAGAAACGATGCGCCGCGCAGTCAATTGACGGTGGAGATTTCTCCGTCGCTGGCCCCGGCTTTGGCGGTCGTGGAGACGCGTTTGCGATCGCTCCTGGATCTGGATGCCCAACCCGCCGTGCTGGTGGAGGCCTTCGCCGGGGATCCCTGCCTGGGTCCGCTCGTGGATCGGCACCCGGGACTGCGCCTGCCGGGATCCTGGGAGATCTTTGAAACGGCGGTTCGCACAGTTCTGGGTCAGCAAGTGAGCGTCGCCGCAGCCACCACTCTGGCCGGACGACTGGTGCAGCGCTTCGGTGAGCGTTGCTCCACGCCGCAGGCGGAGTTGACCCATCTCTCGCTCACGCCGGAGACGTTGGGGAACGCCACGGTGGAAGCATTGTGCGCCGAGGGATTGACGCGTCGACGAGCGGAAACCCTCCGGGTGCTGGCGGCGTTCGCGCAGCGCGGTGGGTTGAATTTTTCACCCGGTGAGGGCTATGACGCGGTTTGCCGAACGCTGCAGGAATTGCCGGGTATTGGTCCGTGGACCGCCCAATACATTACCTTGCGCGCGCTGCGGTTTCCCGATGCGTTTCCGGCGGGGGATCTGGGCCTGCGCCGGGCTTTGGGTCGCGGGGAGATTGCCCGCGAATCCGAAGTGGAAAAACAAAGTGCGCGCTGGCGCCCCTGGCGGGCCTACGCCGCCGCGCTGCTCTGGCAGTCGCAGTCCGATCATCTCGCCTCACAGCCTTTCAATTCATGAACCCGACCGTCGTGTATTCCGCAGTGTCGTCACCCTTGGGTGACCTGCTATTGACCGCCAGCGGCCGCGGCCTGAGCGGCGTCTATTTCGCGGGGCAACGTTGGTTTCCCACGGACCGCACCGGTTGGGTGCGCGACGACCGTCGCCTGACCGCGGCTCAACGTTGGCTGAAGGACTATTTTGCCGGCCACGCCCCGGTCTTTGCGGACGCGTTGGATCCGTCCGGCACCGAGTTTCAGCAGGCGGTTTGGCGCACCCTGCAAACGATTCCCCGGGGGTCTACGCGAACCTACCGACAAATCGCCGAAGCGCTGGGCCGCCCGTCCGCCGCGCGCGCCGCTGGGGCCGCTATTGGGCGCAATCCCATTAGTCTCCTCGTACCCTGCCATCGGGTAGTGGGCCAGGACGGCACGTTGACGGGCTATGCCGGCGGGCTGGAACGAAAGGAGTATCTGCTGCGGTTGGAAGGGGCGCGGTAAGTGGGCGCCGATTTGCTGAAAGTCCGGCGTGGCCGGCCGTTGTTCGAGGGCCGGGGAGCACCTAGGATTCGCCCGCATTGAGTACTGAATTCGAATTGATCGCCCGGTTGAAACCGCTGCTGCCCACGTCGGCCCGGGTGGTGGTGGGTGCGGGCGATGATTGCGCGGTCCTGGATCTGGGTGAGCCGGGCATGCAGGGATTGTTCAAGACGGACGCAGTGGTGGAAGGCGTGCATTTCACGGCCGACGTGGCGCCGGAGCGGGTTGGGCACAAGGCGCTCGGGCGCTGTCTCAGCGATATCGCCGCGATGGGCGGTGAGCCTACCGCGGCCGTGATCACGCTGGCTCTGCCCGGACTGGATCCCGACGCGGAGGCCGCCTGGGCGCTGCGCGCGTACGAAGGCCTCACGGCCCTGGCGGCCCGCTGGGGCGTGGCCGTGGTCGGTGGCGAAACCACCCGCAATCCCGCCGCCCTCCTCCTGTCCGTGGCTTTGCTGGGACGGGTTCCCGCCGGAAAGGCCCTGCTGCGCACCGGATCGTGCGTGGGCGACGCGATTTTTGTCAGCGGGGAACTCGGTGGATCCCTGACGGGGCGGCATCTGGATTTCGAACCCCGCCTGGCTGAGGGACGGTGGTTGCGGGAGACCGGCCGCGTGCATGCCCTGCTGGATGTCAGCGACGGCCTCGCGGGTGATCTGCCGCACTTGCTGAATCCCCTCGGAACCATGGGCGCGGTGCTGTACAAGTCGGCGTTGCCGATCAGCCGCGCGGCCCGGCTGGCGGCGCGAACGGGCGATCTCGCCAAACCAGCGCATCTGGCGGCGCTGACGGACGGCGAAGACTTTGAACTGCTGTTCACCGTGGCGCCGCGCGATGCCGTGGCCGTGATGGATGGTTGGAGGGAACGTTTTCCCGGGGTTCCCTTGAGTTGCATTGGGCGGGTCACCGCGACGGCGGGCGTCCGCCTGCGCGATGAACACGGGGAACGCCCCCTGACGGCCCGGGGCTTCGATCATTTCGCCAAACTTCCCGCCGGCACTGCCAGCGCGAACTGAAGTTGAGCTCGCGCATGGATCATCCTCAGTCGCCCTCGAACGTCCTGCCTTTCCGCGCCCAAACCCGCTCGGTGGCCGAAACGGAGGCCTTGGCGGCACGCCTGGCGCAAACGGCCCAGTCCGGCTGGGTGATCGGCTTGCACGGTGATCTGGGAGCGGGCAAGACGGCCTTTAGCCGGGGATTTGCCCGGGGCCTCGGTTGTCCGGGCCGCGTTCATTCCCCCACATTTGCCCTGATGAATGCCTACCGCGGAGGGCGCTGCCCCCTGCAACATCTCGATCTCTACCGCTTGAACTCCGCGGCGGATGTCACCGCAGCCGGGTTGGAGGAATACCTGCTGCAGCCGGAGGGAATCACGCTGGTGGAATGGGCGGAGCGTTGGATCGACGGTGGCGCCGTGCCGCCCAACTGGCGCCAGGTTCACCTCGAAGTACTCGGCGAAAACGAACGCTCCCTGGTTTGCGATTGGCACCCATGAAACCCCGAACCCTGCTCGCCCTGGAGTTTTCGACTGACCGCCGTTCGGTGGCGCTGGTGCGGAACGGCGTCCTTCTGGCCGAAACGTTCCAGGAAGTGGGCCGATCCACCCGCGTGTTTTCGCTCGTGGCGGATACCCTGAACAGCGCCGGAGTCACTCCGGCGGAGGTGGACGCGCTGGCCATCGGGATTGGACCGGGAAGTTATACCGGGATTCGCCTCGCGATATCGGTGGCCCAGGGCTGGAGCCTTGCCACCGGTGAGACGCATTCCCTTCCGGTAATTCCGATCAGCAGTTTTGCCGTCCTGGCGGCGGATGTCATCGGATCCGCGTGGCTGGCCAGCGACGCCCAGCGGGATGAATGGGCCGTGGCCCGGGTGGAGGGCGGTCGGGTGGTGGAAGAGGCCCGCCTGATGGGTTCCGCGGAAGTGCGTTTGCTGGCCGCTTCGGCGCGGGTGGTGGGAGCGGAGATTTTTACCCGCCTCGGCGTGGGCGAAGCGGGCTTTCCCGCAGCCGCGCAGTTGGGCCGATTGGCAGCAGCGTGCGACACCTGCGTCGCTCCGGAGGAGTTATCGCCGGTCTACCTGCGCACGGCGGCGTTCGTGAAAGCCCCGGTGTCCCGTTCCATTCCAGGCATCACCGACCACGACGGTCCCTGAACGACGCGCCACGATCCACCCATCGAGTATGCCCATCTTCCTTGAATGTGATCGTTGCACCGCGTGTTGCCGGTGGCCGGGCCAGGTGCGCCTCGCGGAGGGCGAAGTGGAACGGATCGCGGCGCACGTGGGCATGGCGGTGGAGGAGTTCATTCAGAACCACACCCGCTTGACGCATCGACGGGACGGCCTGGCGTTGCTGGATCAAGCGAGCGGCGCCTGTGCCTGGCTGGCGGGGGATGAATGTCGGATCAATCCGGTCAAACCACAGCAATGCCGGGATTTTCCCAATCTGTGGACCTTCCCGGGTGCCGCCGAAGTGTGCCGGGCCAAGCCCGTGGAAGTCAGTCCGGAAGAGTGGCAGGCACGCGTCCGGGCCGCCACGGGCCGGGATGTGGCGAGCCGCTGATCGTGATTTCGCAGCGCGGAATCAGTCACGGACCGCGGGGGAGCGCGTGATTGATTCATGCGGAAACGCGAGTTCGACTTGAGTGCCGCCCACCGCCTGCCATTCGTTCTGTCCGTGTTGCAGGAATATCGGGCACAGGATGCCTACTTCGATGAGTGCATGACCGAGGGCGGGGTGCCACGGCCGCATTACCAGCGTTACCTCGAATGTCTCAGCCGGCTCAGCACACCGGAATACGAGGCCAAACGGCGCGCCGCCGATCTCGCCTTCCTGCGACAGGGCGTGACCTTCAATGTCTACGGCGATGCCCAGGGGGCCGAGCGGATTTTCCCGTTCGATCTCGTTCCCCGAATCATTCAAGCGGCGGAGTGGCGGCGCATCGAGCGCGGACTCGCCCAGCGCATCACGGCGCTCAACCTGTTCCTGCACGACATCTACCACGATCAGAAAATCATCCAGGACGGGGTCATTCCGGGGTATTTCGTCCTCTCCGCGAAGCATTTTCGTCGTGAGTTCATGGGTGTGGAAGTGCCCCGGGACATTTACATCCATATCTGCGGCACGGATCTGATTCGCGGCGCCGGCGGCGAATGGATGGTGCTGGAAGACAATGGACGCACGCCCTCCGGAGTTTCCTACGTCCTGGAAAATCGTCGCGCCCTCCGCCGCACCTTCCCGGCTTTCTTTGAATCGGTCGGCGTTCAGCGCGTGGACCATTATCCGGCCGAGTTGCTGAAGGTGCTGCAACACATCGCGCCCGCGGGCGTGGCGGATCCGACGATCGTCATCCTGACGCCCGGGCCCTACAATTCCGCCTATTTCGAACACACCTACCTGGCCCGCCAAATGGGGGTCGAGATTGTGGAGGGCTCGGATCTGGTGGTGCAGGACGCCCGGGTCTTCATGCGCACCACCAAGGGCCTGCGGCCGGTGCACGTGATCTACCGACGCATTGATGACGATTTCCTGGATCCCACGGTGTTCCGCAAGGATTCGGCCCTGGGCGTTCCCGGTTTGATCCATGCCTACCGCACCGGACGGGTTTCGCTCGCCAACTCGGTGGGCACGGGCGTCGCTGATGACAAGGCGATGTACTACTGGGTGCCGAAGATGATCAAGTACTACCTCGATCAGGAGCCGCTGCTGCCGAACGTCCAAACCTACCTCGCCAGTGAACCGGGCGATCAGAAGTACATTCTCGAGCACCTGGATCAATTGGTGGTGAAGGCCACCAATGAATCGGGCGGCTACGGCATGTTGATGGGGCCGCATTCCACCAAGGCCGAACAGGAAACTTTCCGGGCGGCGATTCTGGCGGATCCCCGCAATTACATTGCCCAGCCGATGATTCCGTTGTCCACGCATCCCACGTGGGTGGATGGCCGCTTTGAGCCCCGCCACGTCGATCTTCGTCCTTTCATCCTCTACGGCGAGACCCCGGTGATTGTGCCGGGCGGCCTGACCCGGGTGGCATTGCGCAAGGGCTCGCTGGTGGTGAATTCCTCGCAGGGTGGCGGCAGCAAGGACACCTGGGTGCTGCTCGAGGACTGAAACTGGAAACCCAATACTGATCATGCTTTCCCGAGTTGCGAATTCGTTGTGCTGGATGGCGCGTTACCTGGAGCGCGCGGACAATCTCGCCCGTCTGTTGGATGTGAATCTCAAACTCCTGCCCGATATGGTGGATTTGGAGGCGGACGAGATTAACCGGCACTGGGTGCCGATCATCGAATCCACCGGCGATGAGGAGTCCTTCAAAAAGCTGCATCCGGAGATCAATGGGCAGGCGGTGATGGAGTTCATGATGTTCCAGCCGGAGAACCCAAACTCCATCATCTCCACCATCTCGGCCGCCCGCGAAAACGCCCGCATGGTTCGCGACCAGATCACGGCGGAATTGTGGGAGGAGATCAACCGGATCTATCTTTTTCTCCGCAGTCCGCGCGCCCGGGAACTGTGGAATTCCAGCGCGTTTGAACTGCTGGAGCGGGTGCGCGGATCATCGCTGCTGCTGCAGGGATTGGATGCCGCCACGGTGGTGCACGATGAGGGTTGGCACTTCATGCAGGTCGGCCGGTTTCTCGAACGGGCGGACAAGACGACGCGCTTTCTCGATCTGCGCTGGCGCAGCTTCACGGCGGACGAGCGGGTGAAGGACGTGGGACAGGTCGCCGCGCTCGAATGGGGCGCCATCCTGCGCTCGTGCAGCGCGTGGGACATGTACAAGACCCAGCATTCCAGCCGGGTCGATCCGTCGTTGGTGGCGGAACTCTTGATCTTCGCCCCGGAGTTTCCGCGCTCGGTTCGTTACTGCGCCGAGCAGGCCGATCGGGCATTGCGGGTGATCAGCGGTTCAGCGGTGGGTCGGTACGCCCACGATGCGGAGCGGATCAGCGGCAAGCTCGTGGCCGAACTGCAATTCGGCACCCTGGACGAAGTCCTCATCATCGGACTCCACGAGTACCTCGATCGATTGCAGATTCAGTTCAATGACATCGGGGACGCCCTGTTCCAGACCTATATTTTTCAACCGTTCAACCTGCCCACCGACGAACAATGGCAACAGCAGCAACAGCAATAGCCATGGATTCGTCTTTCGCGAAGGGTAGGGGACGTGGGGTCGGTTCGACTGGGGAAATGGCCCAGCGATGACTCTCCGCGTCTTGCATCGCACCCGCTACGATTACTCCGTCCCCGTCAAGGAAAGCCTGAACGAGGCCCGTTTGGCCCCGTTTTCCGCCGATGGACAGGTGTGCGAAGATTTTCGGCTGAAGATTCTGCCCGCGGGAAAGCTGCGCCACTATTACGATTTCTATCGCAATCAGGTGCACTTTTTTGAAGTGAATTCGCTGCACGCGGCCCTGACCGTGGAGGCGATTTCCGAGGTGACCACCAGCTCCGCCCGCGTGCTGGCACCGGAGACGGTCACCCGCCCGCGGGGAGAACTCGCGGCCTGCATCCAGCTCAGTCAATGCTACGACTTCCTGCAGGGCACGAGTTATGTGGGGCTGACCCCCGAGATCTGGCGCCTGGCTCTGGATGTGGTGGGAGACGAGCCGGACATCTGGGCGATGGCCCACCTCCTGATGAATTATGTCCACCAGGAGTTCCGGTACGATCCCGACAGCACCAACGTGCACACCCGGCTGCCGGCGGTCCTGCAGGATCGGCGCGGTGTCTGTCAGGACTTCGCGCACGTGCTGCTGGGCCTGTGTCGCTCGGTAAAGATTCCGGCCCGCTACGTGAGCGGTTACCTCTACAATGGTCCGGCCGATCAACTGCGAGGAGCCCAAGGCAGTCATGCGTGGGTGGAGGTCTACCTGCCGGAATTCGGCTGGCGCGGGTTGGACCCGACCAATCGCCGGCAACCGGACGATCATTACGTGAAGGTCGCCCACGGACGCGACTACGCGGATGTCCAGCCGCTGCGCGGACACTACAAGGGTTCCGGAACGCAGAAGCTTTCGGTCGAAGTCTTGGTGGAACGGCGGTGATGGCGGGACCGCGACGGTCATGCACCCATGGATACCCCGGAGTTAAAACCTTATGACGTGCTCGGTCTCGATCCGGATTGCACGGACGACCAAATCCGTTCGGCCTATCGATTGTTGGCCAAGCAGTATCACCCGGATGTGAATCGCAGCTCGGCGGAAGCGGTGCGACAGACCCAGCGGCTCAACGCGGCGTACGAAGTTCTCGGTGATCCTGCCCGACGCCAGGCCTACGACCGGGCCCGAGCTGCCGCGGCGCCGCCGCCCGTGACGCGCAGTCGTTCCCGGCTCGACCGCGACATTGCGCAGGAGATGCAACTGGGCCCGATGGATTTCCTCCGTGGGACCACGTTGGAAGTCCGTGTGATGGATCCGGGGAATCCGCAGGGTCCGGAGACCTACTCCCTGGTGGTTCCCGCTGGGACGGCGCCCGGAACCCGTCTGCGCATCACTCGAACGGGACCGTTCGCCGGCGGGATTGTCGCCGTGAAATTGAAGGCCCGAGGGGACGCGCGATTTCAGGTGCGTGGCTCGGACCTCCGCTGCGATTTGCGTATTCCCACGCAGCGGGCGGCCCAAGGCGGCGTGGAACTTGTGCGGGGCGCCGACGGGAATTCGCATCGCGTCACCATTCCCCGCGGCGCCGCCCGGGGGGAGATCCTGCGTGTACTGGGCCAGGGTTTACCCAATGCCCGCGGTGGTCGCGGCGACTTGTTGGTGAAATTGGTATACACCCCCGAAGTGCGAATCACCCGGGCCCGGTCCGCCTGAGCGAAGCGTTATCGGCGGACCGTTGGCGGCAGCGCGGTCGATTTAGCCGAGGAATTTTCCCGGATTCAGGATTCCGTGGGGATCCAAGGCCTGTTTTACGGTCCGGTGCAGGGCATCGGCGGCCGGGGGAACGGCATCCGCCCACCAGGCTTTTTTGGCGAGGCCGATCCCGTGTTCACCGGTGATGCTGCCGCCGATCTTAATGACGAAGCGGAAGAGTTCGTCCAACCCGACTTCACTGCGCGCCCGCTGGGCGGGATCGGATTCGTCGACCATCAGGTTCACATGGATGTTGCCATCCCCGGCGTGACCGAAGCACGCGACCTGGATCTTGTGGCGGCGTTGCAATTGGGCCGCGAAGCGGAACAACGCCTCCAGTTGGCCGCGCGGCACCACGACGTCCTCGTTGAGCTTGGTGAGCCCCGTGTCGCGCAGCGCATAGCTGAACTGCCGGCGCAGCGCCCAAAGTTCTTCGCTGCCGGTTTCCCCGAACCCACGATCCACGAAGCGCGGCCCCAAGGGCGTGAGCAGTCGACGGAGGGCGGCGATCTCCTGGCGTACACTTTTTTCGTGGCCATCGAGTTCCACAATGAAGTGGGCATTGCAGCCGGCCAGACGATCCGAGCCCGTGCGACGTCGGGCGGCCGCCAGCGTGAAGGAGTCGGCCAGTTCCAAAGCACTGGGCAGGAAGCCCGCCGCAAAGAGTGTTTGGATCGCCTGTACCGCGGTGCGCATCTCGCCCCAACCAATCCCCAAACACGCCCGAAACGGGGGCTTGGGCAGGAGCTTCAGGGTGGCCTCGGTGACCACTCCCAACATGCCTTCGCTGCCCACAAACAGGCGATGGAGATCAAAGCCCGTCTTGTTCTTGTGCGTCCGTCCGCCCAAGCGCACCGGGGTGCCGTCGGCCAGGACCACTTCGAGGCCCAGCACGTAGTCCCGCGTGACGCCATACTTGAGGCAATGCGGTCCGCCGGCATTGGTGGCAATGTTGCCCCCAAGCGAACAATCCGCGCGACTCGCGGGGTCCGGGGGATAAAAAAGCCCCTGTTTTTCCACCGCGGTCTGAAACTGGCCGGTGAGCACCGCCGGCTGCACCACGGCGACGAAATCGCGCGCCGAGATTTCCAGAATCTGATTCAACCGCATCAGGGAAAGCGCCACGCCGCCGTGGGAGGGAACGCAGCCGCCCACATAGCCGTAGCCGGCGCCGCGGGGCGTCACCGGTACGCGATGTTCATGCGCCCAGGCGAGGATTTTGGCGACCGACGCCGTGTTCCGCGGGCGGGCGACGGCTTCCGGCAAATGACTGGCAAACCACTTGTCGCCGGCATGCTCGGCCAGGACGGCCGGTTCGAAAACGAGTTCGTCCGCGCGCAACTGCTGCCGCAGGGTGTCCCACGGTGGAGTGACGCGGCGGCGGGTGCGCTGCTTGGGGCGGGTGCTCACGGTAGGGTTGGAAAACGACGTGGAATTATTCCGCCGGCCCGACCGGTTCCGCTTGCAGAAGCAATTCGGCATCCTGCGCCTGATTGGAGGGGACCTGCACTCGAATGCCGCCCACGGACAGGGCATAACCTTCCATCGACATCGCCGCGGACTCATCCCGGACGTAGGCAGTGAGACCGGCGGATTGCAGTTGGCAGGCGACGAGATGTGCCTCGGCGGGACTGAAGCACCGGCGTATGGTCACGAAGTCCATAGGCCCCACTGTAGCGATGAACGAGGGCAGCGTCGAGGGGCACCGGGTCGCTGCCCGGGCCAAATCGCTAAGCGTCGCCGATCACATGCCGCGCAATCGGGAGGCCCGGGCCACGCGATCAATCGCCAGCACGAATGCCGCGGTGCGGAAGTCGCACAGATATTGCCGGCGAATCTCCGCCAACGAAGTGAACGCCATGCGCATGGTGCGGCGTAATTCCGCGTTCACCCGCGCTTCCTCCCAGCGGTACTGTTGGATGTTCTGGGCCCACTCGAAATAGCTGACCGTGACGCCGCCGGCGTTGGCATAGATGTCGGGCAGGACGATGATCTTCCGGGCAGCGAAGACCGCGTCGGCCTCCGGTTCCGTGGGATGATTCGCTCCTTCCAGCACAAAGCGCGCCTTCACCGAGCCGGCGTTGGCTCCGGTCAGGACTCCGCCCAGGGCGGCGGGAATCAACACATCCACTGGTTGCGAAATGATCTCTTCCCCGGGGAAATCCTCGCCGCCTGGAAAACCTTGCACGGTCTTGTTGATCGCCACGTGGGCCATCAGTGCCGGGATATCCAGACCCCGGGGATTGCGCACCGCACCCGTCACATCCGCCACCGCCACAATCTTGCCGCCCGCTTCATGAAACAGCCGGGCCGCCCAGGAACCGACGTTGCCGAAGCCCTGGATGGCGTAAGTGAATTGGGACACCGTATGCCCCAGGCTCTCCAACAGGCACTCGGTGGCGTACAACAGTCCGCGCCCCGTCGCCGCGTCCCGACCGAGGGAGCCGCCGAGTTCGATCGGCTTGCCGGTGACCACCGCCGGCGCAAAACCGTGGAACTTCGCGTACTCATCGGCGATCCACGCCATCGTCTGCGCGTTCGTCCCCATGTCGGGAGCCGGGATGTCCGTATAGGGCCCGATGACGTCGTGCAATTTCTGGGTGAACGTTCGCGTGAGTCGCTGCAATTCCCCCGCCGATAGACTTTTCGGATCCACGGCGATGGCCCCTTTGGCGCCGCCAAACGGCAGATCGACCACCGCCGTCTTCCAGGTCATCAAGGACGCCAGGGCGTTGACCTCGTTGAGGTCCACCGCCGGATGATATCGGATGCCACCCTTCATGGGCCCGCGGCTATTGTCGTGCTGGATGCGGTAGCCGACGAAGGTGGCAAGGCTGCCATCGTCCCGGGCGAACCCGCATTCCACCTTGATCTCCCGGTAGGGCGTAATCAGCGCGTAGCGCTCACGATCCGGAATCTGCAACAGATCCGCGGCGGCATTGAAATAGGTGAGGGTGGCTTCGGTGGGGGACATGCAGAGTGAGGGTGAAATTCTGTCGAACGGCTCGAGTTTAGGCGGATTTTTGGCGCACTCTGGCGGAGTCAGTCGGCTTCCCACCCATCGCGGCTGTGGTAGGCCCACCAGTCGTTTTCCTTGGGACTGCCGGGTACGCGTTCGGAATGGCCGTCGGCCAGCACCAAGTTCATCCCCTTGGAATGCGGCATGGTGGCATAGTCCCAATACGGGATTTCCCACGTTAGCGTGGCTTTGGATGGATTGAGGACGGTGGTATCGGCCCGCCCGCTGACCGGTTTGCTGACCTCGTAGTCACCGCCCGCCTTGGTGAGATAAATGTGGTTCCAGACATAGGTAACGCCGTCGTTGCCAAAGAACTTGTCTTCGGTGAATCCAGCCCCCGGCGCGCCGGCTTTGAGTTTGATCCGGATGGCCACCGGGCAGCTATAAATCCCCTGGCGCGGTTGGTAGAGCTTGATGGACGTCTCCTCCTTGCGTGGCTTGGAGGTGTTGGTTCCAATGTACGGGACCAGCAGTTCCGGTAACCACATCGAGTCCGTGCGCAGGGCATGGTCTTCGCCCCATTGCCGGCCCCAGTTCTTGGCCAGCGGGATCTTGTTCCGATAGTCCTGTCCGTAAAGGGTCACCGCCACGCCGATCTGCCGGGTGTTGTTGAGGCAGTACGTTTGATTGGCCTTGGACTTCGCGCGCGACAGCGCCGGCAGCAGCATTCCCGCGAGAATGGCGATGATGGCAATGACCACCAGCAGTTCGATGAGGGTGAATCCGGGGGCAGCGGGCGCGGGTGGGGCGGAGAACCGGGCGCGAAAAGCGTTCGTACTCATGGGAACACGGGCAATGTCAGCAGAACCGCGGCGGGACGCCAAGGTCAATTCGCGCGCAAACTGTGGCAGCGAAATCCCGCCCCGGCCACAACGCCGGCGGAATCGGGTCGGCCCCTTGGAAAAGGGTCGTCATTTGTCGACTGGCGCCCGGCCAGCCCGTAACCCACGATCCTCCCTCAGCCGGGCATCACTTCCGGCGGCAACACGATTAAGGACATACCATGGGCTTGATGGATTATCTGCGCGGGCAATTGCTCGAAATCATCCAATGGGAGGACGACTCCCGTGACACGCTTTCCTGGCGTTTTCCCGACCAGGACAAGGAAATCAAACGCGGCGCGCAACTCATCGTGCGCGAGTCGCAGGTGGCACAGTTCGTCTACGTCGGGCAATTCGGCGATACCTTCGGCCCCGGCAAACACACGCTGGCGACGGACAATATCCCGATCCTTAGCACGCTGAAGGGTTGGAAGTACGGCTTCGAAAGCCCCTTCAAGGCGGATGTCTACTACGTCACCACCCGGCTTTTCACCGGCAACAAGTGGGGCACCAGCAACCCCATCATGCTGCGCGATCCGGACTTCGGCATCGTGCGCGCCCGGGCCTTCGGCACCTTCGATTTCAAGATCGTCGAACCCAAGACCTTCCTGAAGGAGGTCGCCGGCACGGACAACCATTTCCGGCTGGATGAATTCAACGACGCCATGCGGTCGCGGCTGGTCAGCGCGTTCACCGACGCCGTGGCGTCGAGCAAGGTGCCGGTGCTGGATCTGGCCTCGCGCTACAGCGAACTCGGGGATGCGCTGTTGCCCATCCTGAATCCGATCCTGTTGCAGAAATACGGGCTCGAACTGGGCAGCTTCATTATTGAGAACGTCAGCGTTCCCCCCGAGGTGGAGGCGGCGATCGACAAGCGGTCCAGCATGGGTGCGATTGGCAATCTCAACGATTACATCAAGCTCCAGATGGCCGAGGGATTGGGCAAAGGCGACGGCGGGGGCGGCCCCGGCGGCACCATGGCACAATTCGCCATGGGCATGGCCATGGCGCAACAGTTTGCCGGGCAGGCGGGCGGCATCCTCGGACAGATGACGCCGGCCGCGGGCAGCGTGCCGCCGCCGATCCCGGTGGCGGGTGGCGCGCCCGCCGCCAGTGCCGGTGCACCGCCGTTGCCGGAATTACTGAGTCCGGCCGACGCGGCGAAACTGCTGGGCGTGACGGAGGCGGATGTCCTCGCGGCGCTCGCGGAGGGATCACTCAAGGGGAAAAAGATCGGTTCCGCCTGGCGTCTGACCCGGGCCGCGGTCACGGATTTCCTCAACAGCTGAGGCCGCCGATAACGTGCCGCGGGCTCCGGCCCGGCCACCGCCCCGCGAGGCATCCCTCGCGGGGCTTTTTCATGGGTCGGGCCAAGGACTGAAAACGGTCGGGCAAAGGCAATCGTCGGCCAGCCAAACGCTGGCGCGTTCGATGCCTTGATGTAGTGTGCGGGCTGATGTTCGTCTCCAATTCTACGAAATCGTTCGGACGCGCCGCCTTGGCGGGTGTCGTCCTGTGGGCTGCCGCCGGTCTGACCCACGCCAACACCAATGCGTTCTATGTCCCCAGCTTCCGCGGCGAAGCGGGATCCACCGCAGCCGGTTGGGATTTCTTCACGGTGGGTGTCGGCGCCCCGGGCAATGCGCCCGACCTCGCGGGCAGCACCGCCACGACGGCCCGACTGACGCAGTTGCAGGCCGACGCCTTCGTCGTCGGCAGTGGCAACATCTACAATCAGCCGAGCGTCTCTTCCTTCGTGATCAACTACACGGCGGGCGCGCGCATTGATACGGTGATCCTCCAGACCCGAACGGTCGGAGCGGAACTCGATTACTCGTCGGTCGCGCTCACCTACGCCGGCGGCTCACTCGCCGGCACGCGGACCGAACTCGACCGGGCGCCGTTCGTCGGTCAGGGACCGGGCTCGATTGTCTCCTCGGCCTGGACGTGGAATTTGAGCGGGGTGGATACCTCGGATTTGACGATTTCGTTCAAGGCGGACGGCCCGAGCCTGAGCTTTGATTCCGCCACGCTCGACGTGAAGACGCTGCCGGAACCCGGCACGTGGGCCTTGCTGATCCTGGGTCTGGCCGCCGGCGGTCTGGCTCTGCGCCGCAGCCGCTGAACTGATCCTGGAAGCCCATGAGTTCCCGCCCGGGTCGGATCCACGGTTCGTTGGAGAGGGCCCGCGGCTGGGCTCGTTGGGCTGCGTTGGGTTTGGGGTGTCTGGCCCCGACGCTTGCGACGATCGGTGCAGAGTTTCAAATCAACGCTCCGGCGCCGACCTTGGACCGGTGGATGTATCCCTTCGGCGACTTTGATGGCGCCCGACCGGTGTCGCCGACATGGGCGTCCTTCGACCTGCGCTTCGATACGCGGGACGGCCAGTTCCTGCTGGCGTGGGATACCGCCAACCGGATTCCCACGAACGCTCCGGCCAGTCGGTATCTCGTCACCAAGGTCCGCGTGACGGTGGAACATTCCCCGCTGCCGTCCCAGCCGTCGTTCGTGTACGATCCGACCTACGACAGTTACCGGACGTATCTGACCAATGCTCTGGCGCTGCCCGATGGCGATACGGGCCGTCCGATTGAACTCTACGGCGTCGGCTATCGGGGTGGCTTCAACGCGCTGAGTTTTGGTGAGGCTTCCTCGTTCGGGGTGATCAATTCGATCAACAATCCGACCAACGTCTCGATCGGCACCCGCAACGCGTACGCCGCGGATTTCGGGACGGACGGGCAATTGCGCGATATCAGCAACAACGTCGGGCAGGCTTTTGAGCCTTTTGAAGTGGCCCCGTTCGCGGTGGGCCAGACCACGGCGGTGGCGCCAGGAGAAGTGGTGCCGGACGGAACCCGCTTCGCCTTCGATCTCGACCTGACGAATCCGCTCGTCATGGGCTACTTGCAGACCGCGCTCCGGCAGGGGCGCCTGCCCGTAATGCTGAGTTCGCTGCATCGCGCACGTGCCGCGGCCGGTGGTATTGGCGTGGGTGGTGGGGTTTATCCCAATTGGGTGACCAAGGAGAATCTCCTGGGGGAACCGGCGACCTTGCTGCTGGAGGGCGTCCTCATTTCGGACACCGACACCGATGGCGACGGCCTGCCGGATGATTGGGAACGCGTGATCTTTGGCGACTTGAGTCAAACGGGCGAGGGGGACTTTGACGGAGATGGCGCCAGCAATCGGGCGGAGTTTCTTGCGGGCACGGATCCGCGCAATGCCCAGAGCCGCCTGCGCATCCTTTCGGTTACGGCCGGGCCGGGAGTCGTGACCACCTTGCGCTTTCCCTTCGCCAGCAGCCGAAGTTACCGGGTTGAGACCAGTTCGCTCGACGGGGGATGGGCGACGGCGGGGGGAACGTTTGAGTATTCGGGCAGTGGTGAAGCCCGCTGGCAGGCGTCGGCGCCCAGCGCGGCCGCCCTCCAGTTCTACCGGGTCGTGGTGGCCGAGTGACCATGAGCCCGGGCGTTCCCAGCGCCGGCAGCGGTCGACGGCCCGCCTGGCCGGGTATGGGCCTTTCGGGGTTTGCTTTGGCACTACTCGGATTGGTGACGTTCGGCCCACCGCTGCACGCCGAACGCGAGTTGCGGGATATCGACCAACCGCCGCATGAATACGCCAAGCGGACACCGCGCGATCCGTTCAGTCGGATCATGGGTGGATTGGCTTCCGGCGAAATCGCCTTGGATCGCACGGACGAAAAGCGCTTCCTGACCAGCCTGCTCTCCGTCTTGGGCGTACCCGCCTCGTCGCAAATGCTCGTGTTCTCGACCACGAGCCTGCAGTTGAGCCTGATTTCACCAGCGAATCCGCGGGCCTTGTACTTCAACGACGAAGTCTACGTGGGTTACATTCCGGGCGGGCGCATCGAGATCGTTTCCGTCGATCCGGAGTGGGGCGGGATCTTCTACATTTTCGATATCCCGCGCGAGGGGCGGCCGCTGCAGTTCGAGCGCTCGGATCGCTGCATGAATTGCCACGCCCGCGACGACACGGGACAGGTGCCGGGGTTGGTGGTGAAATCGGTCATCCCGGGCGCCGGCGGCGGCAGTTTGACCGCCTATCGGATTGGGCAATCGGGTCACACCATTCCGCTGGAGCAGCGCTTTGGCGGCTGGCACGTCACGGGGGCCGACTCTTTCACCAACCACTACGGGAACGTCACCGGAACCCAGTCCGAGGGGAAGTTAACGAAGATTCCGAATCCACCGGGCGTTCGTTTTCGGTGGGACCGGTATCTGGTCCCGCGGTCCGATCTCCTGCCGCAATTGGTGCACGAGCATCAGGTGGGATTCGCCAATCGGGTGGCCCATGCGGCCTATCTGACGCGCGAGATCCTGACCGAATCCGCCGGACAGCTGTCGGCGGCTCAAGCCGCGGAAATGGACGAAAGCGCGCGGAACCTGACCCGCTATCTGCTTTTTGCCGAGGAAGCGCCGCTGCCGGCGGGTGGAGTAGCGGGGGACGCGGACTTCAAGTCGGACTTCCTCCGCCAGCGTCGGACGGCGCCGGGCGGGGAATCGTTGAAGGACTTCGACCTAACCACGCGCCTGTTCCGCCACCGTTGCAGTTACCTGATCTACGCCCCGAGTTTTGCGCAATTGCCGTCGATTTTGAAACAGCGGGTGTATCAACACCTCGGCCGGGCGTTGCGCGGCGACGATAAATCGCCCGATTTCGCCTATCTCCCCGTGGCCGAGCGGCAGAGCATCCGAACCATCCTGAAGGCGACGTTGACGGATTTGCCGGCGGGCTGGTAGCCCGAGCGGGGCAGGGCGGGGAGACTACCTTGGCCGGATCTCGGCGACCGAGTCGACGTTTGATCCCCGAAATAAAAAAGGCAGAGCCGAAGCCCTGCCGAAGTTCTCTCCGGCGTGCTCAATGCCGCGGGAGATTTTTTGATCCGGGACGACGGGGACCGTCGGCACCCGGGTTGAAGGAGCGGAAATCAGCTCTTCTTTTCGAGCTTCTCGCCGGCGGCCTTCCAACCGGAGATGCCGGCCGACATGTGCTTCACGTTCTTGTAGCCGAGCTTTTCCGCCGCATTGGCCGCGGCCTGGTAGGCCTTGCACTTCGGTCCACCGCAGTAGGCGACGATCAGGGCGTTTTTGTCCGAGGGCAGCACCTTGGCGAGCTTGCCGCTGACGGCATCGTAATCGAGGGCGCCGGGGACGTGGCCGCTCTGGTAGGAGTCCGAGCCATTGACGTCGATGATGACGGCCTTCTTGGATTCCGTGAGGGCCTTGACCTCGGAGATGCTGATGTCGGGGAATTCACCGGCGAAGGCGGACACGGCGAGCAACGAGGTGGCGAGTACGGCGAGCAGTTTCTTCATGTTAATACGTTTAAGGGAGTCTCCACAGATTCC
The DNA here is from genome assembly GCA_947471985.1 of Verrucomicrobiota bacterium. GTDB lineage: Bacteria > Verrucomicrobiota > Verrucomicrobiia > Limisphaerales > UBA9464 > CANIZL01. The sequence continues at coordinate 12,443 of CANIZL010000055.1, read as the reverse complement.
GCCTCACCTTGAGGCCGGAGAGTTTCGCGACTCCGGGCGAAACGCTACCTGCCAACGATTCGATTCGTCGGCTGATGTTCAATTTCCTGCTCATAGAACCGCGATCACCCTCCTTTGTCAACTCCGGGAGCAATTTTGGGTGAGTGGGTGTCGGGCGGCGGGGAGGCCGGATGGCGGGGATACTTGGGGAATGCGGTTGACGGGGGGAGGAACTGCGGCATGGTGAGGCTGCTAAAACTTGATGGGGGCGTACCGGTCTCGACTGGAGCGACTCACCAGGGGCGGCATGCCGAGGACGATCCGTTGGCCTCGTAAATCACCGGGTCAAAACACAACTGCTAACGAAGAGTTGGCTCTCGCGGCCTAAAGTGCCGTGACGTTCTGCCTGTAACACCTGCTAGCAGGGTCAGAACGCCTTAAGCAGGCGGGGTCTGGTGCGGAGTCTGCGCGTACCGGGCCGACATTTTCATGCGGGCTGGCGCGGGTGTTTCGATGTCAGACCGTTAGCACCTGGGCGAGACTTTAGTCTGGCTAAGCATGTAGTCGCTTTTGGGAAGCCGATCTAGGACGCGGGTTCGATTCCCGCCGCCTCCACCATCCTCCGCTCGGACCCGTAGAGGGTACGAGCGGAGGAATCCAGTCTCAGCCCGTTATCAATTGAAACGGGGTCCTTCATTTTACTACGCCGAAGAACATATGGCGTCGGCGACGCATCGATTCTGGGTGCGGAGGGTTGGTTGCGGGTTGCATAGTCAGCCGACGCTCAGCCACGGATTCAGCCGGGCACACCAAGTTATCAGATCACCGCAGATACCCGAATGCTTCAGCGCGAGGCGACCTTCCCGCGTACAATGGGCAAAATTCGCCTATCGTTCAACTTCAAGCAGGCGCTTTGCCTCGTTCGGGGCCATATGCCACGGGGGCAGTTTTGCCGGGGGTGGGAGTTCAAATCCAAAATGTCCGGCAATCACTTCCGGAGAGATCAAATTAAGCGGGCCAAGCGGGGCGGGCGGCGCGGCGTAGTCGATGCGCAAAATCTCATCCCATTGGGTGCGATCGATCTCGGGATATTTTAAGGATAGTCGGTGCGCGAGAACCGAGCGAAGGGTTTGCAACGATTCCGCGGATAGCGTCCTTCGCTCGCGATTGGCATCTTTGAGCACCTCTTCAGTCTTTGGATTCTGACTCAATTCCGATATGCCTTGGATATGGTTTTCGTTGGCCTCAATAAAGGATTCATCCGCCCGCTTGAGGGCTCCGATCCCAATAACCGCATGGTAGGTGTCGCGAAGTACAAATGTGTCCTGCCAAGCGTCGGGCATTCGTTCCGTCACCGCCGAGAAAAGCCGTTTTAGCTGGGGATCTTGGCTCTGCTGGACCGCCGCCTCGAAGGTCTCGTTGTATTCCCGAATCTTTGGGTTGAAACGCGTCCCATCCCGCTGGGCACCCGGTTTCAACGCAGGGCGGTCCGCAACCACTGCCGGCCCCCGCACGGCGGAGCGCTGGGGCGAAACTCCGGTGCCCCCCGCCGGCACTCTCCCGCTCCGCAGCTTGAGAGCAATAATCAGGACCACTCCTAAAAATAGAAGTGCCGTTACGCTATTGGGTTTCTGCACGGTCCGATTTGAGGTATTGGCTCAGTTGTGTCAGAGCCAGATTACTGCTGATTTTTTCCCTGCCTCCGTGGCGAAATTGGGACTGATAGACTTCATCCAACATCAAATTACCGATCAACCAGAAACGTGGCGCCCGCATTTCAGGCAGTGTGTGGGAAACATTTGTCCCGGCCGCGAGTACAGCCTCTTCGATGAGAGCGAACTGGTAGGCGACCTCTGCCGGGAGATCATCGGAAGCTGGCCCGTGAGAAATTCGGCTCTGGCCGTGCGTTGTTGATTTGACTGGACTAGTGTTCGATCCAGGGATGAGGTTAACCGGGGCAGTAATCGCCGAAAGTTCAGTATCTTCCGGTCCGGAAATTTTCCTTCGAACTGCGCCAGAGCTAAAATGCAAAGATACAAATATAACGGTACCAATACCGATAATAGTTAAGTTTAACCTGTTATTAGACAAATTCATTTCGGGGTGCCGTAGCTAAGAAGTCGAATTGCCGCATATCCGTGAAACGGTTTACTGGAGTCCCACCATATATGTTCCCAATTCGTCCTACTCGGAAAAATGACAACTGAAGCTCCCTGAGGCAGATTTCCCAGTGGTGGAACGACGGCCGGTTGAATGGATATTGGCCCGATGTCATCTTGATAATGTACCGACGGATTGGTTCCGGGCCCAGTGCAAGTTGAAGCAGGCAATCCTTCCTTAAAGGATACCATAAAGTTAGCGTACCCACCCAAATAATCCAAGTAAATGCTCGACTCAGCCATTGTGGCGGTCAGGCGGCAAGTGAACGACTCCGAGAGTGAGAATTTCAGCGGATCGATCTCGCCAGTTGCGGCAACTGTTGAGTAATCGCAAATTCTGTTTTGGCGACCGATCCCGTGCGGGTCGAACGAATCCTTGCTGCTGCTTGTATACGTCGGCGTAGCGCTCCCAACAGTTCCTGTAGAAACGACTTGGGTGAAAAATGAAGGCGTTGGCCCAATAAGAGAGTTTGGTTGGTATTGATACACCCAAGAATTCTTTGCCCACGAAGTGTGTTCGACCCGCGTTAGGGCTAAGCTGTATCTATCAACGTCAAGCTTTGCAACCGCATTAGGTAATGTTGGTAACACGCACGAAACCAATTCGAAGACCTCCTTGGCTGTTTTGATGAGTTCAATTAAATCTCCTGGCATTTTGCTTTTCTAAAATACAAAAAAAGCGTTGTCAATCGAAACTTGGCTCGCCGCAGCGCTCACAAGTTTGGGACAAGGTGCCGTGCGGTTTTCGTTCTCATCTGGCGAGCCGGGCAACCGCCGCTGGGTGCGATCCGCCACACGCAGGGGCAGCGGCAAATTTGACTCCACGCGCTTCTTCTCCGCACGTGTGGTGCAGCTTCTGGCGGTGCGGAATCCGTCGCTAATGGGGCTGACCGACCGCCATCAATGCGACGACCGGCTCTTCGGCCAGGTCCAACGCACCGCGGACACCCCCGGTCGCACACCCGTGCTAGCAGTTGGGAGCAAAAATGTGCGAACTGCTGAAACGCTCCACTGGCGGTGGAGTGTTCACGACTCTTCATAAGTTGGCCGCGGTCACACCGCTTTGGTGCAATGGCGAATCTCGCGGTGGAATGCGATGGTGGAGTCCATCCAACTTCCGAGGGGTGCGCTCACGACAAGGAAGGTGATGCTGATCTGAAATCCCAAGGCGTCTCCGATCTGCGTTTTGAAAGCCGCGTCTTGGCCAAGGGGCTCCGTTGACAGCCTCGACTCATCGCCCCAACTGGAGACGGTTGAGCAGCTCGTTGACGCTGTCCGTCAGGCGCGGCACTGTTCTGTGTCCGAGGTGGTTTTCACCAAGGGACTGACTGGGTGGGCTTGGGGTAGGTATTCCAGCCGATTCCGGGCTTGATCGACAATTTTTTCGAACAGATCAAAATGGACAAGATCGCACAGCCGAAAGGCACTAAACGTGTCCCACGCAACCGTGCCCTTGCTGCTTTCGGCCCTGTGGTTGCGTCGCAATCGGCCGGTGCCAATTGCGAGCTGAATGATCCTTCGAGCCGCGCAACGCGGGGTCCTGTTCAATCAGGCTACCCGGCTTGAAGGTGCCGGCAGCCGAAGCCAGCGAGTAAAATTTTCCGCCCCATGACTCCTAACGTTGACGTCCGCTGGAAACAGCGTTTCCAAAATTTCGACCGCGCATTTGTTCTGTTGCGGGAAGCGCTGGAGAACGGTCCCTCCGTCCTGAATCCATTGGAGAAGGAAGGTGTGATCCAGCGCTTCGAGTATTGCTTCGAGCTCGCTTGGAAGACGGTGAAGGACTATTTGGAAGAAGGCGGTTTCGTGTTGGCGACAGTGACCCCACGGCAGGTACTAAAGGACGCGTTTGCGGCCAAGATTCTGGCCGATGGTCAAACGTGGATCGACATGCTCGACCATCGAAACCTCCTTTCCCATACCTACAATCGGGCCAGTTTCGAGCTGGCCGTCGAAGCGATTCACGTCCGCTACCTTGCTGCTTTCGCTCAACTTCACGAATTCATGCAACGGGAGGCCCTAAAATGAAGGCGGCACCCCTCGATCCGGCGGAGTTGGATCTGGTGTGTTCAGTCTTTCGGCGTCATCCCGAAGTGAAGACTGCGACGCTCTTTGGTTCCCGGGCCAAGGGTACTCACAGTGCGCGCTCCGACGTGGATCTGGTGGTGACGGGCGACACTGACCCCCTGAGCACGGAAGCGATCGCGGCCGAATTGGACGAACTTCCACTGCCGTACCGCTTTGATGTCCAGCCATTGGAGTCCATCCAACATCGGCCGATGCTGGACCATATCCACCGGGTCGGAATCCTCATTTATCCGGCGTCGTGCGAAGAGGGTGCGGGCGCCGTCGCGCCGCCTCTTTGAATCTCAAGTCCATGGTGCCGTGGCCGCAGGGCCCTGCAGGAAAGTTCCGGCGAGTCGCGGCCTCTCTCACAGCCGGCCAACGTCACCGTTTTCGTCCGCCTCCTTTGCGGCCGCCCCGGCTGGCTTCTCGCGCCTTGGCGGTCGAACCCGGAGACTTTAGCTCCGCTCCGTTGAGGCGGGATTTCAATTCCTTCACCTGATCCCGCAACACCGCGGCTTTCTCGAATTCCAGGTTGTTCGAGGCGGTCAGCATCTCCTGCTCCAATTCCCGGATCGTTTCCGTGATGTCAAATTGACCGACTGATTCGTGCAGGAGATTCGCCGCGACCTGCCGGCCGGAGCCAACACTGCTCAGGCCTTCGTCGAGTCCGCGGCTCACACTGCGCGGGGTGATGTTGTGGGCCAGATTGTAGGCAATCTGCTTCTGTCGACGGTACTCCGAGACGGCGAGAAACTTCTGAATGCTCTGCGTCTTCACGTCGCAGTACAGGATCACCTTGCCGTTCAAGTGCCGCGCGGCCCGGCCGGCCGATTGAATCAAACTGGTGGCGCTGCGGAGGTAGCCCTCCTTGTCGGCATCCAATATGGCCACCAGCGAAACCTCCGGGAGATCGAGGCCTTCGCGCAGCAGGTTGATGCCGATGAGGACGTCGCAGTCACCGCGACGCAGGGCCCGGAGGATTTCCACGCGCTCGATGGCGTCGATCTCGCTGTGCAGGTACCGCACGTTGATGCCGATGTCGCGCAGGTAATCGGTCAGCTCCTCCGCCGTGCGTTTGGTCAGAGTGGTGACGAGGACCCGCTCCTTGAGTTCCACGCGCTTGCGGGCCTCTTCGATCAGGTCGTCGACCTGGCCCTTCAGTGGTTTGAGTTCGATCTCGGGATCGATAAGCCCCGTTGGCCGGACGATCTGCTCGGCGATGTTCTTGGGTCCCGCCCAGGCCAGTTCGGTCGGCCCGGGAGTGGCGCTGATGTAGAGGCCCTGGCGATGCAGGGTTTGGAACTCTTCGAAGTTCAGTGGCCGATTATCCAGCGCACTAGGGAGTCGAAAACCATGTTCCACCAGAACTCCCTTGCGGGCCATGTCGCCCGCGTACATGCCGCCGACCTGCGGCAGCGTGGCGTGGGATTCATCGACCACGAGCAGGTAATCCTCGGGAAAGAAATCCAATAATGTGCCCGGACGGGAACCCGGCGGGCGGGCGCTGATGTGGCGGGAGTAATTCTCGATGCCCGAGCAGAAGCCCAATTCCTGGAGTTGTTCCAGGTCGAACTCCGTCCGCATCTTGATGCGCTGGGCTTCCAGCAGCTTGCCCTGCTTCTCGAATTCCGCGATGCGATCCGTCAGTTCCGCCCGGATGGTGAGTTGCGCTGCGTTGATCTTTTCCTGCGGCGTCGCGAATTGCTTGCTCGGAAAAATATTCACCGCGCTGAGCACCTCGAAGGATTCGCCGGTCAACGGATCAAACCGGGTGAAGCGTTCGATCTCCTCGCCGAAAAACTCGATGCGCAAGCCGTCTTCCGCATAGGCCGGATGCAGTTCGATGGTGTCGCCGCGGACCCGGAACTTGCCGCGCGTCAGATCGAAATCATTGCGGACATATTGCAGGGCGATGAGGCGCTCTAGCAGTTGTTGACGCGATATGGACTGCCCCAGGCGCAGCGGGATGACCATGCTTTCATAGTCGTTGCGATCGCCAATGCCGTAGATGCAGGACACGCTGGCCACCACGATGACATCCCGGCGGGAGAGCAGGGAATTCATCGTGGACAGACGCAGCCGCTCGATTTCCTCGTTAATCGAAGAATCCTTCTCGATGAAGGTATCGGTGCGGGGGATGTACGCCTCGGGCTGATAGAAATCGAAGTAGCTGACGAAGTATTCGACGGCGTTCTCCGGAAAGAACGCCTTGAATTCGGAGTACAGCTGGGCCGCGAGCGTTTTGTTATGCGACAGCACGAGCGTCGGTCGCCCGGTGTTGGCGATGACGTTCGCGATGGTGAAGGTCTTGCCGGAACCCGTCACCCCAAGCAGCACCTGGTGCTTGAGACCGGACAGCACGCCCTGCGTCAGCTTCGCAATGGCCGTGGGCTGATCGCCCGCGGGCGTGTAGCTGGAGGTCAGCTTGAAGCTGGAAGACACAGGATCGAGGAAGCAGGCGGCGGGGGTGACGGGAGGGGGCGCCGTCGATCAGGCGGAATAATCCAGGTAGATCGTCTTGCTCCGCGTGTAGAAGTCCAGCGCGGCGGTTCCCTGTTCGCGGAAGCTGTCGGTCGAACTCTGCTTCACGCCGCCGAACGGGGCCTGGAGTTGGAGGCCGGTGCTGATCTGATTGACCTTCACCACGCCGCTTTCAATGCGTTCGGCGTAGAGCATGGCCTTCTTGTAATCGCGGGTGACCAGGCTCGCGCTGAGTCCGTATTGGGTGTCGTTGGCCACGGCGATCGCCTCGTCGAAGGAGTTCACGGCGAGGATGCCGACGACCGGTCCGAAGACTTCTTCCTGCGCGATTTTCATGGCGGGACGAACGCCGGTCAGCACGGCTGGTTGCATGAAGTAACCGTGCGCGAACTCGCCCTCGGTGAGGCGGGCACCGCCCCAGGCGAGTTCGGCGCCTTCGGAACAGGCTTGGGTGATGGCATCCAGATTGCCCTGCAGTTCTTCCGCGTTCACGGCGGGTCCCATTTGCATACCCGGAGTGAGACCGGGCCCGACCTTCCACGTTTTGGCGAGCGCAATGAGCTTTTCCGTGAACGCCGCGAGCACGGGACGTTCGACGATCACCCGGCTGGTAGCGGTGCAGGCCTGACCGGTCAGCCCGAAGCCGGCGATGGCCACCAAGCGGGCGGCCAGATCCAGATCGGCATCGGCGAGTACGAGCGTGGGATTCTTCGAACCCATTTCGAGTTGGGTGCGAAGCTGCCGCGGCGCAACGGCTTGGTAGAGTCCATGCCCCACTGCTTTGGAGCCGGTGAAGCTCAGGGCCTGATAGGCCCGATTGGTCGCGATCTCGTGGCCGAATGCCCGGCCTTCGCCGGTGACGACGTTCAAAACTCCGGGCGGCAATCCGGCTTCGTGCAGGGCCCGGGCAAGTTCCAACGCCATGGAGGGAGCGAGCGACGCGGGTTTGAGGACCACGGTATTCCCGCAGAGCAGGGCAGGGACCATTTTCCAGGCCGGGATGGCGATGGGAAAATTCCAGGGTGTGATCAAACCGACAACGCCCAGCGGTTCCCGGCGGGTGACGATCAGGTTGCCCGGCATTTCGTGGGGGATCGCCTGACCGCCGACCGTGTAGCTCAAACCGCCGTAGAAGCGGAAAATGTCGGCCGCGCGCTGCACCTCGCCGGTGGCTTCGGCCAGCGTTTTGCCTTCTTCCCGGGTGAGCAATTCCGCCAGTTCCGTTTTGCGGGCCTCAAGGATTTGGCCGGCCTTGCTGAGGAAACGACCCCGGGTGATCGCGGTGGTGGCGGCCCATTTGGGGAGGGCTTCCTGGGCGGCGTGGGTGGCGGCGGCGAAATCCGCCGCGGAGCCCAGGGCATACTCTCCGACGACCTCCCGGACGTCCGCCGGGTTCTGGGTGGTGAACGTCTTCCCGGACTGGGCGGCCACCCACTGGCCCCCGACGTAATTCGAATAGCGTTTCATCGGCCCCGAGTTTAGCGACGGCCCGGCGACTCGCACGCTGGAATCTCGAAGGACGAAGCCCGCCGCCGTGCGGCGGAAAGACCGGCGAAACCCGTACCGCTGACTTTTTAGTCGGCGGGCCAGGCTCCGATTCATCGGCCCGGGGAAGATCCAACTTGGCGGGCGTACGAACTAAAAACCCCGACCGCGGTGAGCGGTCGGGGTGAAAGAGTCCGGGGTGACCGGTGAATTCCGGTCGGCTCCGGTTACTTGATCGTGGCGCGTTCGACGATCTTCACGCTGTCCACGCCCTGGCGTTGGACCGGCTTGGAGCCTTCGCCGCCAGCGCGCTTCTCGCAGTTGGCGATCTTGTCGAGGACGTCCTCGCCCTTGATCAATTTGCCGAACGCCGTGTACTTGTTGTCGAGGAACGACGCGTCGCCGTGGCAGATGAAGAACTGGCTGCCGGCGCTGTCGGGGCTCTGCGAACGGGCCATGGAGAGCACGCCTTTTTCATGCTTCCGGCTATTGAATTCGGCCTTGATCTTGTAGCCCGGATCGCCGGTGCCCCAGCGGCTTTCCATGCTGGCATCCTTGGTCAGCGGATCGCCGCCCTGGATCATAAAGCCCTTGATCACGCGGTGGAACGCCGTGCCGTCGTAGAACCCGTCCTTGGCGAGTTTCTTGAAGTTTTCGACGGTTTTCGGGGCCACATCGGACCAGAATTCGACCACCATTTCCCCCTGGGGAGTTTTGATGACAGCTACTTCGGTATTGGAGTTCACGGTATCTTTTTTGGAATCAGCTTTGGGTGCACTGGTGGCGGCTGCAGGTTTCTCTTCCGCCGCCCGGGCGAAAGCAAACGCCGACACCGCCAGCGAGGCGAGTAGAGCGAAGGCAATTCGTTTCATGTTCGCGGGGAATTAGACGGTTTTGGGGCCACTGTCACGGACGTTTCTGTCGGGCGACGGCCGGGCGACGGCGGAAACGCGGGCGATCGCCGGGCCGGATCGGTGAATTGAGGACCAACCGGGAGGGCAACCCCGCCTTGTCCTGACGGATACCGCCACGCACACTCCGTCAATGTTGCGTACTGTTTGGCTGGCCCTGACGGCGGCGTTTCTTGGTTTGAGCCTGCGTAGCCCCGCGGCGACGGATCCCATCGCCAGCTTCGGCTTTTCGGGCCCGGAGATCTTTCCCGTCGATTACGCGCTGACCTTCCTGAAGAGCGCCGACCTCGACGGCGATGGTTTGAATGACCTGATCGTGGTTAACAACCTCCGATCCAAGATCAGCCTGCTGTACAATCGCACCGGCAAGACCAATGCCCCCACGACACCGGCGAAGATTGGCCGCAAGGACGTCAACGAACTGCCGCCCGACTCGCGGTTCCGCATCGACAGTGTGTCTTCGGAAAAGCGGATCTCCTCGCTGTGTGTGGACGATGTGAACGGCGATCACCGACCGGACCTGATCTACTTTGGGGAGCCGAAGGAACTGGTGATTCAGTTCAACCAGGGAACAAATGGCTGGTCGCAACCCAAGCGATACGACCTCAGCGACGGCCTGCTGGATGCCAACGCGCTGATCACCGGGGACATCAACGGCGACCAGCGCACGGACGTCCTATTGCTCGCGGAAAAGCACATTTACGTCCTCCTGCAGGGCACGGACGGCACCCTCGGCGAACCGGAGAAACTGCCCTACACCGGCGTCGTGAAGGCGCTCCAGATTCTGGATCTGGACGGAGATGGGCGACAGGACCTGCTCCTGGTGAACTGGGACAACGCGAATCCCTTCCGCTTCCGCTTGCAGGCGGCGAATGGCCGGCTGGGCCCCGAAATTCATCTGCCGTTTTCGCCGGTGCGATCCTACTGGGCCGACGATTTGGACGGCGATTCCCGCACGGAGATCATCACCATTGCGGCGAAATCCGGCCGGGCGGCCGTGTCCAATTTCACCCGCCGGGCGGGTACCGCGTGGACGGGACCGTTGCTGGACGGACAATTCTACGTGCAGCCCTTGCCCCGCACGGACAAGGCCCGGCGTGGCGTGGTCTGGGCGGACGTCACCCAGGATGGCTTGGCCGATCTTCTGGTGACCGATCCGGATGCCGGTCAGATCACCGTGCACGTCCAGGGCCCGGACGGCGGATTGCAGGCGGCGCGGACGTTTCCCACGCTGGGCGGCGTGGTGGATCTGGCGGTCGCGGATTGGAATAAAGATGGCTCGCCCGAAGTTTTCCTCCTGAGCGGTGATGAAAAGCAGATTGGCGTGGCCTCGGTGGAAGCCGGCGGTCGCCTGGGATTTCCCAAGCCGCTCGCGCTGCCCGGTCGACCGCTGGCCATGGTCGTGGGACCGTTGAACGGCGCGATCGTGGTGGCCGCCATCACCGAACGGGAGGAGAAGCGCACGAACGCGGTGGACAAAAAAGTGGAGAACGCGTCGGTGCGCGAACTGGCCCTGGTTTCCGCCGACGGTAAGTCGGTGGTGCAGGCACTCGGGGAAGCGTTCAAGGGGATTCCGTCCTCGGTGAGTTTCCATGATGCGGATCAGGATGGGCGGATGGATTTGGTCATCCTCACTCCCTACGAAAAGATCAAAGTGCTCCGACAGCTGGCGGCACCCGTGGACGGTCGGCAGTTCGAGGAATTGGACGTGAATCCGCCCGGCGGCGCCACGGATGCGCCGTGGTCGGCGATTGCGGACGTGGATGGCGACGGCAAGCCGGAATTGCTGCTGGCGCAGAAGAATTTCCTGCGGGCGGTGGTTCTCAAACCCGATCCCCAGTCCGAAAAAGACAAGGCCGTGTTTGAAGTGAAGGATCAGATCAACGGAGCGGCGAGCAGCAGTCGGATCGTCGCAGCCACAACGTTGCCCCTGGCGGATTCCAAGACCCCCGCGTTGTTTCTCCTGGATGGCGATCGCAAGGCGCTGACGGTTTGCACCCGGGATACCAACGGCGTCTGGAAAGCCGGTCGCAGCGTCACGCTGCCGGTGAGTGATTTTACGACGCTGGTACCGGTCGAATTCGGCACGGGAGGCACCGCTACCGGCCGGCCGAATGCCGTTGCGTTGCTCGGCCAAAACGGCGTGGCTTGGAAACGCTTCGCGGGGGATGTTTGGGAACTGACGGAGTTGGATGGCTACGAAACCCCGGTGAAAGATGGCTTCCTACATGACGTGGTCAGCGGTGATTTGAACGGCGACAAGCGGAAGGACCTCGTTTTTCTGGAAACAGGCAAGGCGTACGTGGATCTGGTGATGTTCGAACCGCCCCACAAACTCGTGCCGGCGAATCGCTGGCAGGTCTTTGAAGAGCGCACGTTCCGTCAGCGCCGGGGCACCGAAGTGGCGGAACCCCGGGAGGCGTTGGTGGCCGATCTAACCGGCGACGGCAAACCGGATCTCGTGATTCTCGTTCACGATCGACTGCTCCTGTATCCGCAGGAATAGGCCCTCGGCGCCGGGGGCGGCGCATGGCGTGTCAGGGGCGCCCCGCTTGACAGGATCGGGCACGTGGACAAGGTGGGGGGTTGAACCTGTGGCTCCAGAAATGGGCGACCATTTTCCATTGGTTGGGGAGGCGGGTCGGCAATCAATGCAAACAAACGGTGGTACATCTTCGGACAGCGTCGGCCGCTCGGGCACCCGTCCGGGACCGAGCCTGGACACGGTAGTCCAAAGCCTCACCGAGATCGCGGCGTCGCTTTCCAGTTTGCATTCGGAAGAGGATATTCTCTGGGACCTCTGTGATCGCTGCCTCGCGCCCCTGGGGGTCGGGGAGACGATGATTTACCTGGCGGACTACGCGCGGGGCATGTTGGTGCAAAAGGCGTCCTGCGGGCTCCAGGGTGATCCCCGGCGTGCAGTGCTATCGCCCATCGAGGTGCGCATCGGCCAGGGAATCATCGGAGCAGTGGCTCAGAGTGGTCGTTCGGAGCTCATTACCGATACCCGGCAGGACGCCCGGCATCAGGCGGGCGCGGCGGTGCGCTTATCGGAGCTGGCGGTTCCCCTGGTGAGCGATGGGATTGTCATTGGAGTCATCGACGCCCAACATCCCGAAGCAGGTTTTTATACGACGGACCATCTCATGATTCTGACGGCCGCGGCGTCAATTTGTGCGAGCAAGCTGAGTCGGGCGCGGGCGGAGCGGAAGCTGCGGGAATTGAATCGCGAACTGGAGCGCCGGGTGCTGGCGCGCACGGCGGAACTTACGGCGGCCAATGTCCGCCTTCAGCAGGAGAAACTGGAGCACGTTCACGCGGAGACGGCAGCCCGGGCCTCGGGCGCGCGCTTTCGCGAGTC
>CANIZL010000054.1 GCA_947471985.1 Verrucomicrobiota bacterium | reverse complement strand
GCCCAACGATGCGTTTAAGAAGAACGCCAACACCGAAGTGACCACCGACATCGTGATGCTTCGCAAACGATTGCCGGGGGCAAATCCGAAGGGACCGGCGTGGAAGGCGCTCGGAGAAATCACCAACTCGCTCGGGGAGACGATTCCCCTGAACGAATACTTCGTCGCCCACCCCGAGATGATGCTCGGCGAGATGCGCCTTGAAGGGGGGCTGTATCGCCGAGGCGAACCGTCGTTGGTCGGCAACGGTCGCGATTTGGGCGAACAACTGGCCGAGGCCATAGCGCTACTGCCCCGGAACGTGTTCACGCCGCATCGGACGGCGATCCGGCCGCCGACGTTGGACCAGACCGTCCCCGCGCCGGAGAACATCAAGCCCAACGCCTACGCCGTCGTGAACGACCGCATCGGCATCCGTGAGGGCGACAACATCACGATTCTGGAAGGGCTTTCGCCTGCTCGCACCCAGCGCATTCGTGGACTCATCCGTGTCCGAGACGCGGTGCGCCGTTGTCTGCGGACCCAACTGGAAGCCTCGGACGAATCCAGCGTCGAGATGGCCCGCCGTCAGTTGAACGACGCCTACGACACGTTCGTGGCTAAGTTCGGCGCGGTCTCCGACCGGGCCAACACATCGGCCTTCCGGGGTGACCCGGATCTTCCCCTGCTACTGTCGCTGGAGAACTACGACTCCGAAACCAAGCGTGCCCGCAAGGCGACCATCTTCCACGAGCGGACCATTCAGGGACTGCGCGCCGTCACGGACATCAAGACGGCTCAGGACGCCCTGCTGATTTCGCTGGGCGAGCGAGGCCGGGTGGACTTGGAGCATGTCGCGTCACTGCTCAAGAGGCGGGTCGCGGATGTAATCCCCGAACTGAAGGGAGCCATCTTCCTCAATCCCCAAACCGACCGCTGGGAAACCGAGGACGAATACCTCTCCGGTAACGTGCGCGCGAAACTCGCCGCCGCCGAGGCCGCCGTGCTGAGCGACGAACAGTTCCAGACGAACATCGAGGCGTTGAAACCCGTGCAGCCGGTGGACCTGACCGCCGCCGAGATCGACGCGAGATTGGGTAGCACCTGGATTCCGGCGAACGACCTCGCCCTCTTCGTCGAAGAACTGCTCGGCGAACGCGGCATCACCATTAACCACGTCCCCCAGCTTGGCCTTTGGGTGGTGCAAGCGGGCTGGAACGCGAAATCCTCCGTCGCCAACACGACCGAGTTCGGAACCGACCGGCGCAGTGCGCTGGAGCTGATCGAGGACGCGATGAATCTCCGCACACCCACGGTCTATGACCGGGACGAAGAGAACGACCGGGACGTGGTCAACGGTCCCGCCACCGAAGCGGCCCGCGACAAGCAGGAGAAGCTCAAGGAACGCTTCAAGGCGTGGCTCTGGCAGGACGACGACCGACGGGAACGTCTGGTCCGTAAGTACAACCGCGAGTTCAACAATCTTCGACCGCGCACCTTCAACGGCGATCATCTGACGCTCCCCGGAGCCAGTCCGGTCATCACCCTCCGACCGCACCAGCGCGCTTCGGTTTGGCGCATCCTGCAAACGCCGAACTGCCTGCTCGCCCATGTCGTGGGAGCCGGGAAGACCTACACCATGGTGGCCGCCGCGATGGAACTGAAGCGGCTCGGTCTTGCCCGCAAGCCGCTGATTGCGGTGCCGAACCACATGCTCGGACAGTTCTCTTCGGAACTGCTGACCCTGTATCCGGGTGCGAATATCCTCGTCGCCTCGAAGGACGACTTCGAGAAGGAGCGGCGAAAGACGCTCATGAGCCGCATCGCCACCGGCAATTGGGATGCCGTCATCGTCACCCACTCGGGCTTCGAGAAGATTCCGCTCAGCCGTGCCTCCCAGGAAGAGTTCATCCAAGCCCAGCTACGTGAACTCGCGTTGGCCATCGAACAGCAGCGCGGAGGCGAGAGCGGTTCCCGCATCGTCAAGATGCTGGAACGGGCGAAGAAGAAGCTGGAGGGGAAGCTCAAGGACCTCATGGCCGATGAACGCAAGGACGACACCCTCGCCTTTGAGGAACTCGGGGTGGACCGCCTGATTGTGGATGAGGCGCACGCGTTCAAGAATCTGTTCTACGTCTCCAAGATGACCCGCATTGCCGGGCTCCCTCAGACCGCCTCCCAGCGCGCCTTCGACATGTTCCTCAAGGTGCAACATGTGCAGCGCGTGAACGGTGGGGGCGGCGTGGTGTTCGCCACCGGGACGCCCATCGCGAACAGCGTGGCCGAGTTGTTCACCATGCAACGGTATCTCCAACTCACCGCCCTGAAGAGCTTGCAGGTGGACCACTTCGATTCGTGGGCGGCGACCTTCGGCGAACCGGTCACCGCGATGGAGCTTTCGCCCGACGGTGCGGGCTACCGATTGAACACTCGTTTTGCCCGGTTCATCAACGTTCCGGAACTCATGCAGCAGTTCCGGCAGGTCACCGACATCCAGACGCAGAAGATGCTCAACCTGCCCGTGCCCCGGTTGAAGTCCGGCAAGCCCATCGTGACGAACGCGCCCTGTTCGCCGGAATTGAAGGAGATTGTGCAGTCGTTGGTGCAGCGGGCCGAAGCGCTCCGGTCCGGGCGCGTGGACCCGCGCACGGACAACATGCTTCTGGTCACGACGGATGGAAGGAAAGCCGCGTTGGATCTCCGACTTTACCGCGCCGATTTGCCCGATCATCCGGAGAGCAAGGTCAACCAAGCGGCGGCCAACCTTGAGCGCATTTGGCGCGAGACCGCGCCGGAGAAGGCCGCTCAGATCGCCTTCTGCGACCTGTCCACTCCGACCGAAGGGAAAGGGTTCTCCGTTTACGAAGACCTGCGCTCGAAGCTGATTGCTCATGGGGTTCCCAAGTCGGAAATCGCCTTTATCCAGGATCACGATAGCGACGCGGCCAAACTCGCCCTCTTCCGCGAAGTTCGAGCGGGACGCATCCGCATCCTGCTCGGCAGCACCCAGAAGATGGGCACCGGGGTCAACGTGCAGGAACGCCTCATCGCCTTACATCACCTGGATGCGCCGTGGCGTCCGGCGGACGTGGAGCAGCGCGATGGCCGCATTCTCCGGCAGGGCAACACCCATCCTGAGGTTCAGATTTACCGCTACGTGACCGAAGGCTCGTTCGACTCCTACATGTGGCAGACCTTGGAGACCAAGGCCCGATTCATCGCCCAGGTGATGAATGGCGACAGCGACCTGCGCCGTATCGAGGACATCGACGGCGCGGCCCTGACCTACGCCGAGGTGAAAGCCATCGCGTCCGGCAATCCACTCGTCATCGAGAAGGCCGGGGTAGATGCGGAAGTCGCTCGGTTGAGCCGTCTCCGCACGCAGCATCGGGACACCCAGTATCGGCTCCGATCCGAGATTCGGCACTACACGGACGAGGTTCCACGACTGGAGAAACGCCTCGCCGAGGTTCAGTCGGACCTCACTTCGCGACAGGATACCCACGGCGACCGATTCGTCATCGAGCTGGACGGTCAGGAAATCCGGGACCGGGGAATTGCCGGGGAATTGCTCGCCCGGCAAGGTGACCGTGTGAAGGGACGACAGGTCGAGCGCCGGGTCGGCACCTTTGCCGGGTTCCAGCTATTCGTGGCGGACAACTTCATGGGTGGTCCAGAAATCGTGCTGAAGGGAAGCGCGGTTCATCGGGCGAAGTTTGGCACTTCCGCCCACGGGACCATGCGGTCCGTGGAACATGCCGTGCAGTCGTTGGAAGAGGTTGCCGCCGGACTCACCGAGCGGATTGCGGACACCCGCAAACGACTGACGGAACTCACCGCCCAGGCCGGCCAACCCTACGAATACGAAGACCGCTTGGCGGCGCTGTCCCTGCGGCAGCAGGAAATCGCCGACGCACTGGACCTCACCAAGAGCCAGGCTTCCAGCCAGATGGCGGCTGAGGAACAAGACGAGAGGGTGACCGAGTGATGAAGACTGTTTTTTGAAGGAGGAAGGTATGGTAGTTCACGTCGCAGAGACGATTCGCAGGATGGTCCGGCAGTGGTTTCCCACGGGAGGACGGATGGTTTGTTTGGAGCAAGGGCCGATTCGGCGGCTGGGCAACGTCGTGATGACACCCAGGGCACAGGCCAGTTTGGCGTCCCACGAGGTCACCGAGGCATTGCTCCGACACATGCGGGGCGATGACGGGGATCTGGAGGATTTCGCCCGCCGTCAGCCGGAACGGCGGGCATTGGAAGGATTCCGCAGACTATCCGTCTTCCGCGCCGCCAATGGCGGGCGTTTTTGGATCATCACCGAGGCAAACGGTAGCCGAACGACAGTCTTGCTGCCTGAGGATTTCTAAAGCCGGAAACTTTGCCCCGCCGTCGATCAGTTGGGCTTGGCTTGGTTCCGTGACGGGTAGCCCTTGTTCGTCTGTCCGGGCGGAGGCGAATAGCGACGAGGGAGGCCGAGTTGCTGTCCCGGCTTTCTCTCCTCCGCCTGAGGGACATCCCAAAAATCGAACGCAGGCTCCGTTCCATCGCGGATGAACAGCACGTGCGGGACAATCGAGGCTTTGAAGAACTTCCCGTTTCCGAGTTCAGGTATGCCCAGGCACATCCGTGCCGCCTTCTCAATCGAGGCCGCATCGGGAAACTGTTTCCTCCTCACCGCAATCGCCGCCACCTGGCTCAGGTAAATCCCGAAGCTCTGGCTGCCGATCTCGGTGCGGGCTGCCCCTTTTGCGTTGGCCTTCGTGTGCGCCACCACCCGGAAACTTCGATCAAACATCTCTCGGGTAAAGCTATCGGTGCCGGGAACGATCAATCCGGGAACGTCCCCGGGAATTCTGAAAAGGGTTGGATTCGTCAGGTCGAACTCAAGCTGCACGTTGTTGTCGACCCATGCGGCCTTGGCCAGTGCGCAAAACGCGCGGATTTCCGCAGGTTCCGACCGGTAATCCAGATTCAACATCTCGACGAAGTTGTCGAGGAATCCAGTCATCGCCGGAGCCAGGCCTTCGACCACCTTGTCGTTCAGGCTCTCCTTGTAGATGGCACCCGGCCGCATTGACTTCCTTCGGGCCTGCTCTGAGAGGGAACGATGCTCAGCCTCCATCGCTTTGAACAAAACGGTGAAGTCTGATTGGGAGACGGAATTGGTTCCTGAAATGAACCGCGCGCAAACGCTGACCGCTTCCGTCAGCGGCACCAGATCCCCATCGGCGTGGCTCAACGGCTTCGCGAAGGCTTCCGGACTCGCCGACGCATCCGTTCGGCTCTGGTTTGCGAGGCGGATGCCGGCATTGACGAGTTTCGAGGTGAATTCCCGGGGCTGGGGAGGCTTTCCCGGATGTGTCGCCGCAATGAAGGCACCCAATTGGTCCAGTCGGTTCGTCCGCAGTTGGATGATCGAAGTGAGCTTACCGTAGGAACCCGCATCCATTCGGTTGGTGTTGGCGGCAAACGCCATGACCCAATCCTCTCGGGGCAGTTCATTGACGAGGACCTTGCTGATGCTCTCGATTCGATTCCGCATCAACTCCATCGCCGCTGAAAGGTCTTCAGCAGGGATGCTCTTGAAAAACTCGTCAACCACCTCGGGTTCACTCAGAACACGGCCATCCTTGGCCAGTTGTTCCAGATGACGGACCGACTTCCCAAAACCCAATTCGTTCAACTCGGTCGCAGCGGGAATCGAGTTGGTTTTGGCACCGGACTTGGGAACGGCCTTTGCAGCCGACTTCACCTGCTCGAACGTCGAGGGCACAGCGGGGAGGCACTTTATGACCTGGAACGGCTTGAAGTTGGCCTTCACCAACAGAGGCGAAGCCTCCAGCCCCTTCACCTGGACTTCCCACAGAAGATTTCCGGCGGGCTTAGGGCTTACCCGTTCAATGGCCCGTGCCACGTCGCTGGCCTTGATTTTCCGTCCGCCGATCATCAGCCCGCAGTTGTCTGGGTCTGGGTCCGGAGCATTGAGCGGTTCCAGGAATCCCTCGGCAGCAGCATCCACTCTTCGGGCCTCCTGAGCAGACGAGTTGAAGCAAAGGCAGCAAAGCATCACCGCACCGAGGGCAACTCCGTTTAGGCAGACGCCCGAGCCGAACCGCTTCGAGGAGTATCTCATGCGCAAGTTGGCCGGATCTTCGCGCTCGACGGACCATTGGGATCATCGGCAATGGACAATCCTCACCGCGTCAACCAGCCCACCTCAACAGCCTATGCGACTGGGACCGAGTCTGTCATTTCTCAAAATGCGGGCCGGACGACCCAATCGCAGTTCCGTTGGCACGATGAACGGGCATTCGGCCAATTCATTACGGGATCGAATAGGAGTCTCAGACCGTATTGCTCCCCGTCGAGCCCCGAGGCTAGTGAGTGTCGAAATCGTTGTGAGGAGTCCCCAAAACCACGGATACGTAGACTTCCAACAACGTCTGTCTTACCGGATCGGCTTCGTCAACCCAACGCACTTGCATTCGCCGGATGCGATTTTTGGCCGCTTCGTAAGCGCTTCGAAAACCCGGGTCTGCGAGAAGCTTGTCCCTGGTTCTGTTGCCTGAGTATCGCGACTCGGTGTGACCTGTAGCTTCGCGGGCCAGGCGGAAGGCAAACGGACAATCATCAGCGGTGCTGACGTGGTTCTTTAAGCGAACGCCTATCCGCCGTTTGGTTCGGCCAACATAGAGGTGCCTATCATCCTCCGAGAACATGTAGATGCCTCCGATCGGCGTGCCTTCCGCAGTCGCTATGGTGCAGGCGGGCATTCTCACCAGCGTCTCGAACTTGGAATGCAGTGCATCGCACACCGTTTTGAATCTGTCGTGCATTCCCGGTTGGTGCCACACCCGGCATGGTGTGGCAAGCCGCCAAGCCTAGGTACATTCGCGGTCCGAAACGGGTCCCGCTTTGGAGACCATTCTTGTTTGGATTACACCCAGACCCAACCGCACCGGTAACGGAACAGGTCCCCTCCTCCCATCAGTGAATCGTAAGCGTGATTCAACAGCTTGGTTCGCAGGCCACCCTCCGGGGTGAATTCTCGGCCTAGTTCTGGAAGGCCGAATGGTCATTCGGCCAGTCGTTTCCGGGGGTTGGCTTGGCCCCGTCAGAGAATCGTTCCGGCCCGTTGGTTAGGGCAGGAAAACATGGTATCACGGGAGCGAAGGTTTCGAGGCTCGAAGCCAGTATTCGTCCCCAAAAAGGAGGGTTCATGGATTCACCGCAAGGTTCATCCGCAGTTGAAGCGTTACCACCTATGAAAAACAACAAGCAGCAACCGACCAAGGAAATCCGGCTGGGCTCCATCAAGGCCGCAGTCTGGAAAAACGACACCGAAGCGGGCGTTCGTTACAACGTCACCTTCAGTCGCCTCTACCGCGAGGGCGACAGTTGGAAGTCGACCGAATCATTCGGCCGTGACGACCTCCTGTTGCTCGGCAAAGTGGCGGACCAAGCTCACTCATGGATCTGTTCCCAGAACGGCATCCCTGAGGAGAACCACACCAGAGCCGCTGCGACCCGGAACGGCGACGAGCGCTGAGGTTTCTGTAAAGGTTCCAAAGGCTCAGAGGACCGTGCCTTAAAGCAAACGGTCCTCACCAATATCCCCTTCTTCGCAGTTCTCCTACGAGGACTCGCCTGCTTCCTGAAATCCAAAATGCATCGCGAACTCCCCGTGTTCACGCGCGGCCATCCTGTTTGAGTGTATGGCGGTTCTCCGGGCCTCAAGGTATTGCTCGTTCCTGCGCTCCACCTTGACCCTCCTCGCCCCGCCAAGATTCCTGCATTTAGGATCGGCGCGCGGAGGTGTGCGGTTGAAGAGATGAAAAGGGTGAGGGTTGTTTTCGGCACAATCCTCGAAAGCACGAACCTTCAGAATAACCTCTCCGCTGGCAGACCGGTTCAACGTCGTCGGCTTGGGGCCTTCAGGCGGTGAACGAATGGCTGTCAGCCGGGGGCAGTGATTCTCCGTTGACCACGCGTTCGGCGAGTCCCCAGAGCGCTTTGTTCAGGCCCACCCGGGAATCAATCCCACGGAGAGCCCGCACCGAACGCAGTTTCCCGCGCCGGTCCCGATGGTGGTCGGAGGCACCGCCGCGAATCAGATTCTCCTGCAAACGATTGAGCACCGTCCACAGGTCTGTCCGCTCGTCCTCGGGCCGTCGGGCCTTCAGCAGCGTCTCCGGTTCGACCGGGGGTTCACCCTGTCCTTCGTAACGCAGCCGGAGGGCGTGCGCCGCGAGTGACAGAGATTCCCGGGTTTCCAGGAAGCGCTCCGAGAAGCGGTGCACCATCTCCCCAACCCTCGGCATGCTGTCGAGGATCTGGAAGCTGGAGGCAACCACCGCCTCGCTCTCCAGCCCCGAGTGACGGAATCGGAGGGCTTGGAATGAGCCTTCGCTCAACACCAGGCCGTTGCTGCAAATGCGCCGGAAGATTCCGGCGTGGAGCTGATACGCACAACCGGCGTCGTGCGAGTTGATCAGCACCAGCTCGACGTTCCACTCGTCGAGCGTCTGCATCTGCTCGGCCCGGCGGAAGCGGATCAGATGCTTCTGAAATCCCCGACGGGCTTCGGTGCGGATGCGCTGTTCCTCGACCGTCACGGGCACCCAGTCCTGTTTCCGAAGCCCTTCAACGATCTGGGCCGTGGGGACAAAGGTGTAGCGGCGGCTGACTCCGAACATCGGGCTTTCAGCAAAGATGCTGGGGGCCTGAGTGCGGAGGGTGTCTTCGCTCAAGGCTGTGGCCTTGAACTGTGAATAAACGGAATCGCTCATGGGAATGCTCTTTCAACGCCGCCCACCGACAGAGTCGGTTTACGCTGTGAATGAACTGATCCTCGACCAGGCGCCGGGCGGCACCTGTTTCCGGTCGAGGAGTTCCCCGCCGTGCGCGAACTCAAGCGAGTCCGTGCCTTGGGAAAATCGTGTCGGAAAGAGATGCGGGCTCGGTGACGAGTCGCGCTGAAGACTCCGGTGAAGAACCGGGAACCTGCTTCTACCCACGTCCGTTTTACCCCAAACGGCGTTTGCTAGTCAAAGCGGGGTCCTGGTCGGTGATAGCTGGGCCGCGACCCGCGGGCGTAACTTCCCGGATTCGCTTGGACATTTCTGCGTTGGGGAACGGCCGTCAGGTTCCTTAAGAAATCGGACGGTGGTAGAATCGGTCCGTTGAGGAGGTGCCCATGCAGTCTTTCGAACAGGTCGACAACACCCAGTTGCTTTCCAGGTTGGCAGGGAAACCCGTCGCGGAATCGCTGATGCAGCGTTACGGCGGGCTCACCAATCTCGCGCAGGCCTCGTTCGACGAATTGCAGCAGGTCAAAGGCGTCGGCCAGTCGAAGGCGGCGGCGATCAAGTCGGCCTTCCTGCTGGCCCAGCGGTTGACGCAGGAAGCCCACCGCGAATCCCCGGTGCTCGACAACCCAAGACGCATCGCCGACGTGCTGCGCGAACCTAACCGGCTCTATGCCGTTGAACACTTTCAAGTGCTCTGCCTGAACACCCGCCGCCGACTGATCGCCGTCGAAAACATCGGCCAAGGTATTCTCGACCAGGTGCTGGTCCATGCCCGTGAGGTCTTCGCCGTGGCCATCGCCAAACGGGCGTCGGCCATCGTTCTGGCACACAATCATCCAGGGGGAGACCCGACCCCGAGCGAGGCGGACATCCGCGTGACGCGCGACCTCATCCGCGCCGGGCAATTGCTCAAGATCGAAGTGCTCGACCACGTCATCATGGGACGTAGCACGACCGAGCGCCCGAAAGACTACGTGTCCCTTCGGGAGTTGGGCTACTTTTAGACGTGAAACGTCTTCCAGATTCACAGTCGTAGAAAGCTCGACGACGCTCCGACTTTTCATTACGATGGACTGGGGAGTCAAAGAGCCGAACGTGAAGAATCTGACGCCTACAATATGCCAGTTCCAGACGAAGTGTATTTCGGGCCAAGTGCCCATGAAACAGGTCTCAACTACGGGCAAGTGCGAGCCTTTGGCGAGGAGGAAAAGTACGCTGCGCTTAAGCGTAGACTAAAGGTGTTATTCGTTGGCCAGGTGAGTGAGATGGCGAAATTGGCGAAGGACGGCAAGCGCTTGGTCTATGCGCCGTTCCCTTTGTTTCTTATGACGTGCGTTGGAATCGAAACTCTTGGAAAGGTCTTCTACCATCGCCCGCCTTCCTCCGGTCAGAATGAGGACGATGTCCAACGGGATGGGTTCTTGAAGGTGTGCACGAAGATTGACGCGAAGCTATCCCGCCCACTCAACAAGGCCCAGAAGAAAGAATACGACTCGCTTTGGGGGAGCGGTGAACATCAAAAGGTCACATCGTATTCCCACATCATTTATCGCTTGGGTAGGCACACGATGGTTCATGGATACAGGGGCAAGGGTGTATACTTCACTGAGGACTCCAAGTATCCTTCATGGGCCATGGAGAAAGGGGCGGTAATTGTTAACCCATACTGGTTTTGGGATCGTTTTACGGCAGCGCACGAGGCCATTTGGGAACAATTCGGCTCAAGCAGCGAACCGAACAGTCCTCTAAAACTGTCTATCAACCGCTACTTAAGCGAGATGCTGGACTGATGTTCGCGGATATGGCGTGCCGCGTGACTAGCTTCTCATCGAGTCAGCCGAACACAGGCCAGTCACAAAAGCCACTTTACTCCGGCGTCCGCTCCAGAATCTCATCCAGCATCACATGGAGCACCTGCTCCGGAGACTTGTTGCCGGTGTCCACCTCGGCAGCTTTGGGCGGGAAAAAGGTCTGATTGGCGTCGTCGCGGTCGCGCTTGGCCACTGCACTGCCGTCGATCCGGCCAGAATCGCGCAGCTCGCGAATGGCGGCAGGGGCGCAGAAGTAAAACTGGTAGGGGGTGTTCGGGAACACCTTCATCCCGATGTCCCGGCCCAGAACGATCATTCGTCCTCCCCGGTAAAGTCGGCGCAACGTGGCATTCACCAGGGCGCGAACCAACGGGATCTGCGCCACTTTGGGAACCAAGGCCCCGACGGAAACGAGGGTGGCGTCGGTAAACAATCCGCTGTTCACCGTGGTGAGGGCTTCAAAGACACCCCGGTCGTTCGGACGGATGACGGCGTCCAGACGCGCCCCGGCACAGAAGGATTCCACGGCGTTCCGGTCATCAAGGTCCACTTCCGCGACCAAAGCGGCTTGGGTGAGGGACCGGTAGAATCGGCCCGAATCCACCAGGATTCCGCCGAGCGCCCCCGCGAGGAGTTCCCCGGCCGTGTTCTTGCCCGTGCGGGCCTGCCCATCAATAGTGATCAGCAGGTCCGGAGGCAGTCGATCCAGGTCAGTCCTCTCCACGATCGGCTTCGGAAACGGCACCAGGATGCCGCCTTTGGCTGTCGGTTTCTTCCGCTGGTTCGGGTTGTTGTTCTGCATGTCGCTCATAGGTTTTGCTCCTGAAAAATGTCCGATCAGAGATGCAGTCGCTGGAAGCAGCCCTTTCCGGACACGATAAATTGGGGGGCGCTACCGTTGGTCGGGGCAACGGAGCTCCGAAGGGGTGGACCGGCCTTCTTCGTTGTCGAAAGGCTCCCGGCGGGACGGGCTCCAAACCGGCCGCTTTGCGGCGGCGGTTCATGGACCGGACCAGGATGCGCAACTGGTCCCGGACCGGCGCATAGGGCTCGTAAGGCAACGAACGGAGAATCCGGCAGAGGTCATCGACCGAACGGTGGACGGCAACCCTCCCCAGATGAGCCTTCAAGGCTGCGAACTCCCTCCTCTCGATTCGGACCGAGGGGTGAAGCAGTCCGCCGCCCCGGGCGGGCCGGCAGCCGATGGAGTAACCCATGAATCGGAGCGGTTGTCGTCGGATGTCCCGAACGAGCGTTCCTTCTGAACCGAAGAACGGGTGTTCGCCGTGGGTCGCCAACAGCACGAAGAACTCGCCGTGGCGCAGATATTGCACGCTGGCGTGGCCCCGTTTGCGCCGCCTGCACCGAGTCCACTTCGAGACGGCGATCCCGTAGCGCTCGACCAGCTTCCGGTCGATGGCCGCCGGGTTCTTCTGCGCCGGGATGCCACCCTGGACGTAGAAGTAATATCCGCGCCCCACGTAGCACACGGCCAATTGCTGCACGAATCCCGCCACCGAGGTGGCGACGCACCGGTAACCCATGTTCACGCCTCCACCGGCTGTTATGGAGGCGTGAAGGTGGGAAGTTGCATTGGGGGCGCAACTTTCCCGAAAGCCCAAACCCTACAGCACCTTGCAGTGCTCAAAACCACGTCCAACCTCGTCGTCCTAAAAACCTCGTGTTCGCGCTGTGCGCAGGTTTCTCGTCCATCTCCGTTGTACGAAGCTGTATTCCTGCATCGCAGTTGCGCAATCCATAGTGGTTGCGCCCGCAAATCCCTAATCCCGTTGCGTTCCCGAAAATCGTTTTGTTGTTCAGTTGCCTTCGATCACCGCCGCCTGTCCCCAGGCCGCGCGGGCTCGAACGAATGTTCTCTCCATGGAGAACTGGCCGGTGGGGGATTGGACCCCACCGACCTTTGACCTCATTTTGAGACGGGTGAATCCCGTCGTTCCTTTCGTGTGCGCTTTGTGCCCGGCACCACCCGTAAGCACGCGCCCGCCGCTTCAACTGCCTTGCTGAAGCGACACCCCGCCCGTTGTCTCCCGAAGGAAACGCGGACAGGGTGCGGACCATCGTCCGCTCCTACTTGGAACACTCTCATCGAAGTGCGGCGTTTGAATCATCGGCTGACTTGGCCGACACCGGATACCACTCCGGCAGCCACACTCCTTGCACGGTTAGTCTGACTCTCCGCTACAGCAGTCACGTCGGTAGGACACTATCGTCCGTTCCTTCCAGGTATGGTCGAGGCTTCCGCCTCGGCATAGTTTTCGATCCCCGCTGGGGAGACCGATTTCGGGGGCTAGAATACAGAAGCTGCTCCCTTACCCGTCCTGGTTGGTCTTTCCCGATTCGGCTCCGTCTCTGCTGTTGCTTACTGGCAAGGGCTTGATGCCCCTCTCATCGTTGAGCTTTTCACGGTCTGCTTTTTCGGCAGAACCCCGGAGGTTGTCCCCCTCCGGCCGGTCGGTCTTGCGACCGCCGGGCTCCCGACGCCAGCGTGCGTTACACGAACCTCACGAGCATTGCACCCGATTGGCCCAAAGGGCTGTGGTCACGTGTCCCGCCGGGGGATTTGGAAGCTTCCTTCCGCACCCGCTTTGAATCCGACAACTCCGCCGATTTGCACGGCAGAGCATTTCCCGTTCGCCCGTATTCGCGGGGCGGAGCCCCGACGCCATGAGATAGAATCTGGAGATTACTCCCGGTTGGTGACCGGGGATTACTTCCAAAAGCCTCTCTCGAACGTGGCGGGCCACTCTCGTGGCACCACGCTCTACGGAACATGAACGTGACGGTTGGTAAACTCCGTCCCCTTAGCCGGATGGTGAATCCGGTTTGGCGGGCGTTCATGCCCATCTCAAAATGGAGTCAGCACGATGCGTTGGCATCTGAACTGACGACTACGGGAAGCCAAAACCTCCCAGGGTGCCTTTTACCATGTTTGACTGGGTCAAACAACGGTTGGAAACCGCTGCCCTTCAGTTCAACTGTGGCGCTCGAACCATTCCCTGAGTGCTTCCGCCACGATAGCTTGTTGGCTGCTGGGGCTCTTTCGTTGAACCCGTCGTTCGGCGGAGGTGCGAATGAGCTGAGCGGGCAGATCTGCCGGGAGGCGAAAGGTCATCGAGACCGTCGCACCCGGTGCTGAATCAGGTACTGCACCATCGGCGACGGAGGTCACCACTGCCCTCGCTTTGGGCCGACGGGACGGCTGGTCGGTCTTGGGTTTGTCCGCCGGAGCCACAGGGGGAGAAAGCTCACCGCCGGTCACAAAGGTCAGTTCCTCGCGGCTGAACCCCGCCGTCTGCAATGCTTCGCCCATCGTTCTCCGTGTCCGTCCTGAATAGTCCATTCCACAACTCCCTGATTTCACTGGTAGCCATTTCGCCACGCGTTCCCAGACGCCACACGACGGTCCCCTGACCGGCGGCCTCGGCGTAGGCCTGCCGCAACCGGAGTCCCTCCGTTGATGCCACAGCCATGTTCCGCGTGGTTTCCAGCAGTTCCCGACTCAGCCGGTAATGCACCTGAAGTTTGTTCGGGATCAGCACCGCGTCCGGTCGGCCGCTCCGAATCGCCTGTGCCTGTTTAACGACGCGGATGGCCTCGTTGGCGGCACGCAGGTCGAGCACCGAGGGACCGCACGGCAACAACGCCAGATCCGCCACGAGCAGAATGGCTCGGGTTACTTCGGAAAGCCCGGCAGGGCCATCCACTACGATGTGCTCAAAAGTTCGGCTGATCTCCGGAACGCGGTCGAGCACCTCATCGGCGGACTGAAGCCGGAAGACGGGAATCTCGGTCCCCGTCTCCTTGAGCCAAAGTGACGACGAGCCCTGCACGTCGGCATCCACCAGCGCGACGTTCGCGCCCGATTCTTTCCACCACACGGCAAGATGAACCGCCAAGGTGGACTTGCCCACGCCGCCTTTCGAATTGGTCAGTGCCACAATCATGCCCGAAGCCTCCATCGTCCCATGATGCGGTCGTAACACGGCACCAATCCTTCCTACAAGTGGGCTTGTTTACATGGATGCAAGCATGCGTGCTTGTTTGCTTTCCAGTGTCGCCGGAGTCCGCGACCCACACCTGTTTGGCGAATGAATCGAAGGGGCTTCCGGAAGCATTCCGGCCCGTGCTATACCGGGATTCGAGACAGCGTCGAAGCCGGGAATTGGGACTGGGTTTACCGGGAACCGGGACAGGCCCTACCGGGAACTGAGGACGGGATCACTATGACCCGGGGCGGGAATTCTGGCGCAGGTTCCTGAAACCATTGGGAAATCGGTGGCCCAACTTCGAACTCTGTTCTCAAACTTTGAACGAACAACAACCGAGCAGGTTGTTGCGGAGGTGAAATCGTGCGGGACAGAAAGTGCATCGAACTGGAGTCGATGAGGGTCGGGAGCGGGGACGGACGAGATGAGTTGAATTTGGCGGAATTTCCGCTGTGCGCGCTGGCGCACCGGCTCCCGGCGGAGCGGAAGACGCTGCGCTTTGAGGACCGGATCTGGGACAAGGGTCGGGCCGACTACGTCACCCGGCAACTCACCGTCACCGGTTCGGATGCCTTTGGACTGCCCACGGCGTTGGACGACGAGGTGTTGCTTGGCCTGATTCAGCTCAGCCGCCAGGGCGGTTTCGCGGACCGAAAGGTTTCCTTCACCCGCTACCAGCTCATTCGGCTGCTGGGCTGGCGGGACGACACCAAGACTTACGACCGGTTGGAAGAGTCGCTGAACCGTTGGACTGGCGTGACGCTCTACTACCGGAACGCCTGGTGGGACAGGCAGCGGCAGTGTTGGGTCGATGAAAAATTTCACGTCATCGACAACGTCTGGCTTTGTCACCGACACGACACCCGGCCCGACCTCGGTCCGGGGGCGCCACTCTCGGCCTTTGTCTGGAACGAGGTCCTGTTCCGGAGCTTCCAGGGAGGCAATCTCAAGGCCATCGACTTCGAGTTCTTCAAGCGACTCCAGAGCGCCATCGCGAAGCGGCTGTATCGGTTTCTCGACAAACGGTTCTTCCACCGCCGCCGATGGGAATTCGACCTCAGGGAGTTGAGCTGGAATCACGTCGGTCTGTCTCGCGGTTACGATGCCGCCAGCCTCAAGCGGAAACTGCGGGTGGGCATCGAAGAGTTGGAACGGGCGGGCTATTTGGAGCCGATGCCCGAGGACGAGCGCTTTCGCAAAGTGTGCTCCGGGAAATGGGAGGTTCGGTTCACCAAGGCGGGTGCGCGTGACGTTGCATCGTCACCCACCAAGTCTGAAAGCGCGACTTCACCACTGACCGATGCGCTGGTGGAACGCGGAGTCGGCGTCAAGGCGGCCGAAGAAACCGTCAAAGCGCATGCAGCCGAAAAGGTCCGGGCCCAGATCGAGGTTCTCGATTGGCTCGTCGCACGGAAAGATCCGAGGGTTTCCCGGAACCCGCCGGGTTTTCTCCTCAGTGCCATCCACGGGGATTTTTCACCGCCACCGGGCTTCTTGGGAACCGCGGAAATCGCCCGAAAGCGACGGGAGATTCAGGAACGCACGAAAGAAGCCACAACACGGCAGAGGCGACGCGAAGAGAGGGAGAACGTGCGTGAGCGAGAGCGACAACGGGTTGTGGATCAATTCCTCCAAAGTCTTTCCAAGGATCAGCGAAATCAGGTGGAGAAGGAGGCACTGAGTTCAGCCCCGCCCCTGGTGCGGTCGCTGATTGAAGATGGGGGGGCCATGGCGGAGGTGACCAGAAGACTGGCCGTGAACAAACACGTTGCCCGTCTGCTTGAAGGACCGGCGGCTGCGGACTGAAACCGGCAAAACCGTTGGGACCTCGCCCGATCAAAGATTCCCGACTTTTTTGTCCGGATTCCGCCCCAAAAAAAGACAGCACCTTCAGAACGCGGAATTGCTGTCATGAATATCCGGAACATCGAAAACCCCGCTGGACCGTTGGCCGAGGAAACTGTGACGACTCGGAGAGGCTCATCGCCGCCTCGCGGAGCTGCCAGTGTCCACTTCTCCTCCCGCTCCAACGAGTGGGGGACGCCGCAGTGGCTCTTCGACAAGCTCGACGGCGAGTTCGGCTTCACCTTGGACCCGTGCTCGACGCACGAGAATGCCAAGTGCTCGCGCCACTACACCCTGGCCGAGGATGGTCTCTCCCGTGATTGGTCTCGGGATATCGTCTTCATGAATCCTCCGTACGGACGCGAGATCGGGCTTTGGATGGAGAAGGCGTTTCGGTCGGCTTCGGAGGGGGCCACCGTGGTGTGCTTGGTTCCGGCCCGGACAGACACCGCGTGGTGGCACACCTTCGCCATCTACGGGGAGATTCGTTTTCTCAAGGGGCGGCTGAAGTTTGGCGACGCCACCAGCATTGCGCCGTTTCCGAGCGCCATCATCGTGTTCCGCCCGCCGGGAAAGCAGTAAGCGACGACGAGGGCGTCGTTACTTCCGCACAACTACCGACGTTTCGTAATGCCTCTGCCCGGGACTACGGCGAGACACCCAGCCTTCAGTGCCCGTGGTCGTGTCCATGATCGTGATCGGAGTCGTGGTCTTGGCTCTGACCGGTGGACTTCGAGTTACCTTGAGACGCTGACCGCCCTTGCCCTGTTGTCTTTTCCTTGGAAAGCCCTTTATCGGGTTCAGCCTGATGGTCCGGAGCCTGGGATTGCTCCTGCGCCGGATTCTGCCCCTTGGCTGGATCACTTTGGGAAAGCATCTGGTTGACCTGCTGCTCGCGCTCCCATTGTTCACCGACAATATCATTCACAATCGCCATGGTCTTGGCACTCGGCGGATGAGCCCTGGCGGCACTGGCACGAAAATGTTCACCGAGAAGGCGCAACTTTGCTTCGACGCTGGAAGTTTCTTCGGCCATAGAATTATACCTTTTTGGGTAAGAGGTGTTTCAACTGCTCCAGGCAGCGCTCCACCTGCTTTCTGGTAGCGTCTGCATTCTTCCCGATTAACGGCCCCATCTCCACGTAGGTCATCCCCTGGTAGAAATACATTTCAAAGTATCGGATACAATTCGGTCGGGACTCTTTCAGAATGGCCAATGCCTCATGAAGGTCTTGGTATTTCCCAGAGTCGGCCGGGACCGAAGCCACCGTGTCTTCCACCCATCGCCAGAACGAATCATCCAAACCGCAATCTTCCAGATTTCGACCCTTCCGCTTATAAAAAGTACCGAGCCGGTTGAAGGCGATTCGATAGCAATAGCCCCAAGCTTGTTCCGACGAGTCTCCCCTGAGAATGGGGAGGCCAGTGAAGAAGCCTTTCAGAACTTCTTGAACGAGGTCTTCGGCGTCTGCATTTGTGCCAACGCGGCTTCGGACGAAGATCCACATGGACGGGTGGATCTCACTGACGATGGCAGCGGCGGCCGCACCTTTAGCCTGAAGGCTTGGTGCGTTTCGATAGTCCCGAATCAGTTCGGCAAGCGAACCCATAACCGACATTTCGATAACCGTTTAGTCAGGTTTCGGCAAACCAAATGAGCTGTGATGCGAACGGACAGATCCACGGAGACGCCCCCCAAAGTGGGTTGAGGGTTTTCCTGAAAAGTTTTTCCGGTTTCGCCCCTGGCCGCAGACGGAACCATTGAAATCCGAAGGTTCCATCGAGGGAAGCCGGACTTCGACATCGCATGAAGGACGACCAAAGACAGTTCTTGGGGCTGCTGGGCCAGCCGCCCGCACGGATAACCGCCGAGCAGGTGGCGTGGGTGCTTCAATGCCAGCCCACGGACGTCGCCACGCTCATCGGCGCCCGGCTCCTCAAGCCGCTCGGAGATCCGTCCCCGAACGGAACCAAGTACTTCGCCACCCGGGAATTCCTGGCGCAGTTGGAGGACCGGAACTGGCTGAATCGGGTGACCCTTACCCTTCAGCAGTACTGGCTGGAAAAAAATGAGCGCCGGGCGAAACCCATTTTCTCCTCCCGACAAGCCCTGACGGCGCGGGGAAACAAGGGCGTTGTGTCGTCCGAGAAGCAGATCGCCACCCCATGAGCCGCACCCGCAAAACGGCCACCCGAAAGTCCCGCCTCAACGTGATCGGCTTCCGGCTTTCGGCCCAAGACACGCTGGAGCTGGGGAACCGGGCGACCGCATTGGGCATCAGCGCCCATCTCTTGGCCAGAAGCTATGTGGCCTCCGCGCTTCGAGGAGACGACAACAGTAGGGACAACGCCGAGCAGTTGGAGGAGCTGCGTCTCGAACTGGTTGCAACCCGGGGAGATTTGGCCTTGGCAACAGAAGCGTTGCTGCAACGCCGGGGAGCCACCGAGCCCGAAAGGGCGACCAAGTGGGTTGAGGAAAACCTGAATATCCCCATCGATGAACTCGACGATAGCCCCCGTTGAATTCTGACTTTCCCTGCGTGTCGGAATTGGTCAGATTGTCGGGGTTTTGTATCCCCTAACAGACAGCGATTTAGCGCGAAAGGGGGCGACGTGAATATCGTTTGCCCCAACTGCTCCCGCGTCTGCCGACTCAACGATCAGACCTGTTCCCGTTGTAGTCTCCCGCTGAACTTCGGATCCGTTATCCGCTTCTACTGGAATCGCTTGTGGAGGACAGCCAAAGCCGCCGCGGTGGTTCGCTGCGGCCATTGCTCCGCAGCCGTCCCGATGCAGAGCGCCTGGTGCCCCGCCTGCCACGGCCAGGTCAATGTTCGTTCCGCCATAGATGCGGTGGTTGAGCCGCCCAAACGGAAGTGGCGCCAACTCTTTGCCTCGATGGCCCCACTAGAACGGCTCCGATGGGAGTCCCGCACCCAGTGGATGTACATGCTGTTCAGCCTGTCCCTCCTTTGGTGGGTTTTGGCGATTGTGGATGAGCGCTTCCCGGGCGATTGGATTGGCCAAGCCGCCATGGCCTGCGTGCTCCTCACCGGTCTTGGGTTCGCCTTCCTGGTTGCCGTTCCCCGACGCATCGTCCAAGCCATGATCCAGCGATCAAGCGGGCGGATGAAGTTGGCGCTGATGGCAAATTACCTCACTGCGATTCTGGCTCTCCGAATCTTCACGACCACCTGGCACGAGCGTGCGCTAATCCTCATCGGAATGTTTATCAGCACTTGGATCGCTGCGTGGCTGCTTTCGCGATTGGTCTGGCCCATGAAGGAAGAATTCACGGAATTCTACCGTGACAAACCGGTCGACAAGAAACACGACGCTACGGCGCCGCAAGGGCGCACAGGGAGGCGAGATTGAACGATAAATCTGACTACTCGTTTTGGAACCTATTCGCGAAGAGCGAACCGGTGGAGGAAGCCCCTGCGGCGAAGAGCGGATCGATCCTCGATCTACTTTTCCCGAAGAAGGAGAACACCAGCGATTCCTCCCAACAGCCACCGCCCAATTGCGCCGAAGAGTTCGACGAGGATTTCGTATTTTGGGCCATGCGAAACCTTCCCGCATCCGAGGCCACCAAGAATTTTCTCGTGTGCGGGGCTGTCGGTAGTGGGAAAAGCGTGGCCATCGAACTGTTTCTCAAGTCCATCGCACCCCGCTTCCAAACCGGACGGCTCAATCCCGAACAGTTAATTATCTTTGACGCCAAGTCCAACACGGTCCCCATGTTGGCGTCATTGGGGCTGCGTCCCGAGGATGAGAATTTCTACATCCTCAACCCATTGGACAGTCGATCAGCGGTCTGGAACATCGCCGAGGCGGTGCAAACCCCCACCATGGCGAAGGCGCTTGCGCACCTGATGATTCCCGAGGAGCGGAATTCGACCGCACCATATTTCAACGACAATTCCAGAATGATTGTTGTTGCGGTCATCAACGCCCTGAACGCGATTCACCAAGATCGGTGGACTCTCCGGGACCTTCTTATCATCCTCGGCAATCGGCGATATATCCAGGGAGTCACGAACCGTTATTCACCCTCTGCGTCCGCCCTTGATGGATTGTTTAGAGACACGCGGAATCTTCCCGGTGTGCTGTCGACGCTTGGCTCCAAGACTAGCAAGTTCTCGGAGGTGGCGGCGCTCTGGAGCGCCAACACGTCGGGGCGGAAATTCGATATCGCCACCTTTCTTAGTAAACCAGGCGTCCTCGTTCTTGGGAATGATCCGGCGCTGAAGGACAGCTTCTGGCCGTTAAACGCCATCTTGCTGAAGGCGTTGACCGAGGAAATCCTGCGACGACCCGATTCCCTTCCGCCCCGCCACTGGTTCGTTCTGGATGAGTTTCGCTCCATGCAGCAGGTCGATTGCATGCACACATTCCTTAACCAAGGGAGGTCAAAGGGGGCGTCAGTCATGCTCGGAATCCAGGCCATCGAAGGCATGGTGGATGTCTACGGGGCGGAAAAGGCCAACGAACTGCTCGGCAACTGCGCCCATAAAGTGTTTCTTCGGGCGGGTGGATACAAGACCGCCGAGTGGGCCGAGCAGCATTTCAACAAGGTCCGTCAGCAGGAGACTACCGTCAGCTACTCGACGGGTAGCGGGACCACGACGACCACTGTCCAACACAGTCTGCAGGAACGTTTCATGTTTCTGGCGACGGTCTTTTTGGATCTGCCGTTTCCTGTGCGCGGGGGAACTTACGAGGCGATCTGTGATCTCCCGTCCATGCGGGAAACGGTCATCGTCCAAAGGTTATTCGATGTCGTCCTCGGTTGGCTGCCGAAGCCGGAACTGACGCCATTTTTCTCCGTACAGAGCTTGCTCGATGACGTTTCCATCGCAACCAAGTTGAAGGCACGGGAAACCGGTTTGTCCGCCTATCTTTGGGGACGCATGAGTGACGCGACCCGTACCCGTCTGGAGAGCTGGCACTGGAACACATCGATTTCGCCGGAATTGAAACAGGACTTGGTCGATGCGTTGAACAAGATCCTGACGGGGGAGACGATCTGGGACAGCAACCGCTTCACTGGCGTAGACCTTCGGAAAGAGACCTGGGCCATGATTCAGTCGAGTCCTGTGGGAGAGGAGATTCCCCGACTTAATCGAATGCTCCTGGAAGATGCTTTTCCGCGGGAGTTCTCACGAAATTGGGACCTCAAGGTGATCGCGGTAGATGTGGTTTCAGATGTTAAGAAGCAAACTCTTTGGCCTTGGGGACCAAAGGAGGTGCTCAAATTCTGCCCCCCCACTGAGACCGCGACAGAATCCGATCCTTCGCCAGCAAACAACCCGGCAACTGAGAAAAAGAAGACTCAACCGCTTGCCGCCCCTCCATCGCCCCCTCCGGACGACCCACCGTTGCCGGAGCGCCGCGGCCGTCGCCGCGACAAGTAATCTTCAATACCGACCATCCCAAGACCCAATCCTGAAAAGCTATGGCCGACAACCGAAACCCGCGCGTCATCACCGTGCGTGAAGAAAGAAAAGGAATCTCCCTCGCCACCGTGTTCGCCGGGCTCCTGGTGCTGGCCGTGATTGGCATCGGAAGCCTCGTCGTAGTCGTTTATTCCACGCGAAGCAGCAACGCCCAATTGCAGCGGCAGATTGCAGAAGCGGCGGCGAAACAGGCTCAGGCAGAACTCGACAAAAAGAAGGCGGCCGAGGACGAAAAGCTAACTCTCGCCCGGAACTTCCAGAATGAGGTGCTGGCTCAGGTGAGAAGTACCACCAACATTCTCTTCCGGTTACTGGCAGAAACGAGGGCCCTTTCAGCCGACTCGGCCGCACTAAAAGTGAACGGGGCTGGAAAACAGGTCGCCCTCCATCCCGATCTTGTCGCGCAGGCACGACGCTTGTACGAAAGCGAAATCCCCGGCGTTGTTTCGGTGGACGACGTTGTCACCCGACTGGAGGGGGTTCGACGGGTGGAGCAGCAAATCGTTGGTGCAGCGGGAACCACATTCGAACCCGGGAAAGACCTGCTGGTAAGCATTCATAGCAACTCCTTCTGGGCAGATGAGGAGAAGCGCAAGGTGACCCACGCCCAAACGCTGCTGGCGGGTCTAATTTCAGAGTCGAACATCAAAGTGACGGGTGGATCAGTGACGCCAAGTTCGCCAAGCCTGGAGGTAGCCATCCGGCGCTTGAACGAAGCTGAGATTGCCGCGCGACAAGAGGCCATCGTCAAGAAGTCCACGGAAGCCAAGGTGGAGGGCACCGCTGCGCTCGCGCAGGCGGAAGCCCAGCGGGTTCTCGACCAAGCCAAGGCGGAGGCCAAGCGGGTGATCGATGAAGCCGCCGAGATCAAAGCCCAGGCCGAACGGGAATCTTTGCAGCGAAAAGCGCAGGCGAAACTGGAGGATGCCAAGGCCGACGTCGCGGCAAAAGACACCTTGGACGAGGCAACCCGAACCAAGCTGCGGCAACGCGCGTCCGATCCATCCGTCCAAGCCGCGCTGGCTCCGCTTCTGACACCGGGCCTTTGGACACCGGCTGCCGGGTCGGGAGCCTTTAAAGAGATCGAGAAGAAGCCGCTTTCCCTTTCGGAGCTCAAGGCATCAGGAGCACTCAATCCCAACGCCAATGGACTGAAGGCCTTGGTATACATCGCGTGCAATTATCACAATGACCGCCCCAAGTGGTCGGACATTGCCTACAAGAATCAGAACCTCAGCGCATTTCTAAAGGACCCGGCCCGGGTTGCCCTCGCTGCCGAACGACAGAAGATCCTGATTGAGGTGGCTCCCGTCTTGGTGGAGATGAAACTGATGGAACCCTGATTGGTTTTCGGCGGTTCAGGGACGCGAAGGTTGCCCGCTGATCGCGGGCGCCGTGTTTCCGACTTCGCCGAGGTCGCTCCGGGGTTCCCCCTCCGCTGACGGCCCGACTTCCCTCCGCTCCCGGCCGTCAAGAGGTGCTCGCTACGCTGCGCTGCCCTCTTGACCGCCTCCGCTGCGGAAAGCCGTTCCGTCCCCCGGACTCCGTCGCGACCTGAAAGGTTTCCCGACCAAGGCGGGAGCCCTGTCTCCGCTCCGCAACGCGGCGCAACGCCGAATGAGCAAGCCCGTGCCGG
Organism: Verrucomicrobiota bacterium; assembly: GCA_947471985.1. GTDB lineage: Bacteria > Verrucomicrobiota > Verrucomicrobiia > Limisphaerales > UBA9464 > CANIZL01. Next base: position 20,898 of record CANIZL010000054.1, on the reverse strand, counting down.
CTTCGCCGTCACTAAGCTTGCTTCGTCATTCGCCGTCGCTTCTTCCCGCGTTGACTCCGCCATCTCTCCAAATGGTCAGCCCTTCGGCCTGGCTGTGTTGGAAGTCTTTCCCGGGGAGAGGGGTGTTCTCAGCCAGGTGAAAACACCCCGTCTCCCCAGGAAAGCCTTTTTGGAGAGAGCGGGGCAAACATTGGAGGCATTTATGAAGACGAGTTCTTTCACGGTCCGCTTGGGTAGGGTCGTGATCACACCAAACGCGCTAGGGTCGGTTCATGCAGCAGACATCGCGCAGGCAATCATGAACCATTCCCGGGGCAATTGGGGCGAGGTTTGCCCGGAGGACGCGGCGGAAAACAACCGATCCCTCGTCGAGGGCTGCCGGATTCTTTCCGCCTATTCCGACCGTCAGGGGCGGAAGTTCTGGATCATCACGGAGGGAGACCGGTCGGTAACCACGATCTTATTGCCTGAGGACTATTGATCAGGACGCCGTCGTGCCACTCGGCACGGCGGCCTTTTGGGAATTGGCAGGCCCGATTCGTGGAGATGTTCGACCTCAAGGTCACCCGGCTGAGCCGGGCGCCGTGTTTCCGACTTCGCCCAGGTCGCTCCGGGGTTCCCCCTCCGCTGACGGCCCGACTTCCCTCCGCTCCCGGCCGTCAAGAGGTGCTCGCTACGCTGCGCTGCCATCTTGACCGCCTCCGCTGCGGGAAGCCGTTCCGTCCCTCGGACTGCGTCGCGGCCTGAATAGATTCCCGCCCAAGGCGGGAGCCCTATATCCGCTCCGCAACGCGGCGCGACGTCGAACGAGCAAGCCCGTGCCAGCGGAGCTGTCACTCAGCTTGCTTCGTCATTCGCCGCCGCTTTTCCCCGCGTTGACTCCGCCATCCCTCTAAATGGTCAGCCCTGCGGGCTGGCTGTGTTGGAAGTCTTTCCCGGGGAGAGGGGTGTTCCCAGCCAAGTGAAAACACCCCTTCTCCCCAGGAAAGCCTTTCTTGGGGTTGGGGTGCTGAAACCGACTAACGGAGGATAAAATGGAAACGATTGAGACAACTAGCACCGTCGAGAGAGGAGGATACGCGCTTCAATTCGATCTCGGCTCGTTCGAGGGCTTCAACTTTCGGGAGAGTTCAGCCATCGACCGGGTTCTCACCGGGGACGAGGTGGTGAACTGGGATCACGACGCGAATGGGGAGGCCGAATTTTGGCCGTCGGGAGAAAACGCCGGGGTGTCGTTGCTGTTCAAGGACCGCTCAGCCGTGACCGGTCAGGACCTGCTGGAGCTTGACCGCGTGCTTCAGGAGTTGGGGGACGATTCAACCTTCAACTACCTGCGGATTCACCACGCCGTGAACGGGCTCGGGACGTACCTGAACCAGCTCACCGGGGAACAGGTGGAGGATCAGAACATCCACGTCTTCGAAGGCGACCATTTCATCGGGCTGAGAAAGGATGCCGCCTTCGAGTTGTTCGAGCTGTACTACCCCGAGGCATACGCCGCTTGGGAGAAGAGCAACTGTGATGGCCTGATTTTCGATGAGGACCGCTTCCTCGATTCGCCGGTGTGGTCCGTGGACGAAGTCGAGATCGGCGACCGCAAAGCCTTGATCGTCGCGCCACAATAGGAGGGATACCCATGCAACGAGTGGACCCCGAGGTCTTGAAGCACCTGGAACGAGTCATCGATCACCTGTACACGGATGAAAACCGGAAGAGCTTCATCGAAGCCGACCTGTTCGAGCTGGTGGATCACGTCTTCGGTTCCGTCATGGCGCTCGACCGATGGCTGTCCGATCAGAAGCATCTCCAACGAACTAAACCGTCCTGAGGTTTGGCCCGCTTCGGCGGGCTTTTTTCTGCCCGCGAAACGGTTCGATGCAAAAGGCAGCCCGCCGATGGCGGGCGCCGTGTCACCGGCTACGCCAGGTCGCTCCGGGGTTTCCCCCTCCGCTGTCGGAACGACTTCCCTCCACTCCCGGCGTTCAAGGTATTGCTCGGCAGCTCACCCCATGGGTTCGCTCCTGCGCTCCACCTTGAGCGCCTCCGTTCCGGAAAGCCCTTCCGACCCCGTGGACTTCGCCGTGGCCTGAAAGGTTTCCCGCCCAGGGCGGGAGCCCTGTTTCCGCTCCGCAACGCGGCGCAACGGCGAACGAGCAAGCCCGTGCCAGCAGAGCTGTCACTAAGCTTGCTTCGTCATTCGCCGTCGCTTGTTCCCGCGTTGACTCCGCCATCCCTCCAAGCGGTCAGCCCTGCGGGCTGGCTGTGTTGGAAGCCTTTCCCGGGGAGAGGGGGTGTTCGCAGCCAAGTGAAAACACCCCCTCTCCCCAGGAAAGCCTTTCTTGGGGTTGGGGTGCCGAAACCAACGACGGAGATGAACATGGAATTAGCCGAGAAGACGAAGACCGAACGAAGAATCTGCCCCTTCAACCTTGGAACCTTTGGAGGGTACTCATTTCGGGATCACGGCCCGTTTCGACGCAGGCTGACAGCGGACGAAGTACTCAACTGGGATGAGGCCACGGACGGATCGGCCTGGTTCTGGCCGAGAGGAGATCATTTCGGGATAGCTACGGTCGTCGGAACGGCTCCGTCGATTTCGCCCAGAGACCTCCTGAACGTGATCGAGATTGTTCAAGGGCTCGGAGGGGACACAGTCGAGAACTGGATGCGAGTTTACTACACGGTTCGCAACGACGAAAAGCTCGACCTCGAAAACCTGGAGGCTGACGAAGTCCGTGACCGGGAAGCCTACGTTTTCGACCGACCCATGGAGATGCCATCGGCGACCCTCTTCCGGCAGGCAGCCGTGGAAGTGATGAGGAAACGCTACCCCGATGTTTACCAATTCCTGATGGCGCACAACGAGGAAGGATTCTCTTTCGATCCCGAGAAGTTTCTCAACCCGAAGGACTGGTTCATCAGGGAGAGGCAGACTGAGTCACGAAGACGAGTGCTTATCGTGATCTCGAACAACGTCGGATACTGATGGGCGGATATCTCCGCCGCCGTGGACCGCCCGGACCGATGCCGGGCGTTCACGGGGTACGGTCAGCAACGAACCATTGGACACTTCGGCAACTCCGGATCCTGCTCATTGGGCCAAACGGCAGCCCGCCGGTGGCGGGCTCTGTTTCACCGGCTTCGCCCGGTCGCTCCGGGGTTTCCCCTCCGCTGTCGGAACGACTTCCCTCCACTCCCGGCGTTCAAGGTATTGCTCGGCAGCTCACCCACGGGTTCGCACCTGCGCTCCACCTTGAGCGCCTCCGTTCCGGAAAGCCCTTCCGACCCCGTGGACTTCGCCGTGGCCTGAAAGGTTTCCCGCCCAGGGCGGGAGCCCTGTTCCCGCTCCGCGGCGCGGCGCGGCGGCGAACGACATCGCCGCCCGCTTCAGAGGGAAATCGACCGCGAGGTATCCGCTTCGCGGAGACCGATTCTTCATGGTCGTGACCGACTTCAAAACCCGGTTTACGACAATCTGGCTGGAATGAACTCGCCACCTGTCCCAACCCACTGAGCGCGGTCGAGAATCGACCGCGTTCAGTCATCAACCGAATCTCCTGTCGACCGTGGAACCACCTCGAAGCCGACTCGATTCCAGAGTGTCGCCAATCCCATCAACCACCCGGTCCAACAGCCAAAAAACTCCTGAACCTGAATACTCAGGCTAGGAACCAAATCCAAAATTTTGGAACCCAAACGAAGCGTACCGTGATTCCCCGATCCCAAGTTCCAAGATCCCAAAAGAAGGAATACACACCTGAGGCACCTTCGGTGCAGTTAACGCCAACGACCGCAGCAGGCTTCAAGGCTCTGGCTCGCTAAGAGTTGCGGTGTTAACAGCCTTGTAAACATCCGTCAGTTTTCGCTGCTGAAGCTGCTCCTGGATAGCGACTTGCAATGTTTACAAAGGGCCTTTTCCAAAGGAGCCGGTTTTTGTCCGTTTTTCTCGTCCCGGAAAGACAGCACTTGCGGAGGACCGATGGCCCTCCGAATCACGATGCTCTCGATCCTTAAAACCTCCATTGGTTCGGCCGACTACTACCTGAATCTGGCCCGGGAGGACTACTACCTGAATGGTGGCGAACCTCCCGGTCAGTGGCACGGCAAAGGGGCCGAACTGATGGGCTTGGTTGGGCAGGTTCAGGCCGAACATTTTCAGAACCTGTTCGCAGGTTTCTCCCCCACCGGCAAGGTCGCCTTCGTCCAGAACGCTGGCCAACGGTCCGGCTACCACAAGCGGGTTCCCGGCTGGGATTTGACCTTCTCCGTTCCCAAATCCGTCAGCGTGTGTTGGGCGCTGGCTTCGGCGGATGAGCGTCGCGCCATCGAGCGGGCGTTCGAGGAGTCCGTCCGAACCGCGTTGTCGATGATGGAGGAGTTTGCCGGTTACTCCCGGCGCGGAGTGGGCGGGCGGATCCGGGAAAAGGTCGGCTTCTGCTACGCGATGTTCCAGCACGGTACCAGCCGCGCCCAGGATCCACAGCTCCACTACCACGTGGTCTGCTTCAACGTCGGCATTCGGGACGACAGGACGACCGGGGCGCTTTGGACCAACGCCCTGTACGAATTCAAGAAGACCGTTGGTCACCTCCAGCGGTGTGAGCTGGCGTCACTCCTCCGTCGGGACCTCCAGTGGCCCATCCAGCAGGTGGAGAGTTGGTTCGAGGTCAAGGGCGTGAGTCCCGAACTGATCGACCGGTTTTCGACGCGCCGGAAGGAGGTCCTCGCCCAATGCGAGGCGGTGGGCGACTACGGTGCGGTGGCAGCGGAAGCGGCGGCGCGGTCAACTCGGCGGGCCAAAGAACACGTTCCGCGGGAGCAGCTGTTTCCCCAATGGCGGGATGTCGGCAAGGAGTTCGGTTGGACGGAGAATGAGGTGACCCGGCTCATGGGGCCTACCAAGAGCATCGCTGCACGGAATCTCGAAATGGGCTTGCTCGCGGAAGCCGTCCGCACGGCGATGGGAAAGCACCAAGGGACGTTGACCCGGGCCGAGGTCCTGGAGGCGGTCGCCAGCATCACGCAGGACTCCGGACTTTCGGCCCGCCAGATAGCCGCCGCTGTTTACTCCGCCGCGCCCAAGTTCCGGAAATCCGACGGCGTCAAGAATGAGCGGCAACAGACCGAGTTCGCCGAGGCGATCAAGGCGGGCAGGAAGGAAGCCCGCGAGCAGTTGCGAAGCATCAACGACGCACAGCGGAGAATGATCCACCTTGAGGCCCGGCTGAAAAAGGCGTTCGAGTTGACCCAGAGGAAGGCGGAGGCCAAGGCACAGAACCGAGAGCAACAGAAAGCGCACGACAAAGAACCGTCGCCAACCCAGACCAAGACCGCCCAAACTTCGGAGGAGAAGACCCAGGGTAGCGCCCATGAGGATTCCAAGGAGAAGTCCCGGGCGAAATCGCGGAAGGCCGACGGGGAACACGCCGAGCAGAAAGACAAATCCAAGGAGGAGTTCCGGCGCGCCCGCGAACGCGCCAAGGAGTCCAAGGGTCGAAAGCAATCGGCCGATAAGGGCCAGGGCAACCAGAAGAAGGGACCGTTCGCGAGCTTCCGGATTCGGAAGGAGACACCCCAGCAGGGTGGCCCGCGGTGGGCGATTGACCTTCGCTTCTTCCTTCTGGAGGTGCGGGACGTGCGCGTCTTTCGGAATGCCCCCGACTGGAATCCCGTGTCCAAGCTCAAGCTTCCCGGGCTGGTGGTGACGCCGAACCGGGACCCGCTCGGGCTCAAGCGCCGCCTGATCCTTCCGTTGGACCGGACTCGAACCCGGATGGAGCGTCAGATCCGGGAGACGCTCGCTGCCGTCCTTGCCACCGGCGTGAAGCGGATCCTCTTCCGCGATGACCGGATCAATTCCACCAAATGGAACCCGAGTGAGTGGGGGCTGGGTGACAAGCGGCTCCGCCGTTCGCAGATTGTGATCGCCAAGACGGACCTTGAGACGTTCCGAAGCCTCATCAACGACTGGACCGGGAAGGCCATGAAGTATCCCGAGGACAACCTGATTCTAACCCAGACCCGCAAGCGGGCCGATGTTTTGAACAAGGCCGCACAGAAGCGTCGGCAAAAGGGCGGTCACATCGCCAAGACCGGAACGTTGGTCGGTGGCACCATCGTCCACCAGAACGACCGGATCATCTTCCGCCGTGGGAAACGCAGCTACGGCGTGGAACCGGACGACCTAGGAACCGTGACCAAGGTCAATTCGATCAGCATTCAGGTGGCTCTCGATTCCGGCAAAACGGTCACCATTCCGACCGGGAACTGCCCCATCATCGATTTGGCCTATGCCGTGACCCACCGGGACGCCCGGAAATCCCGGTCCCGATTCGCCCATGTACTGTTCGAGGCCAATGATTCTGCCCAAGAGTTGGCCGCCATCGTCAAACAACGCACCAAGACTCCCGTCCGGATCTACGTAGCCTCCGAGCACACCAAGTTCTTTACCGCTGATGGCCATGCCCAGATGCGCGACCAATACGGTACGGAGGAAGAAACGAAACGCGCCGAACAGGAAAGGTTGCGCGCAGCCCGCGAAGCGGAAGAAACGCGTCGGAAGGAAGACGACATCCGGCGGGAGGAGGAGAAACGGCGTCGCGCTGCGGGGCCGTCGAATTCCCAGTCCAACTCTCAATCGCAGGGACATTCCCACTGACCCGAAGGGAGCGGCGCCGGAACCGCGAATCCCAGGAAACCGCCCCCAACGGGGCCCCGGGCGCTACGCTGTGGACCGCGACCTGGCGGGTCGGCGGATCGGTCCACAGCGGCGCTACGCCCGTTGGGGACTGGTTTTTCCGCCGGTGACCTTTTACTCCGTAATGATGCAGGAGCGGGACGCAGCCCGGTTGCAGTTCCCCTCTTTCGAGACGTTGTGCAGACATGGTAAGACCCAGGAATGGCTCCAGAACTCGCCCGTCCACAACTCACCGAACAACCCTGGCTCAAGGAACTCCTCGAAAACCACGGCTTCCAACGCACGGCTCCCGCCACCTTCACCAACGGCCGCGCCACCGTCCGGGTGGAGGGCTCCGTTCTCCATGCCATTCCCGGCGACGGATCCAAGGCCTGGCGGTCGGAACTCAAGGAGGCGCCCCCTGAAGCCATTCGCCAACTCCTGGCCGTCGTCCTCGCCGCGCCCTCATTCCTTTCGCAAGCCGAACTCGACCGACGGACCACCCGTCAGCGCACGGCCGAGGAGGCCCTGCAAAACCTCGCCAACTCCATTCGCGAAAACCCCGACACCCACAGTGGCCAGCATCTGCGCCGATTCGTCTGGTCCACTTTCAACGGAAACCACGCCCTCAACCTTTGGCGGATGAAGGACGTCCTCGAAACCCAACACAACGAGTGGGTCACCGAAGTCTTCACCGCCTGGATGCAGGGGCTCGTTCCCGAAGCCACCATCCGCCGCGCCCTGTTCGATTCCGGTGAGATGGACCGCTGGGACACCGTCCGTTTCCGCGCCCCGGAACAGAAACGGCTCGTCGAGGCCTTCGACGCCGTCAGCGATCTACTCAACGCCGTGCCACCCAGCGCTCCGGTCCCACAATGGACGCGCGCCAACGGGCTGCTTCGCCAAGCGCTGGACTGCCTCCGCCAAGCGGATCCAGGACGTAGGTGATCGCGAATCTCGCGCTGCGCTGAAACGACCTCACCGCCTTGCTGCCTTCGGGAACCACAGGAGGGAATGGCCGGACTACGAACTGGCCTTCCTGGACCTAGTGAGAAAGAGGGAAATTGAAAAGCAGATCTATCCCGCCGCCATCACGGGCGGCTGCCTACTTTGCAGCGAGGCAACGCATCATCACCGCCACCGCCGTCTGGTGGTGGATTACCTGCAACAGCACTGGGGTCGTCTGTCCGTCCAGCACCCCGGCTGAGCGCTGCGCCCAGCGGTAACGACGGTCGAAACTCGATCGAGAAAACGCCCAACGACTCCGATCCGGAGACCGAAGTGGCTACCTCGTGGGCATCCGCTTCATTTGGCTTTTGGCTGGCTTTCCTGGACGTCTGGCCTAGGATTCGAGGCTGAGACCGTTGCGCTCCCATGCCCCCCATTGAGGGGTGGGGGTTCATCACGGCCCCATTATGCCACAAGGCTGTGCATCAGTTGCCAGGATCACGGCAGATCTCGGGGCAGAGCTGGGAAAAGCTCGCGAAGGGATGCCGCGAAGAGGTTTACCTGGGTACAAACCCAGGTCGCACTTGCATATTCGACCCTTCGAGGCTGATTGCGGCTTACGTCGCTTCGCGGTGATAAACCTCGCGCTACGCGTCATCGAGGACGAGTTCGGCCCCGAGCACGCCGACACCATCTGCTGCAACCGCCATCCCGCCCCCTGCTACGACTACGTCCTCGCTAATCCGCCCTTCAACGAGTCCGACCGGTTCCGCAAGGACAACGCCGTGCGCTTCTTCTCCCTCTCCGCCTCGAATTGGGAGAGAGCCAGGGTGGGATGTCGAAGTCCCAGCTTTCCTCCCAAGAGCAACGCCACATTCACGTGGGCGCAGCACTTCATCGACCATCACGCGCCCCACGGTGTGGTCGGCTTAGTCCTCGCCAACGGCAGCATATCCTCCAATCGGACCGGCGAAGCCGACATCCTCGGATATCAATCCCGCACTCAGGCCACCCTGCGGGATACGTTGCTGCCGAAGCTGCTGAGCGGCGAACTCAAAACAACCAACTGACCTGCGATGCCCCGTCTCCTGAAATCCGAAACTGACCAGCGGCTAATCGTAAGCCAGAGAGCGTTGACGACAGCGTTTGGAATGCTGTCCATTCCCAAGACCGTAGCGTACGAACCTGTCAGCACTGATGGTGCAATTGAGATAGGCTTGATCGGCATTGCTGCGGACTTGGCCATTTCCGCTTGTCTTTATGAAGTCCATGGAGCGTTCGGGATTGTCCGCAAGGACAGCGGGTTTTACTTGTCCGCATCCGAAGCCCTCGACTCATTCCGAGCGACTTTGAACTCGAAGATCCCCCGGCTCGCAGCGCTAACGCACGGCGTTCCTGACGCTTCCGCTCACCTCAAAAGATTGGATGCAGCGTGCAGCACATTTCCGGTCATCTTCACCGCCAGAGCATGTGCCGTTCACGGAGGTGCGGGCATTTCTAGCGATGTGGCTTTCGTGGCAGGGAAGTCAGTCGCAGATTTTCTTCTCGCCTTGGCGGAAAGCACAAAGTGGAAACCTTACCTAAAGCACGTTCCGGCAATTCCTGCACTTCCCAAGGAGAGGACCCTTATCGCGCAGGAGTTGGCCGCACTGCTATCAACGGGCGACAAATCAAAGGCAGGCGCTTCGATTACAGGAATTTATTTAGTGCTGCCCGAGCTGACTAAGTCGGAGCCCGATTGGTTGAAAACTCTGCAGCGAGTCCAAGTTACACCTCGCGCTCAGGACATCTCTGTCCTCATTAAAAGTCTTCAGAAGGCGAATGTTGGAGAGATGTTTAAGGTTGGAAAAGGAGTCAACGCCACGGCGGTTAAAGTCGTCGATAAATCTTCGAATCCCGAGGCTCTGCCAATCTACATCGAAGGAATGAAGAAGAAGTTCGACAAGCTCTCCGACGCGTGGAGTGCCTACGTTGGCAACGCCAATGGGGAGTTGGACAAAGGCATCCTGTCGCTCCCTCCGATAAATTCGGTTTACCGATTCGCCGCGATCGGCATCGACAATATTGGACTCCCTGAGGAAGAAACAAAAGGCGGTCTCTCGTCGCACAGCCTCTGGCCATTCATCGCAAGCGCGCTCAACTACGGCGGAACCAAAGGACCGTGCTTCTTCCTGCTTCGGTCATTAAAACCGGGAGAAATCGGCCAATTGATCAAACAGCTCAACGCCGCTGCTGCCAAGAGCAACAAGCTCAGAAAGAGCTTGGCGGAATACGAACCGCTGTTTCAGGCTGCGGCAAACGCCAAGCCCGTCGACGCCAATTCAGCGCTCGCAACATCTCTGGCAACTTCTATCACAAACCGTGACAAACGGAGAGAGTCACTCGTCGACAGGCTTTTGCCCCGCATTGATGGCAACACGGGCCAACGGAAAGCAGCTTACGAATCGCTTGTCCCAGAGATTCAGAAAACGGACTCTCTCGCCGCACCACTAGACTCTCTGCGGAACGGGACCATCAGTATGGACTCCGACAAGTTCCCCGCGCTGCGGCTCCTGATTGATGCCGCCAACGAAAGGGAAGACCTCGTCGCCATTGGTGCCATCTTGGCCGACAGCTCGTTGCAGACGGTCTCGACGAATGCGCGCAGAGCGATCATGGAGATCGACTATTCATACTTCGGGCCACAGATCTCATCCTAAATGTCCCTCAACAAATACAGCGTCGACAACGCCAACCTCGAAGGCCTCCGGGGAGCCCAGCTATTTGGTTGGGCACGGGCGGCATCTCGCGCACGGTGAAATGTGAACATCTAGCCACCATGCCATACAATTCAATACGTGCTCTCGAACTGCTGTGCCTCGGCACGAAGAATCCCGCCGCTGTCTTTCATGACGGTCAGGAAGAAGCAATCCAGTATGTAGTGGATGGTCGTGGTCGTTTGCTCGTGGTGCAGAAAACCGGTTGGGGAAAGAGTTCGGTCTATTTCATCGCCGCCAAGCTGCTGCGCGAAGAAGGCTTGGGACCTGCCATTTTGATTTCGCCGCTTCTTTCGTTGATGCGGAACCAGATAGACGCGGCGGCTCGAATGGGAGTAAGAGCTGCTCGGTTTAGCCATGATAACCGGCCGGAATGGGCCGCTAACGGGGCCAGAGTCAGAAACGGCGAGATCGACATTATTCTGAGCACGCCGGAGCAACTCTCAAACCCTGACTTTGTCGATGGCGTTTTGGGACCGGTTACTGGCAACATCTCATTGCTGGTGATTGATGAAGCGCATTGTATCTCGGACTGGGGGCATGACTTCAGGCCACACTACCGCCAGATTCAGCGTAGAATCGCAAGTCTTCCGCGAAACGTGCGGGTTCTCGCGACAACCGCTACGGCGAACAATCGTGTTATGGCCGATCTCGATGTTGTCCTTGGACCAGACTTGCAAAAGATTCGCGGGGACCTCGCGCGTGCGTCCCTTTTCCTACAGACGATCCGGTTGTCAGATCCCGCTGAACGGATGGCTTGGCTCGCAGAACAATTGAAGACGTTGGGGGGATACGGAATCATCTACACCTTGACCGTTCGGGATGCTGAACGTGTTGCGGAATGGCTGCAAATAAAGGGGCACGACGTATACGCCTACCACAGCGAACTGCCGCCTGAGCGTGCCCACGAATTGGAAGACGCATTGCTAGGCAATCAAATCAAAGCTCTCGTGGCCACGACGAAACTGGGAATGGGTTACGACAAGCCGGATTTGTCTTTTGTGATTCACTACCAAACTCCGGGCTCAGTGGTCGCATATTACCAGCAAGTCGGACGTGCAGGACGAGCGGTGCCGCACGCCTACGGGGTTCTTCTGAGCGGCAGGGAGGAAACTGACATTACAGACTCGTTCCGCAAAGGCGCATTCCCGACCCGGGACGAAGCCGCTCAGGTTCTCGCAGCATTACTGGCTGCACCGGAGGGTTTGTCGAAAAGAGAACTGACCGCGCACGTCAATATGAGTGAAAGTCGCATCGAGAAGGCTTTGCTACTCATGTCACTGGAATCTCCCGCTCCTGTCATCAGGCAGGGCAGCAAATGGATTCTTGCGGCAGCAGATTTGAGCGAAGCGTTTTGGCAGAGGGCAGAAAGTATCACGGCCTTGCGAAAGGATGAGCAGGATCAAATGCAGAATTATGTGAGGCTTACGGACGGCCACATGGAGTTCCTGATTGATGCGCTTGATGGTGTCACTGCGGGTTTCCAACCTCCAAACCTTCCTCACTTGCCTGGCACAGTACATGCCGGACTCGTCCAGGAGGCTATAGCCTTTTTGCGACGCTCCGATCTGCCGCTCGAACCTCGCAAAAAATGGCCGCCAGGAGGCCTTCCGAGTCTGGGTGCTCGGAGTAATACGAGCATACCTGTCGGTCAGAATCTCCAACCCGGCAAAATGCTTTGCACATGGGGCGATGCCGGCTGGGGACAGCTAGTTCGTCGCGGCAAGTATCAAGAAGGGCGTTTCTCCGAAGAACTGGTAACAGCATGTGCGGCTCTGGTGAATGCGTGGAGACCCACTCCGGCTCCGCAGTGGTTGACATGTATTCCATCGCTCCGCCATCCCGACCTTGTGCCTGACTTTGCACGGCGTCTGGCTTCTGCGTTAAACTTGCCTTTTCATGCGGTCATGGAGAAGACAGATGAGAGACCGGCTCAAAAGGAAATGGCGAACAGCAGCCAGCAGGCGCGCAACGTGGATGGCGCACTGGCCGTCCGTGGACAAGTGCCGACTGGTCCCGTGCTTCTGGTAGATGATATGGTGGATTCAAGGTGGACGCTGACGGTCGCCGCTTATCTTTTAACCTCCAACGGCAGTGGCCCGGTGTATCCTTTGGCGCTGGCATCAACTGCAAACTCTGACGAATGATCGAGCCTCTGACACCGAACACGCAGGCGATCCTGCTCCTGACCGCTCCGTTGATTGCCGGACGCGGTGAGACCACCCGCGATCTACTCAGCCTGGGTGAATACAACCGACTCGCAGTCATACTGCGCCAAAAGCAGAAGCAGCCTGCGGACTTGCTCGCGCCGGATGCGCAGGAGTTGATTGAAGTTTGCGCGCAGCCTTTCGGCCGAGCGCGGCTGGATGCGCTTCTTGCGCGTGGGTTCCTGCTCAGTCAGGCCGTGGAACGTTGGAATGCACGGGCCATCTGGGTGATCAGCCGGGCTGACCCCAAGTATCCGAGGCGGCTGAAGGCAAAGCTCAAGGAAGATGCACCTCCGCTGCTTTACGGGTGCGGCGATATTGCTTTGCTCGAAAAAGGCGGGCTGGCAGTTGTCGGCTCTCGCCATGTGGATGACGAACTCGTCGGATTCACTGAAAACGTCGGGCGATTGAGCGCCGCGGCGCGTCGCAACATCGTGTCAGGTGGAGCGAAGGGAATAGACAGGGCGGCGATGTATGGTGCTTTGGTTGCGGGCGGCGATGTGGCGGGCGTGATGGCGGATAGCCTGGAACGGGCGGCGCTGGCGCGGGAAAATCGCCAGCCATTGATGGAAGGCCGACTGGTGCTTATCTCTCCTTACGATCCGGCGGCGGGCTTCAACGTCGGGCACGCCATGCAACGCAACAAACTCATCTATGCCCTCGCGGACAAGGCTTTGGTGGTGACCTCGGACTTCGAGAAGGGCGGAACATGGGCTGGAGCCATTGAGCAACTCGACCGCCTTCACTTCGTGCCGATCTTTGTTCGCAACGGAGATAATGCCGGCAAAGGCAATTCGGCCCTGCTTAGCCGTGGCGGCAAACCGTGGCCGAATCCGCGCAGCGTTCAGGAATTCGAAATGGCATTCACCGCTGCTGTTGGGTCCGTAGCTGTTGAACTCAAACAGGACACGTTGTCGCTGACTCTACGAAAGGAACCGTCAGCTTGTGAGCCTGCACTTGTGGCTGAAAAAGCTGAAGCGGTCGCAGAGAGCAGCCTGCTACCGGCGGCTACTTCGAAGCCATCGGCAGGCGTTGAGTTATTGACGGCGGTCCGGAACATTTTACGCCGTGAACTTATTGAGCCTCGAACTGAGGATGAGGTTGCAGGCCTTCTCGATGTCACGAAACCGCAGGCAAAAGCGTGGCTTGCTCGATTAGTAGCGGAAGCGGTTGTTGAACGAGTAACCAAGCCAAAGCCGGTGCGCTTCCGAACGGTCAAGAACGTTGACCGTCTGCTCTGAGAGTGGTTTTCACCTCCGCTTCATCCGGTTTTTGGCTGGCTTTGTTGGACAGCTCTCGTAGCGTTGGAAATTGAATCCGTTGGTTCCCAGTGGTCGTGCCTCATGGCCTGATCACAGAAAGAATCTTATGCCAGAACGCTGGTTATCCGTGGACGAGATCGCGGCGCATCTCGGGGTCAATCCGGACACGATCTACAAGTGGATCACCCGGAAACGCATGCCCGCGCACAAGGTGGGCAAGCTCTGGAAATTCTTGGCCTCGGAGATCGACGGATGGGTCAAGGGCGGTCTCGCGGGTGACGAGTCAGCCGTCGGGGAGGCCAAGTACCCAACCAAGGGGAAGAAGACCCCGAAACCGTAGGTCCTGACGCCCGGAGCTGCCACCCACACATGTCACCGCAACGCTGGAAAGCCATCACGCCCTCCCAATCGGCTTGGGAGTCCGAGGCGTTGGAATACCTGCGCGCGGGATTGCCCGACCACGAGCCCTACATGGCTTGGTCCAACTTCGAGTTTCTCGCGGATGACGGCACGATCAACGAGATCGATGCCCTGATTCTGACCCCGATGGGGTTCTTCCTGGTCGAGATCAAGAGCCGGCCGGGCATCCTCAACGGCGACGTCCACACGTGGACATGGACCACTGGCGGGCACCGCTTCACCTACGACAACCCGCTTTTCCTCGCCAATCGGAAGGCCCGCAAGCTGGTTTCCCTACTGCGGCGGCAGAAGGCGGCGGCCAAGACGTCGATTCCGTATCTCGAAGCGGTCGTGTTTTGCTCCGCCACTGACCTCCAGAATCGTTTGGCGGGGGCCGGGCGCACGAACGTCTTCCTTCGCGACACAGACAAGTCTCCGGGGATCCTTCAGGCGCTCATCAACCGGAATGGACTCGGGCAGGAGCGCAACAACGCCCAACGCCTCGACAAACCGGCGGCTCGTGCAGTCTTTCGGGCGTTGGAAGAAGCGGGCATCCGACAGACCCAGAAGTCCCGGCGGGTGGCCGATTTCGAGCTCAAGGAGATCTTCAACGAGAGCCCGGTCGGCCTGTTTCAGGATTGGATTGCGGCCCACGTCAATTTGCCCGATACGCGGCGCATCGTCCGTCTCTACCCGATTGCGCCGCATCTTCCCGCCAATGAACGCCAGTCCCTCCAACGCGCCGCGGAGAAAGAGTTCATGTCACTCCAGGATCTGCTGCATCCGGGAATCGTCCTCGCGGAGACGTTTACCCAGCACGAGCTCGGACCGGCGCTGGTGTTCCGGATTCCGACCGGTGCCCAACGTCTCGACCATTACATGGCGCAACGGGCGGACCGCTTGACGGTCGGCACCCGCCTCGAATTCGTGCGGCAGATCGCTGAAGCCCTTCAGTTCGCTCATCATCGCCGCTTGGTTCACCGCGCACTCAGCCCTCAGAGCATTCTGGTGCTGAATCCCGAGGCTCCCGTTCCCCAACTCCAGATCCTGAACTGGCAACTCGCGCGGCGGTCGAGTGCCACCACCACCGGTGCGACCCGCGTCACCGGAACCCTCCACGCCGAGCAGTTGGTGGAGGATTCCTCGGCCGTTTACCTCTCGCCGGAAGCGCAGCGCGACCCGTTCTGCGACGCACTCAGCCAGGACATTTTCAGCCTCGGGGCGCTGGCCTACTACCTGTTCACCGGCCAGACGCCCGCGACGTCGCCGTTGGAAATGACCCAGCGGGTGACGAGCGAAGGCGGTTTGGACATCGGCAGCGTCATGGATGCTGCGGGCGACGAACTTCGCGATCTCATCCGGTTCAGCACGCATCCCGACGTCCTCGCCCGCTACGACGACGTCCGGGAATTCCTCCACCAACTCAACCTGGTGGAGAACGAACTGACCACGCCGGATTCGGAGGCGCGTCAGAATCCCATCGAAGCGAAGACGGGCGACCGCCTCCCGGGCGGGTTGGTAGTGCTGGAACGGCTCGGCCAAGGTTCCACGGCCGTCGCCTTTTTGGTTCAGCACGGCGAATCGCAATCCGTGCTGAAGCTCGCCAATCAGCCCGACCACAACGACCGCCTGAAGTCGGAGTTCGAGACCCTCAAGCGCCTCGACCATCCCGGGATCGTCAAAGCCCAGGAACTCCTGCATCTCCACGGTTTGGCAGGCATCCTGATGGAGCGTGCGGGCGAAGAAACGCTGGCCCGCCGCCTGCGCAAGGAAGGCCGCTTGCACATCGACTTCCTCCAGCGCTTCGGCACGGACCTGATCGATGCCGTCGTGGAACTGGAGCGCATGGGCGTGGCTCACCGCGACATCAAGCCCGAGAACATCGGCATCCGGCAGCGTGGCAAGCAGTCCGAGCAGCACCTCGCGCTGTTCGACTTCTCACTTTCCCACATCTCCGCAGAGAACATCCGGTGTGGAACGACCGCCTACCTCGACCCCTTCATCCGGCTTCGAAAGCCCATCCGCTGGGATCTCCAGGCGGAGCGATTCGCCGTCGGCATGACGCTCTACGAGATGGCCACCGGGGATCTTCCCGCGTGGGGCGACGGCAAGAGCGATCCAGCCGTCCTCGACTGCGAAGCCAATCTCTTCCCAGAACGTTTCAGCGCCGATTTGCGTGAGCAGTTGATCGAGTTCTTCCAGCGCGCCCTGCGCCGGGATTTCAGCCAGCGGTTCGACAACGCCCGCCAGATGCGCGACGCATGGCTGGCGGTCTTCGCGGAACTGGATCAGACGCCCCATGGTGGCGACCTGATCACGACCGCTGCTCGCGCTGCGCTGATTGAGAAGGCTCAGCTCTCCACCCAGTTGGTCGAACTTGGTCTCAGCACCCGGGCGGCCAATGCCGTGGACAAGATCAACGCCATCACTGTCCGGGACCTCTTGCAGTGCTCCATCTGGCGGCTCAATCGGCTGTCCGGCGTCGGCAAGAAGACGCAGCGCGAAATCACCGATCTGCACCGCGACCTGCGTGTTCGCTTCCCGGACATCCAGCCCAAACAGGACGCCACGGAAACCGATCATCGGGACAGCACGCCCAACGAGTCGGAATCCGCGAGCATCGATTGGGTGGCCAATCATTTGGTCTCGTCATTGAACAGGATTGGCGCAGGCGAAGCCGACATCATCCGCCTCATTCTGGGGTTGAAGGAACTCCCGTCGGAAAGTTCCCAACCGTCGGATTCCCCTTCGAGCGGTTCCGCGCTCAACGATGCCCCGCGGGCGGTCATCCCGCCGGAAGACCTTGCGGGATGGCCCAGCCAGACCGAGGTCGCCAAACACAGCGGCGTGTCCCGTCAGCGGATTGGCCAGGTCGTTGGCAGTGCCCGCGACCGTTGGGCGCGCACGCCATCGATCACCGGACTTCGCGAGGCCATCTTCCACATCCTCCAGGCCTCCGGCGGAGCGATGACGCACAAGGAACTCGCGGACGCGCTCCTCGCGGCCCGAGGCTCCACCGAGACCGAGCCCCGGCGGACGCAAATCGCCATCGCGGTTCTCCGCACCGCCTGCGAAACCGAGTTTTCCCTGAAGACCGCCCGCTTCGTCGAAAGCCGGAGCAACGACCGCGTGCTGATTGCGATCAGCCACGACCTAGGTGACTACGCCTTCCGGTTGGGCAAGGAAGCCGACGATTTGGCTCTGCAAGATCCGCTCGCACCGCCTGCGCGGGTGGTCGAGACCCTGCGCCGGGTTCGTGTCCCGCAGGGAGTCTCCCCGCTTTCCGACGAACGACTGGTTAAGCTGGCGGTGAACGCCTCGCTGACTGCCGGACTCTCCTCGCGTCTGGAAGTCTATCCCCGGGGATTGGAACCGCGCCGCGCCATCCAGTTGGCGGCGGGTGCGTTGCTCGGCACGCGAGACCTGTCGGTCGATGACATCCGCCAGCGCGTCAGCAGCCGCTATCCCGAGGCGGCTCCGCTGCCCAATCGCCCCGAGCTGGATACCTTGCTCGATCAGGTCGATACGAAGCTGAAGTGGGACCCGACGGCGGACAATGGCCGGGGTGCCTATCGCTCGGAGCGGCGGGACCGGGTGACCGGGGTGAGTTCCTCGACGGCGACGAAGGGGAATTCGGGCAACGCCGAGGAAAATGGCGTCACGGCGGAGAAGCTGACGGCCAATCAGTTCACGGACCGGCTCCAACGCTCGATCCAAACGGCGGGCTACCTCGTGCTGGTTTCGACAACGACCAACTACCTCGTCGTTGAGCAAAGGCTCCGCGAGGGGTTTCCAGTGGCGGTCTGCGACCTCGACACCCTTCTGTTGAACGAACTGAAGGCCCAAGCCGAGTCGTTGAAGGTGAAGTGGGAGAAAATCCTGGAGGCCGACCAAGCCGCCGAGACCTCCATCGACTGGAATAAGCTCAATCAACTCGTGGCGAGTTACGTGATGCCCAAGTTGAAGGCGCAATTGGTCGCGCAGGATGGTCCGGTGCTCCTGACGAACATTGGTCTGCTCGCCCGGTTCAACCAGATCCCGATTTTGGAACAACTCCGCGAAGCCATCTGCCTCGATGGCCAGAATCCCCGATCCCTCTGGGTGCTCGTCCCCTCGGACGACCAGAACCGACTTCCCACGCTCCACGGACGTCCGGTCCCGGTGGCGACGCGAGGACAGTGGGAACAAATCCCCGAGGTGTGGCTCAACCTTACCGCCCGCTTTCAGAACGCAACGTCATGATCGACCGCACTGCCTTGCTCGACGCCCTCAAGCCGGTCCTCCTCAATCTGGAGAAGGACCTGCGCAACCGTTCCGACGCGGAACCGACTATCAAGGCCAAGCTCACCGGGCAATATGAGGCGGCCCGGGCGAGTCGGCGGACGACCGAGGCCTACTCGGTGTGGCGGGATGAACTGATCACTCAGATCGCCGTGGCCTGGGTGCTGGGAACAGTCTTCATCCGGTTCTTGGAGGACAACGAGCTGCTGGACCATCCGTGGATCAGCGGGCCGGGCGACCGGAGGACGGCGGCGGAGCACGAACTGGAGGAATATTTCCGGACGAATAAGCTCCATTCCGACCGCGACTACCTTGAACACGTCTTCCGCACGGCGGCGAATCTGGCGGGCCTCAGCCACCTGTTCGATCCGAAGCACAACCCGCTCTGGCAGTTCGGCCCGACCGGCGACGCGGTGACCAAGCTCCTGCGCTTCTGGCAGGAGCGGAACCCCGACACTGGAGTGCTGAACCACGATTTCACAGACGCCTCGTGGGACACCCGTTTCCTAGGCGACCTCTACCAAAATCTGTCCGAGGCGGCGCGAAAGCGCTACGCCCTGCTGCAAACGCCGCTCTTCATCGAGGAGTTCATCCTCGACCGCACGTTGAACCCGGCAATCCAAACCTTCGGATTGAAGGGCGTCCGGATGATCGATCCCACGTGTGGTTCTGGTCACTTCGTGCTGGGGGGATTCGACCGGATTCTGAAGCTCTGGCAACAGGCTGAGCCTGCCACACCAATCCGTGAACTGGCACAGCGAGCTCTGGATTCCGTGTTCGGCGTCGATCTGAACCCGTTTGCGGTGGCGATTGCACGGTTTCGGTTGCTGATTGCCGCACTTCGGTCGGTGGGGGTGACCAAACTCAAAGGCACACCTAACTTTCGGCTCAACTTGGCCACGGGGGACTCGCTGCTGCATGGGCGGCGGTTTCGCGAGTTCGAGTCGAACACTGGCCCACAGCGGACCTTCGACACCGGAGACGCGATTTTCCGCGACGAACTCAAGCACCACTACGAGGTCGAGGACGTCGAGGCCCTGCACCGTATCCTCGGGCAGCAATACCACGCCGTCGTCGGCAATCCGCCCTACATCACCGTCAAGGACAAGGCAGTCAGTGAGCTTTACCGAGAGCGTTTCCCCTCGTGCCGCGGCAAATACTCGCTTTCCGTGCCTTTCATGGAGCGATTCTTCGACCTTGCAGTCAGAGGCGACGGCACCGCGCAGCAGCCGGCCGGTTTCGTCGGGCAGATTACCGGGAATGCGTTCATGAAGCGCGAGTTTGGCAAAAAACTCATCGAGGAATTCCTCCCGCGCTGGAACCTCACGCACGTCCTCGACACCTCGGGCACCTACATCCCCGGCCACGGCACGCCCACGGTCATCCTTTATGGGAAAAATCAGCCGCCTGTGAGTGGCACCATCCGCACCGTGCTCGGAATTGCAGGCGAACCATCGACGCCCGCCGACCCCTCGAAAGGTTTAGTCTGGCGGGCCATTGTGCGTCAGATCGACGAACCGGGCAGCGAGAGCGAATGGGTAAGTTCGGCTGACTCACTCCGACAAAAGTTTCACTCACACCCGTGGAGCATTGGCGGTGGGGGAGCAGCCGAGTTGAAGGAAGAAATCGACGAAAGCGTGGACTATTGCGTCGGCGACAAGTGCGAATCCATTGGCTTTTTGGCAATTCCTGGAGATGACGACGTATTCGTTTCTGATTCTCGTCAAGATTGGTCGCGAATTGGAATAAGCGAAAAATCTCTACGTAAGATGGTGATAGGAGAGACAATCCGAGACTTTGGTTATGGAGAGACGAGCGGGGTGATTTACCCCTACGACGAGCGCGGTTCCTTCGTCGGAGCGCCTACCGCTGAGCAGCAGTTTTGGAAGTTTCGTCGGATCCTTGCCTTCGCCCCTTACTTTGGAAAAACCAAGGCTCAACGAGGTCTGGATTGGAGAGAATACGCCATCATCATGGCGAAAAAGATGCGGACCAGTTTGTCCATTTCGTTCGCGAACGTAGCCACCCACAATCACTTCGTCTTAGACCGCGGTGGTTACATGTTCAACAGCCACGCGCCAATCATCAAACTCGTTCCCGACGCGACTGAAGGGGAACATGTCAGATTGGTAGGAGTGCTTAACAGCTCCCTCTCTTGCTTCTGGATGAAGCAGGTAGCTTTCCCCAAAGGCGGTGACCATGTCGGAACCGAAGGCGCAAGAGTTCGTAAGACGCTTTGGGACGAACGTTATGAGTTTGATGGAACCAAGCTTAAGCGGTTTCCGATACCGTCCCACCAACCCGTGCAGATTCCGACTGCGCTAACCGCAACCAGCGTGGTTCTGCAGGGCCAATCGCCGTCGGCCACG
>CANIZL010000053.1 GCA_947471985.1 Verrucomicrobiota bacterium | reverse complement strand
AGTGATTGGACATCATGCAGTAGGTCAGCACCTCCACCCCGCAGAAGGTGGCCAGGGGCCAGAGGAGCTGGACCAACTTCTCCTTCCCCAAGTCGTCCAACAGCTTCTCCCCACCCACAATTCGTGAAACGCAGTGATACACTGCCGTCTCTCCCGCCGGTTTGATTCGCTTCAGTCTCATATTGTTCTTCGTAGTGTTTGTGGTCCCCGCCCAACGGGGCGGGGTTCCACGCCCTGCTACGTAAAATTCGGGAAGGAGTTACAGACTTTTTTACAGGTAGCTTGGCTCGGTATTCGAGGGACGGCGGGATAGGGTGCCTGGCACGCTACCCGACGGGCTACAGATCCGTGAACCTGGTACCCAATCTGGAGCGCTGGGGGGCATAGGGAGCGTGGTACCACTTGTATGCGCAGTGAACCTGGCCCGGTGTTGGTGGGGGTGGACTTTGAACCTGGTACCCAGGGGGCGGTGGAGCCGTTTCGCTACCAGCTCGCCAGCGGCGCCGATACCCTCCTTCGCTCCTGCCCGGGCGACGGCGGGAAGATTTCTGTCGCACACTCCAGGTGATGCCTGGTGCAACTTTGCCTTCCGCGCCCGGCCGGCATTCGTCATTCTGCCGGGTATCGCATGAGTAAAAAATCCGTTGTCCGCTCCGGGAAAGCCAAGGCCGCTGCTCCCGACACCCGCGCGTTTTCCTCCATCGTTGTCGATGGCATCGAGCGCGCACCGAGCCGTGGTATGTTGTATGCCACGGGATTCAAGCAGGAGGATTTCGCCAAACCCCAGATCGGCGTCGCCTCCACCTGGAGCATGGTCACCCCGTGCAACATGCACATCGACCAACTCGCCGTCAGCGTTGCTCAAGGCATCAATGAAGCCGGCGGCAAGGCGGTCGTTTTCAATACCATCACGATTTCCGACGGTATCTCGATGGGCACCGAGGGGATGAAGTACTCGCTCGTATCGCGGGACGTCATTGCTGATTCCATCGAAACCGTCGTGGGCTGCCAGGGTTTCGACGGTTTTGTCACGGTGGGCGGTTGCGACAAGAACATGCCCGGCTGCGTGATGGCGATGGGGCGGTTGAACCGGCCGTCGATCTTTGTCTATGGCGGCACGATCCTGCCCGGGACTCACGAAGGTCGGGATGTCGATCTGGTGAACATCTTCGAAGCGGTGGGCAAGAATGCCGCGGGCGCCTGCTCGGCGTCCGAGGTGGAGGCGATTGCGGAGGTGGCGATTCCCGGCGCGGGTTCGTGTGGTGGCATGTACACGGCGAACACCATGGCCAGCGCCATCGAGGCCCTCGGTCTCAGCCTGCCGAATTCCTCGGCGCAGGCGGCGGTGTCCAAGGAGAAGACCCTCGATTGCGAAACCGCCGGCGCCGCGGTGATGAACCTCATCCGCCGCGGAATCAAGCCGCGCGACATCATGACCCGCGAAGCTTTCGAGAACGCGATGACCGTGGTCATCGCCCTCGGTGGCTCCACCAACGCGGTGCTCCACCTGATCGCCATGGCCCACAGCGCGGGCGTAAAGCTCACCATCGATGATTGGACCCGCGTCGGAAAGCGCGTTCCCGTCCTCGCCGACCTCAAGCCGTCCGGCAAGTATGTCATGGCGCGGTTGGTGGAGATCGGGGGCACGGTGCCGTTGATGAAGATGCTCCTCGACGAGGGCCTTCTGCATGGCGATGCACTTACCGTCACCGGCCGGACCATGCGCGAAAACCTGAAAGGCGCGCCCAAGTATCCCAAGGGTCAGGACATCATCCGCAGCTTCGACAATCCGATCAAGTCCTCCAGCCACCTGGTGGTGTTCCGCGGCAATCTTTGCCCCGGCGGCGCCGTGGGCAAAATCAGCGGCAAGGAAGGTCTGCGATTCGAGGGCCGGGCGATCGTCTTCGAACGCGAAGAGGACGCCCTCAAGGGCATTCTCAACGGACGGGTCAAACCCGGACATGTCATCATCATCCGGGGAGAAGGTCCCAAGGGCGGTCCCGGCATGCGCGAGATGCTGTCGCCGACCAGCGCCATCATGGGCAAGGGTCTGGGCAAGGAAGTCGCCCTGATCACCGACGGACGGTTCAGCGGTGGTTCCCACGGCTTCGTCATTGGCCACGTCACACCCGAGGCGTTCGATGGAGGCGTGATCGCCCTGTTGAAGAATGGCGACCCGATTGTCATCGATGCCGAGAAGCGTCGTATCGACGTGGGTCTCACGGCGACGGAGATCGAAGCCCGCCGTAAGAAGTGGCGTCAACCGAAACCGAACTATACGCGCGGCGTGCTGGCCAAGTACGCGGCCACCGTCAGCACCGCGAGCGAAGGTGCCGTGACGGACAGCCACCTCTGATCCGATTAATCAGGCGGGTTTCGAAGGGGCGGCAGCCGGTCCTCGGAACCCGCTTTGCCGTTGGTGGGTCGGCGCGGGTTCGGGAGAGCCTGCCACCGCGGAACGCGCTTCGTCGCGGTTACTTCGGTACCACCCGGAAGTACTCACCCGGCTGGGACAGCGGAATGTTCAAGGGCGAGGTGTCCGCCAAGTCGACCCAGATCGGCGGCGCCAGCTGAGTGGTGCGTTGGAGCTTGTAACTCTTGGACCACACCAGATGCAGCGGCCCGCCCGGTGTGGTGGGGAGGGTGAAATCGACCACCGGGACCTCCGGAGTCCCGCCACCGCGGGTGGCCACGATGTTGCCCGTGAACGTGAGGAGGGTGTCGCCTTCGTTCAGCAGGCGGAACGAATAGGTCGCCCGGATCGGTATCGTTAGTGTCTCCACGCCGCCCACCGTCTTCAGCGACGCCGTGCTGGCCACCTTGTTGGTGGAGAGACCGCTGAGGACTTTACTCCCGGTGGTGTTCACCGCACCGGACACCTGGTAATCGAGCACGGCACCGGAGGTGTCGATGATGTTGAGGATGAGTTCGTTGGAGCTGAAGTTTCCGGACGTCAACGGCAGGGGAGCCGCGGTGGTGAAGTCAAAGGCGACATTACGGGACGCGGCCTTGGCGTTCGCGGGAAAGATAACGATGACGATGGCGCCCTTGGCCCCGTAGCTGGCCGGGGCGCTGCCCGCAGCACCGGCGAGGCCGGGTTCCCAATTGTGCGCCTGCACCGGCTTGACCGAACTTCCGCCAACGAATTTTACCGAGTTGGGGGAGACGTCCATCACGATGGTTCCGCTGAAGGGCGTGGTCAGACTTCCGGCGGCCTGTTCCTGGAGGGTTCCCCCGGCGACGGTCCCGGACAGGCTGACGAGGCTTAGCGCTGGATCAATGGTGAAGGTTTCTACCGCGGCGTGGGTGGAGACGGTGAGCAGCCCGGTGGCGAGCGCGGCGAATCCCGGGGCGCAGCGACGGAGGTGAGTATTGAAACGAACCCTGGGGAATTCATTCATAGGTCCGCAGGATCGCTCGATGTGACCTGGGAAACCAGAGAATTTGCCGCTTGGAAATTGACCAAAGCCGGCAGGATTTTGACCCGATCGCCCGAGGCACAAGTCCGTAGCCGGCGGATTTTCGGCGGCCCGATCGAACCGGTCAGTGGGGTTGGTGGATGCAGCCAACTTGCTTTCGAGCGGTCGACCGGAAACTGCTAGGCTCCGGTCCATGGCAAAGATTCTCCTCGTGGATGACGAACTGACCATGGTGCAAATGGTCACGGAGGTTCTGCGGGCCGAGGGGCACGAGGTGTTTCCTTTCACCAACATGAACGGGGTTACCGAGGCCCTCACCGGCATGCGGCCGGATCTGGTCATCACCGATCTCTATCTCGACAAAACCAAGCCGCACGGCCTGGAGATTGTCCGCAAAGCCCGGGCCTTGAATCCGCCCGCGGTGGTGGTGATGATCACCGGTTTCGGCACGGTGGAGAGTGCTGTCGAGGCGATGCGGATGGGGGCTTTTGATTACCTCGAGAAGCCGTTCAAGCTCGATGAACTCAAGCTCTGCATCAGTCGGGCGTTGTCGTATACCGCGGCCCTCCAGGAAAACGTCCAGCTCAAACAGGAGTTGAAACGACAGAACGGATTCAGCCGGATCATTGGCGCGGGCGAATCCATGCAGGCGGTCTTCCGGATGGTGGAGCGCGTCGCGGTTACGGACGCCACGGTCCTGATTCTCGGTGAAAGCGGGACCGGCAAGGAACTGGTTGCCCGGGCGCTTCACTACAATTCCCACCGCGGTGCGAAGCCCTTTGTCCCCATCAATTGTTCGGCCCTGCCGGAGAACCTGCTGGAATCCGAATTGTTTGGGCATCGCAAGGGGGCCTTCACCGGCGCGGTGAATGACAAGGAGGGACTTTTTCACGACGCGGATGGCGGGACGATTTTCCTCGATGAGATCGGCACCATGCCGGCTCAGTTGCAAAGCCGCCTGCTGCGCGTGCTCCAGGAAAAGGAGGTTCGACGTGTCGGTGATACGGTCGCGCAACAGGTGGATGTCCGCGTGCTCGCCGCGACCAACGAATGTCTGGAGAACCTCGTGCAGTCCGGGAAATTCCGGGAGGACCTCTATTATCGACTCAACGTGGTGCCCATCACCCTGCCGCCCTTGCGGGAGCGGCGGGAGGATATCGGGATGCTGGTGGCCCACTTTCTGAAATTGAAATCCGCCGGGCGTACTGGACAACCCTTCCGGGTGACCCGCCGGACACTGGCGACGCTGACGGCGCATCCCTGGCCCGGCAATGTGCGGGAATTGGAGAACGCTCTCGAGCGGGCGTGTGTTTTGTCCGACGGTCCTTTATTGCGCGTGGCCGATCTGCCCCCGGTCGTGCAGAAGCACGCGCCGGCCGATGATGGTTCGGAGGATCAACAAGCGGCGGAACTGGCGGTGCCCACCGGTACGGCGATTGGCCGCGTTGCGGGCCCTTCATCCGCCGCTGCACCGGTGTCCGGCCACGGTGGGGCATCGACCGCCAGCGGCGATCGTCCCGCGGTCCCACTACCGGCATCGGTCATCAGCC
The DNA here is from genome assembly GCA_947471985.1 of Verrucomicrobiota bacterium. Taxonomy (GTDB): domain Bacteria; phylum Verrucomicrobiota; class Verrucomicrobiia; order Limisphaerales; family UBA9464; genus CANIZL01. The sequence goes on along the minus strand of CANIZL010000053.1, from coordinate 40,043 downwards.
TGAAGCGCTTCGCCCGCGAGCAGGAGATGGCCTACCTGAACCATGCCTTGGCTCAGACCCAGCAGAACAAGGAAGAGGCCGCGCGCCTTTTGGAAATCAGCCTCGCGACGCTCTATCGCAAACTCGCGGGCGATGGCGAATGATGGAAGTCCCCTGGGTTTGCGTAGCCCCGGCGACATTCACGTCGGGACGTTGACGCCGGTGGGTTCGCCCGGCACCGATATTCGGCCGCCGGGCGCGGGCGCGTGGTCGCGGGTTCCGTGCGGCGGGGTTGCCTATGAAGCCGGTGGATCTGGAACAAGCGATCGAGGTCTTCGTGCGCGGATTCGCGTTCACGCGGTGCTTCACGCACCCCTTCACGGTGGAACAGGTCGAGGGATTGTGGCGGCTGCACGATGCCCCACGCGTCCGATCAAAGGCCTGCCGCGTGGAGGAATGGGTTGGCCACGGCGTCGGGCCGGAGGAGGTGGACCGGATCGCCCGGCAGCACTGTCGGGGTCGATTCGCCGTCAGCTTCATCCGAAGTCCGGCGGAACCAGCCGGGCCGATCCGGGACGCCTTCAAACGCCTGGGCTATCGGCTGAACTCCACCGAACCGTTGCTGGTTCATTGCCTCCGGCGGATCCCGCAAACGGAATCGCCGGTGGAGATTGTGCGGGTACGCACCCGCGAGTTGGCCGATCAGTTTGGAAGGACCTGGCACCAGCGTCCGCTGACCGATACCCAGCTCCGGTCCGATGCACCGTTGCGCCAGTACGTTGCTCAGGAGGGTGGTGACATCGTTGGGGCGGTGCGCAGTGTGGCCTCGGGTGCCGGCAGTTGGGTGGCCAACCTGTACGTCATGACGTTGCATCGGCGGCGCGGCATCGGGCGGGCGCTCTTGTGCCGGTTGCTGCGGGAGGAGCGGCGACGCGGCGTAGCAGTGTCGGTGCTGCTCGCCAGTCGGTTGGGAGCGCCGTTGTATACCGCCATCGGCTACGAAAACATCGGGGAACTGCTGCTGTTCACCCCCCGCCGCGGATGAGCGGTCGAGGATCGGGCTCGTCCCAATCCCCCCATAAATCTGCGATCCTCCGCTGGTGTCCCCGGCGGTCAACCGGTATGGGTGAGGGGTTACTTATTTCATTTCATGCTCACAATTCGGGATCTGAAGAAGTCGGTTGGCGGACGCACCCTCTTTGAGAATGCAGCGTTGCAGGTGAATTACGGCGATCGGGTCGCTCTGGTCGGCCCCAATGGTGCAGGTAAATCGACTCTCTTTTCCCTCATCCTGGGGGTGGATGCCCCGGATTCCGGGGTCATCGAGCGCGATGAATGGACGATGGTCGGCTACCTCCCGCAGGAAGGCGAGGCGGTGGGGGACGAGAACGTGCTGGACGTGGCCACGGGTCGGGCGGGGGAACTGCCCCGGCTGGAGCGGCGTCTGAAGGAACTCGAGGCGGCCGGTACGGTGTCGGGTCCGGAATACCTCGAGACCCACGCGAAATACGACGCCTTGAGCGATGGCCAGGTCGATGCCCGCGCGAAGAAGTTTCTGCGGGGTCTGGGTTATCGGGAATCCGATTTCACCCGTCCCGCCCGGGAGATGAGCGGTGGCTGGATCATGCGTGCGCACCTGGCGCGATTGCTGGTGATGGAGCCGGATCTGCTCCTGTTGGATGAGCCGACCAACCATCTGGACCTGTTGTCGCTGCTGTGGCTGCAGAATTATCTAAAGAACTACACCGGCGCGCTTCTGCTCATTTCGCACGATCGCCAGTTCATGGATGAAGTGGTGGGACAGGTGTACGAGATTGCGGAGAAGAAGGTGATTTCCTACGCGGGCAATTACACGGCCTTTCTGCAGCAACGGGAGGACAACTACGAACGGCAACTGGCGGCGTACAAGAACCAGCAGAAGGAGATCCAGTCCCTGCAGGAGTTCGCCGATCGGTTTCGCGCCCTGCCGTCCAAGGCCTCCCAGGCCATGAGCAAGCTGAAGCAGATCGAGCGTCTGGAGCTGATCGAAAAGCCGTTGGCTCCCAAGAAACCCTTCCGTTTTCAGATTCCCCCGCCGCCCCGCGGTGGACAACGCGCGGTCACGCTGGAGGGCATTCACATGGCCTATGGCAATCATCCGGTTTACGCCGGACTCGACCTGACCGTGGAACGGGGCGAACGGACGGTGCTGGTCGGCCCCAACGGTGCCGGCAAATCGACGCTCCTGAAAATCCTCGCGGGCGAAGTCGCCTTCCAGCGCGGGGAGCGGTCGTTGGGACACAATGCCAAGATCGGGTATTACAGTCAGCACCGGACCGCCACGCTCGATCCCAACAAAACCGTTCTGGAGGAAGTCCTGTCCAGCGCACCGGATCTGCGGGAGGACGAGGCCCGCGGCATTTTGGGCTCCTTCCTGTTTCGCAAGGAGGAGATCTACAAGCCGACCGGCGTGCTGAGCGGCGGTGAGAAGAGCCGGCTGAACCTGATCAAGTTCCTGGTGGATCCCCCGAACCTGCTGCTCATGGATGAGCCGACGACTCATTTGGACATTCAAAGCGTGGAATCGCTGACCTTGGCGCTCGAACGCTACGAGGGCACCCTGGTGTTCATCTCGCACGATGTGCACTTCATCCGGCATCTGGCGACGAAGGTGCTCCACGTGAACGCCGGTCAGGTGACGACCTACTCCGGTGGGTACGATTACTATCTGGAAAAGACCGGCGCGGCGGAGAATGAACGGGCGGCCTTGACCGCGTCGTGAGGCGCGGGTGAGAGGTGCGGCGCGGCCGGGCGCTGCGCCGGCGAACCTGCGGGTCTTCGGGGTCGGGCGTGGATTGATCGCGGATCGACCGGCGATGGCCAAAAGAGGGTGAGTGAGAACGTTTGGCCGGACCGGGTTGAAGACATAAGGTCGGCCCCACGTCGCAATCCCCACCTTTGTTCGATGAACGCGCCTCTCTTCCGATCGTCCGCCGTCCGGGCTTGGATTCGCCCCGGTTTTTGGTTTCTCTGCGGCGCCCTTTTGACCGGCAGCACGCGGGCCGCCGTTGATTTTGGGCAGGAGATTGAACCGATCCTGATCAAGCGTTGCTCGGAGTGTCACGGCCCGGACAAGCAAAAGGCGGAGCTGCGACTCGACTCGCGCCCGGCGGCCCTGACCGCGGCCAAGTCGGGCAAGCTTGCGCTGGTTCCCGGCAAACCGGAGGCGAGCGAAATTCTTAAACGGGTGGTGTCGCTGGACCCGGACGAAGTAATGCCTCCGAAGGCGCCCCGGTTGACCGAGAAGGAGATTTCGTCGCTGCGACGGTGGATCGCGGAAGGGGCGGTCTGGCCGGAATCCGAGGCCCGCAAACACTGGGCCTTCCAGAAGCTTTCCCACCCCGCGCCACCGGCGGTGCAGCAAACCGCATGGGCCCGCTCGGAACTCGACCGATTCATCCTCGCCAAATTGGAGCACGAGGGCCTGAAGCCGCAGCCCGAGGCGGATCGGGCGACCTTGATCCGGCGCGCGAGCCTGGATCTTACCGGTCTGCCGCCGACGTGGGAGGAAGTGCAGGCCTTTGTGCAGGATAAGTCGCCCCAGGCGTATGAGACGTTGGTGGATCGTTTGCTGGCCTCCCCGCACTACGGCGAACACATGGCCCGCGGTTGGCTGGATCTCGCCCGCTACGCTGATTCGAACGGATATCAGGTGGATCTGGCCCGTTCCATCTGGCCGTATCGCGAATGGGTCATCCAAGCGTTCAATCAGAATCAGCGGTTTGATCAGTTTACCATTGATCAAATTGCAGGCGATCTGGTCCCGAATCCGACGCTGGCCCAGCGGATTGCCACCGGCTTCAACCGGAACACCAAGATCAATGATGAAGGGGGCGGCGACGCCGAAGAGTACCGGGTCAAGGCGGTCAAGGACCGGGTGGCGACCGTAGGCACGGCGTGGTTGGGTCTGACGCTCAATTGCGCGGAATGCCATACGCACAAGTACGATCCCATCACCCAGGACGAGTACTATCAGTTCTACGCCTTCTTCAATAACACCACTGACGCCGGCAACTACAGCACCGCGCCGACGGTGGAGGTGCCCAAGCCCGACTTGAGTGCCTCGGAGCGCTTTGTGCAGACACGGCTGGAGCAGGTGCGTCAGGATCTCCAGGCGGCCGAACGCGTCCTGCCGGCCGAGCAGACAGCCTGGGAAAAACAGGCGACCCGGAAAGGCGACATCTGGCATGTTTTGGAGCTCAAGGACATCACCTCCACCGGCGGTTCCAGCTATACCAATCTGCCGGATGGATCCGTCCTGGGGACCGGGGTGAATCCGATTTACGATACGATCACGATCTCGGCCGATACCGACCTGAAGGGCATCACCGCGGTGCTGCTGGAGGTGCTGCCGGATCCGAGCCTGCCGAAGAATGGCCCGGGTCGTTGGGGACAGACGGGGAATTTCATCCTGGATGAGTTCGCCTTCAGTGCGGCGCCGCGGAGCGGGCCGATGCCGGGCGATACCAATATCTTTTTCGCGCGGGCCTCGGCGGATTGGGAACAGCCGTATTACCGGGCGGAACACGCCGTGGATCGCAATCCCAAAACGGGTTGGGCGATTGGTCCGCGGTTCGGCGAACGGCATTTTCTCGTGGCGGAATTGGCCAAGCCGGCCGGATTTGCCGGGGGCAGCAAGCTGACCTTCCGGTTTGATCATTATCACGGCAACAGCCACTGCATTGGTCGCTTCCGCTTGTCGGTCACCACCGAGTCGGATCGAGCGGCCCTGTGGCCGGTGTCGCCGGAGATTCGCTCGGTCCTGGCGGTGGCCGCGAGCCGGCGCACGCCCGCGCAACAGGAACAGCTCCGGAGTTATTATCGCGGGGCTTCCCCCACGCTGCGGGGATTGGAGCGTGAACGCATTCGCCTGGAGCAGCGTCGGGATCAACTGGCGGCGCAGAAGTTCTCCACGCTGGTGATCGCGGAACGGGGCGAGCCCGAGCCGCGGTCCACCTACGTGCATGTGCGGGGCGATTTCCTCACCAAGGGCAAAACCGTCAGCGCGGGCGTCCCCGCGGCTTTCCCACCCCTGCCCGCCGGACTCCCGGCGAATCGTCTCGCCCTGGCCCGCTGGTTGGTGGACCCCGCCAATCCGCTGACCGCCCGCGTGACCGTGAACCGTTTCTGGGAACGCTGCTTTGGCACCGGTCTGGTTAAAACCAGCGAGGACTTCGGCCGGCAGGGCGAAGCGCCGTCGCATCCGGAATTGCTCGACTGGCTGGCCAGCGAGTTCATCCGCTCGGGCTGGGACGTGAAGGCGATGCAGAAGTTGATCGTGATGTCGGCGGCCTATCGTCAGTCGGCGGCCACCGATGACATGCGTTTGGAAAAAGATTTCTACAACCGGCTGATCTCGCACGGTCCGCGTTTCCGGATGGATGCCGAAATGATCCGGGATCACGCGCTCGCGGTGAGCGGACTGCTGAATCCGCAGGTGGGCGGCCCGAGTGTGTACCCCGTGCAGGTGCCGAATCTCTGGAAGGAAATCGGTTTCCTGCGGCCGGAGATCGGCATGGACGAGTGGCCGGTCAGCGAGGGCCCGGATTTGTATCGACGCGCGATCTACACCTTCTGGCGGCGGGTTTGCACGTATCCGACGCTCGCCACGTTTGATGCCCCCAGCCGCGAGGTTTGTGTGGCCCGTCGACCCCGAACGAACACGCCGCTGCAAGCCCTGGCAGCGCTCAACGAGCCGACCTTCTTGGAAGCGTCCCGGGTACTGGCGCAGCGGGTGCTGGCGACCGGCGGCAGCAGCGATGCGAGCCGGATGGATTTCGCCTTCCGTACCTGCCTGGGTCGTCTGCCCACTCCCGCTGAACGGGATCGCCTCCTGGGACTCCTCGACCAGCAATTCAAATCCTACCGCAAGGACCCCGCCGCCGTGGCGCAGTTCGTGGCCGTGGGTTCCGCCGAGCGACTGGCGCGGGTTGAGGCACCGCGCCTCGCAGCGTGGATGATGGTGGTGAATGTGTTGTTCAATCTGGATGAAGCGCTGACCAAGGGCTGAGACGGAATAAGACACGAACGCACGGAACATTTGAGGCCGACGAAGGATTACTGATCACCCGTTATGAACCCGAACGCTCAACCCGATCTGACCGCGGTCCGCGATGTCACGCGCCGCCGCTTTCTGCAGCATTGCGGCACCGGCATGGGCGCGCTCGCCCTCGGCTCGTTGTTCAATGACAAACTGTTCGCGGCCGCTCCGGCCGGGTCGTATCCGATCCGACCGCACTTTGCGCCCAAGGCCAAGAACATCATTTACCTCTTTCAATCGGGGGGGCCGTCCCACCTGGATTTGTTTGATCCCAAACCGGAACTGGTGAAGCGGAATGGCCAGACGGTGCCGGCGGAGCTGGTGAAAAACATCCGGCTCGCCCAGATCGGCAAGGACGCGAAACTGCTCGCCTCGCCGTACAAATTCGCCCAGCACGGCCGGTCCGGGGTCTGGCTCAGCGAACTGCTGCCGCACATGCGTACGATCGTGGACGACGTGTGTTTTGTGCAGGGCTTCTATTCGGAGGCGTTCAATCACGATCCCGCCACCATCTTCATGAATACCGGCGCCCAGCTCGCCGGGCGACCGGCGATGGGTTCGTGGTTCAGCTACGGCTTGGGCAGTGAGAACAAGGACCTGCCGGCGTTCGTCGTTTTGATGACGGGCGTGGGCCAGCCGCTGACCAATGCTTCCTGGGGCAGCGGGTTCCTGCCGACGGTCCATCAGGGGGTGACGTTGCGTTCCCAGGGCGAGCCGGTGCTGTTCGTTAACAATCCGGCGGGCATGGGCAGCCAGCGCCGCCGCCAATCCCTGGATGCGCTCAAGGATTTGAACCAGATGCGGTATGACGTGATGAAGGATCCCGAGATCCAGACCCGCATCGCGTCCTATGAGATGGCTTACCGGATGCAGACCAGTGTGCCGGAGGTCATGGATATCTCCAAGGAACCGGCCGGGATGCAGGAGGCCTATAACACGACCCCCGGACGGGCCTCGTTCGCCAACAACTGCCTCCTCGCCCGCCGACTGGTGGAACGGGGCGTCCGATTTGTTCAACTTTACCACCGCGGCTGGGATCACCACGGCGGTCCGGACGGCAATCTGGTTTTCGATCTCAAGAAACGTTGTGCCGAGACTGATCAACCGGCCGTGGCCCTGGTGAAGGATCTCAAGGAACGCGGGCTGTTGGATGAAACGTTGGTGATCTGGGGCGGTGAGTTTGGTCGGACGCCGATGATGCAGGGGGCGTTAAGTGCATCCCAGATCGGCCGCGATCATCATCCGCATGGCTACACCATCTGGATGGCCGGCGGGGGCATCAAACCCGGGACCGTGTACGGGCAGACGGATGACTTCGGCTTCTACGCCATCGATAAGAAGGTGCATGTCCATGACCTGCATGCGACGATCCTGCATCTCTTCGGCATGGATCATCTGAAGCTCACGTACCGTTTCCAAGGCCGCGATTTCCGGCTGACGGATGTTCACGGCGAAGTGGTGCAGGGCCTGTTGGCCTAGGCGCCAGCGCTTGCACCTCTGCTGTTTCAGGCCGGGCGCGTATGGATCTGGTTGTTTTTGATTTGGAGACCACGGGGCTTTCCCCGGCGTACCATGAGATCATCCAGATTGCCGGCGTGCGCATGCGGGGTGGGCGGATTCTGGCCGAGGAATCCTTTGATACGTTGGTAAAACCCCGGCAACGGATTCCGTCCTTCATCACGAGCTACACCGGCATCAGTAACGCCCACGTGGAGCACGCCCCGGATGCGGCGACGGCGCTGCAGCGATTTTCCCAATTTGCGGGCGAGGCCCTGTTGGTGGCTCACAATGGGCAACGCTTCGACATGCCCTTCATCCGGGAGAGTTGCCTGCGCCATGCGCTGCCAGTGCGCCCGGTGGGGTTCGTCGATTCCATGGCGTTCTCGCGGAAACTCTGGGGCGGGCGGGGCGGTCACGGATTGGATGCGGTGATGTCCCGGCTGCAACTCTCGCTGCGGGGCGCCCGTCGCCACGATGCGCGCGGGGATGTGCAGGTTCTCGCCGAAGCCGTCCGGCAAATGTGGGGAAAGCTGAGTACGGACTACTCCGCGTGCCCGGTACCCCGCGGTAACGGCGTCCTGCCGGGTTGAACGGCGGCCCGCGGGGAAGGCCGGAGACGGGTGGTATTTCCCCTTCTCCCGGACCGTTCCACCGGCTTTGCTTCCCGGATGTCGACCGTCCTGCCGGAGCCTCCCGTGGATGCCGCCGTGCCGCGCCCGCCGTTGGTGCCGGGCACGCTGTATCTGGTGGCGACGCCCATTGGAAATCTGGAGGACATCACGCTCCGCGCCCTCCGTGTCCTGCGGGAATGCGATGCGGTGTGCGCGGAGGATACCCGTCACACGGGCCAGCTCCTCACCCATTTTGGTATTCGCAAGCCGCTGCTGAGCTATCACAAATTCAACGAGGCCCGTCGCAGTGAGGAAGTGCTCGAACGTTTGCGGGGCGGTCAGCGACTGGCGTTGGTGACCGATGCGGGGACCCCGGGAATCAGCGATCCCGGACAGCGGGTGGTGGCCGCGTGCGTGGCGGCGGGGTTGCGGGTGGAGCCGGTGCCCGGCGCTTGCGCCCTGGTGGCCGCGCTGACGGCCAGTGGATTGCCGACGGAAGCCTTTCGTTTCGTCGGCTTCCTGCCGGTCAAATCCGGTCAACGCGCCCGGATGTTGGCAGCGATTCTGGCGGCGGATGAGACGGTGGTTCTTTATGAATCGCCCTATCGCATCGAGAAGTTGGTGACGGAAATCGCCGCGGCGGCGCCGGATCGGACCTTGGCGTTGGCGCGGGAGATCACGAAGAAATTTGAAGAGTGGCTGCGGGGTCCGGCCCATGCGGTCGCGGCGGATTTGCAGAAGCGTCCGCGCAAAGGCGAATTTGTGGTCATGATCGGCCCGCCCACCGCCGCCGAAGCGAACCGACTGAAATCCAGCGATCCGCTGGAAACCGAATCGCCCACCTGATTCCTGACATGCCTCCTCTCCGACTCCAACGACCGCTCGACGGCATCTCCGCCGTCCTGCTCCCGTATCATCCCGACGGCCGACCGGATCTGTCCGGCTGGGCTTCGCTCGTGGAAAGCACCTGGGCGGCCGGCCTCACCCCGGCGGTCAATATGGACACCGGCTACGCGAACCTGCTGACTGCGGAGGAGCGCGCGCACCTGTTGGAGCTGACCCGTCAACTGGCGCATGGCCGACGTTTCGTGGCGGGAGCGTTCATCCAGGATGAAGTGGGTGAGCCGGCCGAACTTTATTGTCGGGCCGCGACGGCCATCCAGGCCGCGGGGGGCACACCGATCCTGTTTCCGTGTTCGGGGGTAAAGTCGTTGGATCGGGACGCGTTGGTGGGAGTGTTCCGGGAAGTGGGTCGGGCGGTGCCGGAGTTCCTGGGTTTTGAATTGGGCGAGATGTTTGTTTCGTTTGGCCGGATCTGGGAGACGGAGACGTTTCGGGCCTTGCTGGATGTGCCGCAGTTGATCGGCGCCAAGCACAGTTCGCTTTCCCGCGAGTTGGAATGGGCGCGCCTCGAAGTGCGTGATTCCGCCCGTCCCGAGTTCCGGGTTTACACCGGCAACGACCTGGCGATCGATCTCATCCAATGGGGTAGTGATTATCTGCTGGGATTATCGGCCTTCCATGTGGAGGCCTTTGCCCTGCGGGATCGTTGGTTTGCGGCGGGTGATGAGCGCTGGCGGACGTTGAATGACTGGCTGCAGTATCTGGGCATGCTGGCGTTTCGGGACCCGGTTCCCGCCTACAAGCACAACTGCGCGCAGTTCCTGCAGTTGCGCGGGCGGATTGAATCCGCCGAGCCGCATCCGCAAGGAGCGCGGCGGCCCGATACGGATCTGCTGCTGCTGGATCCGATCCGGCGGCAATTGGATCAGCTGCTGACGTTACCGCCCCCGGAGCCCGCCGTCGTTCCGACGAACTGAGGTCGGGCGCGGGGATTGTGGCGGAACGGTCCGGATCAGCGGGTTGCGGTGGCGCGCTCGGGAATGCGCAACCAGAGCACGCCGCCCAGGATCAGAATCCCGAGCACCGCGAACACGCCACCGGAGGTGATCTTCAAGTGCACGCACGCCGCCACCAGACCGCCGGCGCCGAGCATGCCGATGTTCTCGCAGAAGTTCTGCACGGCGATCGTCTTGCCCAGTTTCACCGGATCCGACTCGGCCTGGAGGGCGGCGTTGAGGGGAATCAGGAACAGGCCGGCGACCCAGCCGGTGACCATCAGCAAGGCGATGATCGCCGGGTAGAGCAGCAGCCCGGCGCCATTGAAGACCAGCTGCCGCCACGCGGCGATAGGTTCCACGGACCACAACAGTCCGAGCGCCAGGACGAGACCAAATCCATAGTGGCGCGAGCGTCGCAGGTCGCCGACGGCATACCACACGCCCGCGAGCACGCTTCCAGCCATGATGCCGATACTCAACCAGAGCCCGAGGAGGGAGACCTGGAGATTGTTGGGCAGGTGCAGGATCTGCAGGCCCCAGGCCTGGAAATTGGTCTTCAATCCCGCGCCACAAATCCAGAACAGCGTCGTGCCGATCAGGACCTTGCCCAGACGCGGCGCCTGGACCAGGGAGGTCAGGTGGTGGAAAAACTCCGCCAGCGTCGTCTGCAGCCGCACCGAGGGATCCGACGGCGTCCGTTGCATCGCCAGATTGAAACAGAGGGCAACGGTAAACAGGGCGAGCAGTACGCCATAGCAGATCATCACCGACCAACGATCCACCATGAAGGCGCCGGCCACCCCGCCGGTGATGATGGCGAGCAGGGTCAGCAGCTCGACGGTGCCATTCGCCTTCACGAGACGTTCCGGGGCGAGGATCTCGGGCAGGATGCCGTATTTGGCCGGCCCGTAGAGACACGAGCCAACGCCCACCAGGAGGTAGCCGGGGATCTGCCAGTATTCGCCGCCCCAGATACTGACGGCGCACAAGGCGGTGCCGAGCACCTTGATGGCGTTGCCCAGCGTCAGACCCACGGTCTTCGGGAAGCGATCATTGAAGAAGCCGGAAAGCGGGGCGAGCAGGACATAGGGGATGAACAGCAGCATGGTGTACATCACACTCCGTGACCGCAGGATCTGGTCGGAGATCGCGCCGGCTTTCTGCAGGAGGGTGAGCTGGCCCACGATCACCGCGAGGATGGCGTTGTCGCCGAAGGCTCCGAGGAACTGGCTGACCAGCAGCAGAGTGTAATTGCGCTTTGCTTTCATGGCGGGCATTTTCTGACTCCCGCAGGTGTCGCATACAACCGGCCCCGCGCCCTAATCGTTTTTTTTGGGCGGCCATCGAGAAATTCGGGGGTGGTCAGAGCTTTCCGTTCCGCACTCGCCGGACTTCTGCGAGGGTGGGAATTCGAAATGACGGCGGGGATACTTCAGCAAAACGTAGCGGATTGGGCGCGAGGGTGCGCGAGGACGGCTGGCGAATGAACCGACGCACGGCGATCCAACAGACGACCGAACGCCTCGCGCGGGCGGGGGTACCTTCGGCCGGTGCCGAGGCGGAGCACCTGCTGGCGGAGATTCTCGGTTGTTCACGACCGGCCCTCTGGCTCGATGCCCAGCGGGAACTAAGCACCGCCGAGACGTCCCGCTGGGAGGATTGGACCCGTCAGCGGGAACTCCGGGTGCCCCTGCAACATTTGACGCACTGCGCCCCATTTCTGGAGTGGACGTTCCGGGTCAGCCCGGCGGTGCTGGTACCGCGTCCGGAAACGGAGGAATTGGCGATCCGGGCGAGCGGCCTCCTGCGGACCCGCGAAGGGGCCGCGACGGGCCGACCGCAACGGGTGCTGGATTTTGCCACCGGCTCCGGTTGCTTGGCCATCGCGCTGGCGCTTCGCCATCCGTCCACCGTTGTGGAGGCATTGGATATTTCCGCCGCGGCTCTGGAGATCGCCCGGGACAACGCGCAGCGGCTGGGTTGCGACGCGCGCATCCGCTTCCATCTGGGGGATGGCTTTGCCGCTTTGCGCGGCGGTACCGAGGTGCCTGGAGCGTGGTTCGATGGAATCGTCACTAATCCACCCTACATACCCTCAGCCGAGATCGCGGATCTCGAGCCGGAAGTGCGGGACCACGATCCGCGCCTCGCGTTGGATGGTGGTGCGGATGGTTTGGAGTTTTACCAGCGCCTGGCGCACGAGGCGGCGGCGTGGCTGGTGCCGGGCGGATGGCTGCTCGCCGAATTCGGGGACGGACAGGGACCGGCCATCCGGGCACTCTTTCAGCACCCGGCTTGGGAATCCGCGATCTGTGAACCGGACCTCAGCGGCCGCGAGCGGATGCTGCTGGTGTGGCGCTCGGCGGCTTGATCGGGTTTCGGTGCCGGATCAGCGTCGGCCGGGGGCCGGGCCATTGGTGGGCAACGGCAGCGTCAAATTACCGGGTCCCCGGCGTCCCGGGTAGATGCCGGAGCCGAGCTGTTGCGACCGTTCGCTGGTGGCCTTCCGTTCCGTGTGGCGCAATCCGTACAGCACCGCCGCAATGACCCCGATGCCGAGCAAAACCGGCAAAACCACCGCCCAGCGGATCCGGGACAGTTGCAGCATCAGGAAATCCAACGGGCCTTTGCGCCGGACGGTCAAACTGGGGGCGGCGGCGTAGTCCTTGGTCTGCGCCAGTTCGATCTCGATCTCGGTCATCAATTGCGCCGAATCGAGCTTCAAATGCCGCGACATGGTGCGGACGAACCCGCGGATGTAGACGGGGGCTCCGAATTCCGACCAGCGGCTTTCCTCGACCGCGCGGACCTGATCCGCCTTCATATTGAGCGCGTTGCCCAGGTCATGGACAGAAAGCTGGGCGCGCTCGCGGGCGCTGCGGAGTTGTTCGCCAACAGTGGGCATGCGGAAAAGACGCTAGGTCGTAACTCGGTCGTTGAACAGCAAAGGAACGGCTCGCGGTCGACAAAGTCGCGGCTAGCGAGGCGTCGACGGATTCCACACTCCTTCCATCAGGTGAACCAGCGCCTGGTAGTAGATCCAGTGACCGAAATCATTGGGGTGATTGATATTGTTGCCCAGAAGGTCCTCGCACTTCTTGCGGGCCGATAGGGACTGCCAGTTGTTGAAGACATCGGCAAAGGCGACGCCGGCTTCGGTGGCGACCTCCTCGGTGGCGGCGGCGTATTCCGCCATCCGTCCTTGCCCGAAGTGCCATCGGGGATTGGGCGGAAAGGCGGACAGCAGAATGATCTCGGCATTCACTCCGGTGCGAATCCGGCGGATCATTTCGTGGAGGTTGGTTTTGAACTGTCCCACGGCCACTCCACCGCGGTTGTGATCGTTCATGCCAAAGGCGACGAGCACCAAGTCAGGCCGTTGATCCAGCACCTTGGTCTGCAGTCGGGCGAGTCCTTCCACGGTGCGATCGCCCCCGGTCGCTCCGCCAATCGCCTCCACCCGGGAACCCTGGGCCGCGAGGGACTCCGCCCAGCGTTGCCAATAAATCAATTCCGGACGGGTGGCGTCGCCACCCGCGGTGATGCTGTCGCCGTAGGCCACCAGCTTCAAGGGTTGCCCGGCCGCGAGTTTCTTCAGGGTGTTTTGGAGAGCCGTCCGTTGTGCCGGAGGAATGGTTTGCCGCGGCCACTCGGTGTCGCGTTGGAACGAATAGTCCGCGTAGGCAAAGAATCCGTGATTTCCGAAGCCCGGGAACTTCGAGTGATCAAAATCGTCCGCGCCGAAGAGTATGTTGGTGCGGAAATCGGGGATGCGGGAATCGGCGGTGCGACGCAAGGTGCCCTGGGCGGGATCGATCAGGTAATCCCGGCCGGGCTGGTACTGGATCGTGGTGGGCCCCACTTCGTACGTGCTGCGCAAGCGCAGGTCCGCCGGACGCATGGGTCGATACGCCAGTGCGGCGGGTTGTTCGCCGATGAAGATGAGGGACTCGCCGCGATGTTCCCCGGGCACGGGGCGCGGCCCACTGCCCCGGGGTGCGGAAGTGGTGGGCGGCTGGGACAGGCAACCGGCCAGACCGGCCGTCAAGACAAGCAGGATCCAGGCGGGGGACCGAAGGAAGGGAACCATGAGCGCAGCATCCTGTGTCGCTCTCAGGCCCGCAAGAATTGGCACGTTCAACGGTCCAACCTCCCGATTCCTTCAGTAGAGGAGGAACTTGCCGGCGCGCCGGCGGAATTCCGCGAGGCGTGGTTCCCAGGCGGCAGCAATCTCCACCAGCGGCTTTTGAGCCTTGATCGCCGCGAGCGTCGGAGCGTCTCCCAGCAGGCGCAGCATTTTGTCGGCATCCAGCTCGGCGGGATAGCGCCGCTGCAACACGCGGGCCACCGTGATCCCGACGTCCACTGGTCGTAGGGCTGCCCGGTCGGTCACCAGGATCTGCACGCCCGCACAATTGGTGCCGCGATAGACGCTGCTGGCGGGGGTGAACTGAACCGGGACAAACCGCACCCCGGGCAATCCGGCTTGATTCAGATCCGCCGCCAATTCGGTATCCCGCATATACGGTGCGCCCAGAATTTCGAACGGCGTGTCGGTGCCGCGCCCAACGCTCAAACGACAGAACTCCAGCAGGCCGATTCCCGGATAAAGGGCGGCGGCGGTGAGCCTCCGCATGTTCGGGGACGGATTGGTCCAAGGCAGCCCGGTCGCATCGAACCAGTCCCCGCGCCGCCAGCCTTCACAGGGAATCACGGTGAGTGCGGTGGCGAAACCCCGCTCTGCGTTGAACATCCGGGCCAGCTCCCCGGCGGTCAGTCCGTGCCTGAGGGGGAGCTCATGCCACGCGATGAAACTCCGTTCCGTCGTGAGCACGGGACCCTCCATACGCTCGCCACCCAAGGGATTGGGACGGTCCAGGACCATCATGGGCACGTGGGCGCGGCCCGCGGCCTCCAGACAGTTTCCCAAGGTGGAGATGTACGTATAGAAGCGACAACCGATGTCCTGAATGTCGAAAACCAGCACGTCGATGCCCGCCAATTGCTCCGGGGACGGTGCCCGTCGTTCGCCGTACAGACTGTAGACGGGCAGCCCGGTCCGGGCATCGCGACCATCCCGCACATTCTCATCCACCTCGCCCCGGATCCCATGCTCGGGGCTGAACAAGGCCACCAGCCGAACGTCGGGAGCGGCGAAAAGTCGATCGATGGTGGAGCGTCGTTCCCGGTCGTGTCCTGTGTGATTGGTTACCAGGCCCACCTTCTTACCCCGCAATTGTCGGAAGCCATCGCGTGCCAGGACGTCGACGCCGGTCAGCACGGCGGGGCCGAGGTTCTCGGGTGGCTCCGCGGCGGTGGGCGTTTGGGAAGCGATGGGCAGACCCGCTGCCTGAGGCAATCGAGGGAGTGCGCCGGGCACAGTTTGAAAATCGAAGCTGGGCACCGCCTCCGCCGCCAGAGTACCCAAGGTGCGCCGCAAGAGCCGGACGTCACCGGCCTCCGTGGGATGATTTCGATTCGAGAGAAAGACGATGAAGGTGCGCGAAAAGGGATCAATCCAGAGCGACGTCCCCGTCCAGCCGGTGTGTCCATAGGACCCCACGGGAAACACCGAGCCACGGGGCCCGGCGTAGGGGGAGTCGATGTCCCATCCCAAACCCCGCCGCGGCAATCCCGTCGGCGTCTGCACGGCGATGGCCTGAGCTCGCAAAGCAGGCGGCAGCCAACCCACCGGACCCAAACCCAGCCAGGCCCGGGCATACCGTGCCAGGTCCTCGGCGGTCGTAAAAAGACCGGCATGGCCCGCAATCCCGCCCATCCGCCGGGCCGATGGATCGTGTACGGTGGCGCGCAGGACGGTTCCGTCCGATTGCTGTTCGGTGGGGGCCACCCGCGATGGTTCGGCGGGGCGGAACCCGGTATCGCGCATACGCAACGGCCCAAAAACTTCGTGGCTCGTGTACTTTGCCAAGTCTTCTCCGGCGACCGCCCGAATTACCTCACCGAGTAGGATGAAGTTAATGTCGCTGTAGACGAATTTCGCCCCCGGTGGTTGCTGGGGGGATTCCGCTGCGGCGAGTGCCAGGGCGGCAGCGGTGCCCGACCACGGTTCTTCCCGCGGCAATCCCGGTCGCAGTCCGCTGGTGTGGGTCAGCAACTGCCGAAGTGTGATCGCTTCCTTGCCGTGGGTGCCCATGGCGGGGAGGTAGCGGGAGACGGGTGCGTCGAGA
This sequence comes from Verrucomicrobiota bacterium, assembly GCA_947471985.1. Taxonomy (GTDB): domain Bacteria; phylum Verrucomicrobiota; class Verrucomicrobiia; order Limisphaerales; family UBA9464; genus CANIZL01. The sequence goes on along the minus strand of CANIZL010000053.1, from coordinate 23,842 downwards.
TCGAGTCGGCCCGCCTGAACCAGGCGAAGGATTGCCGGTGTGGTGGCAATCACCTTGGTGAGAGACGCAGCGTCAAAAATCGTCGTCTCCGTCATGGGTTCCACGCTCGGCACCACCGCGCGGGAGCCGTAGGCACGATGGTAAACCAGCGCTGGACCCACTGCCGGCTGATGCTCCAGCCAGAGAACGCCGCCGGGGATCTGACCGGCCTGAATCGCGTTGCTGATGGCCAGATCCATGGCCGCCAATTTGTCCGGTGGGAAAACCAGGATGGGCCGGTTCGCTTGAACAACGACGCTGCCGGGCCGATCTCCGGCCATTCGGTCCAAACCCGAATAATGGCAGCCCGCGAGACAGCCAATGACTGCGCCGATCCACAGAATCCGTTGCGCCCATCGGGGAACCCGGGACCCGGAAGGCGGGCGGCGCGAGACGAGCAGGCGGAACATGTCGCCAAGGTGTCCCGGAGGAGCACGTCGTCGAACATCAATTACTCACGCCCGGCCACGATAGGCCCAAACGGAACCAGCTTTGGCACGCCGCGGAGGCCCCCTTCCGGAAAAAATCCCTTGTGAAAGTTTTCACATGCTTCACTATATTTGGACCTTTTGACGGGAACGTGGGGGTACGACTGTCCAAACCCCCAGGTGGGTTGTTGCCGTTGAAGGTAATCTGACCATGCGTTGGTTTAACTTTTTTTCTGCGATTGTGATCTGGCTGAGTTTGGGGCGTTCGGCCCTGAATGCTGCGCATGCGCCGACCGATGCCACCGCGATTGCCGATGTGGCTGCCCACGCGGAACACGCCGCCGAAGCGCATGGGGAGGCTCATGGTCTGCCCCCGGCTGCGCCGGTTCTGCTGGATCTGGGATTTTTTAAGGTCACCAATTCCATGCTGGTCACCTGGGTGGTGGCGCTCGGTCTGATTCTGTTTGCCCGGGTCGCCACGCGGCAAATCCAAGCGGTTCCCTCCGGAGCGCAGAATTTTTGGGAATGGATGATCGAATCGCTGCACGATTTCCTCAGCGACATCATCGGTAAAGAGCTGGTCACCAGGACGTTCTGGTTCTTCGCCACGGTCTTCATCTTCGTCCTCTTCACCAACTGGTTCGGTCTGATCCCCGGGGTGGGCACGATTGGTTGGGGCCACGCGGACGCGGCCGGGAATATGACGCACATCGCGCGTCCATTGCTGCGGGGTGGCAATGCGGATCTCAATATGACCTCCGCGATGTCCATTGTGTTCTTCGCCTGCTGGATCTTTTGGGCGCTGAAAGCCAATGGCCCCGGTGGTCTGGTCAGTCACATTTTCGGCTACCGCGGTGATGCCACCGGCGCGCTGCGGGCCTTGTTGATTGTGGTGTTCGTAATCGTCGGGCTCTTGGAAGTCATTTCCATCCTCTTCCGGCCGGTGTCCCTCTCCTTCCGTCTGTACGGCAACATTTTCGCCGGTGAAAACCTGCTCGAAGCCATGGCCATCATGGGCGGCAAGTACATCGGATGGCTGGTGCCCCTGCCGTTCTACTTCATGGAATTGATCGTCGGCTTCGTCCAGGCGCTGGTCTTCACGCTGCTGACGGCGATTTTCACCTCCCTGATCTGCTCTCACGACGATGACCATGAGGCGCACAAGGAAGGTCATGGCGACGGCTCCGGACACGGGGAAGCGCACCACTAGTCCATAGAATTTCGTCCGGCGGACCGTGGCAAGACTGCGGGGTCGGATGGCAACACCAAAGAAAGGAAATATAATGCTCGCAGAAGGTATCACTGGAAGTATTCACGTGGGTCTCGCTGCCCTGGGCTCGGCCGTGGGCGTGGCTCTCATCGGTATGAAGGCTGCTGAGGCGGTCGGCCGGAATCCCGGCGCGGCTGGTAAGATCCTCACGCAGGCCATCATCAGTTCAGCGCTAGCCGAAGGCATCGTCTTCTTCGCCATCTTCTTGGTGAAATGATCTAGTGCCATCTCCGGGGTTTCAGGACCCCGGAGTCCCCTTTTCTCGTTTTTCAGCCGCACACCACCATGACGTTCGCTCCATTCCTAGCCGCCGCTGCCGCGGAAGGGTCCAAGGGTATTCCGCAACAAATCGCCGAAACCTTCGGCTGGAATCCCACGCTCTTCTTTTCCCAGCTGATCAGCTTCCTGGTGGTGGCCTTCCTGCTCCAGAAGTTCGCCTATCAGCCCATCCTGCAGATCCTGGCTGAACGCCGTCAAAAGATCGCCGACGGCCTCGCCAGCGCCGACAAGGCGAAGGCCGAACTCGCCAACACGCACGCCAAGATCCAGGAACTCCTCGGACAGGCCGGTGTGCAGGCGAACAAGATCATCGAAGAAGCCCGGACCGCCGCCGCCCGGGTGGGTGAACTCGAGGCCCAGAAGGCCATCGCGACCGCGAACGATATCATCGCCAAGGCCAAGCTCGCCAACCAGTCGGAACTCGTCCGTCTGAAGGGTGAACTGCGGCAGGAATTCGGCCGTCTCGTGGTTGCCGCCGCCGGTCAGGCGAGTGGCAAGATCCTCACGGCGGACGACCAGAAGCGCCTCGCCGAGGAAGCCAACCGGCAATTGGCCGCCTGAGTCGGAAGTCACCACCCCCGTTGTTGAATCAGTCTGTCATCGATGAAAATCAGCAAACAATCCCGGCGCGACGGTAAGACGCTCTTCAATGCGTGCCGGGTCAACGGGGTGCTGGACGACAACCGTGTCCGCCAGGCGCTGACCGCTGTCGTCCAATCCAAACCGCGCGGTCACCTGGCGACCCTGTCCCATTTTCATCGTCTGGTGAAGCTGGACATCGCCCGACGGACCGCCCTCGTGGAGAGTGCCGTGCCCCTGCTGGCCGACTTCCAGAACGACGTGAAAGCAAATTTGGCCCGGAAATACGGCGCCGGTTTGAGCGTCAGTTTCGCGGTCAATCCCGCCTTGATCGGCGGACTCCGGATCAAAGTGGGTTCGGATGTTCTGGATGGTTCCGTCGCCAACCGCCTCCAGGCCCTGGCGGACTCCATTTAATCTCAATTTTTTGTAACGTCTCCATTAACTCTTTTTGGTCATGAGCAGCATTCTTCAGGAAATCGAAGCCCAGATCTCGGGACTCAAATCCGGGGTCGCGAAACAAAACGTCGGCACCGTGCGCGAAATCTCCGACGGTGTGGCGAAAATCGAGGGTCTCACCGACGCGATGGCCAACGAGATGTTGGACTTCGGCAATGGTGTGATCGGTCTCGCCTTGAACCTCGAGGAAACCGAAGTCGGCGCCATTGTGCTGGGTGATTACCTTGGCATCAAGGAAGGCACCGAGGTCAAGACCACCGGCAAACTGCTCTCCGTGCCCGTGGGCAAGGGGCTGCTCGGTCGCGTGGTCGACACCCTCGGTCGCCCCATCGACGGCAAGGGTCCCATTGAAGCGACGACCTACTATCCTGTCGAAAAGATCGCCCCGGGCATCGTCAAACGTAAGTCCGTCAGCCAGCCGCTCCAGACGGGCATTATGGCCATCGACGCCATGATCCCGGTCGGCCGCGGTCAGCGCGAATTGATCATTGGTGACCGTTCCACCGGCAAGACCACGATCGGCGTGGACACGATGATCAATCAGGCCAAGATCAATCAGCAGGCCCGCCAGGCGGACGGCACCTTCCCGGCGGACTTCCGCCCGGTCTACAGCATCTACGTCGCCGTCGGCCAGAAACAGTCCAACATCGCCCGTGTCATCGCCGATCTCGAACGCGCCGGGGCGATGCAGTATACGATCGTCGTGGCCGCGGCCGCCTCCGATTCCGCCGCCAACCAGTACCTTGCTCCCTTCGCGGGCGCTTCGATTGGCGAGTGGTTCATGGACAACGGCATGGATGCGTTGATCATTTTCGACGATCTCTCCAAGCAGGCTGTTGCCTACCGTCAGGTTTCCCTCGTGCTGAAGCGCCCGTCCGGCCGCGAAGCGTATCCCGGTGACGTTTTCTATCTCCATAGCCGCCTCCTGGAACGGTCCGCGCGGGTTAATGAGAAGAACGGCAATGGTTCGCTGACCGCTCTGCCGATCATCGAAACCCAGGCGGGTGACGTCTCGGCGTACATCCCGACCAACGTGATTTCCATCACGGACGGTCAGATCTACCTCGAAACCGATTTGTTCTACCAAGGCGTTCGTCCCGCGATCTCCGTCGGTTTGTCGGTCTCCCGCGTCGGTTCCGCCGCGCAGATCAAGGCCATGAAACAGGTGGCCGGCAAGATCAAGCTGGACCTCGCACAGTATCGCGAACTTGCCGCCTTCGCCCAGTTCGGTTCCGATCTGGATGCGAAGACGCAGGGCACGCTGGAACGCGGCAAGCGCATCGTCGAGCTCTTCAAGCAGAACCTCTACAATCCGATCCCGGTGGAGATCCAGTCTGCGATTCTCTGGACCATGCAAAATGGTCTGCTGGACGATGTGCCGGTGGAAAAGATCAAGGATTTCCAGAACAAGATCAGCGACTTCCTCAACACGCGGAAGGCGCCGCTGGTGGAAAAGATCCGCACCGAGAAGGCGTTCAGCGATGCGCTGGGAGCCGAACTCAAGGCCGCGGTCGCCGAGTTCAAGTCCAGCTATCGCTGAGCGGAATTCGTCATCCCGGGTTCAACCAATCTCCATTTAGCCAGCACCACCTGCCATGCCGAGCACGCGCGATATCCGCCGCCGTATCAAGTCGGTCAAGAACACCGCCCAGATCACCAAGGCGATGCAGATGGTGGCGTCCGCCAAGATGCGGCGCGCCCAGCAGCTCGCTCTCAACGGGCGTCCGTACGCCAACTTGATGAACGATGTGCTGTCCGCGGCGGTGGAGGGTGCCGGGGATTTTCAGCACCCGCTGATGGATGGCCGCGAGGTCAAAAAGCGGGCGATCATTGTGATCAGCACGGACAAGGGTCTGTGCGGTGCGCTGAACACGAACCTCCTCCGCGAGGCGGCCCGGTTTACGGGCGACGTCGCCATCATCAGCGCCGGACGCAAGGCGTCGCAGTGGGCAGCCCGATCCAAGAAGGAATTGGTCGCCGAATTTACTTACAAGGACACGCCGGCCTTCGCCGAAGCCCGGGCGATTTCCAAGTTTGCCCAGGACCTGTTTCTGGAGGGCAAGGTGGACGAAGTTCATGTGGTGTATTCGAACTACATCAACACGCTGACCCAGAAGCCCGAGACCCGCCGCCTGCTGCCCACGGGCAAGCCGCAGCGTCTCGAAGCGGGTGTCGGTGGTCACAACTCGGGAGTTGAGCTGGCCTCGTCCCGCAAGGAGTACAAGTTCGAGCCCGACGCCGCGACCGTGCTGAGCAATCTGCTCCCGCACTACGTCAATTATCAGGTCTACCAATTCCTCTTGGAAGCCAAGGCCTCCGAGCACTCCGCCCGGATGGTGGCCATGAAGAACGCCACGGATAACGCCAAGCAGATCATCAAGGATCTCACGCTCGAATACAACAAGCTGCGCCAGGCCAACATCACCAAGGAGCTGCTCGAAATCACCAGCGCCGCCATGGCGATGGGCTGAGCCTCATTAATCGTTTTTTACATCAACCGTACATTTCCCAGTCACGCCCATGAATAAAGGCAAGATCGTTCAGATCATCGGTCCCGTGGTGGACGTGGAGTTCCCCGAGCAGCTCCCGCCCATTTACAATGCGTTGATCGTCAACTTCACCCCGCCCGGTGGCAGCCCCACCAAGCTGACCCTCGAAGTCCAGCAGCACCTCGGTGACAACTGGGTGCGCGCGGTGGCCATGTCCACCACCGAGGGACTGAAGCGCGGGCACGAAGTGCTCGACGCCGGCGCCCCCATCTCGATGCCCGTCGGTAATGCCGTCATGGGCCGCGTGTTCAACGTGACCGGTGACGCCGTGGATGAGCAGGGCCCGGTGAAGGCCGACAAGTACTATCCCATCCATCGCCTCGCGCCGCCCCTGGTGGATCAATCCACCAACCCCCAGATCCTCACCACCGGCATCAAGGTCATCGATCTGATCTGTCCCTTCTTGAAGGGTGGTAAAGTCGGGGCCTTCGGTGGCGCCGGTGTCGGCAAGACGGTCGTCATCATGGAGCTGATCAACAACATCGCGAAGCTGCACGGCGGCATCTCGATGTTCGCGGGCGTCGGTGAACGGACCCGCGAAGGCAACGATCTCTACAATGAAATGATCGAAGCCAAGGTCATCAAGGTTGAGGAAGATGCCAAGGGCCATCCGAAGCTGAACGAGCACGGTCTGCCGATCATCAAGGAAGGTTCCAAGATCGGTCTGGTCTACGGCCAGATGAACGAACCCCCGGGAGCCCGTCTGCGCGTGGCGCTCTCGGCCCTCGCGGTGACCGAGTATTTCCGCGACGAACACAATCAGGACGTGCTCCTGTTCGTCGACAATGTATTCCGGTTCTCCCAGGCCGGTTCCGAGGTGTCCGCGCTCCTCGGCCGTACGCCGTCGGCCGTCGGTTACCAACCGACCCTTGCCGCCGAAATGGGTAACCTCCAGGAACGCATCACTTCGACCAAGAAGGGCTCAATCACGTCCTTCCAGGCGGTGTATGTGCCGGCCGACGATCTCACGGATCCGGCGCCTGCGACGACCTTCGCGCACTTGGATGCGACCATCGTGTTGGAACGGTCCATCGCTGAGTTGGGCATCTTCCCGGCCGTCGATCCGCTGGCGTCCAACTCCCGCGCGCTGTCGCCCGACATCGTCGGTGAAGAGCACTACAACGTCGCACGCGGTGTGCAGAAGGTGCTGCAACGCTACAAGGATTTGCAGGACATCATCGCGATTCTCGGCATGGACGAACTTTCGCCCGAGGACAAGCTGATGGTCTCCCGCGCCCGCAAGATCCAGAAGTTCCTCAGCCAGCCGTTCACGGTGGCGCAGGTCTTCACGGGCCGCGAAGGCAAGCAGGTCCCGGTGGCCGAGACCGTGCGCGCGTTCAAGGAGATTCTCGAAGGCAAGCACGACGCCGTCGGCGAAGCCAACTTCTACATGAAGGGTGGCATCGACGAAATTAAGGAATAATTCCCCGGAGTCGGGGCCGCCGATATTGGATCGGCGGCCCGGCTTCACTTGAACTAAAGCACTGTTATGGCTTCTCTCCGGCTCGAAATTGTCACTCCCGAGGCAAAGATTTACTCGGAAGAGGTGGATATGGTCACGCTGCCCGGGGTTGAGGGCGAAATGGGCGTCTATCCGTCACACATCTCCTTGATGACCCAGGTGGTGCATGGCGAGATCATCGCCCGCCGCGGGGGTCGCGATCATTACCTCGCCATCGGTGAAGGCTTCGCCGAGATCACCGGTGAACGCGTCGCCATTCTGACCGATATGGCGGTGAAGGCGGATGACATCGATGAAGCCAAGGCCGAAGAGGCCCGCAAGCGCGCCGAGGCCCGTTTGGCGGAGAAGCTTTCCGACGAGGAAACAGCCTCCGTGCAGGCGGCGTTGGCGCACTCGCTGACCCAGTTGAAGCTCAAGCGTCGCAATCGCGGCTGAGTCCGGCGTTTTCATTCCGCACCCACCGAAGGGCCGAGTTTTCTCGGCCCTTTTGCGTTCTTTACGGAGCTCCACCGAGCCCCAGATTGCGTGACTCATGAAACGGACGCTTGGCTGGGTCATCCTCCTTCTCACGTTCTGGGCCGCCGCCAACGCGCGGGCGGCCGAATCCGCTGAGGTGCGGCGCTATCTCTATGTGATGACCCCCGGTATCCGGAACTATCTGGACTACGGTGGCGCGGGAATTCTGGTCTTCGATATCGATCACGATCACCGTTTTGTTAAACGCTTTGCCACCTCGGCCAGTGCCGTCCCCCAACCGGAGAACATCAAAGGTGTTTGCGCGGATGCTGCCGGTGGGAGGTTGTACTTCACCACCCTTACGCGTCTGTACGCCGTGGATCTGGTGACGGAAAAAACACTGTGGGACAAGGCGTTGCCCAACGGAACCGATCGCCCGTCCCTCACTCCGGACGGCCGGATCCTTTACGTGCCTTCGTTGGAACAGGATACCTGGAATGTCGTCGACGCGCCTTCCGGCACTGTCCTGACCAACATTCTCACCCGCAGCGGCGCCCACAATACCGTGGTCAGCCGCGACGGAACCCGGATGTACCTCGGGGGACTCAAATCCCCCAAGCTTTTTGTCGCCGACACCCGGACCCATCGGATCGTCCAGGAGGTGGGCCCGTTTTCCAGCGCCATCCGCCCCTTCACGGTAAATGGCCGGGCCACGTTGGCCTACGTCTGCGTGAATGGTCTGTTGGGATTCGAGGTTGGGGATCTGGTGACCGGCAAGAAGTTGCACCGGGTGGAGGTGACGGGTTTTCCGCTGGGCGTGCCCAAACGTCACGGATGTCCGAGCCATGGCGTGGGGCTGACGCCGGACGAATCCGAGGTCTGGGTGGTGGATGCCTGCAATCAGAAATTGCATGTTTTTGACAATCAGGTCAGTCCACCCCGGCAGACGGTCAGTCTCCCCGTGCGCGAACAGCCGGGCTGGATCACGTTCAGTCTGGACGGTCGCTATGCTTACCCCTCGACGGGCGACGTCTTTGACACCCGGACGAAGACCCGAGTGGCGGGTTTGACCGACGAAACGGGCCGCGAAGTGCACAGTGAAAAACTCGTGGAAGTGCACTTTCGCGACGGAAAACCCTTCGCCAACGGGGATCAATTCGGGGTGGGCCGGAAGCTCCGTTGACGGCCCGGCAGGCCGGCCCGCCGGCCCGGTAAAACGGACTTTTTGGCCTGCAAAATGAACCAATTTGCCCGTCCGACCACCACCTTCCACACCCACGATAGCGACTTTGTGAAAAATATCACAAAGTCGCTTGCCGCTAGCGGGTGCCGGAAATAGCCTCTGGCGGTCGGCGGAAATGGTCAATTTCCGCCTCCATTTGTATGGCTGCCACCACTTCTACATCGGGGACGACCTCGGCTGAATTCGGGTACAACTCGAAGGTCGAAGGCGACGTCATCCACACCACCGTGGACGCCGCCCTCAACTGGTTTCGTAAGAACTCGCTCTGGCCAATGCCCATGGGGCTCGCCTGTTGCGGCATCGAGTTGATGGCCGTGGGCGCGAGCCGTTACGATATCTCGCGCTTCGGCTCGGAGGTCATGCGGTTTTCCCCTCGGCAATCGGACGTGATGATCGTCGCCGGGACGGTCACCTACAAGATGGCCTTGGCCGTTCGGCGTATTTACGAGCAAATGGTCGAGCCCAAATGGGTGATCGCCATGGGCGCCTGTGCGTCCACCGGGGGCATGTACCGGAGCTATTCGGTGCTGCAGGGCGTGGACAAAATTGTGCCGGTCGACGTCTACATCGCGGGTTGCCCGCCCCGTCCCGAAGCCATTCTGGATGCTCTGATCAAATTGCAGGGCAAGGTGGGACGCGAGACCAGCATGCACGATTTGAAACGCGATGTCGCTCCCGCGGAATACGGGACGATGGCTTACAAGCTCTAAATTCCATGCCTACTGCGTTGGAGTTGGCCGGTCAATTACGCGAAAAGTTCGGTGAGTTAATCGCCGAACCCCGGGAATTCCGCGGCGAGATCTCGCTGCAGATTGCCGACGCCGCCCGGATTACGGAAGTCTGCCAGTTTGCCCGGACGGCGCTGGGGTTTGATTACCTCATCGATCTGAGCAGCGTGGACAATTACGGATCGGATCCGCGCTGGACGGTGGTTTACGAGCTGTCGGGCCTCGCCCACGGTGCGCACCTCCGCTTGCGGGTGGATATCAGCGAAGAGAAATCCGAACTGCCCACCGTCAGCGGAGTCTGGCCCACCGCGGATTGGCATGAACGGGAGGCCTACGACATGATGGGCATTCGCTTTCAAGGTCATCCCGACCTGCGCCGGATTCTTATGTGGGAGGGTTATCCTTATTTCCCGCTGCGGAAGGACTTCCCGCTGGCCGGTAAGACCACCGATCTGCCCGAGGTGGCCTTTACCCGTCCGGCGCCGCTCGAGGGCGGGCCGTTTGTTACCATCGCCGGTGGCCGCGATGCCACGGCGCGTGAACCCCGCGTTCGCAATCCCGAGGAAAAATAGGTCATGGCCGTACAGGAAATCACATTCAAAGACCCCGCCGGCCGTCTGCCCCAGGACACGGGCGCGGATAGCGTTGAGGATTTGCAGGACCTCCAGGGCGACAAACTGGTGGTCAACATGGGGCCGTCCCATCCGTCGACGCACGGGGTGCTGCGGGTGCTCATCGAGCTCGACGGCGAGACGATCACCCGGGCCGTGCCCGATATCGGCTACCTGCACCGGGGCGACGAGAAGATCGCCGAGAACATGACGTATACGCAGTTCATCCCGTATACGGACCGGCTCGATTATCTGGCCCCGCTGGCGAACAATGTCGCCTACGCGCTCGCGGTGGAGAAGCTGATGGGGATCGACACCAAGCTGCCCCCGCGCTGCCAGTATATCCGGGTCATTTGTTGCGAGTTGGCGCGTGTTTCCGCCCATCTCCTCGGGTTGGGCGCCTACGCCATGGACATCGGCGCCATGACGGTGTTCCTGCACACGTTCACGGAACGGGAGAAGATCTATAACCTCTGCGAGCGGCTCACCGGAGCGCGCTTCACCACGAGCTATACGCGAATCGGCGGGCTTACCCGCGATTTGCCCAAGGGCTTCGTGGATCAGTGCCGCAAATTCATCACGGAGTGCGAGGTGACTCTGAAGGAGACGGATCAGTTGCTGACCCGGAACCGGATTTTCGTCGATCGCACGCGGGACGTCGGCATCATCACGGCCGAACAGGCGATCGCCTACGGCCTGAGCGGCCCGAATCTGCGCGGATCCGGGGTGGATCATGACGTGCGCAAGGCGGCGCCGTATCTGGTTTACAAGGATCTCGAGTTTGACGTCGTCGTCGGATCCGCCGGTGACTGCTATGACCGCTATCAGGTCCGCATGGAGGAAATGCGGCAGAGCCTGCGGTTGTTGCGCCAGTGCCTGGACCGTATTCCCGGCGGCGCGGACAATGCGATCGGGGAGCCGATCAACATTGCCGACGGCAAGACCGTCCTGCCGCCCAAGAATCGGGTGCTGACGGGCATGGAGGAGTTGATCCATCAATTCATGCTGGTCACCGAAGGCGTCAACGCGCCTCCGGGAGAGATCTATTTCGGGGCGGAGAATCCCAAGGGTGAATTGGGCTTCTTCATCCATAGCAAGGGTGGCGGAACTCCGCACCGGATGAAGATCCGGGCCCCCTCGTTTGTGAACCTGAGCATCCTTCCGGTCCTGCTCCCGGGTCACCTGATGTCGGACGTTGTGTCCATCCTTGGCTCCATCGATTTCGTGATGGGCGAGTGCGACCGTTAGAATTTTCCACCATGGCTTTTTCCGTACCCGCCAGTCTGGAAGCAGAGCTCGATGAGCTCACGACCCACTATCCCGTCAAACGGAGTGCGTCGTTGATGTATCTGCACGCCCTGCAGGAGCACTTCGGCTTCATCTCGCCGGAAGCGATCGCCTGGACGGCGCGCAAGCTCGATCTGCAACCCATCAACGTTTATGAGCTGGTCACGTTTTATCCGATGTTCCGTCAGGAACCCCTGGGCAAGACGCAGATCAAGGTCTGCCGGACGCTGAGTTGCGCCCTGGCGGGCAGCGGAGCGCTGCGGGATCACTATTGCAAGAAGCTCGGATTGGATCCCCACAAGCACGTTCCGCAAACCACGCCGGACGGCAAGTACACGGTGGAATTTGTGGAATGCCTGGCGGATTGCGGCAATGCGCCGGTCGTAATGGTGAACGACGATCTTCGTGGAAAGGTCAGTCTCGCAGAGGCCGACCGCGTGCTGACCCAGTGAAAAACCCCATGGAATCCTGCAAAAACACGCCGCTTTTCGGAATTTGGCTGCCCGACATGGATTTGAACCATGACAAACAGATCCAGAATCTGTTGTGCTACCGTTACACCATCGGGCAGGCCGTAAGCGGCCGCCATGCTAGCGGGTTGAACAATTGAGTCAAGCACACCATGGCTGAACAATTTAAACTCGTCCTGAAGAACGCCGACTCCCCCGGCTACACGCCGGACATGGAGTGCTACCTGAAGCACGGCGGCTACCAGGCGCTGCGCAAGGCTCTGGCCACAGCGCCCCGCGATCTGCCCGACGGCAAGAAGCTTTCCCCGCAGGAAGTCATCCGCGACGACGTCAAGGCGTCCGGGTTGCGCGGCCGCGGCGGTGCCGGTTTCAGCGCGGGCCTCAAATGGAGCTTCGTCGACCGCCGCAGCGGGAAGCCGATTTACCTGATCTGCAACGCGGACGAATCCGAGCCGGGCACGTTCAAGGACCGGCAGATTCTGCACAAGGATCCCCACCAGCTCATCGAGGGCATGGTGATCTCGTGCTGGGCCAATGACGTCAAGCTGGCCTACATCTACATTCGCGGTGAAATGCCGCACGGCGCGCGGATCCTCAACCAGGCCCTGCGCGAGGCCCGGGCCAAAGGGTTCCTCGGGAAAAACATTCTGGGAGTTGGTTACGATCTCGAGATCCACGTCCACCGCGGTGCCGGGGCGTATATCTGTGGGGAGGAAACCGGATTGATCGAGTCCCTCGAGGGCAAACGGGCGTATCCGCGGATCAAGCCGCCGTATTTCCCCGCCGTTCTCGGCCTCTACATGTGCCCCACGATCGTCAACAACGTGGAAACGTTGGCGGCGGTGAAACACATCGTGGAAATGGGTCCGGTGAATTATGCGAAACTGGGCACACCGAACAACACCGGTACCCGACTCGTGAGTTTGAGCGGCGATGTCCAGAAGCCGGGGTATTTCGAAATTGAAGTCGGCAAGGTCACGCTGGGTCAGCTGATTAATGATGCGAACTTCGGCGGCGGCCTCAAGCCCGGGCGCACTCTCAAGGCGGTGATCCCCGGTGGTTCGTCCTCCAAGGTCCTGAAGGCCGGCGAGGTTTTCAAACTCAAGCGCAAGGGCGCCGATGGTCAGATGACCACCGTCGACGTGCCGCTGCTCGATCTGCCGTACGATTTTGATTCCCTGCAGGCGGCCGGATCGATGTCCGGTTCCGGCGCGATCATCGTGCTGGATGATTCGCGCAGCATGGTGGAGACGCTCGCCAATCTTTCGGAGTTCTACGCTCATGAGAGTTGCGGCCAGTGCACGCCGTGTCGGGAAGGCGCCCTCTGGCTGGCCAAGGGCACGCATCGGTTGAGCCATGGCGAGGGCCGGAAGGTTGATGCCGAGTACCTCCTGCATATCGCCCAGAACATCCAGGGCCGCACCATCTGCGCGTTTGGCGAAGCCGCCGCGTGGCCGGTGCTGAGCTTTGTGAAGAAATTCCGCGAGGAATTTGAAGCGCACGGCGCCGCGGCGGAGGCCGCCCGCAAGAATTCCACGTCGGCGGGAACCCACCAGCACTGACCATGGTCCTCCCCGCTCACTCCACCTTTTGTTCGCTGCCGGCCCCGCCGGTCGGCGTGCCCGGGCTACCTCTCCCCGGAAAAACCGCCTAAGCCAAAATGTCCAACGCTGAGACCCCTGCTCCTGCGCCGGCCGGCCCTCCGCCGGTTGAAACCCTGACGATCAAAGTCGATGGCCGGACCGTGCAGGTCCCCAAGACGATGCCCGATTGGCAGGGCAAACCCCAAGCCACGACGATGCTGCAGGCGTGCGCCCTCGCCGGAGTCGACGTGCCGCATTACTGCTATCATCCGAAGCTGCCCATCGCGGGCAACTGTCGCATGTGCCTGGTGGAATTCGGCACCCCGGTCATGGATCCGGCCACCCGGCAGCCGGTGAAGAACGAGGATGGATCGGTTAAGATCGCCCGTTCGGTGCTGCCGTACGAGCCCGGGACTCCCCGCGGCGCCATCGGCTGCGCCACGCCCATTTCGCCCGGCATGGAGATCTATCCCAATTCGCCGGCCACGAAACAGATGCGCGAGGCCGTCCTGGAATCGCTGCTGATCAATCATCCGCTGGATTGTCCGATCTGCGATCAAGCCGGTGAATGCAAACTGCAGGAATATTCCGTTCAACACGGGCAGGCCACCAGCCAGTTCGTGGAGGCCAAGGTGCACAAGCCCAAGGCGGTGGATCTCGGTCCGCGCATCATGTTGGATGACGAACGGTGCATCCTGTGCACCCGCTGCATCCGGTTTGCGAAGGATATCGCCGGAGACGACGCCCTCGGCATCGTGAATCGCGGTTCCTACAACACCATCGCGGCGGCGCCCGGGATGAAGTTCGACAACAATTACACGCTCAACACGGTGGACCTCTGTCCCGTGGGCGCCCTGACGTCGAAGGATTTTCGTTTCAAGATGCGGGTCTGGTTCCTTAAGGAAACCAAGAGCGTCTGCACCAGTTGCGCCACGGGTTGCAATATCACCGTCGGTTCCCGCGAGGACACGGTGCATCGTTATGAACCCCGCGAGAACGATGCGGTCAATGGCCCCTGGATGTGCGATGCCGGTCGCTTGAATTACAAGTGGATCCATCGCGAGGATCGGCTGAAGCACGTTTTGATTCGCGGACAGAAATCCAATTGGGCCACGGCGCTCAAGGAACTCACGGCGAAGCTTGCCACGGTCGCGGCCGGGAGTGCGGCGGTGATCGCGAGTGCGCGGCAGACGACCGAGGAGCTCTATTTGCTCCGCCAATTGGCCGCAAAACTCGGAGCCCTCACGGATTCCGTTCCGCGCACGCAGCAAGCCGACAGGCTGCTGGTCAGCGCGGATCGGAATCCCAACAGCAACGGCGCGCGCGTCACCGGGATCGCCACCGGCGAGCTGGGCGCCCGGCTCCCGTTGATTGCCGCCGGTATCCGGGCGGGCACGATCACGACCTTGATTGTTTTCGGTGAGGACGTCACGCAGTGCGGCATCGGGGCCGATCTGCTGGCGCGTCTCGAACTGCTGGTGGTCAGTGATATTCTGCCCAATCCCACGGTGGCGGCCGCGCACTACGTGTTGCCGGGATGCGCCCACGTGGAAAAACGCGGGACGTTCCTGAACGGCAAGGGGCGCCTGCAGAAGTTTCTCAAGGGCGTGGAAGCGCCGGGTGATACCCGGCCGGAATGGGAGTTTCTCCACGAACTGGTCCACGCGGTGACCGGCCGGAACGGCTACACCAGCATGGAAGGTTTGTTTAATCAAATGGCCCAGGACGTGCCCGCCTTCGCGGGACTCGAATGGGCGAAACTCGGTGACCAGGGGGTAACCGTGTCGATCTAGGCCTCAGCACAGGAACCTGCGATGTTTGACTGGCTTAATTACAATCCCACGGCGGCGTTCGTGGTTTTCAGCGCGCTGAAAATCGGGATCGCCTTTGGCGTGGTGATGACCATGGTGGCTTACGCCGTCCTGGTGGAACGTAAGGTCTCGGCGTTCATTCAGGACCGCGTGGGACCCAACCGCACCGCCCCGCCGCTGGCGCTGAAGATTCCCTTCGTTGGGCGTTTCCTGCAGGGCCTCGGCATTTTCCAGCCGATGGCCGATGGTTTGAAGTTCATCCTCAAGGAGGACTTCACGCCGTCATACGTGCGGACGATCTATTTTTGGCTGGCCCCGGCCATCGCGGTCATTCCCGCGCTGCTGACCATTGCCGTCATTCCGTTCGGCTCGATGCTGGGCAGTGAAAAGATGGTGATCGCGGATCTCAACGTGGGAATCCTCTACACCTTCGGCATCGTCTCCCTCGGCGTTTACGGGATCGTGCTGGCCGGCTGGTCGTCCAATTCCAAATATCCCTTCCTCGGCGGCATCCGCTCAACCTCCCAGATGATTTCGTACGAGATCGCCATGGGCATGAGCGTGATCGCGGTGTTCATGATGGTGGGCGATCTCAACCTCTCGCGCATCGTCGAGTACCAATCCGGCGGGCTGCACCACTGGCTGGTGTGGCGGCAGCCCTTGGCGTTTGTCATTTTCCTGGTGTCGGCGTTCGCTGAGACCAATCGCCTCCCGTTCGATCTTCCGGAATCGGAATCGGAACTCGTCGGCGGGTACCACACCGAGTACAGCTCGATGAAGTTCGCGCTCTTCTTTCTCGGGGAGTACGCGAACATGATTGCGAGTTCGGCGATGATGGTGACGCTGTTCTTCGGCGGATGGCAGCCCCTGTGGGGTGCGGCTCCGGCCGGGTCGGTGTTCGCCGGACTGACGCACATTCTCTGGTTCCTGGCCAAACTGGTCGCCTTCATGGTGCTGTTCATCTGGGTGCGCTGGATGCTACCGCGTTTCCGTTACGATCAGCTCATGGATCTGGGCTGGCGCCGTTTCATTCCCCTGGCCCTGGCCAACATCCTGGCGACCGCCATCGGATTGGGTCTCTACTCCCTCGCTTCCAACTAATTCAAACCCATGGCCATCGTTGTTGATCGCAAGCCGCTGAACTTCGCCGAACGGACCTATCTCCCGGCCCTGCTGGGTGGGTTGAAGGTTACGGCGAAGCACTTCGCCAACACCGTCTTCAAGGGAGGCAACGCCGCCAAGCTGACGGGCGAGGGATACTATCCCGAGGTGCCGTGGCGGGTGGAGGATGGATATCGCGGTGCCCCATACCTGGTGAAGGATCAGGACGGCGCCACCAAGTGTGTCAGCTGCCAGCTGTGCGAATTCGTCTGTCCGCCGAAGGCCATCCGCATCACGCCGCCGGGACCGAACGGGCAGCCGGCGGATCGCTCCGGGGCGGAGAAGATGCCCGAGGAATTCGAGATCAACATGCTCCGGTGCATCTTCTGCGGCCTGTGCCAGGAAGTCTGCCCGGAAGAGGCGATCTTTTTGCAGCAGGATTATTCCCTTACCGGCCTGACGCGCGACGAGATGATCTACGACAAGGAGAAACTCCTTTCGCTGGGTGGCGTCGCCGGTGGCATCCAGAAATGGAAACACAAACTGGAGGAGGCCCGGGAACAGGAAGTGTTTCCGGTGAAATCCTCAACCTGAGCGGAGACACGTTCCATGCCCGAGTTTACTGACCTGCTATTTTACGGATTGGCCGCCCTGACGCTGGGGTTCGGCTTCCTCACCGTGGCGAATCCTTTCAGCCGGAATCCGGTGACGAACGCCATGTTCCTGGTGCTGACCATCATCTCGATGGCCGGCCTGTTCGTCCTCCTGCACGCCTTCTTCCTCGCGGCGATTCAAGTGCTGGTCTACGCGGGGGCCGTCATGGTGCTGTTCCTTTTCGTCATCATGTTGCTGGATCTCCCCGAGGAGAATCGTCGGCAAATCAAGACGCTCACTCTGGGCCTCGGCACCATCGCCGTCGCGGCCATCGCGGGTATCTTCATCAAGGCGATCAGCCATGCCGCTCCGCTCGCCGCCTCTGACCGCTGGCTCGACGGTGAAACCAAACCGCTCGGGAAAATCCTCTTCGAGACCTACCTGCTCCCCTTCGAAATCCTGTCCCTCCTGCTGTTGGTGGCGATGGTCGGGGTGATTTTGCTCAGCAAGAAGGATTTGAAATAGAACTTCCGCCATGCACGCCGGCCTCAATCATTATCTTACCGTCAGTGTCCTGCTGTTCTGCCTGGGCTTTCTCGGTGTCATCACGCGCAGGAACCTGGTCGTGATCTACATGGGACTCGAGCTGATGCTGAACGCCGCCAATCTGGCGCTGGTGGCCTTCTCGCGGTTCAACGCCAATCTCAATGGCCAGGTGATGGTGTTTTTCACCATCACCGTCGCCGCGGCGGAAGTCGCGGTCGGACTCGCCCTCATCGTCGCCCTCTACCGCAAACGCGGTACCGCGCACGTCGAGGACCTGGCGACGCTCAAACTCTAAGACCCGTTCCTTTCATTCATGGATGCTCATGTCGCACATACCGCCGTCGAGGCGGTGAAGGCTGTCGGGGATTCCGGCACCAAGCTGCAGGATCTCGCCTGGGCCGTGCTGTTCTTTCCGCTGGTCTGTGCCCTGGGAACATTGCTGTTCGCCCGTAAGGACCGGATGCTGGCGGTCGGCTTCAACATCGGTGGGGTCGTTCTGAGCTTCCTCCTGAGCTTCGTCCTCTTCGCCGTCTATGGCGGTCAGCGGATTGATTGTACGCCGTTTCAGTGGCTGCCGTTGGAAGGCTTGAATGCCACGATGGGTCTCCACCTCGACGGACTCACCACGGTCATGCTGCTGGTGGTGACCGGTGTGGCCTCGTTGGTGATGATCTTCAGCACGGGCTACATGAAGGACGATCCCGGCTATTGCCGCTTCTTCATGACCCTCAGTCTGTTCGTGTTCTCGATGCTCGGCATCGTGCTGGCGGACAATCTGGTGATGCTCTTTGTGTTTTGGGAATTGGTCGGTGTCTCCTCCTATCTGCTGATTGGGTTCTGGCACGAAAAACCCTCCGCCGGCGATGCCTGCAAAAAGGCGTTCCTCACGAATCGCATCGGAGATTTCGGTTTCATGCTGGGGATCCTGCTGGTCTGGGCGGCCTGCGGCACAGTGAACATCGGCGGCATTGAACTCGCCATCGCCAAGGATCCGCACGTCCTCGGGGCCACCGCCTCGTTGGCTGGATTGTTGATTTTCATGGGCGCGATGGGCAAGAGCGCCCAGTTCCCGCTGCACATCTGGTTGCCGGATGCGATGGAAGGTCCCACGCCGGTTTCGGCGCTGATTCATGCGGCCACGATGGTGGCGGCGGGCGTCTACATGCTGTGCCGGTTGTTCGTGCTCTACACGGTGCCCGCGGCCTGGCCGGCCAGCCTGGATTTTCTGGGCGGATTGAATGCCGCCACGGTGATCTCCTGGATTGGCGGTTTCACCGCCTTGTTGGCCGCCTTGATTGCGATTCAGCAGAACGACATCAAACGCATTCTGGCCTACTCCACGCTTTCGCAGCTGGGTTACATGGTCATGGCGGTCGGTCTCGGGGCCGGACTGGCCACGCCGAATCCCAGCGCCGGCATGTATCACCTGGTCACCCACGCCGCGTTCAAGGCGCTGCTGTTTCTCGGCGCGGGTGCGGTCATCCACGCGTGCCATCACGAACAGGACATCTGGAAGATGGGCGGCCTCCGCGAGAAGATGCCGTGGACCTTCGCCACCTTCGGCGTGGGCACGTTGGCGCTGGTGGGCTGCCCGCTGTTTGCCGGTTTCTATTCCAAGGACGCCATCTTTGCGACCGCTCTGGAATCCAATCCGGTGCTGTTCGGCCTGGCCGTGGCCATCGCCTGCATGACCACCTTCTACATGTGCCGCCTGGTGATCGTGACCTTCTTTGGCAGCGCCCGCACCGAGTCCGCCGATCATGCCCACGAAGTAGCCGGTTCCATGAAATGGCCGCTGGTGGCGCTGGCGGTACCGAGTCTGATGATCGCCTGGTTGCCCTTGGGGGATTTCCTCGCCGGCCATTTTGACGCGCATTACCACAGCCATGGTGGCGATGTGTTGTTCGGACCTTTCAATCACAACGCGCTGGCGGCCTTCTTCGGATTGTTTGCCTTCATGCTCGGTGTTTCGGCGGCATTTGCGGTGTATTGGGGCCGCTCCAAGGATCCCCTGCCGGCGAAGCTGGGCCAGTTGTCCCGGGCCATGCGGAACAAATTCTATTTTGACGAAATCTACGAGGCGATTGTTGTGCCCGTTCATGACGCCGCCGCGGCGGTCGCGGATTGGCTGGATCGTTGGGTCATCGGCGGACTCGGCGTCCGCGGTGTCACCGGTGTCGCCGACTTCGCGGGTCGGGCTCTGCGATTGGTCCAGACCGGAAGCATTCAGACCTATACGTTCCTTTTTGCCGCCGGCGTGGTGGTTGTCGCCCTGCTCGCCTTGAAATAGCACCCATGATCACGTCCCTGCTGCTTACTCCTCTGATCACCGCGCTGCTGGTGCTGTGCATTCCCGGCACGCTGCGCGTGCCCATCCGCCTCGTGGCGGTACTCGGTGCCGCCCTGACCGCTTGGAAGGCCCTTTGGCTTTTTGTTGCGACGGAACCCGGTATGGCCGGCCTGCAACACGAGCAACTCGTGCCTTGGGCCGCGGTCGCCAATTTCAGCATCGCCTACCACGTGGGTGTCGATGGTATCAATATCGGTCTCATCTTCGCGGCGGCCTTCGTGGGCTTCGCGGCGGTTTGTGTATCGTGGGATATCGAACGGCAGACCAAGCTCTATTATGTGCTCCTGTTGACGATCATTGCCGGTGCGATTGGTGCGTTTGCGTCGCTGGATCTCTTTTTCTTCTACTTTTTCAACGAACTCGCCCTGGTGCCGACGTTCATCATGATCGGCGTTTGGGGACGCGGGGCCGAGAAGACCCAGGCGGCTTTCAAGATCACCCTGTATCTGACCTTGGGGGCGATGCTGGCTCTGGGCGGTTTGATCGCTCTGTATGTGCAGAGTGGCGCGGGCTCCCTCGATGTGGTTGAACTCCAGAAACATCTGGCCGCGCATCCGCTGCCGCGAGCGACGCAGCTCTGGTTGTTCCCGCTGCTTCTCATCGGGTTTGGCACGTTGGTGGGTCTCTTCCCCTTCCACTCGTGGGCGCCCGAGGGTTATGCGGCGGCCCCGACGGCGACCGCCATGATGCATGCCGGCATCCTGAAGAAGGCCGGCCTGTACGCGCTGATCCGGGTGGTCTGGCCTTTTCTGCCGGATGGCGTTGCGGCGTGGCTCCCGCTGTTGCTGCTCCTGAGCCTTGGCAACTTGATCTACTGCGGCTTCGTGGCGATGCGCCAAAAGGACCTGAATCTGCTCCTGGGAAATTCCAGCCTGGCCCACATGGGTTTTGCGTTCCTGGGTCTCGCCAGTTTGACGACGATTGGTCTATCGGGGGCGGTCCTGGTCATGGTGGCGCACGCGTTCCTTGCTGCGCTGGGTTTTGCGCTGAGCGGCTTCCTTTTTGCCCGGACCGGCACGCTGGAGATGGCCCGATTTGGCGGGCTGCTGCAACGCCTGCCGTTTATTGGCGCGATGATGATCGCCTGCTTCATGGCCGGTTGCGGTCTGCCGGGATTCGCGAACTTCGCCGGCGAGGTGGCGGTCCTTTTCGGCGCCTGGAAATCCACCGGCGCGCATCTCCAATGGATGGTGGTGGCGGCCGCTTGGGGTGGCCTGATCATCGGCGCTGTCTATATGCTCCGGGCCATCCGGCAGGTCCTGCATGGCAAGCTCTCGCCGGAATGGAAGCAACTCGATGAATTCCGCACGGCGGAGGAACTTCCGGCCGGTGAGGTCGAGGGTCACGAGGCCAGTACGGCCGGGACCACGCTCACCTGGGTGCTTCATTCGGCCCTCGGCGGAACGCTTTGGTCTTATTGGCGGCGCATGCCCTACGCTCTGTTGTTGATTCTGCTGATTATATTCGGCTTTGCTCCGAGTATCCTCTCAACGCGGATCGAGCCGGCGGTGAAGGAAATCGTCAAGGCTGCCACCCACACCTCGGCCCAACCGGCCGCGCCGACACCCGCTGCGGTGGCGGCTCATTAATTATTATTTGGACCTGCGATGAACCATTCGCTGATTACCACCGAGATTTTGGTCATCCTGCTCGGACTGGGTGTCTTGCTCGCCGACCTTTGGATCCGTCCGGAATCCCGGCCCGCGCTGGGCTGGCTCGCCGCCTCGTTGTTGGGCTGTATTCTGGCCCTCAGTCTGGGCGCCCTGACGCCGCACGATGGCTCCGCTTTTGGCGGCATGTATGTCCTGGATGGATTGGCCCGGTATTTTAAAGGGTTTTTCCTGCTGGCCGGCATTCTCGTCATCCTGATGACGGTGGAATTTCGCCATCGTCTACCCGTGGGTCTGTCGGAGTTCTTTGCCCTGACTCTTTTTGCGCTCGCCGGCATGCTGTTTGCCGCTTCGGCCAATGATTTCATTCTGATGTTCGTTTCGTTGGAGTTGATCACGGTGACGTTTTTCGTCCTGAATAGCTTCCAGCGCGCCCGTCTGCCTTCGTTGGAGGCCGGTGTGAAATATCTGATCCTCGGCGGCGTGGCCTCCGCATTCATGATCTTTGGTATCGCGCTGATTTTCGGTTCCGCGAATACCACGAACTTCTCGCTCGTGGCGGCCCAGCAGGCGCAGCTTGCAGCGAACCCAGTGTTCCTGACTGGCTTGATGCTGGTGCTGGTGGGGCTTGGCTTCAAGATCGCGGCTTTTCCCTTCCACCTTTGGGCGCCCGATGTGTATCAGGGATCCCCGGCCCCCGCGACGGCGTTCCTGTCCGTCGGTTCAAAGGCCGCCGGTTTTGTGCTGCTCCTTCGGGTTCTATTTGGCGCTGTTCCCCAAATTACGAGCCAATGGCAGGTGCTCCTGATGGTCACGGCGGCCATCACGATTCTCTACGGCAGCCTCTGTGCGCTGCCTCAACGGAATTTCAAGCGACTGCTGGGCTACAGCTCCATTGCCAATGCGGGCTACCTGCTCCTCGGTGTGGCCGCGGAGAGCCGCACCGGATCCAGCGCGGTGCTCTATTACCTCGGTGGTTATTTTTTCACGGTGCTCGCGATCTTCACGGTGCTGTGCAGTCTTTCGTCGACGATCGATAACGATGAGATTTCCGCCTTGAACGGTTTGGGACGCCGCTCGCCGTTTTTGGCGGCCGCGCTCAGCATCGGGCTGGTGTCGCTGGCCGGTATTCCGCCCATGGTCGGTTTCTTCGGAAAATTCCAGCTCCTGGCCGCCGTATTGGAAGCAGCACGGTTGGCTCCGGCCTTCTATGTTCTGCTCGGGGTGGCCGTGGTGGGTGTGGTGCTTTCCTTGTATTACTATTTTAACGTCATCCGGGCGATGTACTGGGGCGATGCTCCGGCGGGTGTCAGCCTGATTGAAGTGAGCGCTCCGGCCCGGATTGCCTTGTTGGTGTGTCTGGCCGGTGTTCTGTACCTGGGCATTGCGCCGGGTGGCCTGTTGCGGCTCGCCGATGGCGCTGTTGCCGGATTAAAGTTTAGCCCGGCCCACGCGCCTTCGGTCGTCACCGCGGCGCATTAACATCGAGTTCCGGCCGCCCAGGTCCATCGCCTGGGCGGGATCGGTTGGGCAGTGACGGCCGACTTTCAGCGAGGTCATACTGCCAGTTCCCGCCTCTTCTGGAGTTCGCGAGGTTTACCTCCCCCACGTTTTACCATCGCGATAGTGGGTCCCTTCTTCCGTTGGTGCCGGCGTTTCGTGGATTTCTAAGATCGTTGATCTCCGGTCAGATTCGAGCCGGCATCCGGCGATGAAGGGATGCTTTAGCCCGGGACGACCGGCCCCAGTGCAGTACCCCATCCGCCCTCCATCCTCGGGGTAGCTCGTGCCCAAATTGAGACCCTTCGATCGTCCCGGGGGCACTGGTCACGCTGGATAAATTGCGACAGCATGCCCTCCAAACTGGACGAAATCGTACACACCCGCCGGGATGGCCCGGGATAGATCTTCGCAAAGAATCCCCTTCTTCATTCACCGCCATCGTGTGCCCGGATGAATCCTGAGCCTCGAATTCATTCAGCGCAACTCCTGCAATGAGTGCGCCTCACAGGTTCCATGAAATGATTCGCCTGCCCGCCGCGCAGGGGTGGCACGCCCAAAGCTGAGGGTTGGGCGTTGAAACTGGACGCAAACCGGAGCCGCTCGGCGGATCAGTAGTCTGAGTCACCGCGCGAGCCCGCAGGCGTCGGAGCTGCAATTACTAGATATCAATATGGAATCCAATCGCATCAAACCGTTCACTAAGCTGATCCTGTTGGGGGTCACGATGGCTGGCAGCGTGTAGCGCTTCGCGGTAATTCGAGGAGTGATTCCCAAATTTGTTCGTGGTGAAAGTGGGAGTGATGTCGCAATGGTCCGTGGGAGCAGTTGCAAATAGGTCCGTAGATTCACCGGAAGTGCGTGGGAATGATGCCACGACGGTATTT
>CANIZL010000052.1 GCA_947471985.1 Verrucomicrobiota bacterium | reverse complement strand
CGTAAAGTGTCTGACACCGCGCTGCGTAAAGTGTCTGACACCGCGCTGCGTAAAGTGTCTGACACCGCGCTGCGTAAAGTGTCTGACACCGCGCTGCGTAAAGTGTCTGACACCGCGCTGCGGGAAGTGTCTGACACCTTGATTTTGTAAGCCAAGATCCGGCCATGTTGATCTTCGGATGTCCTGAGCGCGGGGCGCTGGGTTCTTTGGTTTGTTTGAGTCTCGCGGTGTTTCTGGCTGCGGGCGCGGCCGCCGCGGATATTGACGCGGCCCGCGAGACGGTTCGCGGGACCAATGGGTTTCGGCCGTTGGTGGCGGCGGATCGCTTGCTGACCCCGTTGCTGGCTCCGGCCTCCAAGGAAGGTGAGGCGCGTTTGCGTCAGTTCCGCCTGGCGCCCGGCCTGAAAGCCGATCTCTGGGCCGCCGAACCCATGTTGGCCAATCCGGTGGCCTTCAGCGTGGATGAGCGCGGGCGGATCTTCACCAGCGAAACGTACCGGTACCGGTCCAGCGTGCTCGATATCCGCCATTACATGTTCATGCTCGAGGATGATCTGGCGTCGCGGAGCAATGAGGATCGGTTGGCCGTGATCCGGAAATGGTTCGGCCCGGACGGCGAACGGCAGCTGGGACGGGAAACGGAAGTCATCCGGCTAATCGAGGATACCGACCAGGACGGCCGGGCGGATCGGTCCACCGTTTTTGCCGATGGCTTTACCAGTCCCTTGAGCGGCATCGCTTCAGGGGTTCTCGCCCGTAATGGCGAGGTGTGGGTGACCGAGATTCCCAGTCTCTGGCGGTTCTCCCCCAACGCCCCGACGAAACCGCTGCCGCCGCCCGCAGACCCGGCGCTGGTGTCGCGGCCCAAGGCCCACGACGACAATCTGCAGGCCGAGGAGTTGCTGCGGGGCTGGGGCGTTCGCTTCAGCTTCACCGGGCACGATTTGCATGGACTCAAATTTGGCCCCGATGGCCGACTCTATTTCAGCGTCGGGGATCGCGGCACCCACGTGGTAACCCGTGAGGGGACCACCATTGATCTGCCGGAAGAGGGGGCCGTGTTTCGCTGTGAACCAGATGGGAGTCATCTGGAAGTCGTGGCCCACGGATTGCGCAATCCCCAGGAACTCGCTTTCAACGAAGTGGGCGATTTGTTCACGGGCGACAACGACTCGGATCAGGGCGATCGTGAACGCTGGGTGCAGGTGGTGGAGGGGATGGACGCCGGCTGGCGTGTGGGGCATCAACACGCGCCTTTGGGTAACGCGGGTATGTGGAACCTGGAACGTCTCTGGGTGCCCCATTTTCCCGGACAAGCCGCCTACATCCTGCCCCCCATCGCCAATATCGGCGATGGCCCCAGCGGGCTGGTCTATGACTACGGAACGACGTTTCCCGCGAGCCTGCAGCACCGATTCCTGCTGGCCTACTTCAAAGGCACCAGCTCCCGAAGTGGCGTCTATTCCCTGAAGGTGCGTCCGTCCGGGGCGGGCTATGAGTTGATGGCGCACGATGAGTTTATCTGGAATTCGCTGGTACCGGACGTCGATCTGGGGCCGGATGGATCCATCTATTTTGCCGACTGGCATGAGGGCTGGCCGAAAAGCAACAAGGGTCGCATCTACCGCGCCTGGTTTCCCGAAGTGCTGGCAGATCCGGCGGTTGGCGAGACCCGGAAACTTCTGGCCGCGGGCATGACTCAACGCAGCGAAGCCGAGCTGCTCGCGTTATTGCCCCACCGCGATATGCGGGTGCGGCAGGAGGCGCAGTTTGAACTGGCGTTGCGCGGCGAGAAGTCGGTGGCGGGTTTGTGCCGGCTCGTCCGGGAATCCTCCAACCCGACGGCCCAGCTGCAGGCCATCTGGGCGTTGGGTCAGCTGGCGCGTCGCCTACCGGCAACGTCGCTGGTCCAGGATCTGGAAGCCCTGGTGCCCTTGACCCTGAATACGGATCCGGAAATCCGGGGTCAGTTGGGGCGGATGTTGGGCGAAGCCCGCGTCGCTCGCGCGCAAGCCGCCTTGCTGGGGTTGACGCTGGATCCGGAACCGCGGGTGGTCGCTCATGCGCTGGCCGGTCTGCGCCACTTCTGGATCGCTCCCTCCGATACGTTGCGTGTGGGGACGGGAAATCCGCCGGCGCCGGGCGCGGCCGATCGTTTGCGGTTTACGACCGGCGGGGCGGCGCTGAAACTGCCCGCGAAGCTTCGGGCGAGTGATCCCGTGCCCCCGTTTCCCTTTGTCGCCGCGGTGCTGGATCGCTGGGGGAGTCGCGATCTGGTCGTCCGTCAATACGCGCTCAATCTGCTGACGGCGGCGGTCCCCCGGCTGCCGGCCGGAGCGTTGGGAGCGTCGGTGGAATTTGCCCCGGGCCGCGGAACACCCACGCATCGACGCATGGCCGGGTTGTTGGCTTTACGCGCGCAGCCCTCGCTGCGGCCCAAAGACACGGCCACTTTGGTTCAATTTCTGACCGACCCGGATCCGTGGATCGTGCTGGAAGCGGCCCGGGCGATCCATGATCGGCCGATCGTGGACGCGCTGCCGGCCCTGGCGGCTTGGGCGGAGACGTCGCGGCTTGAGGCGCTGCTCAAGCTGACCGCGCCATGGCGCCAGCAATCTCCGGTGGCGTCCAGTCCGTCCGGTGGTTCGCCGATTCGCGATGTACGTTGGGATCAACCGCTGCCGTGGACCAATGCGCCGGTCGATCATCTGACACCCCTGTTGCTGCGCATCGTCAACGCCAACTTCCGGGTGGGCGATCGGGCCGCCAGTGCGCGGCTGGCCGCCTGGTCCACCAATTCAGCCCTTCCGGCGTTGATCCGGGCCGAAAGCCTTTTCGCCCTCGCCCAATGGCCGGCGCCGCCTGCCCGGGATCGTATCACCGGATTGCATCGTCCGCTCCCGCCCCGTTCGGCAGACACCGCCAAAGCGTCCTTGAAGGCGGTCCTGCCCACGCTGCTGGATCCCAGTCGGGCGGGCGAAACCGAACTGGTGGCTGCTTGTCAGGCCCTGCGGTCTGTGCCCGTCCCGGAGGCCGCGCCCCGCCTGGAGGCCCTGATCCGCAATCCGGCCGCTTCCGATCGGGCCCGCGCGGCCGCCCTGCGGCCGTGGGTGCAGTTGCGCCAGGTCGACGGCAGTCGGACAAAACCGGCCGCGAGTCCCGCGCCTTCCACTGATCCCGTCGCCGAAATGCTGGCCTTTGCGGGTGCGTCGTCCGCTGAATCGCTCCGTCTGGAAGCGTCCCGGTTGAATGCCGAATTGAATCCCAACGATGCCGTGGGGCAGTTGACCGCCCGGATTCGCACCGGTTCCCTGGCGGAACAACAGTCGGCATACGCCTCTCTGGGCGACTTGAAATCGCCGGCGGCCGATGCCCTGCTCGCCGACGCTCTCGATCAATTGATGCGCCGGGAGATCGCCCCGGAGGTGACCCTGGACTTGGTGGAGGCGGCGGCCAAACGCAGCGTCGCTGCGGTGACGAACCGGCTGGCGGCCTATCAGGATTGGAAGCTGCCCAAGGATCATCTGACGCCGTATCTCGAGGCGTTGGTGGGGGGAAATGCGGCGCGCGGTCGCAAGATCTTTTACGAAAACGCCGCCGTCGCCTGCACGCGGTGTCATCAGATCGGCACCGACGGCGGAGGCAATGCGGGTCCCCGCCTCGACGGTGTGGCCACCCGGGCGGTGCGGGAGTATCTGCTGGAATCAATTGTTGCGCCGAATCAACAGATCGCGCCGGGATTCGAGGCCGCGATCATCACCCGTAAGAACGGCGACGCGGTGGCCGGTACGGTGCGCTCCGAGACGGCCGCGGAAATTGTCCTGATCAATCCGGAAGACGGCAGTGACGTCCATATTCCCAAAGCGGACGTGAAGGCCCGCGAGAAAGGCGTCAGCGGCATGCCGGAAGGGCTGGCCGGCGCCCTGACCCGCCAGGAGTTGCGCGATGTGATCGAGTTCCTGGGGACTCTGAAATAGAGTGGTGCGCCGGGTCCGAGGGGACCCGGTCGCCGGACCGGCGCCGACTATTTCTTTTTGGCCGTCCGGCTGCTCTTGGCGCCCCGGGACTCGGCCTTCTTGCCCTTCGGGCGGTCGCTTTTTTCCAGTTTCTCCAGGCTGCGTCGATGTGCCTTGCGGGCGGTTTTGACCGCCTTCTTCGCCACGCGGACGCCTTGTTTGATGGCCTTGAACTCCACCTTCTTCGCCCGGAAGGCGTCCACGGCCGCGGCCAGGACTTTAGCGCTCGGCAATTCCGGATGTTCGATCGGTTCCTTTTTGGGAGATTTCACATATCCAAAATGATCCGCGCGCCCCCGCGTTGCCAGTGCCGAATTGTTACATTATTGGCGGTTGACTTATCTGGATCCGGTGGGCGCGAACGGCGCTGCCGACCCGTCGACAGATTTCGCTGGACGGGCGTTTGCCCGTTTGCCTTTTCCGGTCCGCCAGTCTTGCCAATGGTGCCGAATGGCGTCATTGAACGCGCAACACTTCTCAAATTCATGCGCATACCCCGTATCCTGTGGTGGGCCGTGGTGCTCCTCGTACCCTCGTTTTGTTCCCTGGCAGCCGGCTATCCCGCGGGGGCCGGGGCGCCGGTTCAGTCCTTCGATTATGCCGAGGGAACGACCGATTTGGGCGATGGCACCCGCATCGGTTCCGATCAGGCGGCCGGTCTGGGTTTTCCCGTGGCCGGGGTTTTTGACGGCGTCTTGCGCCTGTCGGCCAAGATTGCCACGAATGCGATCGGTTCCTTCAAGCTTCCGGACCTCGATCCCGGCAACGTGGTGCGCAGTTTCGATCTCAAGTTCTCGGTTGCGATGAATGCCCAGCCGGACGGAAATCCCGGCGAAGGATGGTCGGTTAATTTTGGGCGCATCCCGGAGGACAACGGCACCGGCGAGAGCGGTTTCGCCCCGCTCCCGCGGGGGCTTTCCATTGGCTTTGATACGCGCGCGTCCGGTGACGATGCGACGTCGATCCAGATTTCGGTGGGAGGGGTCACCGTTGGTAATTTCCCCCGCTCATTTCTGCTGGATACGGTCTTTCGGCCCGTGGTCATTCATTGGGATTCGGCCGGACTGGACGTCAGTTATGACAACCGGTTGATTTGCACCGATCTGCCGACCCCCGGTTTCAGTCCGGGCGTGGGCAATACTTTTGCCTTCACTGCGCGGTCCACCGACGCCAGCATGGACGTGGCCATCGACAGCTTGCGGGCCACCACGGTGGGGCTTCCGGTGATTGAAGCGGGTGGGCCGATCATCTCGGAGTTTGTCGCCAATAATTCCACCGTGGAAGACGAGTACGCGGACAAGCCCGGCTGGC
Source organism: Verrucomicrobiota bacterium (assembly GCA_947471985.1). Lineage (GTDB taxonomy): Bacteria > Verrucomicrobiota > Verrucomicrobiia > Limisphaerales > UBA9464 > CANIZL01. The sequence continues at coordinate 39,737 of CANIZL010000052.1, read as the reverse complement.
TGGAACTGCTGAACGGCTCGGCCAACGCGGTGGATCTGACCGGCTGGTACCTGACCGATTCGAAGAACAATCTGACGAAATGGCGGATCCAAGGGCTGACGCTCAATCCGTATAATTATCAATTGATCTTCGCCTCCGGCAGGAACATTCAGGCGGGGCCCTCCAATCTGGTGCACACGAGCTTTACGCTCGACAAGAATGCCGGGTATCTGGCCCTGGTGCGGCCGGACGGCAAGACGGTGGTCAGCGATTATACGTACGGGGCACAGGAGAAGAACGTTTCGTATGGGGAAATGGGGACCAATCGCGTGCGCGGTTATATGATCCCGCCCTCGCCGGGCTTGGTGAACACCCAGGTGCCGTCCCCGGCGTCCTTGAGTGCCGAAGTGGCGTTCTCCCACGATGGCGGCTTCGTCGCTGATCCGTTGTCTTTGGCCTTGAGCGTGCCCGCCGTGCCGGGCATTGAAATTCGCTATACGCTGGATCGCACGGAACCGGGACCGAATTCGCTGTTGTACAGCAACGCGCTGGCCATCGCCGGATTCACCACCGTGAAGGCCCGATCCTACGCCCCGGGACATCTGCCGGGCGCCGTGGTCAGCCGGACCTATGTGTTGATGGACGCCACGCTGAAGAATTTCGCCGGCACGGGGCAAGCCTTTGATTCCAATCTGCCGTTCCTCTTTGTGGACAGTTTTGGCTTCTCGGTGGATGGCGCCTCGGGGGGTGTGCGGCCGTACCGACCGGGCTACGTGGTAGCGATCCGGCCGGACCCGGTGACCGGCCGGGCGTCGGTGAACACCCCGCCGGAATACGCCGGGCCCTGCGGCGTTCATTTGCACGGCGAAAGCTCGGCGGGATTTGATCAGCACAGCTATTCCCTCGAGCTGTGGGACGAGTCGGGCAACGACAAAAATGCCAGCTTGCTGGGCATGCCGGCCGATTCGGATTGGATTCTCTATGGCCCGTGGAGTGAGAAGACCCTGATGCGGAACAAGCTGATCTATGACTGGATGCGGACCTTGCGGGGCGACGACGGCATGGCGGTGCGTTCGCAGTTCATCGAGTTGTTCTTCAATCAAACCAAACCCGTGGCCGGACGGGTGGGCTACAGCAGCTATCAAGGGGTGTACCTGCTCATGGAGAAACTCAAGCGCGGCAAGGACCGGGTGCCCCTGGCGAATCTCAATGACAAAACGGTGGCGTCCGATCTGATCACCGGGGGGTACATCATCCGCAAGGACAAGGACGATGCGCTGAAGAACAACTGGACGACGGCGAGCCTGACCATCCCCCTGCAGAGCTTTGATCCCGACAAGCTGAACGGGCCCCAATTCAATTACATCAAGGGCTATGTGAACAATTTTGAAAAGGCGTTGATGGGGACGTCTTACCGCAATCCCCGGACGGGCTATGCGGCGTATGTTGACGCCGATACCTTCATTGATGCGCAGTGGATGCTGGAAGTTTCCAAGCAGGTGGATGGGTACGTTTTCAGCACTTACTTCCACAAGGATCGCTCCGGGCGGCTCGGAGCCGGGCCGTTGTGGGATTTCAATATTTCGCTGGGTAATGCCGACTACGGTTCCGGCGAAACTCCCACCGGCTGGTTATACGATGTAGCCAATGGCGTGGGGCAGCTCTGGTATCCGCGCCTGCATGCGGATCCGGATTATAAAATCGCGCATTGGGATCGTTATTGGCAGATGCGCGGCAGCATTTTATCCACCGACCAGGTCATGGCCACGATCGACCGGCACATGGCCACGCTGTTGGATGGATACACGGGCGGAGTCAGCAATCGCGCGCCCAATTCGATTCAAAACCCGGTGGCCCGGCATTTTCGCAAGTGGCCGCGACTCGGCACGCGGGATTGGCCCAATCCGGCGGCTTCGACCAAGATCAAGACCTGGCAGGAGGAAGTGGCCTACCTGAAGAACTGGCTCAAGCCCCGGCTGGAATGGCTGGATGATCAAAGCCTGCGGACCGGCAAGAACGTGCTGCGGCCGCCGGTCCTCAGCCACGCGGGCGGGGCGGTTTCGGAACCGTTAAAACTCAGCCTGGCTCCCTACCGCGGAGTGGTTTCCAACGTCGTTTATCCGGACGGGGTGCTCTATTACACCTTGGACCGATCCGACCCGCGCGTGCCCGGTGGAGCGGTGAGTCCTTCGGCCGTGAAGTATGTTCGGCCGCTCAGTATCGACGCCTCGACGATGGTGAAGGTCCGAATGCTCGCGCAGAATCAATGGTCGCCGCTGGCCACGGCCACCTTCCTGTTATCCCCCGTGCCGGCGAGTGCCGCGAATCTGGTGATTTCGGAGGTGCTGTATCAACCCGCGCCGCTTACGGCCGATGAGCGGACGGCGGGACTGGTGGATGCCGAGAAATTCGAATTCGTGGAACTGCACAATCGCTCGCGGCAGACCGTCGATCTGTCCGGGGTGCACTTTGGCAACGGTCTCAATTTTGATTTCCGGTACGCCGCGCCTTCGGGCCGGTTATTGCGGGCCGGGGAATCGCTCGTGGTGGCGGCGGACGTGCGGGCCTTCAGTCTGCGCAATCCGCAGGTGCCGGCGGGACGGATTGCCGGGGCTTATCGGGGTCAATTGGACAATGGCGGGGAGACCCTCGCACTTCTGGCGGCCGACGGGGCGGTCATTCAGGAATTTCGGTACAATGACAAGGCTCCCTGGCCCGATGCCGGGACCGGCGAAGGCTACAGCCTGATCCTGGATCATCCCGAGTTGAATCCCGATCCGGCGGATCCCGCGCACTGGGTGCGCAGCGCCAAGGTGGGCGGAACTCCCGGTGTGTCCGGACGCGGTGCCGACCGGTTTGTCGGCGATCTGGCGAAGGATTCCGATGGCGATGGGCTCACCGATTTCTTCGAGTTCGCCACGGGCTCGGATCCGGCGGATCCCAACTCGGCGAATCCGGTCCTCGTGACGGTGGTGCCGATGTTCGTGAACGGTGCGGAAGACGTTTATTTGTCGGTGGCGGTGCGGCGGAATCCGGTGGTGGGCGGAGTGGGGGCGCGCTTGGAAACCAGTGGCAATCTGCAGCTCTGGGGAGCGGCGGAGGCCGATTTGGTCCGCGGCGATTCCCGGGAGAATTCCGACGGGACGATCACCGACACGTATCGCAGTGCGGTACCGTGGTCGGCGGCCGCGGCCCAATCGTGGTTCATCCGTCTGCGGGTGACGCCCTTGTGAGTCGGCGGCGCGGTTAGCGCTTGAAATTTCCCGAACTTTGGGATTGCCCGCAGGCGGGTGAAGGCGCATGAAATGCAGTGCTATCTCCATGAAACGTCGCGAATTCATTTCCACGTCCGCGCTGGCCGCGGCTTCCGTTGCCGCCGGATGGACCACTTACGCGCCCGGAGTGCAGGCGCAAACCTCCAATCGTCCGCGCCGCCGCGTCCTGGGGGCGAATGACGACCTGCGGGTCGCGGTGATCGGTTTCAACAGCCGGGGCCGCGATCACATCAGTGGCTTCAAGAAATTGAAGGGTGTGCGCCTCGTTGCTCTGTGCGATGTGGATTCCACGGTGTTGGCGGCGGGCAAGGCTGAGTTGGCCAAGGATGGAATCGACGTCGCGACCTATACGGACGTGCGGAAGCTGCTGGAGTCGGGTGAGATTGACGCGATTTCCACGGCGACGCCCAATCACTGGCATTCGTTGATCGCCATCTGGGCGATTCAGGCGGGCAAGGATGTCTATGTGGAAAAGCCGGTGTCGCACAATGCCTGGGAAGGCCGGCAGATCGTCAAGGCGGCGCACCGCTACGGCGCGATCGTTCAGACCGGGACGCAATCCCGTTCCAATCCCGGTTTGCGCGAAGCGGTGGCCTGGGTGCAGGCGGGAAATTTGGGCAAGATCCAGTTGGCCCGCGGCCTGTGCTACAAGCCCCGCATGAGCATCGGCAAGGTGAGCGCGGCCACCGCGGTGCCGTCGCACATTGATTATGATCTCTGGTGTGGTCCGTCGCCGTTGGCGCCGCTGATGCGGGAGAAGTTGCACTACGACTGGCACTGGCAGTTTGTCACGGGCAATGGCGATCTCGGCAACCAGGGCATCCACCAGATGGATATTGCCCGCTGGGTGCTGGGGGAGAAGACCCTCAGTCCGGAAGTGTTCAGTGTGGGCGGGCGGTTCGGTTATATGGACGACGGCAATACGCCGAACACCCAGTTTGTGTACCACGGCTACGCCAAGGCGCCGCTGATTTTTGAAGTGCGCGGGTTGCCGAAGTCCCGGGAGTTTCAGGACCCGAAGACCTGGGGCAAAAACATGGACGTCCTGAAGGGGGCCAGCGTGGGCGTGATTGTGGAATGCGAGGGCGGCTCCATGAGCATTCCCACCTACGACAGTGCGATTGCGTACGACAAATCGGGCAAGGAGATCAAACGCTGGAAGGAAGGCGCCGATCATTACGCGAATTTCGTCGCGGCGGTGCGCAGCCGGAAGCCGTCGGACCTGAATGCGGAAATCCTCGAAGGGCATCTCAGCAGCGCCTTGTGCCATACGGGCAACATCAGTTATCAGCTCGGCAAACGCCTGAAACCCGATGCCATCCGTGAACGGCTCCAGGGAATGCCGGCGGCGGCCGAGACCTTTGCCCGCCTCGCGGAGCACTGTGGCGCCAACGGCGTGGATCTGGCGGGAGGAGCCGTGGTCTTGGGCGAGATGCTGAAGATGAATCCGGCTGCCGAGAAGTTCGAAGGCAACGCGGCGGCGAATCTCAAGTTGACCCGCGAATATCGCAAGGGCTTCGAGGTTCCGGCCCGGATCTAACCCGCGATCGTCATCCCACCCGCACGGGGCGGGTGGGATGACGTCGGGTGCCTTGACTGCGAAGGCCCCGCACCCCGGAGGCTCAGCGATACGCCCGCGGTTCCGGGATCTCTGTCACCATCCCATTCGATTCCCCGGCCGGACGATTGCAGCCGGCGCACCCCAAGATCATCCGGCTCCAGCCGGTCGACCCCATCAGGCGCTCAAAATAGAAGGGCTTCCGCTCCCGTTTCCGGGCGCCGATCTCATTCAGGGTCATGGATTCGTACACGCGACCATTGAGAATCGTGTAGCGCACCGAGTCCGAGTTGTGGATGTCTTCGAGCGGGTTTTTATCGAGGACCAGGATGTCGGCCAGTTTGCCCACTTCGATGGAGCCGAGATCGTGATCCAGGCCGAGGTAGCGGGCGCCGTTGAGGGTGGCACACTGGAGGGCTTGAAGGGGGCTCAGGCCGCCCTGCGCGAGGAGCCAGAGTTCCCATTGGGAGCCGAGTCCGGCGAGTTGACCATGGGCGCCCAGTTGCACCGAGACACCGGCATCGAGCAGCGACTTGGCAATCGAAGCGCTGCGCAGGACGTTGTAATCCTCGTCGCTGGCCATGGGACGCCGGCGTGAGCGGGGATCGATCACCCAGCGGGGGGTGAACTTGAGCAGCTTCTCATGCTGCCACGCGTTCATGTGCTGATACCAGTAGTGCTCACCGTCCAGACCGCCGTAGCCGACGATGAGGGTGGGCGTGTAACCGGTGGCGCTGCCGCCCCAGAATTGCTGCACGTCCCGATAGATTCGATCCACCGGAAGGGAGTGCTCCACGCCCGTATGGCCATCCGCCACCATGGTGAGGTTGTGTTGCAGCAAGGAGCCCCCTTCGGGCACCACCATCATGCCGAGTTGACGGGCCGCTTCAATGACCTGCTGGCGTTGGTTGCGTCGCGGTTGGTTGTAGGACTTCACACTGAACGCACCGATCGCCTTCATACGTTTCAGATGGAAGAGGGCGTCCTCCAGGTTGTCGATCTGCGCCTTATAGGTGCCGGCGGCCCCGTAGAGGATGGTCCCGGTGGAGAAGGTCCGGGGTTGCACGATCAATCCGGCCCGTTGCATCTCACTGGCGGCGAAAACGGCTTCCGAATTATTCGAGGGATCATGGACCGTCGTAACGCCGAACGCGAGATCCGCGTAGCGACCCCAATTCTGCTGCGGCGTGAGGCCGTCCTGTCCCTGCGCGCCGTGCGCGTGAACATCGATGAATCCGGGCAGAAGTGTTTTGCCGGAGCAATCGATCACGAACGCGTCCGGGGGGACTTGAACCTGGTCCGGGGCGCCGATCTGCACGATGCGATTCTGACGGATCAGTACCACGCCGGTCGGCAGGACCTCCTCGCCTTTCATCGTGACGATGCGCCCGCCCACCAAGGCGACGGTGCCTTCCGGTTGGTCCGCCCGCTGACGGAAGCCAATGTTTACGCCCACGGGTTTGGGCTTGGAGTCGTTTTTGGCGTCCGGCTTTTTCTCTCCGGCATCGGCCTTGGGTTTCTCGGCGCCCGCCTCGGCGGCTTCTGCTTTGGCCAGATTCTCCAAGCGCTTTTCGTCGGCGCGTTGGGTCGCTGTCTGGAGGGCTTCGCGGACGTTTTGCGTGAACAACTCCGGCCCGAGGGCCCAATGCAGCGCCTGCGAATTGCCAGACCAGGAAAGGTCGGAGCCTGCTTCACTGGTGACCTTGTAGATCGGCACGTTCGCGGCTTTCGGACCGACCTCCAGCGGACGCCCCACCGGCAGGAGCGGCGTCATATAGACATTGAAACGTTCCGCCCAGGCCACCCATTCGCCGTCGGGTGAGATCTGGATTTCCGTGGCGTTGGCGCTGGACAGGTGGGTGCGTTCCTCCGTCCCGTTCAAGTTCACGCTGAACAGCTTCGTGTTCTCGTTTTCCTTGTCCGGATCGCTGGTGATCAGGTAGACGCGGTCGTTGTCGGGCCCGAACTGTGGCCGGGTGCCTTTCGGCGTGATCCGCGTGCCCGGTCCGCCGGTGGACGGGACCCAATAGACGCCGGGTTCCATCGAATGAACGCCGGCCAGGAGGCTGCCGCCGCTAATCTTTCCGTAGACGATCTTCGAGCCATCCGGCGAGAAGACGGGATCTACGTAGAATCCCGGGCGGGTCGTGACCACGCGGCTTTCCCCACCGGTGGCGCTGATCACTCGCACCGTGGCCAATTCCTCATCGTCCCAGGCAATATAGACCAGCGACTTCCCGTCCCGGGACCACGACGGCATGAATTCGAAACGTCGTTCCTCCGCGGTGACCCGCTGGGGTTTTCCCTCCGGCAGAGTGCGGCGATACAGGTGTCCGAGGGCCGAATACACCACGGCATCGCCCGCCGGCGAAACCGTTACGCCGCGGAGCATGCGGACGTCGAACTCGGCCGGAGCCACTTCGATCGGCGTGCGCACCGCGGGCATGATTCGGCGCTCGGATTTGACGTGAAACGGGATGTCGACGGTTGTCTTGCCCGCGACTTCGGTGCGGTGGAAGCCGCCTTGGGCGTAGTAGACGAGGGATTTTCCATCGGGGGTCCACGCGAAGCTCGGATAGACGCCATGGATGGCCCAGGTTTCCTGCATATCCCGTTCCATTCCTTCGCGCAGTTTACGGATTTCCCCGGAGGCGATGTCCTGAACGAACAGGCAGGTTTGATTGCGGTCGCGGCGGATGAACGCGAGGCGGGTGCCATCGGGCGAGGGCGTGGGCCGCACGGCTCCGCCGGGTCCGGTGATCCAATCCACGGTTTCGCCCTTCACACGATCCAGGCGCGAAATGACATAGATCTGTCCATTGCCGTCCTTGTTGTATTCAAACGCGGCCCCCGGGGAGGCGTCGCGGGAAAAGTACAGGTACCGGCCATCGGGGGAGAAGGCGGGTTCCCCCAGGTCCTTTTGTTCACTGGCCTTCACGGTCATTTGCACGCCGTCCTTGGCTCCCGCCTCGACTCCCGCGGCCGAATAAAGCCAGATTTCGCCGGCGCCCAGCGAACGACGCGAACTGAAGTGTTTGCGGGCAGCCAGATACTTGCCGTCGGGGGTCCAGGTCGGGGAATTCAACAGGCGGAAATCCTCGTCGGTGATCTGACGCAGGCCGGACTCCTTGGCGGGCTGTGGGGCGTGCGCGTCGGCCCGGATGATCCAAAGGTTGTCGCCACCGCCGCGGTCGCTGGTGAAGGCAATCCACTTGCCGTCCGGGCTGAACTTGGGCTGCATGTCCCAGGCCAGACCGGCGGTGACCGCTTTGGCCTCTCCGCCGGCCACCGGCAACGTGTACAGGTCGCCCAGGAGATCGAACACGATCGTGGAGCCGTCGGGCGAGACGTCGAGATTCAGCCAGGTGCCTTCGGTGACGTCGATGGCCACGGTTTTGGCGGTGTCACTGCCGTGGGGTTTCAGGACGTCCCATTTATCGGTGGGGGCGTTGGTTTTGGGGACGGCGACGGGCGGGGCCGCCGGGGCGCTTTCGGCGCCACGGAGCGGGGACGCGATGAGGCTGGTCAGGCCGAGGGAAAGGGAAAGGCACTGGCCCAGTCCGCAGATCCGTCTACCGGCGGTGATGGTGTGGTGTTTCATGCAGCAGAATTCGTTCGATCCGGTGTTGCCACCAAGGCCGGAAGGATAAACCGCCAGGCGGCGAAAGCGAACTGTGTCGACCGTTCCGCGGGAAAACCGGCGGTATTCGCCAGCACACCGAAGTACGTCCCGCCCGGCGCTGGCGCAGATCAGCACGGGGGGGAAGTCCGACGGAACGCCGTTCGCGTCCTACGGCCGCTGGATATCCCCGCCCCCCCTGATGGAGGGCGATTTCGGCAGGAAAATCGCATCTCCGGGCGGCCAGAGCTGCCGGGAGCGACGGGGGACGGTTTTGTCAAAAGGGGCCAAATCCGTCGCTAAGCAGAAATACGTATTGAGGAGACGCGGCGCGCCGGTTTACAGGTCAGGCTCAGATGAGAATACGATTCTTTTTTGCGTTGATGTGGATTTGGCTGGCCGGGCTGACCGGAATAACGCAGGCGGCGACCGTGACCTGGAAGGCGGCCGTCTCCGGCGCGTGGTCGGATGGCACCAAGTGGAGCACCGGCACGCCGCCCGCTGCGGCGGACACCGCCGTCATTGATGCCGCGGGTACCTATACGGTGACCCTGAGCTCGGTCGTCGCGGTCGCGGGTTTAAACGTGAGTCCCGCCACCGGTCAGGCCACGCTCGCTTTGTCCGGTGGCGTGTTCACGCTGAACGGCCCCGGAACCGTGAATGCCAATGGGCAGGTGCGGCTGTTTCCCGCGGGGGTCCTGGATGGCACTGGCGATCTGACCATTGACGGGCGCTTTGAATGGTCCGGTGGACAGATTCAGGGCACGGGCAAATTGATCCTGACAGCCGGTTCCGTGGCCAACGTTACCGCGGGTGGGCAGCATACCTTGCGGGATCGTCGGATCGTGCAGGGTGGCCAGGTGAATTGGACCAGTACCGGCCCGGATTACTTCGGCTTTGGCGCGGTGTGGGAAACACAGGCGGGCGCGACCTTCGATATGAAGAGTGCGGCGCAGGTTTACTATTTTGGTGGATCGGTGGCGGCTTTCCAAAATGCGGGATCGTTTGTGAAGAGTGGGGGCGTCGGGGTCGCTTATTTCGATCTCAATATTCAAAATGCGAACTCCTTCGCGGTCAACTCCGGTTCGTTGTACCTGCGGCAGGGTGGCACGCTGGCGGCGGGTTGGAGCGTGGGGGCCGGAGCGACGCTGGCGTTCAACGGGGGCGACTTTGATAACCACGCCTCGTCCGGATTCAGCGGTGCCGGGCGTTTCCTGATTTCAGGCGGCACCTACAATGTCGCGGCCACGCAGACGACCGGTATCCTTCTGGAACTCGGGCCGGGCGGCACGTTGAAGGGGTCGGCGGATCTGACCCTGACGGGGCGATTTGATTGGACCGGCGGGCAGATCGAAGGCACCGGCACGCTGACCTGGCCGGTGGGCTCCTCGGTGGCGGTCCTGCCAGGTGGTCAGCACGCGTTGCGGGGTCGCCGCATTGTCAATCGCACTTCCGTTGATTGGACGAGCCCCGGCCCGGACTATGTAGGTTTCGGTGCGATTTGGGAGAATCAAGCCGGTGCCACGCTGGACATGAAGAATGCCGCCCAGGTTTACTATTTGGGTGGTGTCGTGGGCGCTTTCCAGAACGCGGGATCGTTCGTGAAGAGTGGGGGTGTCGGGGTGGCCTACTTCGACCTCAATATTCAGAATGCGAACTCCTTCGCGGTCAACTCCGGTTCGTTGTACCTGCGGCAGGGTGGCACGCTGGCGGCCAATTGGTCGGTGGGGAACGGCGCTACGTTGGCTTTTAACGGCGGTGTCTTCACCAATCACGTCAGCACGGTGCTGTCGGGCGGCGGACGCTTTTGGATCACCGGAGGTGCTTATAATGTCGCCGTTCCCCAAACTACGGGCGCCTACTTGGAACTCGGAGCCGGCGGCGTTTTGCAAGGGACATCGGACCTGACCTTGAACGGCCAGTTCGACTGGACCGGTGGGCAGATTGAAGGTGCGGGTCGACTCACTCTGGGCGCCAGTTCCGTGGTTTCAGTACTGCCCGGTGGACAACATGCCTTGCGGGAACGCCGGGTCGTCAATGCGACGACCGTGGACTGGACGAGTCCGGGCCCGGACTACGCCGGTTTCGGCGCGGTGTGGGAAAATCAGGCGGGAGCGGTACTGGATCTCAAGAATCCGGCGCAGATTTATTATTGGGGCGGCGTCCCGGCGGTGTTCGCCAATGCCGGTACCCTGCTCAAGAGCGCGGGCGCCGGAGTCGGATACTTCGACTACAATGTGCAGAACTCGAATGTGGTGACCTTGCAGGCGGGCACCTTGACGTTCCGTCAGGGCTTCACCCAGACGGCCGGTCGGCTGCAATTGTTCGGCGGCACCTATGAAGGGAGCCCGCTGCTGTTGAACATTCAGGGCGGTACCCTGGAGGGCTACGGTCGCATCGGTACCGGCGTCTCCATCGCCGGGGATCTCCGGCCCGGCAATCCGCTGGGGAAATTGGAGATCAATCCCAATTGGAATACCACCAACACCGCGTCCAGCCGCTCCTATTTTCAAATCGGCGGAACGCAGGCGGGCGTGACCTATGATCAGTTCTTCACCGCGGGTGGTCTCAACATGGGTGGCGAATTGCGGCTCGAATTCCTCAATGGCTTCGAACCCAATGGTGCCGATGTCTTTGAAATCATGCGGGGGACGACGCGCCTGGGTACGTTCGCCACCACGAATGCCCCGGTCGGATTCGCCGCCGACGTAAAGTATTCTTCCACCAACGTCACCGTGCGCTTCAGCAAGACGAGCGTGTTGCCGCCGCAGATTACCCAGCAGCCGGTGGACGTCGCTGTGCTTGACGGCGCGACGGCCAGCTTCTCTGTGGGCGCCACGGGCGGGGGCCTGACCTATCAGTGGCGACGCAACGGGGTGAATGTTTCCGGGGCCACCGCGGCCACGCTCACCCTCAACTCGGTGAAATTCACGGACGCGGGAGCCTACGATGTGGTGGTGGGCAATTCGGGCGGATCCGAGCGCAGTACGGTGGCCACTCTGACGGTGAATCCTTCGAGTCTGGAGGCGGGGCTGCTCGCGCGGTATTCGTTCGACGGCAACCTGGTGGATTCCATCGGCGGTCGGAATGGCACGGCGGTGGGTGTGACCAGCTACGTGACCAATGCGGCCCGGGATCGTGCGATCCGTTTCAATGGATCCAGCTATGTCAGTCTGGGCACGGATCCCACGGTGCCGATCATGGATTCCGCGGAGGCTTTTTCGACGTCCTTCTGGCTCCGGCCGCGCTCGATCAAGTCGATGGTGCCGCTCCATCTGGCGGCGGCTGACGGTGAATTCGCGGTGTACTTGAGTTCGGGTAACAACGGCGATTTGGCGACCCACTTCGGATTCCGGGGGCATCCTGGACCGGCCACGGTGGATCCCCGCACCGCCATCGGACCCCAGGTGGGTTGCTGGATGCACGTGGTGTTGGTGTACCGCGGCGGCGACAAGAACCTGAACGCGAATTACGCGGCGTATTTCAACGGCGTGTCGATTCCCCTGCCGGGCAATGTGAATCTCGGGGGCGGCGTCGGGCTCAATGAACTCGGACGCAATATCGCCGGCATCAATGGGTACGTGAATGGCGATCTGGATGAGGTGCGCGTTTATAGCCGCGCTCTGCGGCCCGAGGACGCGCTGGCGCTGGCGGCCAATCCGCCGGATTGCCCGCCGGAAATCACGCAGGCGCCGGTGAATCAGGCCGTGAACCCGGGCGGTACCGCCCAGTTCTCGGTCGCGGCCATCGGGGCCACGCCGATGGCCTATCAATGGCGAACGAATGACGTCGATCTCGGGGGCGCCACGGCGGCGGTGTTGTCGATCGTCAACGCCCAGGCGGCCAACATCGCGGCCTACACCGTGGTGGTCAGCAATCGTTTCGGGGCCGTGACCAGCGCGCCGGTGACGCTCACGATCAACACCCTGCCGCCGGTCATCACTCGGAATCCCATAGCGGATGCCGTGGTTCCGGGGCAGTCGGCGGCCTTCTCGGTGAGTGCGATCGGCAATGGGCTCAAGTATCAATGGTACAAGAACAACCAGATCATCCCCGGCGCCACGGCGGCGGACTATGCGCTGGCGTCGGTCACGCGGGTGGACGATGCCACCTACAGTGTGGTGGTTTCCAATACCGCGGGCTCGGTTGGCAGTGCGGGTGCCACGCTCGACGTGCTGCCGCCGCCGAATGCCGAAGGCTTGGTGGCCCGGTATCCGCTCGATGGCTCGCTGGTGGATATCATCAATGGGCGGTCGCTCTCTGGAATTGCCGCGACCTTGTACGGCACCAACGGACCGCGCGCCGGTTGGTTCTCCACGCGCAATGGCGGCTACGGCGCGTTGGGTGCCACGGATGATCCGTTGTTGCGCGTCGATCGGGCCTTCGCCGTCAGCTATTGGGTGCGGCACGACACCCTGGCCAACGTGCAACCGGTGACGATCGGCGGCTTCCGCGGCAATGCGGCGGTGGCGTTCAGTGGTAACCAGCCGGGCAGCAGCTTTGGCCCGGGCATCTATGCGCTGGTGACCCTGGGGACCAACTCCACGCGGTTTATTTCCACCGATGTGCGGGCAAGTCTGGTGACCAACCTGGGATGCTGGACGCACGTGGCCCTGAATTTCCGCGGCGGCAACGAGGCGGATCCGGCCAACACCGAATTGTGGGTGAACGGCGCCCGCCTGGCGCTGACGTTGTCTAGCACCGGCGGGGCGACGGGGAACGGTACGACGCTGTTCAGCGGGCCCACGGTGAATGTCTTCTACCCGTACGTGACGGGTGGCCTGGATGAAGTCCGGGTGTACCAACGGGCGTTGGTGGAAGCGGAAGTCACGACGCTGGCGTCGGGTGCTCCGGACTGTCCGCCGGAATTCCTGCAACAACCGCTGGCCACTGCCGTGGGATTGGGCGGCGTCTTCGCGCTGAATCCCGTGGTCGTCGGCCGGCCGACCATTTCGTATCAATGGTTCAAGGATAACGCCCCGCTCGCAGGGGCGACGGCGTCGGCCTATTCGCGGGTGGCGGATCTGTCCGCGGCGGGAACGTATTGGCTGGTGGCCAGTAATCAGTTTGGTGCCACCCGGAGTTCCAATGCTGTGGTCAATGTGGTGGTGACGCCGCCCCCCGGACTGACGGTGCTGAATACGGGTGCCTCCAATTACATCACGGGAGCTTCGTTCCTGAATCGGAATGTGGGTTACATCAGTCTGCTCGGCGGCGGTGTGTGTGTGACCTTCAACGGCGGCCTGACCTGGACGCCGGTGAACACCGGCATCAGCTCCGATCTGAATGCGATTCAAGCCATCGGAGGTGTGACGTATGTCGGTGGTGCGAATGGGGTCCTCTGCATTTCGACGAACCTGGGTTCCAGTTGGACGGCCTTCAATACGGGGACGTCGGCCACGTTCTACGGGCTGACCTTCGATTCCCCGGCCAGCGGTTGGGCGGTGGGCAGCGGCGGTACCATCTGCCGCTATAACGGACGCACCTGGGTGGCGACGCCCACCGGAATCGGCGCCACGTGTTACGGGGTCGCGTATGGCGGTTCTGTACCTTGGGCGGTCGGCGCTTCCGGGACGATCTGCCGCTACGTGGGTGGCGCCTGGCAATCGGTGATCACCGGCACGTCGGCCACCTTCTACAGCGTCGCGTTCAGCGGAGCTAACTTGGGGCTGGCGGTTGGATCGGGCGGCACCATCTGCCGCTACAATGGTACGGCGTGGATCCCGGTGAATTCCGGGACGAGCGCCACCATTCGCAACGTGATCTGGGCGGATGCCAACACCGCGTACATCGTCGGCGACGGCGGATTGCTGTGCGTTTCGACCAATGGCGGTCTCACCTGGAACCCGCTGAATCCAGGCACGGGCGGCAACCTGGGCGGCTTCGCCATCAGTGGTGGATCCGGCTTCGCCTTTGGGGCGGGCGGCACGGGCGTCACGTTTGGGGTGCCGGTGCAGCCGGTGAATCAGCCGCCCACGATCCGGATCATCGAGCCGGTGACGAACCAACAGTTCTTCGCCTGCTACGATATTCCGATCACCGCGGTGGCGGGCGATCCCGATGGCCGGGTGGTGAAGGTCGAATTCTACCGGGGCCAATTCAAACTTGGGGAGACGACCCGGACCCAGCCGGCGGGTCGGCCGTTCTTCTCCCGGTTCCACACCGACGTGTTCGGCAAATACGAACTGCGCGCGGTGGCCACGGACAACCTCGGGGCGGTTACGATCTCGGATCCGGTGACCATTGAGGTCATTCCGCCGCCGTTGTACACCGCCGTGGCGGACGGCTATTCGGAGACGGACGGCATGTCCATCTGTTACCTCGGTTTGGTGGGCAGCAACTACGTGTTGCAGGCCACGTCCGAACTGGAGGTGCCCCTGAAGTGGGAAAACCTGTCCACCAACGAAATGCCCGAGCTGTTGCTCCGGGTCTTGGATCCGCAGGCCACCAATCGGCCCCTGCGGTACTATCGGTTCCTGCAGGTGCCCTGAGGAAGGTGAGGTGACCGGGGCGGGGTGGAGATCCCGCCCCGGCCTCCCGGGTGGGCGGCGCAGTATCAGGTGGGGAATTGCGGAGTTTGGATAAAACGCCGCTGCGGTCATGGCGGGGATTTCCGTGCAATTGAGCGGGATCCCCGCCTTTTATTTTGGGCATCGGCGTCCGTGCGCTGGTTTGAAACCGGCATTGTCAGACTCGCCGGCAGCCCGCAGAGTGCGCGGGTTCATCTTTTCAAATCAGCGTACCCATGAGTCCTTCTTTGATTCCCGTGGAACGGATCCTTCTCGGACCCGGCCCGAGCCCGGTGCCCCAACGCGTCCTCCGTGCCCTCGGGGCGCCGACCCTCGGGCACCTGGATCCCCAATATCTCGCGATCATGGATCACACCTGCGAGCAATTGCGGCAGGTGTTCCAAACCAAGAATCCCCTGACGTTCCCCGTCAGCGGCACGGGTATGGCGGGCATGGAATGTCTCGCCACCAATCTGATCGAACCCGGTGACGAGGTGATCGTTTGCGTGAACGGCGTGTTCGGCACCCGGATGAAGGACGTCATGGAACGTTGCGGCGCCACCGTGCACGCGGTGGAGGCGACGTGGGGCGATGTGATCGCGCTTGAGCAGATCATCGAGGCGCTCGCGAAGCATCCGAAGACCAAGCTGGTCGGCATCGTGCACGCGGAGACCAGCACCGGGGCGCATCAACCGCTGGAGGGCTTCGCCGAAGTGATTCACGCCCACGGAGCGCTGTTTGTCGTCGATGCTGTGACCAGCCTCGGCGGCCATGAATTGCAAGTGGATGCCTGGGGCATCGATGCCATTTACAGCGGCACCCAGAAGTGTCTGAGCTGTCCGCCGGGATTGTCGCCGGTGAGTTTTGGGGAGCGGGCCCTGGCGCGCATGGATGCGCGGAAGACGAAGCCGCAATCGTGGTATCTCGACGTCAGCATGCTGCGTAAATACTACACGGGCGGCGGCGGTGGTGGCGGTCGGGTGTATCACCACACGGCACCCATCAATATGACCTACGCCTTGCACGAGGCGCTGACGATGGTTTTGGAGGAAGGTCTGGAAGCGCGCATCGCCCGGCACGCGCAGATGCATCAACGGCTGCGGACGGGGTTGGAAAAACTGGGGATCAGCTACATTCCCAAGCGTTCCCTGTACAGCTTGAACTGTCTTCAGATTCCTGCGGGGGCGGAGGATGCCGTGGTGCGGCGCCGTTTGTTAGAGGAGTACGGCATCGAGATCGGCTCGGGTCTAGGACCGATGGCCGGGAAGGCCTGGCGAATTGGTCTGATGGGGTATGGGGCCTCCATCCGCAACGTGGACTTGGTGCTCGCGGCCCTGCGTGCCGTTCTGTAAGGCGGCCCACTGCTTGACCGCCGCGACGGGCACAATACCGTCGCGGCACCATTTGACACCGCTGCCGGATGCTGGCCTTACTCCCGCGTCCGGCGGCGATTGATCATACGGTTACCACTCACCCGTATTGGAAATCTGATTCCGCATTGCTGCCCCTTATGAAAGCCTTGTCGCTCCTGCTGTTGTCCCTCCTCGCGGCCCCCTCGCTGACCGTGTCGGCGGCCGACGTCAAAACCTATCAGGTCACCGGACCGGTTCTGGAAGTCACGGAGACCACGATCACGGTGCAAAAAGACGACCAGAAATGGGAGCTGGCGCGGGATAAGAAGACCAAGGGTGCGGCGAAGGTGAAGGTGGGCGACAAGGTTACTGTGTACTACCGCATGGTCGCGGAGGAAGTGGAGACCAAGGGCGACAAGCCGAAGACGGAGAAAAAGTAGCCGCAGCGGCGCCGGGGCGGTACCGGCCGCACGGTTGAAAGTCGATTCCGGTGTTTCCCCTGAACCGGGATGAAGCGCTGGATCGTTCCCCCAACTCCTTCTAGCGTGGCGGCCATGTCTGAAACCATGGGTCCGACTGTTTCGAAATGGCCGTTTTTGTTGGGCGATATCCTGCTTTTGGGGGTCGCGGCGGGGATTGCCTGGCAATGCCGCATCGGGGCGATGCCGTATTCGCCGGCGTACGTGGGTTTGATCGTGGCGGCGGTGGCACTGGGCGCGTGGATGTTGTGCCGGCCGTTCCTGCGGGAACATGAAGCGGCCATCCGGGCTTCGGAACAGACCAACCTCGCGGGGACCCTGACACAGATCCGCCATCTGGAAGGGGTGGGACAACAGGTCGCGGGGGCGGCGGCGCAGTTGACGGCGGCGGGGCAGTCCCTAAGCGGCGTGGAAGAGGCAGCGCGGGAATTGACGGCGAAGATTTCCCAGGAGCGCCACCAGTTCGCGCAGTTCCTTCAGAACGTGAACGATCAGGAGAAGCAGAACACCCGCCTTGAATTGGAAAAGCTGCGGCGCGGGGAACAGGAGGGGCTTCAGGTCATCGTGCATCTGCTCGATCATACGTACGCCCTTTTTCAGGCGGGTGCCCGCAGTGGTCAGCCGGGGTTGGTGCAGCAATTGGGCAATTTCCGCGCGGCCTGTCTGGACTCTGTGCGACGTCTCGGCCTGGTTTCGCATGAGGCCGAGCCCGGCAGTGGTTTCAATCCGGACGCCCACGAAACCCACGATGGTCAGGAAGCGTCCGCCGGCACGCCGATCGCAGGGACCTTCGCCTGCGGCTACACGTTCCGGGGAGCGCCCCTGCGGCGCATTGTCGTGGTGACGCAGGAGGCCGCCTTGCTCGCCGGGGGTGCGGCGCCCGTCGCCGGTGTTGGTGGTTCGGACGCGGAACCGTCCGTGCCGCTGGAAGGTTGAGCGGAAGCGAACGGACATCGATCCTCATGAACTCAATTTCCGCGGTGCCCCACATCCTCATTTTTGTGGAGGACGACTACGAAGATCTCGAGCTGTGGTATCCCAAGCTGCGCCTGCTGGAGGCTGGCGTCCGGGTGACCATCGCGGGTCCCAAGGCCGGACATCGCTATGTCGGCAAGAACGGCTATCCCTGCGTTTCGGACGTTACCATTGCGAGCCTGGATTCCTCCGCGTTTACCGGTGTGGTCTGTGCGGGCGGGTGGATGCCGGACAAGTTGCGACGCGATCCCCGGGTGCTGGAATTGCTGCGCGAATTTGCCGCGGCTGGGAAGCTCGTGGCGGCGATCTGCCACGGCGGATGGATGCCGATTTCGGCCGGCATTTACCGCGGCGTGAAGGTTACCGGGTCACCGGGGATCAAGGACGATCTGATCAACGCCGGGGCGCTCTGGAGCGATGAGGCGGTCGTGGTGGATCGGCACTTTGTCTCCAGTCGACGCCCGGATGATCTGCCGGAATTCGCCCGCGGCATGTTGTCAGTGCTTTACCCGGGTTGATGGCTCGGCCCGCGGGGGCGGGTCGCCGGACCGCGATTAGAGCGTTCGCGCCGGGACGAAATCCGCCCGCATGTCCGCCAGAAAGGGTTTGTCGCTCCGGTAGGCGTCCATCGCGGCGAGATCGATTTCCGCGCCGATCACGCCTTCGGTTTCGCCCGCATCGGCGACGATCTCCCCCTGGTGATTGACGATGAGGCTGCGGCCGGAGTAATGGAACTGTGGATCGGTGCCGACCCGGTTCACGCCGGCGACCCAGCATTGATTTTCGATGGCGCGGGCCTGGAGCAGTTTGACCCAATGAGCGGTGCGGGCGGTGGGCCAACTCGCGATGAAGGTCATCAACCGCGCTCCGGCGCGGGCGGCGGGGCGTTGGATTTCGGGGAACCGCAGGTCGTAGCAGATGAAGGGTGCCACGCGGCAA
Organism: Verrucomicrobiota bacterium; assembly: GCA_947471985.1. Taxonomy (GTDB): domain Bacteria; phylum Verrucomicrobiota; class Verrucomicrobiia; order Limisphaerales; family UBA9464; genus CANIZL01. The sequence continues at coordinate 21,052 of CANIZL010000052.1, read as the reverse complement.
TCGCCCCAGGAAAACAGGATGGGCCCCGTACCGGCCTCGTAAGCCGTGGCCTCGCCGCCGGGGGCGAAGGGTTGGGTCTTGATGTAGCGGGCCACTTCGACGCCGGTGGGGGAATAGACAACGGCCACGTTGCGACCGCGATCCTGGGCGCCGTGGTGGACCACTCCGGCGAGCAGATAGATGCCCAACTCGCGAGCGAGGGAGGCGACGAACGATTCCGTGGTGCGCTCGGGTCCCTCAGCGATCGCCGGGACGTTGAGGCTGAACCCACAGGCGAACATTTCCGGCAGTAGCACCAGGGAGCCGGGCGGGATGGCGGCGGCCTGGAGCAACGACCGCACCCGCGCATGATTGGGCGTGGGGTTCTCCCAGGCGATGTCATGCTGACAGCAGAAAACCTTCATGGGGGAGGTTTATCATGCCGAACCGGGGGAGACGATGGAAAGCTGCCGGCATGCTGCAAAATTTGTCCACCATTCGGCGGCAAATGGTCAGGTCGGGGGCGGATTTCTGTCGTAAAAATCCTTCGAATCAGTAGCGTGTCGATCGGGTCGCGCGCTCGGGAACCTAGAAAGTTCAAGGTGGACCGGCGGTGACCCACTGCACGGCAACGTAGAACCTCAACTCCTTGGGTTATGAGCAAGAAAACCAAAACCAAAGGGGCCCCCGCCCCCGCCTCCGCGCTCGTTCACTTCGAATTCCTGCATCCGACGGCCGCCAGCGTTTGCATCGCGGGCTCGTTCAATGACTGGCATAGTTCCGCCACCCCCATGGTGGAGATGGGCGACGGCCGCTGGGCCAAGGAATTGGTGCTGCCGCCCGGTACGTACCAGTACCGCTTCATTGTGGATGGGGAATGGGTGACCGACGAGTGTGGCCGGGAAATGGTCCCGAATCCCTTCGGTAGTCGGAACACCGTCCTGCACGTGGGACCGGTCACCTAGTTCGCGAGTTTTACAGCGTTGCCCGGTGGGCTAAAGGTAAACTTTCGCCAGCGATCAACCGGCGTCCCTTGCGGGCGTGATCGGTGGGGGCTGTGGTTTTGGTTTTGATCATGAAAATTCAGGTTCGTTTTGTGGCCCTGCTGGGCGGTCTGCTGGTTTCCACGGTGGGATGCCACCGGCCACCGGAAGCCGTCACCGCCGCTCCCGCCTTGCCCGCGGTGTCCGTGCGCGTGCACTCCGTGTCGGCGGGGAAACATCAGGCGGTCGAAGAGACAGTCGGCACCGTGCGGGCCCGCTTGCAGGCGCGGATTGAGGCCAAGGTGTCCGGACGAATCCTGGAGTTGCGGGCGACCCCGGGGCAGGTCGTCAAAGCGGGGGAGTTGCTGGTGCGCCTGGACGTGGAGGAAATTCAGGCCCGCTGGGCGCAAGCTCAGGAAGTTCAGCAGCAGGCCGATCGTGATCTGAAGCGCTTCACCCTGCTGAAGGAGAGCGCCACCGCCACACCCGCGGAATTCGAAGCCGTTCGTTCGCGGGCCCGGGTGGCCGGGGCGGCCGTCACCGAAGCCCAATCGCTGCTGGCTCAAGGGCAGATCGCGGCCCCATTTGCCGGCGTCGTCACGCGGAAACTCGCGGACGTGGGTGACTTGGCCGGACCGGGCAAAGCCCTGTTGGAATTGGAGGATGCGACTTCGTTGCGTTTTGAAACCGACGTGGGGGAGGCATTGGCGGCGCACCTTCAACTGGGGCAGTCGCTCGCCCTGCATCTGCCCACACTGGCGAAATCCCTCACCGGAACCGTATCGGAAATCGCCCCGACCGTCGATCCGACGACCCGCACTTTCGTGGTGAAACTCGACCTGCCCGCGACACCTGGCCTGCGGGCTGGGGCGTTCGGGCGGGTGGCCATTCCCGTGGGCGAAAGTCCCATCCTGCGCGTTCCCAGCACGGCGGTGACTTTGCGGGGACAGCTGGAATCGGTGTTCCTGGTGGTCGATGGCCGCGCGCAGTTGCGCCTGGTGCGGACCGGGAAATCCCAGGGGGATGAGACGGAGTTGCTGGCGGGCGTGACGGCGGGTGAATCCGTCGTGGTTTCGGCCGCAACACCGCTGCGCGACGGTCAACCGGTTCAAGTCGCGCCATGAATACCGACGTATCGCCGCCCGCCGCGGCGCTGGGGTTGGCGGGCCGCGTGGCCCGCGCCTTCATTGATTCCAAGCTGACGCCGCTGATCATCGTGGCCTCGGTGTTGCTTGGCCTCGCGGCAATTGTGCTCCTGCCCCGTGAAGAGGAACCGCAGATCCGGGTGCCGATGATCGATGTCCTGGTGGCCATGCCGGGGTCGTCCGCCCAGGAAGTGGAGGAACGGGCCTCGCGTCCGATGGAGAAGCTCCTGTGGGAAATTGCCGGCGTGGAATATGTCTACTCCACGTCCCGTGCCGGCGAGTCCCTCGTCATCATCCGTTTTCGCGTGGGGCAGGATCCCGAGGCCAGCCTGGTGCAAGTGAGCGAGAAGCTGCGCGGGAATTTTGATCGCATTCCCCACGGCGTGGCGTTTCCCTTGATCAAAGCCAAGTCGATTGACGATGTCCCGATCCTGGCGCTCACGTTTCATTCGGCGCGCTACGATCATCTCACTTTGCGGCGGTTGGTGGCCCAGGTGGAGGAGTCGGTGAAGCAGGTGCCGTTGGTCGCGGAGACGGCACTCATCGGCGGGGCCCGCCGCGAATTGCGCGTGCTGCTCGATCCCACCCGCCTGGCGGCGCGCAATCTCAGCCCGGCGGGATTGTTGCCGTTGTTACGCTCCGCCAATCGCCAGTTCCGCGCGGGCGAACTCGTTTCCGAAAACCAGGCCATTCGCGTGGAGACCGGGGCCTTCCTGCATTCGGCCGAAGACGTGGGAAATGTGGTGGTCGGAGTTTACGGCGGCCGACCGGTATATCTCCGCGAAGTGGCGGAGATCGTCGACGGCGCGGAAGAACCGGCGAACTACGTTTTCTTCGGTCCGGGCGGGGCCCATCCCGCCGTCGCCGCGGGCGAGGAACCGGCGGTAACCCTCAGCGTCGCCAAACGCCCCGGGGCCAATGCCATTGCGGTCGCCGAAGAGGTGCTGCGCAAAGTGGAGTTGCTGAAGGGCACGGTGATTCCGGCGGATGTGACGGTTTCCATCACCCGCCACTACGGCGCAACGGCAGCGGAGAAATCGAACGAACTGCTTTTCCACATGGCCATCGCCGTGGTCAGCGTGGCCCTGCTGATCCTCTTCACGCTTGGTTGGCGGGAATCGATCATCGTGGCGGTCGCGATCCCGGCCACGCTCGCGCTCACGTTGTTGGTTTTCTACCTGTATGGATTCACCCTGAATCGCATCACGTTGTTTGCCCTGATCTTCAGCATCGGAATCCTGGTCGATGACGCCATCGTGGTGGTGGAAAATATCGTCCGACATTTCCATCTGCCGCAGAATCAGGGTCGGCCGGCCTCGGCGATCGCGGTGGAAGCGGTGGGTGAAGTGGGCAATCCCACCATCCTGGCCACGTTCGCCGTGATCGCGGCGGTGTTGCCGATGGCGTTCGTGGGCGGGCTGATGGGTCCGTACATGCGGCCGATACCGATCGGGGCGGGCGCGGCCATGTTCTGGTCGCTGCTCATTGCGTTCATCGTGACGCCGTGGGCGGCGGTCCGGGTCCTGCGGTGGGGACGTAAGTCCGCGGCGCCCGCGTCCTCCGTCAACGTCGCTGAAGGGCCGGGGAGCGTCGTGCCAACACCGCATTCCTTCGAACATCCCGAGGATTTTTTCACCCGCTTATACCGACGGGTCATGCAGCCCTTGCTGACGCACCGGGGGTGGCGGTTTGGTTTTCTGGCGGGCATCACGCTCCTACTGTTGGCGGCGATGGGCACCGTTGGCCTGGGTTGGGTGAAGGTCAAAATGCTGCCGTTCGACAACAAGTCGGAATTCCAGATCATCCTGAATCTGCCCGAGGGCAGCGCCTTGGAGCGGACGGCGCAGGCGGCGCGGGAGATTGCGGCGGCCATCCGGACGGAGCCGGAGATCACGGATTACCAGATCTATGTCGGGACGGCCTCGCCGTTCAACTTCAATGGGCTGGTTCGTCACTACTTTCTGCGGCAATCCGCCAACGTGGCGGACATTCAGGTGAATCTGGTGAGCAAGCATGACCGCGGGGCCCAAAGTCACGATATCGCCCGTCGGTTGCGTCCGCGCGTTGCGGCGGTGGCGGATAAATTCAACGCCCGGGTCGCGCTCGCCGAGGTGCCGCCGGGACCGCCGGTCCTGCAGACCTTGGTGGCGGAAATCTACGGCCCCACGGAAGCGAGCCGGCAGGCCCTGGCCGCCCGGGTGCGTGAGATTTTTCGGAAAACCCCGGGGGTGGTCGATGTCGACTGGTACGTCGAGGCGGATCAACCACAGGCGCGTTTTCTGATCGACAAGGAGAAGGCCGCGTTGCACGGCATCAGTGCGGAAACGATCGCGCAGACGCTCCGGATTGCGGTGGGCGGGGAATCGGTGGATCTACTGCACGTCCCGCGGGAGAAGGAGGACGTCAACATCGTCCTGCAATTGCCGCGTTCGGCGCGGACCACCCCCGAGGAGCTGCTGGCGCTGCGGGTGCGTTCGGGCGACGGCAATGCGTTGCCGGAACCGGGCGCGACCGCTACCGCGACGGGTACGTCGCTGGTGCCCTTGCGGGAACTGGTGCGCGTGGAGCACGGCGTGGCGGAGAAGAGTCGGTATCACAAGAATCTCCTGCCCGTCACTTACGTCCTCGGGGATGTGGCCGGGATCGTGGAGAGCCCGGTCTACGCGATTTTCCAGATGAACGAGGCGCTGCGAAAACTGGAGATGAAGGAGTTCGGTGGCACCGGGACGGGGCTCACAATCCTCAATGCGGTGCAGCCCTTCGCCGATGATCAGCCGGCAATGAAATGGGATGGCGAATGGCATATCACCATCGAGGTGTTTCGCGATCTGGGCACGGCGTTCGCTGCCGTGATGATACTCATTTATGTGCTCATGGTGGGTTGGTTTCGCTCGTTTCTCACACCCTTGGTGGTGATGATGGCGATCCCGTTTTCCCTGGTGGGGATCCTGCCGGCCCACGGATTGATGGGCGCGTTCTTTTCCGCCACGTCCATGATCGGCTTTATGGCGGGCGCGGGCATTGTGGTGCGCAATTCGATCATCCTGGTGGATTTCATTGAACTGCGGCTGCGGGAAGGATTGCCCTTGGTGGACGCGGTGGTGGATGCCGGCGCGGTGCGCTTTCGGCCCATGCTGTTGACCGCGCTGGCGGTGGTGGTGGGCGCGGCGATCATCCTGGCGGACCCGATTTTTCAGGGCCTGGCAATTGCTCTAATGGCGGGGGAGATAGCGTCCCTGTTAATCAGCCGTATGGCGGTTCCGGTGTTGTATTACATGACCCACGAACGCGGGGCGGCTGAGAGCGGGGGCGGGGCGGCGAAAGACGCAGCGCCGGCCGCGTGACGCGGGCCCGGCGGGGCTCGGGTGGAACCCGATTTGGTTCGACGTGACGGGCGGCTAAAGTCGCCGCCTTCAACTATGAAATACTCGTTGGTTTACGCCCGGTGCGAGTCGGCCCGGAAAGTCGTGGCCTGGATGTATGTCCTGACCGCCTTCGCCGTCATCGCGGATATTGTGACCTTTATCTCGGCGGGACTTGGAGCGGGTTTCATTATGTGCCTGCTGACTTCGATGGTTTTTTGCCTGGCGGAGATCTTCGATTTCCTGGTGGACGTTTTCGGTCTCCTGGGACGCATGGACGAGGATCTCTCCAAACGGCTGCCGGCGGCGACTCCAGCTTCGGCGGGAGGCAGCGGCACGGACAGTGAATCGCTGGGCTGATCGCACCTCCCATTTTGGTCCGGAGATTGGGGAACCCTTACCGTGAATCTGCCGCCGCAAATTGTTCGTTCGGAGTACATGCAGTGGGCCAAGACCCTGCAAAGCGCGCCCTACAATCTGGGCAACAGCGGCCTGAGCGCCTGTCCACTCCGACATCTGCCGGTGCGGATCGAGGATCTGGAACTGAGCGGCGCCAGCTTCTATGGCTGGCCGCTCCTGCAAACGGCCCTGGCGGCGCATCTGAAAGTGCCGGAGAACTGCCTGGTGCAATCGACGGGTACCTCGCTGGCCAATCATCTGGCCATGGCCGCGGTCCTGAAGCCGGGCGATGACGTATTGATCGAGGAGCCGGCGTATGAGTTGCTGGTCACAACCGCCGGATATTTTCGGGTGAACATCCGGCGGTTTCAACGTCCGGCCGCGTTGGGGTTTTCGATCGATTGGGAGAGTTTTGAAGAGCAGCTGACGCCGCGGACCAAGCTCGTGGTGTTGACGAATCTGCACAACCCCAGCAGCGCCCGCTTGTCGGAAACCGACCTCCGGCGTGCAGCGGATCTGGCGGGCCGATACGGCGCCCGGTTGCTGGTCGATGAAGTCTATTATGATGCCGCGTTTGATTGCACGCCGCACACGTCCTTCGGACTGGCCCGCAATCTGATCGTGACCGGCAGTCTGACCAAGGTTTACGGGTTGAGCGGGATCCGCTGTGGCTGGATCCTGGCCGCGCCGGATCTCGCGGAACGGATCTGGCGGTTGAACGATTTATTCGGAGTGATTCCGGCCCACGCGGCGGAACGACTCAGCGCGCTCGTTCTGCAGCACTTCGATCGGGTCGCCGCCCGCGCCCGGGGAATCTTGAATCCCAATCGGGAGGTGTTGAACCGCTTTCTGGAATCCCGTCCGGATCTGGAATCGACGCCGCTCGTGGCCGGCACGGTGACTTTTCCCCGGCTGCGTTCGGGGCGGGTGGAGGAGTTGTGTGACCGTCTGCGGCGTGACTACGAAACCACCGTGGTACCCGGGCGCTTTTTCGAACGGCCCGAGCACCTCCGGATCGGGATCGGTCGCGACCTCGAGGAAACCGCGGAAGGACTGCGCCGGCTGGGTCGGGCGTTGGATGACCTGTCGGCCTAGAACTTCGAGCGGCCGGGGTAGGGCCGGGGCAGGGCAGGGCAGGGCCGGGGCAGCGCCTGGGTCCTGCCCGGAAAACGATTGCCAGCCGGGGGTTTGGTTGGCTTCGTGGGCCGGTGCGAGAGTTACCCACCACGAGTCCGGAGTCCTTGCCGGAGACGCCTTCCGTCGGGGCGGTGACCAAAGTCGAACGGCGTCGGGTGTACCTGGCCGTCTGGCTGACGGCATGGCTTTTCGCGCTGTTGGTTCAGGTGCCGGGGATGGGAACGGTGGATTCCTTGCGCCGACTCCAAGTGACCCGCTCCTGGGGCACGGACGAACCTGCGGTCCGCGTCTCGGATCGGGCGGACTTCGGCATGCCGGGTCGGGAAGGAGTTTGGCAGGCCTGGTATGGACCGGGGCAGAGTTGGTTGATGTGGCCGGCGGATCTGATTGCCCGGAGCGCGGAACGATTCGTGCCGAATTCGGCGTTGAAATTCAAATTCAGCTCGGCGCTGGTGGCTACGCTGACATTTCCCCCGCTGGTCGCGACCACCGTGCTCCTCGTATTTGTCTGGCTGGGGCAATTGGGCTTTTTGCCGCTGCAAAGGTTGGCGGGAGCTTTCAGCCTGTTGCTGGCCTCAAGCCATCTCTACTACACGCAGGTGCACATGGAGAACAGTCTCCAGGTGTTTCTGCTCGTGCTCGACGCGGTGTGTCTGGGCCGATGGATGGTGACGGGGCAGAAGAAGTGGCTGGTGGTGTCGGCGGGTACGGCGGCCTGGGCGCTGAACATTCGCGTGCCGGCGCTGGCCGATCACGGCGGCTTGTGGCTGGCGGCTCTGGCGGTGTTGTATTTCCGTCGGCCGCGACCCGATGAAGGTGGGGCGGTGGGCTGGCAGGCGTTGCGGTGGGCGCAGTTGGTCGGGGTGGCGGTGCCCATTCTCCTGGTGGGTCTCCTGTTGGATCGCTGGTATCAATGGCACCGCTTTGGGACCTGGGCGGGCACCTACATTACGGAATTCGCCCGGCACCAGCGGACGAAGAATCTCACGCTCTCGCCGGCCTTTCCCTTTGATGGCGATTTTTGGGAAGGGTTGCTGGGACCGCTGATTTCTCCGACGCGGGGCATCGTTTTCTCGGATCCCCTGATGCTTGTGCTGGTGGTCTTGCTGCTGACGCGCTGGCGCCGTTTGGGGCGACCGGTTCAGGCGCTGCTCCTCGGGCTCGGCCTGGGTTTTGCGAGTCTGGTCTTCTTTTACGCCCGGGTGAGTTTTTGGAACGGTTCCACGACCTGGGGGAATCGGTACACGCTGACGCCGATCCACGGGCTGACGGCCCTGGTGCTCCCCCTGTGGCTGCGACACGTCCTGCCGGGTCGCTGGTGGACGCGGCATTTGCTGCCGACGGTACTGCTGGCGGCGATGGCGGTGCAGGTGTCGTCGATCCTGTTGCCGAGTTCGGTGGAGGATCAATTGCCGGCGGCCTCGGTGGGACCCTTGATCCCGCTCGCGCGGGTGGCGAATGCGTTGGGCGTGGTGATGGGAGAAGCGGCGCCGCCCCCGGTGAATCCGGAGGACTGGCGGTTAAATCTGTTTCCGGGAACGCTGGGGATGGTGGTGCCGCGTTTGAAGTGGGCGTTGTGGGCCGTGTGGTGGATGGGATTGGGTTTGGCGGGTTGGATGCTGGGACGCTCGTATCGACTGGCGAGCCGGTGGGACGGCACGATTGAAGTCTACGAGGATGATCGCCGTGCCGACTGGTGGCCGGACCTCGCCCTCGACCGGGAAGCGGATCCGGGCGAGTGAGGCAGGGAACGGCGGGTTCGGAGTCCCGGCTTTGCCGGAAAGGTGCTGGTTAACGGGGCGCATCGAATACATCGATGCCTCCTCTTCGGGTGAACCGGACAACCTCACGGAGGATCGTGTAACCCACGTGAATCTCAGGGGAGCCCGCAGGTCGCCGGCGCTCCGGGAAATCTGCGGAAGTTGAAAGTTGGTGCCGGCGGGAGGAATCGAACCGGCTTCATCCGCCATCCGCCATCCGCCATCCGCCATCCGCCATCCGCCATCCGCTACATTCCCTAGGGGTTTGGCGGTGGCGGACAGGTGGGGTTTTCAGTCTGGCCGGGTTCCGCCACGTCTTCGCCATGATTCCGCCACGGCGGACGGGTGGCGGGCACTTGGGCTAATCAAAGGAATTTCTTCCTGCGGGGATCGGGGCTGGGTCCAGCGGAGTGGCGACCATTCCGAGCACGCGCAAGAATTGTAAAAACCCACCAAATGGCGTCCCGACGTGCGCCGAGCGTGCCGGGTGGGATTGGTTCAACCGACGAACAAAAGCGCGGCGGTGGGCCTTTCTGTGCAATGGGAGCCCACCGGGGGAGGCCCGGGGGTGCCCCGGTCAGGAAATCTGTTGGGCGTGGAAGGTCACGGAACCGGTTACCATGCGGGCGCCCCGCAGGCGTGAGGACGTTACGAAAACCGCATTTCCGTTTCCCGCGCTTTGCTGCACGAATCCATAAACCCCGCGCATGCCCAGATGGCCGGGGTGCTGCTGACGCATTACCGGGGGCTGTTCAGCCCGGAGGATGCGGCGCTGGTTTTGGGCGGTTGGATTCGCGGCGGAAAGGGAGCGGTGAGGCTGGTGGGTCGGTTATTTATCTTCCCAGTGACCACTCACCAGCGTGCCGTCTTTTCGGAAGTAACCATCAACCCACACTTTGTTTTCGATGAGGGGCGCGTTAGGTCCAATAATCGCCTCCTCGGTATCTTCGGTAATGCTCACACCCGCTTTTTTGGCGGCGACGAATTTCCGACGTCGCAAGTGCTGCGCTGCTTCTCTGGTTTTTGCTATCTCAGCCTCGGCGTCAGCACCCGACAGCACGGCTTTAATCGGCGTTTTTATTATGATTTCGCCTCCGTTGGTGTTTCCGGCCCTCAGTCGCGCCGCCGCCGCCTCGTAATCTGCCACCGCCCTCTCCCGATACCCCACCGGCACCCCAATCCGCGCGCACTCAGTCTCCGGCAGATCCACGAGGAACACCCGGCCTTTGGTCCCATTGGTCCCAACCCAAAGCAATCCGCCAGGGCTGACCTTGGTTATCCTTACCGCTTCGAATTTCGTGCCGGCCGCGTTGGTGAACGATTCAATGCGGTTTGTGAAGGTCAGCACCCGCGGCAAGTCGGCACCCATACAGGCAATTGCAGTCGCGGCTAGCATGGCGCTTCCAGCCTTCCTGTTGGGAAATCGAGAGAGCGTTCGATTCAGATTCATCCGATTTTGCCCAAACTACCCAGAATCGGCTTGATTCAACAAGGATTTTCCCGGGAAGTTGGGAAAGGAAACAGCCCGCGGTCCCTCGGACTCTCACTGTGCGGAGGGCAGGGGTGGGGAGCATTTCCGCGGCTCAGAATCGGCTACCGCCAGCAGATCCGCGGTCTACCCCGGTTGATTCAACGTTCCCCGTGTGGATTTCGACGTCCCCAAGCATAGCCGAAAAAGGGGCAGGTGTTAGCGCTGGGCGATAGCAGTTACGCGGTCTTTAACCGTAACTCGCTGATTATGAAGTTGGTGCCAGCGGGAGGAATCGAACCTCCGACCAAGGGCTTATGAGTCCCCTGCTCTACCGCTGAGCTACGCTGGCCCGACCGGCCGGGGAGTTAGGAGCAGTAATCCACGGTCGCAAGGGAATTCGTCGATCCTACCGCTTCCGGGCCGAGATCCACACCTGACTATTGATGCCCGGCGGCAGCCATCCGAGCGGCGAGGCGCTGATCGAGGTGATCTCAAACCGTTGGGCAATCTTGCCCCGGAGGACCTTCCAATTGAATCCTTTGTGACAGTACGACGCAAAGCCATCGGGGTCCCGGTGCAGGGGCCGCTTCACGTGCTGCGTGTCCCCGGCAAAGACGCTGCGGGTGAGGTCGCCCCAACTGTAGGGCGCCACTCCGGGATAGTGGGGCGCTCCCATCCAGCCGGCCACCTGCCGGGCCGCCTGCTTCACCACCACGGCCGGTCCGGTCTCCACGGGCACGCTGATGATCACCTGCCCGCCGGGACGCAACAACTGGTTGAACAGATCCAGATAGGCATCCTGATTCTCCACGTGCTCGAAAACCTCCATGCAGGTCACGGCATCGTACTGGCCTTGGTGGGCGGGGCCGGTCAGCTCGGGCTGTAAAACAAAACTCAGCGAAGGCCGGCTGGCGAAGCGCTCCCGGTTGCTTTGCACCACTTTTGCCTCGATTTCGGCGCCCACTCCGGCCGCCGGAGCATTGGGTGAGTCCGAGAGCAGGGCCAGGAAGGTGGCGTCGCCACAACCAAAATCGAGCACCCGCTTGCCCTTGAACCCGGCCGCCATCTCGATGGCCTTGGCGAATCGTGCGTGGTGACTCCAGCGGATCAACGCAAACGGATTGCGGAGCTGCTTCTTGGCGTAATGACCTTCTTGGATCGTTGAATCCATGGCGACGGTATCCAGCGTACAATGAAAATGCGGCGGTGGCGAACTGAGTTCGACGGATTCCGACCGCCGTCCCGCCCGGGGCTCTTCCGCTCAGGCCGTAACCGCCCGTTTATCCTGGGGACGTCCCATTTTGAAGGGTTCGCGCAAGGTCATTCCCAAGGCCTCCAGCAACGCGTGATCCGCGTCGTAGCTGGGCGAGGGGACCGCCTTGGTCAGCATGAATTCGGTTTCGCTCGAGAAGATCGAGTTCGCACCCGCGAGGAAGCACATCGCCTGGGCGGTGGGGTCCAGTTTGACCCGGCCAGCCGTCAATCGGACGTCCGACTTCGGCATCACGATGCGGGCCGTGGCAATCATGCGAATGACATCCCACACCGGGACGTCCGCATTGTCGGCCAGGGGGGTGCCCGGAACCTTGGAAAGGATGTTGATGGGCACCGACTCCGGATGCGGGCGGACCGCCGCCAGCGTCTGGAGCATCTTCAAGCGGTCGGTCGGCGTTTCGCCCAGGCCGATGATTCCGCCGGAGCAGACCGTGAGGTTGGTTTTACGAACGTTTTCGAGGGTATTCAGCCGGTCCGCGTAGGTCCGCGTGGTGATGATTGTCTCGTAGAATTCGGCGGAGGAATCAACGTTGTGATTGTACGCGTACAAGCCGGCATCCTCGAGCTTCTGTGCTTGGTCGGTGTTCAACATGCCGAGGGTGCAGCAGACTTCGAGTCCGAGATCCGTCACGCCCCGCACCATGTCGAGGACCTGATCAAAGCGGTTGTCGTCCTTGACGCTGCGCCAGGCGGCGCCGAGGCAGACGCGGGAAACTCCGGCGGCCTTGGCGCGGGCGGCGATGTCCAGCACCTGGCACTTGTCCATCATCCGTTCGGCGTCCACGCCGGTGGAGTACCGGCTGCTCTGGGCGCAATACGAGCAGTCCTCCGGGCACGCCCCGGTCTTGATGCTGATCAGTTTGCTGACCTGCATTTCGCGAGGGTTGTGGTGCTGCCGATGCACCGAGGCCGCGCGAAAAACGAGTTCCAGCAGGGGGAGGTCATAGACCGCCTGCAGCTCTTCCAATGTCCAATCGTGTCGTAGCGCCATACTCATGCTCATGCCTTTGCCGCAGTCAGACTGCGGCGGGCGAAACCATCGCGGATCGGGGCTTGGCTTGTAAAACGAAGTTGGGGGTGCGGTTGACGGGAGCGGGTTCCGGCATTCCCATCCTTGGCTTGTGGCGGACTCCGGCTAGGGTCGGCGGCCTCATGGAACGTACGTTGATTCTTTGTAAGCCGGACTGCGTGGAGAAAAACCTGGTCGGTGAAGTGCTGGGCCGGTTCGAGCGGGCCGGGCTGCGCCTGATCGCGCTCAAGACCCTGCGGTTGGCGCCGGCGGTCCTCGCGGAGCACTACGCCCACATCAAGGATCGCCCGTTTTATCCGGAGATTGAGACTTTCATGATGAGCCGCCCGGTGGTCGGCGCCATCCTGGAAGGGGACGGCGCGGTGGCGCGGGTGCGTGATTTGCTGGGACCGACGGATTCGCGCAAGGCGGCCAAGGGGACGATCCGGGGCGACCTCGGCACCGACAACATGCGCAACATCGCGCATGCCTCCGATTCCGTGGAAAACGCAGAGCTCGAAGTGAAGCGCTTCTTCCAATCGGGCGAGATCTTCGCCTGAGTTGCCGTACCGGGTGGTGGGCGGCTGAGGAGCCTCCCGCTGCCGGGGCCCTTTGGTTCATTTCAATTCCTCGACCGGATCCCACTTCATGTCTGCCGAGCCCCAGCTGACTCCGATGATGGCGCAGTATCGCCGCATCAAGGGCGGTCTGCCGAAGGGCACGTTGCTGTTGTTCCGGCTGGGGGATTTCTACGAGCTGTTTTTCGAGGACGCGACTCAGGCGTCGGCGCTGTTGAATCTGACGCTGACCGCGCGCAACGGCGTGCCGATGTGCGGGCTGCCGTATCATGCGGCGAACAATTACCTCACCCGGTTGCTGAAGAATGGGTGCAAGGTGGCGGTGTGTGATCAGACCGAGGACGCCAAGCCCGGCAAACTCGTGCAACGCGAGGTGACCTCCATCCTCTCGCCGGGCACGCACTTTGATGACCGGCTGCTGCAGGCGGAGCGGAACAACTTCCTGGCGGCGGTCTGTGCGGTGGGCAGTACCTTCGGTCTCGCCTTGGTGGATCTCACGACGGGGGATTTTCGAGTTACTGAGCTCGACGCGGGCAAGACACTCCTGGCGGAACTCGACCGGTTGCGGCCGGCGGAGTTGCTGGTGCCGGCCGAGGCGATCTCCCTCACCGAATTGTTGGGTCGGCAGCATGAATCGGGTCCCCGGCACTCCGCTTCCGGGGCACAATTGGTGACCTACGAGGATTGGACGTTTCAACCGGAGACGGCCGTCTTCACCTTGCGCGAACATTTCAAGGTCGCGTCCCTGGATGGCTTTGGGTTGAAGGGGCGATCGGCGGCGATCGGCGCGGCGGGCGCCGTGTTGCATTATTTGACGCAGCAACTGCGGCGTGATGTCGGGCATCTCACGCGGCTCAGTTGCTATCAAGTCGCGGATTACCTGATTCTCGACGGCATTTCGCTGCGCAATCTGGAAATCCTGGAACCGCTGCATCGCGATTCTCCGCGCAACACCACGTTATTCGGCGCCTTGAATCGGACCGTGACGCCCATGGGCGCCCGGCGGCTGCGCGATTGGTTGACGCAACCGCTGGCGGCCGTGGAGCCGATCCAGCGGCGACAGGATGCCGTGTCCGTCTGGCTCACCCAGACTGCGGCCCTGCAGGCCTTCCGGGCGCGCTTGGTGGAGGTGAAGGATCTGGAGCGGATGCTGAGTCGGCTCAGTCTGGGTTCCGGCAATGCCCGGGATCTGCTGGGGCTTCGTTTGGCGCTGCAACAATTGCCGGCCTTGCGGGCGACCCTGCGGGACGTGACGCCGGACGCGGGGGAATCCGGGACTTCGCTGCTGGCGACGTTGCTGGCCGAGATTACGGAACTCCCGGCGCTCATTGAATTGCTGGAGCGGGCGATCACCGACGAACCGCCGCTCGCGCTCAAGGAGGGCGGGCTCATCCGGGATGGATTCAGTCCGGAGCTGGATGAATTGCGCAACGCCAGTCGCGGCGGGAAGGATTGGCTGGCCAAGCTGCAGCAGGACGAAATTGTCCGCACCGGCATTCCGTCGCTGAAGGTCGGGTTCAATTCCGTCTTCGGATATTTCATCGAAGTCACCAAGGCGAATCTGGCCAAGGTCCCCGGCGACTATGTCCGCAAGCAGACCGTGGCGAACGGCGAGCGCTTCATTACCCAGGAATTAAAGGCGATGGAGTCCAAGATCCTTGGTGCCGAGGAGCGGGCGACGAAGCTGGAGTACGATTTGTTCCTCAAGGTCCGCGAAGAGGTGCTGGCGGATCTCCGCTCGATCCAGCAGACGGCGGCAGCGCTGGCGCAGTTGGATGTCCTGGTGGGCTTTGCCGAGACCGCCCGCCTGCATTCCTGGATGCGTCCGGAAGTCGGCGATGAAGGCGTCTTTGCGGTGCGGGACGGTCGCCACCCGGTGCTGGAGCAGGCGCTGATCGAAGAGCGCTTCGTGCCTAATGACACCCGGTTGAATCCAGCCACGGAACAGATTGCGCTGATCACCGGGCCCAACATGGCGGGCAAGAGCACCTACATCCGTCAAGTGGCGTTGCTGGGCTTGCTGGCGCACACCGGATCGTTTGTGCCGGCGGCGCTGGCACGGATCGATCTGATTGATCGCATCTTCACGCGGATTGGGGCCAGCGACGATCTGGCGCGGGGGCAGAGCACGTTCATGGTGGAGATGAGCGAGACGGCCAACATCCTGAACAATGCCACGCGACGCAGCCTGGTGATTCTGGACGAGATTGGCCGGGGCACGAGCACCTTCGACGGCCTCAGTCTGGCCTGGAGCATTGTGGAGCACCTGCACCATCAGGTGGGGGCCAAGACGCTTTTCGCCACGCATTATCATGAGCTGACGGAATTGGGCTCCACGCCAACCGGTGAAGGACTGGGCGTCGGTGGGGGAGTGGCGGAAGGAACTTCCGATCCGGTCGGTCATCGCGCGGCGTTGCCCCGTGTGCGCAACTACCACGTGGCGGTCCGTGAATACCAGGAGCAACTCATCTTCCTGCGCAAAGTGTTGCCGGGAGCGACCGATAAGAGTCACGGCATCCAGGTGGCGCGGTTGGCCGGCGTGCCGCGACCGGTGATTGAGCGGGCGAAGGAAATCCTGCGCATCCTGGAGGAGGCGGAATTGAATCTCCAACACGTCCTCGGAGGCGATGGCGCCGCCGATGCCGCCGCGGCTCCGGAAGAAAAACCGGCGCGGCCCAAAACGGTACGACGTCGGGATCGGGAGTCCCTGAAATCACTGCCGCCGCCACCGCAGTTGGATCTGTTTTCGCCGCAATAGGCGCCGTCGCCCGCCGTGGGCATCGCCCTCGCCGTTGGCGTCGAAGGGCGGGCGATAAAAAGAAAAGGCCCGGGTTCACCCCGGGCCTTTGGTCATATATGACGGCTTCTGTCAGAGTTTGACGGCGGCTTCCGGAAATTCCTGAATGGCCCGGACCAGATCCACCACGAAGCGTGCGGCGCTGCCGCCGTCGATGACGCGGTGATCGTAGCTGACCGTGATGGGCAGCAGCGGGCGAATCTCGAGCTTGTCACCCACGACCAACGCCTTCTTCGCCGTTTTGCCGAGGCCGAGAATGGCCACTTCGGGTTTGTTGACGATGGGCGTGAAATGCGATCCACCGATGGCGCCCTGATTGGAAATGGTGAAGGTACCGCCGGTCATGGCGTCCGCGGCCAGCTTGCGGTCGCGCGCCTTTTCGGCGATGCCCGCGAGTTCCTTGGCCAGATCCAGCAACGACTTCTTATCCGCATCCTTGAGCACCGGTACCAGCAAACCGGCATCCGTGTCCACGGCGATGCCGATGTTATAGTAGTGCTTGAGCACGAGGGTTTCGGCGACCTCGTTCAGGCTGGCATTGAACTTCGGATGCAGCTTGAGCGTGGCGACCAGCGCCTGGATGAGGAACGGGGTGGGGGAGAGCTTGGCGCCCGCCTTTTCGTACGCGCCTTTGTACTTGGCGCGGAGAGCTTCGATGACCGAGACGTCAGCCTCATCGAACTGCGAAACGTGGGCGAGCGTGACGGAGTTTTCCACCATCCGGCTGGAAATGATCTTCCGGAGCGGGGACAGCGGCTCGCTGGTTACCGGGCCGAACACGGAGAAGTCGGTGCCCACGAGCGGGAACTGCAACCCCTGGGGTTCCGCCGCGTAACGACCGGCCTTGGCGACTTTGTGCTCCAGTTTGGCGATGTACCGACCGAGATCCTCGACCTGCACGCGGCCACCCGAACCGGAACCCCGGACGCGCGACAGCTTGATACCGAGATCGCGGGCCACCTTGCGGACATATGGGCTCGCGGCCGGAGTCGGACCGTCGTCGGCCCCGTCGTCTTCGACCGCCGCATCATCATCATCGTCCTCGACCACCGGACGCCGGGCCGCTTTCGGTGCGGCCGACTTGGCAGGGGAGCTGGTGGGGCTGGACGCCGCGGCTTCGCCGCCTTCGACGGTCAGGATCACTGCGCCGACATTGATCGTGTCACCTTCTTTCACGAGCAGGGCGGTGATCTTGCCGCCCGCCGAAGCGGGGATGGGCGCGATGGCCTTCCCTGCTTCGAGCTCAATAATGCTCTGACCGGCGGCGATCGTATCACCCACCTTCACGAGCACAGCAACGACCTTACCGCTGTCAGCGCCCTCACCAATCTTTGGAAAACGTACATCCATAGGACCGGCCCAGCGTGGTGGAGAGTGTCTATCGGGGAAAATGGATTTTTTTTGAATCGGTGAGTGGGAATTTTGCGGGCTGTCCGGGCCGGTTGGAGGCGGTTTAATTGCCGGAAAAGTCCTGTTTTCGCCGCCCGGAATGCCAAGCTGACCGCCATGACGAACTGGAAAGCCATCGCGGCGATGGCGGAAAACCGGGTGATCGGTGCCGGGAATCGCATTCCCTGGCATCTGCCGGCGGATTTTGCGTGGTTCAAGCGGACGACGATGGGTGGGGTTTTGGTGATGGGCCGGAAGACGTTCGAATCGATTGGCCGGCCGTTGCCGGGCCGCGAAACCGTCGTTTTGAGTCGGACGGGCTTTGTCCATCCGGGAGTTCGCACGGTCCGGGACGTCGCCCAACTGGAACAATTGGCGGCGGAATTGGCGAAGCCCGTGTGGATCGCCGGCGGGGCTGAGATCTATCGGGAACTGCTGCCGCGCTGTCGCGAGTTGTTCCTGACGTGTGTGCACGGCCGGCCGGCTGGGGATGCGTTTTTTCCTCCGTTTGAAGAGCAATTTGTCGAGGTGGCAGTGCTGCTGGAGCAGCCCGAGTTTGTGGTGCGGCATTTTCACCACCGGAACTGCCTGTTGGCGTGACGGGGGGCGGTTGAATTTCGTTTCCCCCATCGCTCCCCGCCTTCTTAAAGTCCCCGCCGATGAAGCGTCGTCATTTTGCGTCGGATAATTACGCCGGAATTACGCCGGAAGCCTGGGCCGCACTGGCTGAGGCGAACACGGATCATGAGCCCGCGTATGGCAATGATCGCTGGACGCAGCGGGCGGCGGATCTGGTGCGCGAGGTGTTTGAGACCCCGTGCGAGGTCTTTTTCGTTTTCAATGGCACGGCGGCCAATTCGTTGTCCCTGGCGGCCTGTTGTCAGAGTTATCACAGCGCCCTCTGTCACGAGGTGGCGCACGTGGAGAAGGACGAGTGCGGCGCGCCCGAGTTCTTCAGCAACGGCACGAAGCTGATCCTGCTGCCTGGAGCGAATGGAAAGCTGACCCCGGCGGGCATTGAAGAGGCGGTGCACCGGCGCACGGATATCCATTACCCCAAGCCCCGGGTGGTCACCGTGACCCAGTGCACGGAGGTGGGGACGCTGTACACCCCGGGCGAGCTGCGGGCGATCGGTTCGGTGGCCAAGAAGCTGGGGCTGCGGTACCACATGGACGGCGCCCGGTTTGCCAATGCGGTGGCGGCCCTGGGCGTGGCGCCGCGGGAGGTCACTTGGCAGGCGGGTGTGGATGTCCTTTCGTTTGGCGGCACGAAGAACGGGATCCACGTGGGGGAGACGGTGGTGTTTTTCAACCTGGAACTGGCCGAGGAATTTGCGTATCGCGCCAAGCAGGCGGGCCAGCTGTGCTCGAAGATGCGCTTCATGTCGGCGCCGTGGGTGGGCATGTTGCGCGACGGCGTTTGGTTGAAACACGCGGGGCATGCCAATGCGATGGCGGGGCTCCTGCATGATCTGATCGCCGGACAACCCGGGGTGAAGGTGCTCTTCCCCCGCGAGGCGAACAGCGTGTTCGTGGACCTGCCGAAACCCGTCATTCAACGCCTCTGGGACAAGGGCTGGTTGTTTTACAACTTTATCGGCGAAGGCGGCTGTCGCCTGATGTGCTCCTGGGATACCCGCGAAGAGGATGTTCGCGAGTTTGCCGCCGATTTGCTGGCAGCGGGTTGAGGTTTTCCCGTGCCTAGCGGGGGGCACAGCCGTGTCGGTGGTTCGATTGTATAAATGCTGCGGCTGCCGCGTTGTTTGTGGCACGCTCGTCGGATGGTTGGTATCCGAATGCGGGCGGCGCAGGGGCACGATGACACGTGGCGATGGCTGTGGGCGGGTGGTGGGCGACGCCTCGTTGCCGCGTTCCTGATTTGGGGCCTGGGCTTCGTCCTCCCGGCCGCGGAACTCTGGGTGATCGATCCCCGGGGGCTGCCACCGGCGGAACAGGCGCTGTTGGCGTCGTTGCAGGGGCAACTGAACCGCACGAATGCGACGCTTTGGCTCCGCGGGGTCGGTGCGAGCACGTGGGTGCTCGAGGAAGTGCGCGCCGAAGGGATGACGTGCCGCACGAATCTCACGGTGTGGTCGGCATTGGAGCTCTCCCGGGATCGCGTGCAGGGGTTCATCACGTGCTCGGTCACCAATGCCAGCCTCAACGTCGCGACGTCCCTGGCGGGGCCACGCCGCGCGGTGGTGGCGGATGTCTCGCTGCGACCCAACTTGATCGCGCAAGGATGGCGGGAGTTGCTGGATGTGCGCGGGCTGTCAGAGATGGCCGCGTGGACGCAATTCCGGGGTGATTTCACGGCCGGCGTGCTGGTGCATCAGCCTTGGAGCAAGCCGTTGCACCTGCGAGATCTGGCGGTCGCCCGGGGAGCCTTCACCTGTTTTGACGTGACGCCGGCCGAACGCACCCGCGTGGTGCGGGAACTCGGCCTGGGGACACGGGTGTTTGGCTGGGGCCGGGACGAACACGAATTTGTGAGTGAGGTATCGGCGGGTGGTGGCGTGGTGATCCCCTCTGATTGGGCGTTGAATCTGTCGGCCCTCGCCCGGCTGCCGGCGGCGATTCCCCCGCGGCCGCGTCGTCCCGCGCCGACGCCGCTGCAGGCCGGGGAACGGGTGGTGGCTTTCGTGGTGACCGACGGCGACAACGTGCAGTGGTTGCTCAACGGATTTGTCGATTCCCCCGGATTCTGGGCCAGCCCGCAGCGCGGACGGTTCGCGGTGACGTGGGAATTGGCGCCGGCCCTGGCGCAATTGGCGCCGCGCGTCTGTGCCCGGCTTTTCCGGACGGCTTCCGATCAGGATGATTTCATCGCGGGACCAAGCGGGGACGGATATTGGTTTCCCTCGCGATCACCGGACGCCGGGGCCGTGGCCCGGGGCGGTGCGCGGGCGATGGCGGAGGCGCAGTTGGAGCTGACGACCGTACTCAACTCCGGTGGCGGCATGGAAGCAGCCGACGTCGTGGCGGCCGTGCCCGGCGTCCGCGGTGTACTCTACAAGGACTACGCGCCGTATCACAAATGGCGCGGGGCGGTTAGGTGGTCGGCGGGCAAGCCGATCATCAGCTACCGGCACCTGCTGTGGGAACAAAAACGCGCGGATGGCACGCTGCGCCCGGACTGGCTGCCGGAGGGCGTTGCGGCGGCGATCGAACGTCTACCGGCGGGCGTGGCACGGGACGGGGAGAGTTTTGCCCTGATCAATGTCCATGCCTGGTCCTTCCGGGATTCCGGCGGACCGATGGGAGCCATTGCGCGAACGGTGGAACGTCTACCCGCCGGCACACGGGTCGTGACCGCGACGGAGTTTTTTGCCTTGCTGGGAACGGCCGGGAAATAGGGGGCGATCAGGCTCGGAGCGCGCATCACGGTCGCGCAATTGGAGTCATCGGTTCAGCGGACGACGCATGACGATGTCATCTGTCGTCATGCCGGCGAACTCCCAACCCTCTTTCACGAGACCGTTCATGGCAACGTTCAGGTAGAACGAGCGTTCATCGCATCGGTCTGGACGGGTCACTTTCCGCAGCTCAGCCCCGAGGAACTCAACCTGTCCACCGGGGCGGATAATGTGGGTGTTCTCGCGGCCAGCCCAGCGGACGGTTAAACCTAAAAACGTGAGTTCAAATAGCTACGGCGAGTCCGTGGCGGGCGATTTCCGACCACCTCCGGCTCCGTTTTTTCAGATCAAGCGCTCCCGTCGCCGGATTTTCATCCGCTGAGAACCGGCAGGGCCGCTTTGGGAGTCTGGT
>CANIZL010000051.1 GCA_947471985.1 Verrucomicrobiota bacterium | reverse complement strand
TCGTACCCGACCGGACTGTCGCCCACGCCACCGATCCAATTGGCGTTCAAGCTGGGTAAGATCCGTCGAGCAAAAGGTGGGCGTGTTCATTAACGCCCTCACCCTGCCACTCACCTATCCCAACGCACGCACGCTTGCCGAAGCAACACGGTCCAATTGCGCGGCCCAGTTGATGCGCAGTACCACGCTCATCGTTGGCGCCTCCAACAACTGGGCAAAGGCCTGCTGCAAGTCCCGCAATTGTGGGGCAGTCAACCGCCCCAGTCCGGCCGCCAACAAATTCAGTACGGTTTCATGCGTACTTTTAATTTCGCCCTGACGCACGATAGAGCCGATCAGCGAATAGTCACCGCCGTTGCAACGAATCAGTCGCACCACCGCAATCAACGCAGCACCGCCCACATCCATTCGTCCTCGCTCAAACGCCCACTCCGCCCGCGTCCGCAGTAAGGTCACCGCCGCCATATGGTCCGAAGCAGTCAGAGGAAAATCCACCCCCGTCGCCGCCCGCCGGACCCCGAAATCCCCGTTCACCCCATCCAGCAAAAGCTGCTGCAACTGCGTCGCCGTGGCCTCATTACGTTCCATCCAGGCAACCACCTCCGGCAAAACGGGCCGCCCACTGTTTGTCATCCCGGTCGCCGCGGCGTACGCACTCGCCGGTGGCTGCGGCAACTCGCTGAAGTGGGTGTGGAAGGCGAGATAGTTGGAGTAAACCGCCGGTTGAAACGGATACTGACGCTCCAGATCCGACCAGGATGCCGGCAACCCCCGCGCCCGCGCATCGCTGGCCAGCTGCTCCAACCGGTCGGTCGACACGAGATTCCGATAACTCCAGACCAACGCCAGGACGCCGGCTACGAGGGCCCATAACAGGACGCGCCGCCGGAAGAGTAATCCCGATATCGACACCTTGGCGGACACAGGCCGCAGCAACGTGCCCGGCATTCTCCTTGTCAATCCGCAACCCGGGGCGCTGCGGCCAGCATTGCCCCAACAGTCCAGAAGTACCGCGATGACCTGAGCTCGGGAGCGCCATCTTTTTTGGACGTGTTGCCGGCCCAAAGCCGGAACTTTCCGTCGCGAAGGGAAGCCTCCATCACGAACTCGAGTGACCCGGAACTCCCGTTCTGCTTGTTGACGGGCCAGTGTGCTCGGTTGCAGTTGGCAGCCCCAGGTGGCCGGGCTGTCCGCGAACCAGCAACTCCCGGAACGGAGTTCCAAAATCTCGCCCCCCCAAAGTTCGACACCGGGCCGATCGGGCTTCCGAAACCCAACCTTACGGCACCCGGATTCCCTGGTCCCCTCCTGCCTTCGCTCCATTGACCGGGTCGTTCACGGTATTCAATTGACCCGCATCGTCGCGGGCATTGGACCCAATGGAATAAACCACAAAGCCCTCGGCCTCCCGACGATACCGCAGCGGCAGATCATCGATGGGATCGCGCAGCACTTCCGGCAAAAACTCCGGCACCAGCACCGCCGTATCGACCGGAAGTTGGCCGTATTTTAGACGGAACCGTTCCACGGCCAGGGTGGTGACAGCGGCTCGCACCCAAGCGGTGGCCCCAAATTCCCATTGGTTGAGGGCCGGGAAATTGGCATCCATCATCCGGAAAAGCGGTCGGTTCCACTTCTTCCTGATCACAGCCACCTCGGCGACGAGGGCCTGCGAACGCTGCTGGCGTTGTGCCAGTGTGCCCTCGAAAGCGTCACACCGCGCGGCGGCAATTCGGAGGTAGTCAGAGGTATCCGCCGTTTTCGAGGCCGAAAGCGCGTAGGCGCATCCCAACAGGAAATTGGTGAAGCGATCCTTCAAAGTGGTGGCGGCCGGCCCGTCGGGGATCCAGAAACTGGTGGACCGCAAACCCTCCAAATGGACGGCCCACTCGATACGTAAAATCTGACTCACCGTGGGCGCCTCCAACAGCCGGGTGAAGGCTTCTTGCAGGTCCCGCAATTGCAACTCGGTGCAGCGACCCCGGCCCGGCCCCAGCAAGTGCCGCAGGGGTTCGTGCATACTTTCGGTCTCACTGTGACGCACCAGAAGCCCCATCAACTTATATTCGCCGCCGTTGTATCGGATGAGTCTCACCGCCGATATCAACCCGGCAACGCCCGCATCCCATCGTCCCCGCTCAAATTCCCATTGCGCCTGCGTCCGGAGCAACGCCGCCGCCGCCATGTGATAGTTCTCCAATGGTGGGTAATCCCTCCCGGCATCCTCCCGCAGGAATCCGAAATCCCAATTCCTACGTTCCGACAAGCGCTCTTGCACTTGCGCCACGATGGTTTCCTGTCGCTCCAACCAAGCGACCCCCCTCGGGGAAAGCGTCCTCCCACCGATCGGCAACTCCGTCGCCGCAGCGTCGGCACCCGCCAGTGGCTCCGGCAATCCAGCCAACAGGGCATTGAACGTCAGGAAATTGGAGTGAACCGCCGGTTGAAACGGATACTGACGTTCCAGATCCGACCACGATGCCGGCAACCCCCGCGCCCGCGCTCCCATGACCAGCGATTCAAACGGATCCGTCGACCACACCGCGCGGTAGCTCCAGACCAGCATTAGGGCGCCCGCGGCGAGCGCCCTGAACACGGTGCGACGCCGGAGAGGAAATCGCGACGTCGAAAACTTGGCGGGCACAGGCGGAAGCAACGCGTCCCGCGTTCTCCGTGTCAATCCACCAACCAGCCCCGGCGCCCCGGGATCCCGGCGACGTCCCCGCGGGGCTCCTGCGCCATCCTCCTTTGGACGTATTGCCCGTCGGGAGCCGAACAGGAATCCTCGCGCCATGCCGGAACTTTCCGTCGCGGGGGGCAGCCTCCATTACGATCTCGCGGGACATGGGACTCCCGTTCTGCTCCTTCATGGTGTCGGTGTGCTCGGTTGCGGTTGGCGGCCCCAGGTGACCGGGCTGTCCGCGAACCATCAACTCCTGACCAGCGACAATCGGGGCATTGGTCAAAGCCGCGTGACCGGCGAAGTAACCATCGAAGCCATGGCCGGCGATGCGCTTGCGTTGATGGACGCGGCCGGCTGGGGATCCGCGCATGTCGTGGGACATTCGATGGGCGGAGTCATCGCCCAACAAATCGCGCTCGACGCACCCCGGCGGGTTCGGAGCCTGTCGCTCATTTCCACCTTCGCCCGCGGCAAGGATGGGGCCCGTCCGACGCCGTGGGTGCTCTGGATGACCTTGCGGACACGGCTGGGAACGCGAGCGATGCGGCGACGCGCCTTCCTCGAGATGCTGTATCCCGCCGACTATCTGGCCACCGCGAAGCTCGACGCGCTGGCCACGGAGGTGGGGGCCATCATCGGACGCGACCTTGCTGTCCAACCGCCCGTGATCCTGAAACAGGTCCAGGCGCTCGGGCGGCATGACATCTCGGTCCGGCTCGAAGCCCTGAAGGGAATCCGAACCCAGGTCATCAGCGGGCGGCACGATCCAATCGCGCGGCCGGAGTATGGCCGTCGCCTGGCCGAACTGATTCCCCAAGCCACGTACGAAGAAGTCGCGGACGCTTCACACGGCGTGACCTTGCAAATGCCGGAGTGGATCAATGAACGGCTGCGACGGCATTTCGCGGTAACGGAGGCCGCCGGCCGGTCCGGCCGGAACGAGCCCCGTCACGCCAGTTAAAAAACCGGCGGTACCGGTACCGCTGACTTTCGAGTCGGTGTACCGGGCCTTCGGCATCCTTCACACCTTGCCGGGGACACCAACAAAAAGACCTCCGCGGTGAGGCGGAGGTCGGGACGGCCCTTGCGGGTCGATGATCAGGGCAGATCGGTGCGGCCCATCAGGAAGCGATCGCACTCGCGGGCGGCGCCGCGTCCCTCGTTGAACGCCCACACCACGAGGCTCTGACCCCGGCGACAATCGCCAGCGGCGAAAACACCGGGCAGGCTGGTGGTGTATTTGTTGTGCTCGGCCTTCACGTTGCTGCGGGGATCCCGCTCCACGCCGAGTTGCTCCAGCAGGGGCTGTTCGGGTCCGAGGAAGCCCATCGCGAGCAGGACCAACTGGGCTGGAACCACGCGGTTGGTGCCAGGCACGTCGGTCGGCACGAACTGACCCTTGTCGTTCTTGGACCAGGTGATGTTGACCAACTCAATGCCGGTCAGGTTGCCGGCGTCATCGCCGATCAACCGCTTGGCGGTGGTGAGGTAGATACGCGGATCGGCACCAAACTTCTCCGCGGCTTCTTCCTGACCGTAGTCGAGCTTGTAAGTCTTGGGCCATTCGGGCCACGGATTGTCCGCCGCCCGTTGCTCGGGAGGCTTGGGCAGAATCTCGACCTGTACCAGCGACTTGCAGCCGTGCCGCAGCGAAGTACCCACGCAATCGGTGCCGGTGTCGCCACCGCCGATGACAATCACATCCTTGCCTTCCGCGGAGATGAACTCGCCGTTCCGGTGGCCGGAGACGACCGCCTTGGTGTTGGCGGTGAGGAATTCCATGGCGAAATGCACACCCTTCAGCGCGCGGCCCTCGATGGGCAGATCCCGCGGCTTGGTGGCCCCGGTGCAAACCACGATCGCGTCGAAATCCTTCCGCAACTGCTCCGCCGTCACGGTCTTGCCGACCTCGGTATTGCAACGGAAGACAATGCCACTGGCCTCGAGCAGACGGATGCGGCGCTCCACCACGGCCTTCTTATCGAGCTTCATGTTGGGGATGCCATACATGAGCAGGCCACCGGGGCGATCCGCCCGTTCAAAGACGGTCACCAGGTGACCGGCCTTGTTCAACTGCGCGGCGGCGGACAGACCGGCGGGGCCGGAACCGATGACCGCCACCTTCTTGCCGGTGCGGTGCTCGGGCGTCTCGGGAGTCACCCAACCCTCGTCCCAGCCTTTGTCGATGATCGTGCACTCGATGTTCTTGATCGTGACGGGCGGATTGTTGAGGCCCAGCACGCAGGAACCTTCGCACGGCGCGGGACAGACCCGGCCGGTGAACTCCGGGAAGTTGTTGGTCTTGTGCAGCCGTTGCAGGGCCTCCTTCCACAGACCGCGATAAACGAGGTCGTTCCACTCGGGAATGAGGTTGTTGATCGGGCAGCCGCTGGCCATGCCGGAGATCAACTGGCCGGTGTGACAGAACGGGATGCCGCAATCCATGCACCGGGCGGCCTGATCCTTGAGCTTGCCTTCCGGCATGTGCTCATGGAACTCGTTCCAGTCGTGAATCCGCTTAAGCGCACTGCGATCGAGTGGCAGTTCGCGGAGGTATTCCAAAAAACCAGTGGGTTTGCCCATGTGAGTGACTCGCTTCTAAAAGTGAAAGTTATAAGTGCCGGACGCCCGGGGAATCCGGGGCATCCGGCGGTTGATTTTTAGCCGCCGCCCAGACGGGAGGCGTCGCGACTGTTTTCTTCGAAGGCAGCATTCACCGCTTCCTCACCGCTCAAGCCGGCGGCCTTGGCCTTCTCCAAGGATTGGAGCACGCGCTGGTAATCCTTGGGGAGCACCTTCACAAACTGCTTCCGCGTGACCGCCCAATCGGCCAGCACCTGGCGGCCCCGTTCGCTGCCGGTGTATTCCACGTGCCGCTCGATGAGCCGGCGCACCGTGGCCGCCTCGACGTCGTCCGTGATCTGCGTCAACCCCACCATCTGGGTGTTGCAGCGGCGGGCGAAATCCCCCGCGCTATCGAGGATATAAGCCACCCCGCCGGACATACCGGCGGCGAAATTGCGCCCGGTCGGTCCCAGCACGATGACCGTGCCGCCCGTCATGTATTCGCAGGCGTGATCGCCGACGCCTTCGACGACCGTGTGCGCGCCGGAATTCCGGACGGCGAACCGTTCGCCCGCCTGGCCGCAGAAGTAAGCCTCACCGCTGGTGGCGCCGTAGAGGGCCACATTGCCGATGATGATATTTTCCCCGGCCTTGAAGGTGACTCCGGCCGACGGGGTGATGATCACCTTGCCGCCCGACAGACCCTTGCCGCAGTAGTCATTGGCATCGCCTTCCAGCCGGATCGAAATGCCCGGCGGCATGAAGGCGCCGAGGCTCTGACCCGCAGAACCTTTAAAGCGCAACTGGATCGTATCCTCCGGCAAACCGGCGGGACCGTGCCGTTTGGTGAGCTCGTTGCCCAGAATCGTTCCGACCACCCGGTTGGTGTTCCGGATTGGCAGTTCCACGATCACCTTTTCCTTCCGCTCCAGAGCGGGCTTGGCGACGTCGAGCAGGATGCTGAGGTCGAGCGATTTGTCGAGCCCGTGATCCTGTTGGATCTGGCAATATTGCCCCACCCCGGGCGGCAGTTCGGGCTTGTGGAGAATGGTGCTGAGATCCAGCCCCTTGGCCTTCCAGTGATCAACGGCCTTGCGCGCCTCGAGGACGTCCACCCGGCCCACCATTTCGGTGATGGTGCGGAAGCCCAACTTGGCCATCCATTCGCGCAGTTCGGTCGCCACGAACCGCATGAAGTTCACCGCGTGAGCGGGATCGCCGGTGAACTTCGCGCGCAGGCGCGGGTCCTGGGTGGCGACGCCGACCGGGCAGGTGTTCAAATGACACACCCGCATCATGATGCAGCCCAGCGAAACCAGCGGTGCCGTGGCGAAACCGAATTCCTCGGCGCCCAGCAACGCGGCGATCGCCACGTCGCGACCGGTCTTCAATTGACCATCGGTCTCCACCACGATCCGCGAGCGCAGATTGTTGAGGAGCAGGGTCTGATGGGTTTCGGCGAGGCCGAGTTCCCACGGGATGCCCGCGTGTTTGATGCTCGATTGCGGTGAAGCGCCGGTGCCCCCGTCGTAACCGGAGATCAGCACCACGTCCGCGTGCGCCTTGGCCACGCCCGCGGCAATGGTTCCCACACCGACTTCCGAGACGAGCTTGACGCTCACCCGGGCGGCCCGGTTGGAATTCTTCAAGTCATGGATCAATTCCGCGAGATCTTCGATGGAATAGATGTCGTGATGCGGCGGCGGCGAGATCAGGCCGACGCCGGGCGTGGAGTGCCGGGTCTTGGCGATCCACGGATAGACCTTGGTGCCAGGCAGCTGACCGCCCTCACCGGGCTTGGCGCCCTGGGCCATCTTGATCTGGATTTCCTTGGCGCTGGACAGGTAATCGCTGGTGACACCGAAACGGCCGGACGCGACCTGCTTGATCGCGCTGTTCTTGGAATCGCCCTGGGCGTTGGTCCAGTGATAGCGCTCGGGATCCTCGCCACCCTCACCGGTATTGCTGCGACCGCCCACCCGGTTCATCGCGATGGCCAGCGCTTCGTGCGCTTCCTTCGAAATGGAACCGTAGCTCATGGCGCCCGACTTGAAGCGCTTGAGGATGCTCTCGATCGGCTCAACTTCCTCGATCGGAATGGACTGGGTGGATTGGAACTCCAGCAGGCCGCGCAGCGTGTACAAATCCTTCAACTGGTTGTCCACCAGTCCGGAATACTCCTTGAAGGTCTTGTAATCGTTGTTGCGCACCGCCTTCTGCAGCTTGTGCACGGTCTGCGGATTGAAGAGGTGCAACTCCCCGTCCGCCCGCCATTGGTACTGGCCGCCGGCTTCCAA
This sequence comes from Verrucomicrobiota bacterium, assembly GCA_947471985.1. Classification (GTDB taxonomy): domain Bacteria; phylum Verrucomicrobiota; class Verrucomicrobiia; order Limisphaerales; family UBA9464; genus CANIZL01. The sequence continues at coordinate 38,469 of CANIZL010000051.1, read as the reverse complement.
GGTGGTGCCATCGATTTCAAGCGGCGGATACGCGTGCTGGTGCCGCCGGAGGATTTCCTCCGTCAGAGTCGCCAGATCCAAACCGCCAACGCGGGACGGCGTCCAGGTGAAATACTTGTCCACCAGATCATTGCTCAGACCGATGGCCTCGAAGATCTGGGCACCGCGATAGCTTTGGATGGTGGAAATACCCATCTTGGAGATGGTCTTCACGACGCCCTTGGTGGCCGCCTTCGAGAAGTTCTTCACGGCGGTCTTATGATCGACGCCCTTGAGCAGTCCCTGGCGGATCATGTCATCCAGCGTCTCGTACGCGAGGTACGGGTTGATGGCGCCGCAGCCGTAGCCGATGAGCAACGCGAAGTGATGCACCTCGCGGGGTTCGCCGGATTCCAGCACCAGGCCGGCGCGGGTCCGCGAGCCCTGCCGGATGAGGTGATGATGCACCCCGGAAACCGCCAGCAACGCCGGAATGGGCGCCATTTCGGCACTCACCCCCCGGTCGGAGAGGATGAGGATGTTGGCGCCATCGGCGATGGCCTTGCTAGCCGCGTCACAGAGGCGGTCGATGGCCAGTTCCAACGCCTCCGCGCCGCCCTTGGCCGGGAAGAGGATCGGCAGGGTCACGGACTTGAAGTGCGGATCCTTCAAGTGCTTGAGCCGGGCGAAGTCTTCATTGCTGAGGACCGGCGACTTCAGTTCGATCAAACGCGCGCTGGAAGGCTGCGGGTTCAGCAGATTGCCTTCCGCACCGATGGTCGTCTCCGCCGAGGTAACGATCTCCTCACGGATACAATCGATGGGCGGGTTGGTGACCTGGGCGAACAACTGCTTGAAGTAGTTGTAGAGCACCTGCGGCTTGCTCGAGAGCACCGCCAGCGGGGTGTCGGTACCCATCGATCCGATGGCCTCCACACCGTCGCGCGCCATGGGCACCATGAGCACGCGCAAATCTTCAAAGCTGTAACCAAACGCCTGCTGCCGCTGCAGCACAGTATGGTGATCCGGTTCCGGAAGGAACGGCGCCTCGGGCAGAGACGCCAGTTCAACCATGTTTTCCTCCAGCCACTTGCCGTACGGCTGGGCCTTGGCCATGGCGTCCTTGATCTCGTCATCGGCCACAATGCGGCCGAGGGCGGTATCGATGAGGAACATGCGGCCCGGTTGAAGCCGGCCCTTGGTGAGCACGCGTTCCGGGGCGATGTCCAAGACACCGACTTCGGACGCCATCACGACCAGATCATCCTTGGTGACGTAGTACCGCGACGGCCGGAGACCATTACGATCCAAGCAGGCGCCGATCTGCACGCCGTCGGTGAACGCCACCGATGCCGGGCCATCCCACGGTTCCATCAGGCAGGAGTGGTACTCGTAGAAAGCCTTCCGCTCGTCGCTCATGCTTTCGTGACCCACCCACGGCTCGGGGATCATCATCATCATGGCGTGCGGCAGCGACCGCCCGGAGAGGTACAACAGTTCCAGGCAGTTATCGAACATCGCGGAATCCGACCCATTCTGATTGATGATGGGGAGGATCTTCTTGATGTCGGGCCCGAACGCCTCGGTGGCGAACAGCGCCTGGCGTGCGTGCATCCAGTTCACGTTGCCACGCAGCGTGTTGATCTCGCCGTTGTGGGCGATGTACCGGTAGGGATGCGACCGTTCCCAGCTCGGGAACGTGTTGGTGGAAAAGCGCGAATGCACCAGCGCGAGACCGCTCTCGAAATCGGGATCGCGGAGGTCCTGATAGAACTCGCCCACCTGCCCGGGCGTGAGCATGCCTTTGTAGACGATGGTGCGGCAGGAAATGCTGGGCACGTACCAGCGGTGGGTGCCGGGGATGCCGGAGCCCTGGATCTCGGTCGCCGCACGCTTGCGGATGACGTAGAGCTTCCGTTCGAGGGCGAGCTCGTTCTGTTCGTGGGTGCCGCGGGCAATGAAACACTGGCGGACCAGCGGCTCGGTGGCCACGGCGCTCGGCCCGAGGGTGGCGTTCTGGGTGGGCACGGTGCGCCAACCGAGAATGTGCTGTCCCTCTTCGCGGACGATGCGCTCGAACATCCGCTCGCAGGCGCGGCGCGGCTTGTCCTCCTTGGGCAGGTAGATCATGGCCACACCGTACAGGCCGGGCTCGGGCAACTTGATCTTCCCGGTCTTGGTGACCTTCTTGAAAAACTTGTGGGGCATCTGCACCAGGATCCCGGCGCCGTCCCCGGTGTTGGGTTCGCAGCCGCAGGCGCCACGGTGTTCGAGGTTGATCAGGATCTGCAGGCCCTGCTGGACAATCTCCGCGGATTTTTTGCCCTTCAAATGGGCCACAAAGCCGACGCCACAGGCGTCGTGCTCAAAACGCGGATCATAAAGGCCCTGCTTCGGCGGCAAACCCTGCCGCCGTGCCTGTGTACTCATCGTCGTATCGTGTTGTGTGCTCATCGCTGAAAACAAACCAATCGGCCCCGGCGGGCCGCATCAAACCCGGCGAGGATGGGAAACCCGGACGGCATGAGCAAAGGATCGTTGCGGATTTTTGCGCCCGCCGCGCAGGAAAAACTTTCACACCCGGAGGGGCTTCCAAGATTTACCAGCGTCTCCCGTCGTGTGCTTGTTTGACTCCCACCCGGCGACCCCTAGCGTGATTGAGCAGCAGAGCGTGGTTGGGCGGAACAATGTCCGTCGTCAGCTGGTTCTGCCCGCAGATTCTACAGAAGCATTCCAATGGCGAACGTTATTCGGATGGCGAAGCAGGTGGTGCGCGGGTTGCCGTACCTGGAAAAAGAAGTCACCCGCCGCCTTTCCGTGCGGACTGGCCAGACCTTGGCGACGCCCTCGACGTACTACGTCATCTTCAGCGGCAAGTGCAACCTCGCCTGCACATTCTGCACCATCTACAAGGAGCGCGAGCCCATCCTCACCGAGGAAATCATGCACCGCATCGTGCGTGAGGCGAAGGATTTGTCGAAGCGCGGCTTCAACATTTCCCTGAGCGGCGGCGAGCCCACGATCTTCAAGCCGATCTACTCCACCCTCGAGCTGGCCCAAAAACTCGGGGTCAATTTCGGCTTCACCACCAACGGCATCGCCCTCACCAAGCCCAACGTTCAGCGGCTGCTCGCCTACGACCCGTTCAACATCAATCTCTCGCTGGAATCCGTCGATCCCAAGATCAATGAGTCGGTACGACCCATGGTCGGCGGCACGGAACGAACCCTTAACGGCATCGACAACCTCCTCGCGGAAAAGGCCCGCATCGGTTCACGGGTCAGCATCATCGTCAAACCGACGATCCTCGAGCAGAACTACCGCTCCCTGCCCGCCTTGGTCCGGCACTTCGGGAAGGACTCGAAGGTCCAGATCAATTTTCAACCCTACGTCGGGCAAAAGGGCGATCCCCACTGGGTGCGCGATCTGCCGGCCTTGCGGTCGGTCATGGACGAATTGCGGGGAATGCAGGCGGCCGGGTATCCCATCATCGGAGCCGATGACCTGTTCGACAGTTTCTTCGATTACCTGAGCAACCCGCCGCTCGACGGCGACATGCGTTTCCTGGATCTCGGCGGGCGAAAGCGCAATTGCGACATCGGCTACCGGACCATGGGCATCTACCCGAACGGGGATGTCTATCTCTGCGAACTGCTGCGCAAGCCGGTGGGGAATCTGTACAAGCAGAGCCTGAGTGAGATCTACCACGGCGACGAGTCCAACCGTACGCGCGGCGTGATGGTGGGGTGCACCATCGATTGCCAGCGCACCTGTCAACGCCCCACGCCGATCCTTTCCAAGGCGAAGGCGTTTCTCCGGATGGGTTGAGCCGCACGCGGACGCTGCGTCCGCCCGTGCCCGCCTCACCGTAGTACGGTAATCCTTACCTTCCGTCCCCGGTCACACCGGTCGACGGCGGGCTGCGCTGCACCGGTCGATCGCTCCGCTCTCCAACACCGTGCGGGGCGACGCGTACCCCGCCGATATCGCGGTCGAACTCATGAACGGCCGGCCGGTTCGTGTTCCATCCCTCCCGCGCAACCCGCGCAGGAAACCGGCCCGCGTGCTTGATGAGTTCCATTCACGTTCGCCCTGCGTATTTCCACGGTTGAATCGAACCCTTCCGCATTGTCGCCCGCAACTTTGGTGAAACGTTCGTAACGCGTTTGTCACCCGGCGGACCGTTCGACCCGGGCGGCAACAGTGCGGGCCGGCAAGTCGACACGACGGTGTCATCGGCACGCTGGATAAAACCTCCGTTCGTATTCCCATGAAAATTAAAACTGCTGCGTTTCGCAGCGTCGCCACCGCGCTGACGGCTGCGACTACCGTCGCTGGTACTTTTACCAGCGATTTCAGCAATCCCGCTCAGACCGGAATCACTCTGATCGGCGGGACCCGGGCCAATGGCGATCCCTATCCGGCCATCGCCAACGGCGTTCTCGCCATCACCTACGCCGAAAACAGCCTGAACGGCGCGGTCGTCTTTGACAATCTCGACGCCGGCAAGGCCATCGAAAGCTTCACCCTGAGCTTTAAACTCCGGATCGGCGGCGGCACCTCCACGCCCGCCGATGGCATGTCGCTGTTCTTCGGCCCGGACGTTCCGACCGCGCCCTTCGGCGAAGATGGACCCGCGGACACGACCAGCCTGGTGATCGCCATCGACACCTACGACAACGGCAATTCCGAAGGTCCATCCATCGATGTCCGCTACGGCGGCGCGGTGGTGGCTTCCGCGGCGTATTCCGTGGGCAACATCCTCAGCGAGACGTTTGCCCCCGTCACCCTGCAGCTCAACGCCAACGGGACGGTCAACTTCAACTACAAAGGGGTGCAGGTCTTCACCAACCTGTTCGTCCCGGGCTTTAAGCCGACCGCCGGACAATTCGCCATCGGTGCCCGCACCGGCGGTTTGAACGCCAACCACTGGGTCGACGACCTGACCCTCACCACCAAACAGGCTTCCGCGCCCGTGGGTCCCACCGTGCTGAAGTCCCCGACTTCCGTGACCGCCGCCGAACGCAGCGACGTGACGTTCTCGGCGCTGCCCGCGGGGACACCGCCCTTCACACTCCAATGGTTGAAGGACAACGTGGTCGTCCCCGAGGCGACGAACCTGACCTACTCCCTCAAATCTGTGCCAGCCAGTCTGAGCGGCACCAAGTACTCCCTCCGTTTCACCAACGACCAGGGTGCGATCACCACGGATCCGGCCACCCTGACGGTCACCCCGGATACCGCGGCCCCGACGCTGGTGTCGGTGAAGGGCTCGGAATCCTTCAATACGGTGCTGGTCACCTTCTCCGAGCCAGTTGGAGCGGGCACCACCGGTAACTATTCGTTGGGCGGCCTCGCCATTTCCGGGGTGACCCAAATCAGCCCCACGCAGGTGTTGCTGGCGACGGGCACCCAGACACCAGGCGCGCGGTACACGCTCACGGTCACGGGCATCCAGGATACGGCAACGACCCCGAACACCATCGCCGCAGCGACGGCCCGCGAATTCGGGGCCTTCGTGCTGGCGAAGGGTTTCCTCAAATTCGAGGCCTGGGCAAACCTCGCCGGGGTCAACGTGCAGCAATTGCTCGACGATCCCCGTTACCAAGCCGGAACGCCGGATCAAGTGGGCTTCATCTCGCCCTTCGACAGTCGTTCGATCTATCCCGCTGATGACCACGAAAACTACGGCGCGCGGATCTCGGGCTTTGTGACGCCGACCACGGCGGGGGATTACCGCTTCTTCGTCCGCTCCGATGACGCCGGTGAACTCTGGCTCAGCAGTAATTCCAGCCCGGCCAACCTGGGCAAAATCGCCGAAGAAGCCAATTGTTGCGACGCCTTCCACGACCCCGAAGCCCCGGAAACCTCCGAGCCCATCGCGCTCAAGGCCAACACGTCGTACGCCGTTCAGTTCCTCTACAAGGAGGGCGGTGGCGGCGATTACGGTCAGGTCGCCTGGCGTCTCGAGGGCGACACCACCTTGGCGGCGAATCTGTTGCCAATTCCCGGACAATTCCTGAGCACCTATGCGGATCCGGATGCCGCGGTGATTGCGATCACCAGTGCGCCCGCGAGCAAGACCGCGGCGGAAAACACGACGACGACCTTCACCGCCGCCGGCACAGGTGTGCCCGCACCGCTGGTGGTGCAATGGCAGCGCGCGGAACCGGGCTCGGCCACCTTCACGGACATCCCGGGTGCGGTGGGCAAAACCTACACGACGCCCGTCCTGAAACAGGCCACGGATGATGGAGCCAAGTTCCGCGCCACCTTCCTGGTGCCCGGCGGTTCCAGCAACAGCGTCGCCGCCACGCTGACGGTTAACATCGACAGCACCGCTCCGACCATCGCGAACGCCGTGGCGGCCGATAACCTCAAGGGTGTCACCCTGACCTTCTCTGAGCCGGTCATCGAGACCACCGCGAAGGTGGCCGCGAACTATACGATCGCCGGTTTGACGGTGGGCAGTGCCACCGTGGTCAACACGACCACCGTGCGCCTCGTCACTTCGGCGCAGACTGAGGGCCAGACCTACACAGTCGCGGTCCTCAATGTGAAGGACAGCGCCGGCAATCCCATCGTGGCGGGTGCCAACACGCGGAGCTTCAAAGCACCGGTGATCCTGCCGGGCATCCTGAAGTTCGAAGCCTTCACGGGCATCAGCGGTAACACCCCGGCGGATCTTCGCGCCAGCGCGAAGTATCCCAGCCAGCCCGATGAAGTCCGCCTGCTCCCGGCCTTCGAAGGCCCCAATGGTTATGCCGACAATTACGGCGCCCGGGTCAAGGGCTTCGTCACCCCCGCAACCACCGGTGATTACGTGTTCTTCATGGCCTCGGATGATGGTGGCGAATTGTACCTGAGCACGGACGACACCGAGACGGCCAAGAAGCTCATCGCAGTGGAACCCGTCTATGGCAATCCGCGGGAATGGACCGGTGACTCGGGGGGCCGCCGCACGGACGCGGCGAAAGTCGACCCCGCCCAAATCACGGCCAACGTCTCGCTCCCGGTCCGCCTCGTCAGCGGCCAGCGCTACTACACGGAGCTGATCTACAAGGAAGGCGGCGGCGGCGACCATGGGGCGGTGAAGTTCCAATTGGCCAGCAGCGCGGATCCGGAGAACGGCTCTCCGGCATCCGTGGGTTCGACCTTGTCGACCGCAATCGATCCCGATGTCCTCGCGAAATTGACCCTGCCGACGGATGTGTCCTCGGCGGTGGGTTCCGGCGGCGCGCGCGGCTTCAAGGTGCGCCTCAACCAAGCCAATCAGATCGGCGGCACTGGACTGCCCACCTTCGTGTTCCGGGCGGAACAACAACTCGCCGGCCTGGTGGATACCAACGCGGCGGACCTCACCTTGTTTACGGACGGCGTGCTGAACGTTTCGAGCGTGATCAACTGGAACCAGGATGTCGGTCAATTGGGCACGGGCAACGCGGGTTCGGGTGTGGAAATCGGTTCCTTCACCTCGGCGACCACACCGGCCAACGCCGATCAACCGATCCCGGGCATTCCCGGAATTGGCTCTGCCGTGGGGGATGATGCGAATCCCCGCCGCACGGACAACATCGCGGCAGAAATCATCAGCTACGTCGAATTTCCAAGCCCCGGAATTTACTTCATGGGGGTCAATTCGGATGACGGCTTCCGCGTCACCGTGGGCGATCAACCGCCCGCGGCCAACGGGGCCGTCGTCGCCACCAGTGGCGGAGTGACCAAGAGCTTCTACGCGGCCTCGGGCGGCGCGGAATCGGGCGGTGCCTTCCGCGCACTGACCAAGCCATTCGTCGGCAAACTGGTCCTCACCGTCCCGGCCATTGCGGACCGTGCCTTGGACAACGCCGCCGCCATTGCGGGAAATATCGCCGTCATCGACCGCGGCGTGAACACCTTCTCGGCGAAGGTGCAATTCGCCAAGGATGCCGGCGCCATCGGCGCCATCATCGTCAACTCGCGCGATCCGGATTCGGCGGACGGCAAGTTCCCGATCGTAATGGGTGGGGCCTTCGTGGACTTCCCCGCCGTGATGATCAGCAAGCCGCAGGGCGCGGAACTCAAGGCGCTGATCGCCGCCGGTCCCACCACGGGCGGCGTGACGCCGGATCCCTCCCCGGGCCTCGGGAACTTCAACGGCGGACGCGGTGCCACGGACTCCATCTTCGCCTTCAACGTCGCGCAGGCGGGGCTCTATCCGCTGCGCCTGGTCTGGTTCGAAGGCGGCGGCGGCGCGAATTGCGAGTGGTTCACCGTCAAGGCCGATGGCACCAAGGTGCTGCTCAATGACACCGCCAACGGCGGCCTCGCCGGCTACCGCACGCGGACCTTCGTGTCGGTCGTTCCCGAGATCACCGCGTCCGTTCAGGGCGCGGATCTGGTCCTCACCTTCAAGGGCAAGCTGCAAAGCTCCACCGCTCTGGGCACACCCTTCACGGATGAGGCCGCGGCGAGTCCGCACCACCTCCCGCTCGGCTCCGCAGCCGGGAAGAAGTTCTACCGCGCCGCCCGCTAAGGGCCGTCGGAAGTCTTTAAAACGCCAAGGGGCCGGGAGTTATCCCGGCCCCTTTTTGCTGCCTGAATTGTTACGAAAATTCCGCTTACAAGGCGGCCAACGCCTTCCGGGCGCGGCGCATCCAGACCTTGTCACGATTGCGCTGGAAGACCGGCACATGGGCATCGTCGGCCAGCGCCTCGGTCAATTCCTGCCGCGCCCGGTCCCGGTCCCCCGCGGCGACATACAATTCGGCGAGTTGCACCCGCGCCCGGGCGTAGCTGTTCCGCGTCAGCACTTTTTCCCAGCTCTTGCGCGCCGCCGCCGTGTCGCCCAGCGCCGTTTGAACCTCCGCCAGAGCCATCAGCGTGTGGCCATAGTCATGATGATCATTCTCCCGCAACGCCTGCTCCAGCAGCGGCTTCGCTTCCGCCACGCGTTGTTGACGCAGTAAACATTGCCCCAGATGCGCGATGGCATCGATGTCCGTCGGATCGCGCTTCAACGATTCCCGATAGCTCGCCTCAGCCGGCCCCAGTTTTCCCTGGGCAAAATACACGTCCGCGAGATCGAGATGATGCCGGGCGTGGTCCAAATGATGAATGCGCGCCTGCAATTCCTTGATGCGCCGCCGATTCCCCGCCCCGGGCAGTTCGAAGCCCTGCAGTCCACCGCCCACCGGCCCGGCCACGCGATAGACCATGAAAAAGTAGAGCACGGCGCTGAGCCCCCAACCGATCACAATGAACGCCGCCCAGAGATACTCGCGCCGACGGAGGGCATCGATGCCCATCCAGAGTTGAAACGCCGTCGTGGCCAGCACCAGTGGGTTGCTAAAAAGGATCTCGGGATGGAACAGGTCCAAAATTGACGCCAGCACCACGGAAAGCATGCGGTACTTTTAGGCGGCGAAGGGGAGCGGCCAAGCGGAAGGTGGGAATCGCGGGCCGCGCCCCATCCTCGGTTCTCTCAGGAATCAACTTGCCACGCGGGAGGGTTCCGCTAACTACCGGCCGTCTTTTAGGCAGACCTCACCAGGACTGCCGGATCTTCTGTCCGGTCTATGATGCGGACAGACGCGGAGTTTGGGGGTTTTTCCCTCGAAACCGTGGCTGGGAAGGATGTGAATGTGATTTGAGCGAAATCAAACTGAAAAAGGGCGAACCTATTGATCGCGCCCTGCGACGCCTGAAGAAAAAGGTGGAGCGCGAGAACACCCTTAAGGATGTTCGGGCCAAGCGTACCTACGAGAAGCCCAGCGCCATGCGCCGCCGTAAGATGAAAGTGGCGAAGTTCTCGGCGATGTTGGCCCGACGCCACGCCGACGTGTAAGTCAGCAAACCGCTCACTTGGCCCTCCCTGAGGGTTGGTGACGGCACCTGACGCAGACGGTCGCAGTTCCTCGGAACTGCGACCGTTTTTCTTTTTCCGGGGCTCCTTTGGCCGCAGTTCCTCTTCACGGAGCCCGGCACCTGACGCCGTGGATTACGGAAAACTGGTTGCGGAAAACCCCCGATTCCCGGCTATGTTCCTTCCATGCTGGCCGCCAAAGACGCGAAGTTGCGAGACCTCCTGCGAACCTACGGTTCCTGTCTGGTCGCGTACTCTGGCGGCGTGGATTCGGTCTTTCTCGCCCGGGTGGCCCACGACGTCCTGGGAGACCGGGCGCTCGCAGCGATTGCGGATTCCCCGAGCCTGCCCCGCCGCGAACTGCGCGAAGCCCTGGAGATCGGCGAGCAATTCGGCTTCCCCGTCCAGGTGATCAACACCGCGGAGTTTCAGAACGACCAGTACCTCGCCAATCCGACGAACCGTTGTTACTTCTGCAAGCACGCCCTGTTTTCGGAACTCGCTCCCCTGGCCCGGAGCGGCGGCTTTGCGGTGATCGCGTACGGGGAGAATGCCAGTGATGTCGGCGACCACCGACCCGGGGCGCAGGCGGCGTCGGAGTTCGCCGTGCGCGCGCCCCTGAAAGAAGCTGGTCTGACCAAGGCGGACATCCGGGCGCTCAGCGCCGCCCTGGGATTGCCCACGGCGGACAAGCCGCAACTGGCCTGTCTCAGCTCGCGCATTCCCACGGGCGAAGCGGTCACGCCCGCGAAGCTGCGGATGATCGAGGAAGCCGAATACTTTCTGCGCGACGCCGGCTTCCACGACGTCCGCGTCCGGCACCACGAATTGACCGCCGGCACCAGCCGGCAACACCTGGCGCGGATCGAAGTGGGACCGACGGAACTGGTCCGCCTGGTGCAGGACGATATCAGTGCGCGCCTGACCGAGCACTGTCGGAGTTTGGGCTACGCCCACGTGACTTTGGATCTGGCGGGCTACCGCCGGGGCAGCACCAACGGCGTGACGGGTGCCCCGCTCCTGGCCTCCGCCGCCGCTGCCGCCTCCCCTGTGGTCCTGGCGGAAACGACAATTTCCCTAAAGCGCACAGCTGTGGCGAATCGCTGATTGCCCGCGAGCGATCCGCCACGCAAGGTCCCGCCCATGCTTGCCGCGCTCACCGGTTTGATTGCCGGATCGGTCCATGTCCTGAGTGGTCCGGATCACTTGGCGGCGGTGGCGCCGCTGGCCGTGAAGGCGCACCAGAGCGCCTGGCGCAGCGGTCTGCGCTGGGGGCTGGGACATTCGGCGGGAGTCGCGGTCGTGGGTCTGCTGGCGCTGGCCTTCCGCGAAGTTTTACCACTCGAAGCATTGAGCGGTTGGAGCGAGCGCCTGGTGGGCGTTTTGTTGTTGGGGGTGGGTGTCTGGGCGCTGCGACAAGCCTTCCAGGTGCAGGTCCACCTGCACGCGCACGTGCACGACGGTGAACCGCACGACCACCTGCATTTCCATGCCCCGCACCAAAACCATCGGGCCCCGGCCGGGGCCGTGACGGAGCATCGCCACGGACACGCGGCCTTTGGGATTGGCACCCTGCACGGACTCGCGGGCAGTTCCCATTTTCTGGGCATCCTCCCGACGCTGGGCTTTGCGCGACTGACGGATTCGCTGGCGTATCTGTTCGCCTTTGCGGTGGGCACGGTGCTGGCGATGGGCGGCTTTGCGTCGGCGCTGGCGGCGCTGGCCCGCTGGTTTGCCACGGATCACCTCCGGCTATACCGCGGCATGATGTTTGCGTCGTCGTTCATAGCCTTTGCGGTCGGCGCCACGTGGCTGGTCACGAAGCACTGAGGAGCGGGCGGGCCGAAGACGGACTCACGCGGGGGCGCGGAGAACGCGGAGGAGAGGCGGCTCGTGGCCGGAAAACCCGAGTGCCATTTGCCGAAGAAAAGCGATTTAGACCGCGGATAGCGCGGATAACGCGGATAAATAACCAAGCGCTGCCGCTCCCGTCCCCTATCCGCGCCATCCGCGCTATCCGCGGTTCATTTGCTTCCCCGCAACTCGTCGAAAAAGCGAACGACAAAAATCAGCTCTCCCCCTCCGCGCCTCCGCGTGCCAAAATCCCCTCCCCGTTCGCTCCACCGACGCACACAAAAAGCGAAAGAATTCAACCGCGGATACCGCGGATAAATAACCAAGCCCGTCCCCTCCCGTCCCCTCCCGTCCCCTATCCGCGCTATCCGCGGTTTATTTGCTTCCCATCCCATTCGCCGACGCAACCGATAGGCAGCCAGGTTCGCGGTGCAGATCGGGTTTATGCCACACGCTTGCGCTGCGGGATACCGGTTGGCAGAGGCCCAAAATACTCGGCAGGAAGGACACGCCAGTTTCCGTGCTCGTCGTAACCGCGCCAACAGAGGTAGCGCCACGCGTTTGGTGAAACCCAAATGGGACGGCCAGAAATTTCATCGATGGTGGCAAGTTCTCCCTCGGGCAAATACTCGCAACGGTACAGGCATTGGCCACTCTCGGCGTCCCAGACTCTCACGGTTTTATCGTCGGCCGAAGAAACGAGCCGGCATCCATCCGGCGACCATGCACAGGAACGAACACCATAAGTATGGCCATTCAATGACCGAAGGCACAGGCCACTCTCTGAGTCCCAAACTCTTAGAGTATTATCGGAGGAGCCAGCTACCAATCGATCTCCATCCGGCGACCAAGCACATGATTGAACACATTGAGTATGACCTCCCAATGTGCGCAAGCACCGGCCGGTCTCACAGTCCCAGATCTTCAACTGCTGATCTGCGCCCCCAGAAGCTAGCCGATGTCCGTCCGGAGACCAAGCGCAACAGGCAACGAAGCCAGCATGCCCTTCCAAAGTGCGCAAGCACTGGCCCGTCTCGCAGTCCCAAATCTTGATCAACTGGTCGTCACTTCCAGAAACGAGCCGTCGTCCGTCCGGAGACCACGCACAGGAGTTAACGCAGCCATAGTGCCCCTTCAACGTGAGTAAGCACTTACCATTCTGAGGGTCCAGAATTTTCAATTTTGAATTTTCGTCCCCCACTACAATCCGGCGTCCGTTCGGGGACCACACTCCGAAAACAGTAAAGTCGGAGGTACAATTAATGCTCTTGAGGCATTTACCACTCTGGGAGTCCCAAACTTTTACCGTATCATCAAGTGATCCCGACAAGAGCTTCGCCCCGTCTGGCGACCATCCACACGAGCCAACGCTTAACACGTGCCCGTCCAAGTTACGCAGGCACTCGCCGCTCTCGGCGTCATAAATCTTCAATGCTTTGTCAGTACCCCCCAGCACCAAACGCCGTCCGTCTGGCGACCAACCGCATGACAGCGGAGTATGGCTAAAGTCGGACAAACTCCGCAGGCATTGACCACTCTCAGAATCCCATATTAATACCGTGGAGTCGGTGCCGCCAGAAACTATTCGCCGGCCATCCGGCGACCACCTGCAAGTGAGAATGATCCGCGTATGGCCGATCAGAGTGCGTATGCACTGGCCGCTCTCGGCGTCCCAGATCTTCAGTGTTTTGTCAAAGCCCCCCGATACTAGCCGTTGTCCATCCGGCGACCACGCGCATGAAACAACACTATCTCCATGGCCGACCAAAGTACGCAGGCACTGGCCGCTGTCGGGGTCCCAAACCTTTAAGTCGCTGTCGTCAGCACCCGATACCACCCATCGTCCGTCTGGCGACCAATTGCAGCACGAAACCCTACCCACATGCCCGTACAAAGTACGAAGGCAGTGGCCTCTATCGGCATCCCAAATCCTTAAAGTCCCGTCGTCGCTCCCAGTAGCAAGCTGCCGTCCGGTCGGCGACCATGCGCAAAATCGAACACTACCCGTATGACCGACGAGGGTGCGCAGGCATTTGCCACTTTGGGCATCCCAGACTTTCAAAGTTTCGTCAAAGGATCCCGACGCAAGCAACCGTCCGTCCGGCGACCACGCGCAAGAATCAACTGAATTTGCATGCGCCTCCCAGGTGAGAAGGCACTCGCCAGTCTCAACCTTCCAGACTTTAAGCACTCTGTCGTCGCACCCTGATGCCAACCGCAGTCCATCCGGCGACCACGCGCAAGAATTTACATCAGACGTATGCGATCCCAAAGTCCTCAGGCAATGGCCACTTTCGGCGTCCCAGATCTTTAGTGTTTGATCGGAAGAGCCCGACACTAAGTGCCGTCCATCCGGCGACCATGAACAGGAACGAACAGTACCCGCATGGCCGCCAGTGAAACCGAGGCAAAAGCAATGGTCGGACTTTTCTGCACTTGGGAATGGAGTCACGGGATGTAGTGACTCCATCTGGATCAAACGCCGCTCGAATCCAGCTGGAAAATTCGCGCCCGCCGTGGTCGTTCCAACCCAGTCCACACCATCGATTTCGGCCGTAGGCGCTTCGAAACCTTCGGCCCGTCCGCCGCGGAATCGGGTTCCCGAAAGATCCGCACCGTTTGCGTCCACCCGGGAAAGTCGGCAGTCCTGAAACTCCGCGTCGCGAACCGACGCCCGGGAAAGGTCGGCGTCCGATAAATCCACATTATCCCAGCGCACGCGACTGAGTTGAGTCCCCGACAAGTTGGCCCCCATCAAGCGCATCGCCGGGCCTTCCTTCTTACCGATGCCTATTTCCTCCAACCACGCGGAATGCAAATCGACGTGCTCGGGTTCCGGTTCTGACCAGCCGTTAGCCCGCGAAAGAATCCAAAACCGAAAGGCGAGAATCGCCGCCGGAATCTCACCGGCACCCAATACCTCGCACCACGTCCTCAGAGCCACCGGCGATGATCGCTGCGCGAGGAGTTGTCCTAAAAAGTGCAATGTCTCATCTGAAACACCGGGGCCGCGCACCGATTTCACAGCCGCCAATTCCCATCCAGCGCGCTCGGGCGGGGCCGGGGCTTCGACGTTTCGATTCTTCACCATGCGGTGTGAGTCTTTTGGGGGCGGAAATACTCGCGCATCCTCGATCAGCTCCCAGTTCCCGCGTCGCCCCTCCTTCAACCCGCGGAGCAAGTGGCCCGCGAGGAAGAACTCCTGGAGCGATGTGTGGGCGAAGCGAAAATGCCCGCTCCCTTTGCCGGCTTCCGGTCGCACGACAAACGTCGCAGTGCGCAGGTCTTCCTTGAGTTGTTCCCGCTTTTTGTGCTGGTAGGCCGAGGTGATCACCGGATGGTCCAGCAGGAACTGATCAAGGAACCCATCCAAATCCTCCGCGGAGAGTTCGCGAATGCCCTCACGGGTGAGGCGGGCGGCGAGGTTTTCCATCAGGAGCCGCTTATGCGCCGGCTCGATTTGGTGTTTGCCGTCGTCCCGGGCGAACCAACGGCCCACGATCGAATCGTAGAAGCTAGCCGCATTGACGACTTCGCCGGCGGCCCGGCGTTGTTCGAACTCGGCAATGTGCTCGCAGATGTGCGGCAGAAAGACCGGGCGCCGGGCCAGATCCATCAAGTTGTAAATCTGCTCGAGCAGTTGCCACACCTCGTCGGCTCGTTCGGGCGACTTCAGGGTCTCGCGGAGATAGTTCTTGATCTGCCCCTCTGTGAATGGGAGCAATAACAGGACTCGATAATCCCGCGACCGATTGAAACCCTGTCGATCCTGGCCCGCGAAGAACGCGTTCTGTGTAACAACATCGCGAAAATAGTGACTCCGACAGGACAAGATCATGCGGCCCGGTCGTTGTCCGGGCGGCAAATCTTTGAGCCGGTCGACGGCGGGCAATGCGCGCCAAAGTTCGCGGACAAAGGCTTGGGCATCGGCGGTGGTCAGGTACACCAGTTTTTCATCCAGACCGTCGAAAATGATCAAGGCGCCCTCGTTGCGCACCAAATCCAGGATTTCCTCCGCGCTCAAGCCGGCCTGTCCGGAAAGATGGGAATTTCGGCGGACCAATTCGGTAAGCAATTCCTCCAGTGTCGGCACGGTGTCCCGGCCCGTGACTTGGTCCCGCAGATCGAGATAGATCGGCAATGGGGCGTCCTCGCCCTGAGCACGCAGCTCGAGGAGACGCTGCGTGAAGACCTGCAGGGTGGTGGTCTTGCCGATCCCGTACTCGCCAAGGACCGCGCAAAATGGCGGGGACTCCGGGCTGGTGCTGCGCGACCACTCCAGCAGTTCGTTCAGGGCATCCTTTCCTTCATCGGTCGGGGGAATTTCCTGGTCACGATTTTTCTCAAGGGCGGCAAATGTGGCAGGATAGGCCCGGTTGGGCTGGTAATTCGCGTTGCGGCCGGCTTTCCATCGCTTGTTCTGCGCGGCTTCGAAATTGCGGTGGCGCGTTTCACGACGGTGAATGCTGCCAGCCGCCTGAGGGGATTCCGTGGGTGCCTGATCCATGCACTTTTCGGCGATACCAGCGGGATCCCCGTCTAACTTCTGGCCGTGGCGGTCACAGTCTTTGGCAGCCAGAGGCCTCGAAGTTACATCGGCAAAATGACCATCGAGCCTGCGCTTAATCGCAAGATAGAGATGATAAGCAAAAGCGTCTTTGGCTTCGTTTCCATGGCAATTGGCGAAAAAACCGCCATCCCCAGATTGCCGCCGATCTCGCAAGTATACTTGGCGAGCACCCAAACCTTTGAGGTCATGCTCTCGAAAATTGATCACTTTCAACCCCACCGGTACGACCGGTTTTATCGCCGGACCGCCGTCTTCGCCGACAAAACGCGGCAATTCTTTTTGGGTAATGTAGTCGCTGGCTAGGAATGCCGGACTTAGCATCAAGAGTCCGAATTCACACTGATTTATCGCGGACTGAATCTCGGCATTCCAACCTTGTCCGGGGTCGATTCGCTTATCAACCCACAAGTCTAGCTTGTATCCCCGACAGGCCTCGAACTGAGTCCGGAGACGCTTTACGAGATCCTCGCTAAGGATTTTGTCATCATGGGCGTAGGAGACGAAGAAACGAACCGGTCGTTTTCCACCTTCCATTGCCTGAGCGGTCGTCGCTATCACGCGCGGACTCACCACGGTTTCGCCCTTCAAATGCGCCGTGGTTTCGGCCCCCATCCGCTCTGCGTTGGCAACCCGCGGGTCGGGGCCGGTGAACCAGACCACTCGTTCGGCGGCCGCGGAGCGTTTGTCCTCGTCGGTGCAGAGGCGCACCGGGTTCTTCACAAATTTCGCGGCGTCGTTGAACTTCTTCTTGAGCCCACGAAAGGACGTCAGTGAAGCGTCGGCGGTGTTGCCATAGAGCGTTTGAAGGCAATGGGCGAAATTGATTTCCGGTGCCGTGGCAAGGTCCAGGAGCTGTTCCAGTCGCTTGCGGTCCGTTGCCCCCAACTCATCAAGTAGCAGGGATTTAGAGCGTGCGGTCGAGGAGATCGCATTCCGGAGATTCGGGCCAAAGAGCTTCGCAGTCTTGCTCACAGGCCGATTCTGGCCACAAGCAGCCAACCCGTCAAAACGATTTAAACGATGTTTAAACGATTCAGCCCCCTCTCAATTCAGCTCGCCGCGCAGGGAATCGTGCAGGAGGAATACCGATTCATTCGCGCCGACCAACGGAGAACTCGGGAAAAGGAAGGCATTGAATCGGCTCGCCCCCAACCACGCCATCCGCGCTGTCCGCGCTATCCGCGGTTCATTTGCCTCCTGACACTCCGGCCGAGAATCCGGGCGCCACCCGAAACTGAAATGGGCTTGGGGATGCGCCCAAAGAAACCTAGGATCCACCTGTGATAACCAAGCTCACCGTCCGTTCCTTTAAGACGTTGGAGGAGGTCGAGATAGAACTCGGCTCCGTCAACGTCTTTGTCGGCGCGAACGGCAGCGGCAAGAGCAACCTGCTGGAAGCCGTGGGTGTCTTATCCGCTGCCGCGGATGGAAAAGTAAACGATCAGGTCCTGCTGCAGCGCGGCGTGCGGCCAGGGCTGCCGCAACTCTACAAGTCCGCGTTTTCCGAAGGGCAGCCCCAGCACATTTTCTTTGGCGCAAACAACGACAAGTCCAGCTACGAAGTGGCCCTGCATAACCCACTCGATGAATCCGGCAAACCATGGCGCTATAAGACGGAATCCTGGATGCAGGGAAAAAAGAAGCTCGCCAGCCGTTGGCCCGCCCTGGACGGAAATCCCAACACCGAAGTCGGCCTGGCCAATGCGAAAGCCATCGCGATGGAGCCGGGCTCTCCCGGGCTGATTCTCCTGCAGCAGCTGCAAAATTACGTGGTGTTTTCGCCCACGACGCCCGTGCTTCGGGGCACCGCCCCGGAAACCCAGCCCCGCCAACCTGTCGGAATCCACGGCGGCCGGCTCCCGGAGGCGGTTGGCGAACTGCTGGCTCGCGCCGACAAGAACCCGCAGACCGCCCAAGTCTGCTCCGAGGCCTTGAGCCTGATTGATTGGGCCAAGGACTTTCGCTGTGAGTCGGCCGACAAAGTGCCCATCTCCGCGGCCGCCGGTGCCAGCCCGCGAGTCATCCGTTTTGTGGACCGCTACATGAGGGAGGGTCGAAATGTTCTGTCCGGCTACGATGCCAGTGAAGGCGCACTCTATGTCCTGTTTCTAGCGGTGCTCGCAGCCCACGAAGGCAGCCCGCAATTTTGCGCTGTGGATAACGCAGACCACGGATTGAACCCCCGCCTGGCGCAGGCTTTATTCAAGCATTTGTGCGGCTGGATTCTCAACGCCTCGGAGCCGCGACAGCTTTTGCTCACGGCCCACAGCCCGCAAGTGCTCGACGGTCTGCCGCTGCAAGATGAACGCGTACGGCTCTTTACCGTCGCCCGATCCGATGCGGGCCGGTCTGTGATTCGCCGCGTCACGGTGAATGAAAAACTTCTCGCAATGGCCGCCCGGGGTTGGACGCTCTCGCGCCTCTGGGTCATGGGGCATATCGGGGGAGTACCAAATGTCTAATCCTCTCCGGATCTCTTTCGTGACGGAAGGTCCGACGGATTACGTCGTGCTCCGGGCCGCCGTTCGGGCCTTGCTCGGCGGGGCGGATTTCGAACCCGTCGCCCTCCAGCCCGAACTCGATGAGAGTCTGCGAACCAAAAGTGCCAGCGGCTGGGGCGGAGTCTACTTCTGGTGTCGACAAACCGTGGCCCAAACCGGCGGTCCGGCTTCTGGGAATCCGCTTTTCGCGTCAGACGATGCATTGATCGTCATCCAGGTCGATGCCGACATCGCCCGGCGAAGCTATGCCGACTACGAAATCAAGGATGCTCCGAAGGACGACCTGCCCTGCGAGCAACCCTGTCCGCCCCCGGGCGCCACGACGGATCCGCTGCGAAGCGTGATACTTGGGTGGCTAAACGAAACGGCAACGCCGCCCCATGCCGTGCTTTGCACGCCGTCCAAGAATATCGAAACCTGGGTTCTGGTCGGGTTATTTCCGGAGAACGAGCAAGTGGCAAAACCGAACATCGAATGCCGTTGGGGTCTCGACTTGCAGTTGCGGAAATACGGCCTCATCAAAGGGACTCAGAAACTCATCGACGCCTATCGAGCTAACGAAGCCGGTATCGGACAAGCGTGGCGGGCGATAAGGGCCCGATGCACCGAAGCCGAACGGTTTTCCCAAGAGTTCTTAGCCTTGCTTCCCGGAGACCCAACTTCCCCGGACGAAAGCGGATCCGCCGATGCGGCAGCAACCCACAGAATCCAGGACTGACTGACACCGATGCCCCCGTGTTGGGAGGACCGTCGTCACCGCTGCTACCACCCCAAACTGAACCGCGGAGGACGCGGACAAGAAACGGGCCTGAGCCTCTCCCTCTTCCAATCAACCCCATCCGCAGTTCAATCGCCTTCCCGCAAGTCCACCACGAAATCGGCTTTCAGTACCGATTTTCGCGACGGAAAAGCTTACCATTGGAGAGACCAAAAAACGCGGAATGACCATAGTTCCCATCCTGATTCTTCGTACCATTGGTGGGCTACTGACAAACGCCTCAGGTTTCAAATTCTAAGCCGGCGACCACTTTTGGGATCGGCCCGCTGCCGCGGAGATTCGCGCCAGGATTGCCAAGGGTTTCGGCGTGTCCGATTCCACCAAACCCGCAAGCAGGTTGAGCGCCGCGATGTCCTTCTGGTACTGCCGGCAACGCCGGTCGTATTCCCGCCGGTTTTTGGTGCAAACCAGCGTCTGCGGCGAGCCGATTCGATCCGTAATGGAAGTCATTTCCAGACCGCGCGACTGGATCATGCCATCCAGATGGTGGCGAAGTTCCTGACGAACCCGAAACCGATGAACTGTGGCCACCGGATCCAAAATAAATGCCTGCAATTCCGCACAGACCTCACACTTGCAGCTGAGCTTTACCGTCCGTCGCCAGTCCGGCGGAGCCACCGGCGGGTGCTCGCTGCGCTGAAGCAGGAAATCCACCGTACCCGTCCAAAGCGCCAGGAATGAGGCCACCCGGGGTGAATTCGACGGGACGGAATTCCCCAGGAGCTCCAAGGTTGGGGTCAGCAGCTCCAACGGATCAAAACGTTCCGCGTTCTGCCGGACCTTCTCGATCAACGGTTCCACCAACGCTCCGACCCCGCTGGATTCCAACACCCTCAGCAACGTCGCCATATCCGCCGCAGCAAGGGTGGTGTCAGGCTCCGGCTTGGCCCATGGAAATCGCGCCGGCAGGTCGCGTTGGGTCAGGCCCGTGATCAGGGCCGCAGCAAGTTGACAAAAAGCCTTGGACCAGGCCGGGACGTGTTGCGACGCACAGAAATCGGCGAAGGACCCGAGAAATTGAATACTCAGACCCGGTCGATAACCCGCGTGCTCCATCAGCATCCTGGTAAATCTCGTGGCGGCGGTTTCCGGACCGAGCAGCCGGGCCGCCTTGATCAGGGTTGGTGTCTCCTGCCCGTCGAACGCGATCACCACGTTTCGCTCCACAAAGCTATCCAACAACTCAACGTCGCCCAATCGGACGAGCTGCTCGAGCAGACTGTGGGTGGACGGTTTCCCCACCCGCATTTGGCTGTAAGGTATAAAAACCGCCGCCGGCCATGTCTCCACCATCCGTCGCGCAAGGTCCGTGGCAGCCGAACGTGCCTCCGCAGTCACGACTCCTCCTTCGGCCGGGTTCAACAAATTCGTCAGATAGGGCAAGGCCGCGCTGGCCCCGGCTTGAAGGAGCACTTGGGGAAAGGCTTCGGTACGCCAGATCACAATCGCGGCTCGATGATAGGATCGCTCGAACCGCGACCCTTCGTTACCGGTCGCCTCGGTCAGACGTTGTTCGTCCGGCGGCACTCCATCCAACGCACCATCGGGCAGCAGCTCGCCCGGTTGTAATGGGATTCTATCCATCTCCACGCACTGGTCCCGCCTGTCCCGCCATTGGTCGATGTATTTATCCGAGTAAGAAACGTCGAGGATCTCAAATTTCCCCGCCGCACCGTTCGCGCTGGCGTCTTCCTGGTAGGCGTGCCGTGACCGACGATACGAAGGGGCGAGGTACGGTTCTGCGTCACCCGACTGCTCGAGGTGGACGATGCCCAGATGGGCGGTACAACCCGACCGCTGGGCCGCCTTGAGCAAGACCTCCGCCCGGGCCCGATCCGCGGCCTTCAGGGCGGCAAACGACAACCCGTCCGGGCTGTAGTAATGCTCCAAAAGCCAGGCGATTTTCACCGGCGCACCAGGACCGGCAAAGGCCGACTCCAACAGGCCCGCCGCGGCCTCGGCAGCTCTACTTTCGTCGGGAATCGCCAGAAGTTTGGCGCTGTCGCCCGCGGCACCGGGTGACTGCAGGAGATTGTAAACCAGGCAAACCCGATGGCCGGCGATTACTGGTCGCAGTTCGTGTTCGCAATCCGCGTAAAAGGCCACAAATCCGATCTCCGAATTCTCCAACGCCGCCATGTCCACGGTTACTTCCTGTCCGGCATGGCGGAGGACCAATTCGCCGCCTTGATGCGCCGACGGCAACACGAGCACCAATGTGCCGAACATGCCCTCGGCCTTCTCGGTGTCGCGATGGGACACAAAGAAGCCGCCCGCCTCATAAACCAGAATTTTGTAGAGTTCCGCCGAGACCGTCCATCCCTCGCATCCCAGCCCGGTCGTGACACGACTGAGAATGGCGTCGAAATTTGCGGGCCAGGATTTCCCGCTGATTCGCGCCTGATCCGGCGACAACTGCCACACCCGCCGTACGTTGGGATCGACGATGGTTTCGGTACCCCGTCCATACGGAGCCTGGACCGCCTGACGGATCAAGGCTTGAGCCTGGGATTCAAGCACCGGAATGGACAGCACGCCGACGCCCTGGACTTCGATGCGCGGCATGGGCAATTCCCGCGTCCCGTGGCACTGAAAGTCACCTGCACGACGAACTTGCGCGAGCAGCTTTTCCAGCGGCTCCAAGGCTTCATTGTATTCGATCTCCATCGGACGGGCGGCCATGATGGTGAGGTAATCCAGCGACGGTCCGAATGCACCTTGGAGTTGAACCTTGCCGCATGGGGCTGGCACGCGCGAACTCGAGGGGCGACAGGAGGGCTCACGCGGGGGCGCGGAGAACGCGGAGAAGAGGCGGGTGGTAACCGGAAAGCCCGAGCCATTTTCCGAAGAAAAGCGATTTAAACCGCGGATAGCGCGGATGTCGCGGATAAACAACGATGCGCTGCCTACCCCGTCCCCTATCCGCGCCATCCGCGCCATCCGCGGTTCATATACTTCCCCGCAAGTCGTCGAAAAGGCGAACGACAAAAATCAACTCTCCCCCTCCGCGTCTCCGCGCCTCCGCGTGCTTTTTTCAACCGGTGAGTTTTCGCCAAGATTGGGTCTGTTCCCGGCAGCAGCCACGCCGACATTCCCTCCGGTAAGGCCGGTGATCCAAAGCGATCAGAACCCCGGCCTCCGCGGGAGAATGGTTATGATTCCTTGGAAATACCCTGCAGGACTGCTGGCGGTGGCGACCGGCTTAGCGTTGGGACTGGGCAGCCATGCCCGGGCGGACGAGGCCCGCCTGCCTACCAATGGCATGGTGTGCCTCCCCGTCACCCTCTGCAACGGCAGCAGCGTCCAGCTGGAGGGCGTGGGCGGAGTGCAAGGGATCAGGATCGCCGCGGGCCAAGGTTTTAAGGGGACCGGTTTTTACGCGATCTCCTTCTCGGTCAATGGTCCGGTGGAGGGTTTGAATATCCCACCGGGTACCGCCATCCCGTATCACTTCACCTTCGACCTCAACGCCTCCAACGAAATGGGCAATATGATCGCGGGCTCGTCCTTCTACCCGGAATCCAGTGGCGGGTCGCTTGAGGCGGGGCCCACGGTTCTGGTCTATGAGCGCAGCGGGTTTCACACCTATGTGGCCCGCGGGGTGAAAGGTGAGGGAGCGCTCCGTTTTCCGGACGGCTATCGGGCCGGCAGCACTCCGCTGCACCTCGGCGCCCGCGTCGCGCTGCAAGTGTCGGGCGGTGATCTCATCTTCCAATCGAACATCAGTTGGTCCGCCACCCTCACTTTTGATTCCGTCCACGTCGCCCCCATCCAATTTCCGCTCACACTGAAACGGGACGAAAACAAGGTGGTTCTCCAATGGCCCGTAACGCCGTTGGGCAATTACCGGGTCGAATCGACCGCCGACCTGTCCGCATGGACCGCCGCCGCGGGCGAGTTGCAATTCGCCGCCGACCAAGCGACCTGGACCGGCCCGGCGTCCCCGGGTGCCGTTTTCTATCGCGTGGTCCAAGGCCTGCCCTGAGCATCGTCCCCCGCCCTTCGTCCTTCGCAAAAGACCGGGATGGCCAGCGTCAGCCGGATCATCTCCCCGGACGGCCGCCCCCCGGTTCAGGTCTCTACCGCAAAGGTTTGACACTATCGGGCTTCGTTCACAACAGTGCGCGCATCCAAGGAGAAGAGCGCGAGCCGGTACTCGCACTCCTGAGGCTCCAGCACCAGAAACCACCCGGAACTGCCCTGCCCCAATCTCCCAAAATCGCTGACCGCAACGCCCGCCCCCTCCGTGGCGCCACTTCAGCCCGAACCGCCTATCCCGCCCTCACCCAAACACCCCTACACCGCATGCCCTATCCCGATACTGTTCAGATCTCCATCAACGGCCAGACGGCCGGCCCGTTCTCCGCCGACGTCGTCCGATCCATGCTGGGGACCGGATCGATCAGCCCGACGGATTACGCTTGGGCGGAAGGGATGCCGGAATGGGTCACCGTGGAAGCCTATTTGCAGGACGCCCCTGTCTCCCCAGCCGCCACGGCCACCGCCGCCGCGGAAACCTACGTCGAGCGAGCACCGGCCGGGGGCGTCACCTTTCCCGGGCTGATTCTGGATGCTCTCGCGTATCCGTTTCGTGGCGACGGGCTGCTCATCCTGATCCTTGGGACCCTGTTGTTCACCGTCCTCAATTTTCTCGGTTCCTTCAGCATTTATCTCACGATCGCTGGCTGGGGTTACCTGCTGCTCATGTTGCAGGAAGTCGTCCACGGCACCGCGTCGGGCGAAAAAACGGTTCCGAACTGGCCGGACTTCGATGGGTTCGGTGAACTTTTGGGTAAGTGGTTCCAATTTTTCGCCACGCTGGCGGTGTGCTTTGGTCCGGGAGCTTTCCTGGCCGGCCGGGGCGGCTCTCAGGAGGACGCCACGATGTTCTTCGGTGGAGTGGGGCTGATGTTATTGGGTTTCGTGTATTGCCCCATGGCCCTGCTCTCCGTGGCCATGTACGACAGCCTCGGCGGGTTGAATCCCGTGCTCGTTGTGAAGTCCATTTTTGCCATACCGGGCCATTATTTGCTCACCCTCGTGGTGCTGGGAATCGTGGTCGTCATTCAGATCGTTACGACCAGTCTGAGCCAAATCGTCCCCTATGCCGGTCATCTGCTCGACGAACTCGACGCCCTGTGGTCAGCCGTCTTCGTGGCCCGGGTCCTGGGCTGTCTCTACAAGGTGAATGAACGCCGGCTGAATTGGTTTTAAGCGGGAACCGCGAAGGTAATTCGGGTTTCCCGGCTCAAACGCACCCGCACCGCCGGGCGCCTCAGCTTCGGCCCGACATTTCCCGGCCGATCAGGTGCACGGCGGGTGCCTTGATCAAGGCACTGACCACATCACCGGGCCGCAATTGCAGGTCATCTGCGGCCGGGCGGGTGATGAAGGCGAACAAGGGGAAACCGGCGTCGAGTTCCACCCGTACCAGCGGACTGCCAGGCTGCACCGCCACCACGCGGGCACTTAACCGATTCCGCACGCTGCTCACCGCACCGCGGTCGCGCTGCAGGATCACATCCTCGCCCCGGATGCACACCAACACATCCCGCACGCCGTCCGGCGGCGCGAGCGCCAGGATCCGTGCCGTCCCCACCGCCACCGTGGCGAGTCCTTCCCCACGCTCGACGATGCTTCCCGGCTGCCGGGTTTCGACGCCGACAATCCGCGCCACTTCGGCATCGGCGGGTCGATTGAACACGTCCAACACCGGGCCGCTTTGCCGCACCGCGCCGGCACTCATCACCACGAGTTCATCCCCCAACGCGAGGGCTTCATTGCGATCGTGGGTGACCAGCACCACCGGCAAATCCAGACTGCCCAGCAATCGCCGCAATTCCCCGCGCAATTCCTCGCGCGAACCGGCATCCAAGGCGGAGAGCGGTTCGTCGAGCAGGAGCAATCGCGGTCGACACACCAACGCCCGGGCCAGGGCCACCCGTTGCTGCTGTCCGCCCGAAAGCTGACGCGGCCGCTGGGACGCGAGTTCGGCGATTCCCATGCGCTCCAACATTTCCCCCACGCGACGACGGCCCTCCGCCGCCGGTTGGGACTTCAATCCAAACGCCAGGTTTTCCGCCACGGACAAATGCGGAAACAGGGCGTAATCCTGAAACACAAACCCGACCCCGCGTTGCTGCGGACGGCGACACACGCGGGACGCGGAATCAAACCACGTTTCCGCACCGAAACGGATTTGGCCTTCCTCCGGTCGCTCCAATCCCGCCAAGCACCGGAGCACGGTGGTCTTGCCGCACCCGGACGGGCCAAACAACACGGTGACCGAAGCGCCCGACGCCCCCGCGCCCAGTTCGCCGCGGATGCGAACACCCCCGGGAAACTGTTTGGTGAAACGGGCGATCAACGCATCGGCCATACGTCGATGAAGCGGCGTTTGAGGCCGTACGTCACGGCCAGTACGGCGAAGGAAAAGAACAGCAGCGCCAGCGAGGTTTGGTTGGCGGCGGCGTAGTTGAGCGATTGCACTTCGTCATAGATGGAGATCGACACGGTGCGGGTGACCCCGGGCAAATTCCCGCCGATCATCAACACCACGCCAAACTCACCCAGCGTGTGCGCAAAACTCAGGACCACACCGGTGAGCACCCCAGGCCACGCCAACGGCAGTGCCACTCGAAACACGGTCGCGATCCGCCCCACGCCCAGGCACCACGACGCCTCCAACAGATGCGGATCGACCGCCGCGAAGGCGCTGGTGAATGGCTGCACGGCAAACGGCAGACTATAGAGCACCGACGCAATGAGCAGCCCCTCGAACGTGAAGGGCAGGCGATGCCCAAACGCTGCTTCGTAGAAACGTCCCAGCGGGCTGTGCGGTCCCAAGGCCAGCAGCACGTAGAACCCCAGCACGGTGGGCGGCAGCACGATGGGCAACGCCACCAGCGCCTCGATGAGAAACCGCCCCCGCCAGCGCGTGGAGGCCAGCCAATACGCGAGCGGCAGCCCCAGCACGACGAGCACCAGGGTGGTGCTGGCGGCGAGGCGCAGACTCAGGCCGATGGCTTGCCAATCCATGCGTCAACGCTCCGGCAGCGAGAAGCCGTACCGCTGCAGGACGGAGCGTCCCGGCGGGCTCAGGACAAAATCACGGAACGCCCGGGCGACAGCCGGCTCGCGGGTCCATTTCAAGATGAGGCCACCCTGTTCCATCTTTGGATACGCGTCGAGGGGAATCTCCCAGTACCGCCCGGCCGGGCGTCCCGTCGGAGCCACCGCCAGCGAGAGCGAAATGATTCCGATGTCCGCCGCCCCGGTCTCGATAAATTGAGCGGCCTGCGCGACGTTGTCGCCGTAGACCAACTTGGGTTCCACCGCCTCGTAAAGGTGCAGTGATTTCAACGCCGCCACCGCGGCCACGCCGTACGGCGCGTGTTTGGGATTCGCGAGGGCGATCTTCCGAACGGACGGCGCCTGCAAGGCCTCGGCGCCCAACTGCGGCACGTTGATGGGCGACGACGACGGGGCCCAGACGACGAGGCGGCCGACGGCGTATTGAAAAACGTTCGTATCCAGGCCGAAGCCGGCCCGGGCCAACTGGCGCGGGTACTCGACATCCGCCGAGAAATAGAGATCGAAAGGGGCCTGATTGCGCAGTTGGGCGTAGAAATTGCCCGAGGAGCCGTAGGTGATCCGGATGCGATCCGCCGGATGGTTGGTGCGGAATTGCCCGGCGAGTTCGTCCAGCGCGAACTTGAGATCCGCCGCGGCGGCAACGGCGATTTCCGCCGCGTGCAGGCTTAGGCCAAAGGCGAAAAGCCAGCACCAGCCGAGGCTGCGAAAAAGATGTCGTTTCATGCCGTCGATATCGCACCGTCGCCCGCCCTTCCCTCACCCGCAACCCAGCGCTGATCCAGACTCATCAGGACGGGAAGCCGGAGCCTGCATCCCGGGTCAACGAATTCAAATCTCGCCGACCGTTGGGGCGGGACGATCGAGATCGGGATCGGGCAGACCGATCTCTCCGGCGCCCTCGCGAACGACGAGACACGCGGTCTGATCAGCCAGGCGTCGGGCCTGCGCGAGATTGTGGGTGACCAAAACCAGGGTGCGCCGACCCTTCAGCCGGAGGAGCGAATGCTCGACGGCCTCGGCCGAACGCGGATCCAGCGCGCTGGTGGGTTCGTCGAGGAGCAGGACTTCGGGATTCATCGCCAGGGTGCGGGCCAAACAAAGCCGCTGTTGCTGGCCGACCGACAAGCGCAGAGCCGGGGCATCAAGGCGATCCTTGACCTCCTCCCACAACGAAGCTTCCCCGAGGGCGCGCTCGATGAGTTCAGGCCAATCCCCCCGCGGCACGCGACCGGCATGGCGGACGCCGAAGAGCACGTTCTGGCGGATGCTGGCGGGAAAGACGGCAGGTTGCTGAAAGAGAATTCCGATCCGGGCCCGGAGCGCGTCGGGATCCGCGCCAGCGGCAAAAATGGATTGGCCGTGGAAGCGGACCTCCCCCTGAACGCGCAGGCCGGGCGTCAGATCAATCAAGCGATTCAGGCAGCGCAACAACGTGCTTTTGCCGGCGCCCGAAGGACCCAGGAGCGCCAGAATGACGCCGGCCGGGACGGTCAGGTTGATGCCCCGAAGAATCGGCTGAGTCGCAGCCAAGACGGAGAGATCGCGAACTTCCAGCACCGGGGCCGACCGGGATTCAGCCATGGTTGGCCTCCTCGTGGATGCGGAGTCGCAGCGGCAGGGCGATGAGACTGAGTCCCCCCACCAAACCGAGCAGGACCACCGCCGTGCCCCAGACCTTGGTCCCGACCGCGGGATCAAAGGAATCCTGCGCCAGGACAAAGATGTGATACGGCAGGGACAGCACCGGACTTTCCCGAATGCCGGCCGGCACGGTCGCCCCGGCGAAGATCGTCGCCGTGAACAGGATCGGTGCCGTTTCACCGGCGGCCCGGGCGAGGCCGAGCAAGGCGCCCGTGATCAGCCCGCCGACACTCTGCGGCAGAATGACCGACCAGATGACCTGCTCCGTCGTCAGCCCCAACCCAGCGGCCGCTTCGAGGTAACGGCGCGGCAGGCTGCTGATTCGCTCGATCAACGCCACCGTAACCGTGGGCAGGATCATCAAGCCGAGCAGGATTCCGCCGGTCAACCAGGACTTCCCCCAACCAAGGAACTTCACAAAGACGATGAAACCAAACAGACCAAAAAGCAGACTGGGCACACCATTGAGCAGATAGAGCAGCAACAGGAGACGACGACGACCGGCGGCGCTGCGGAGATAGATGCCCTGAAGCAGAGCCACACCCACCGCCAACGGTGCAGAGACGATCAGCGCAGTGGTGATCAGGATGAGCGTGCCGACGAGATTGTAAAAAATGCCCCCGTCCGCGCCGACGAGACGGATTTGCTCGGTGAGGAAGTGCCAACTGACGGCGGGCAATCCCCGGAACAGGATCGCTCCCACCATGAGCGCGAGCACGCCGCAGGCCAGCAGCGCGCAGAGGCCGGTCACCCATTTGAAGCCCAGATCAAATACCTTACGCATGACGGTCCTGGCGCAGGAATCGGAAGGACATGGCGGTAATCGTCCCCACCAGGAACAGCAGCAGCAGACCAAGGCCGAGGATGGCCGCCCAATGGAGAGGATCGCCGTAGGCAATATTGGTCTCCGAACCACCCAGCTTGCTGGCCAGAGTTTGGCCCGACTGCATCAGTGGCTGCGGCGACAGCAGATGGGCGGGCCACTGGTTATCCTGCCGTCCGACAACCAGGAAAACCGCAATCATTTCCCCAAGGGAACGACCCAGGGCCAGCAACACCGCCGCAACGATTCCGGGCCAGGCTTGCGGCAGAACTACGGAACAAACCGTTTCCGAGCACGTGAGACCGAGACCGCGCGCCGCCTGGCGCTGAAGCGCTGGCACTCCGCGCAAGGCGTCATCGGTGAGCGTCAGGACGGTGGGCAGGATCATGACCCCGACCAAAATGCCGGCGGTGAGCAGCGTATCGCCACTCAACGGATCCCAAGGAGAAAGCAGTCGATAAACCCAGTCGCGCAGAAACAGGATGCCCAGCAGTCCATAAACGACCGACGGAATTCCCGCGAGCAGTTCGACCGCGATCTTAACGGCCAGACGCAGGCGGGGCGGGAGAATTTCCGCAGTACAGATCGCCGCGCCCACCCCGACGGGCACGGCCAGAACCAGCGCAACGACGCTGACCACCACCGAGCCATAGATCATGGGCAAGGTGCCGAACGTGTGCTGTCGGTAGAACCACAACGTGCCGGTGACGTACGCCGGCCCCACGTCGCGCCACACGGGGAGGCTTTGCCAGCCAAACAACGCCACCAGACTCAAGAGAAACAACCCCACCAGAAACGTGCACAGCCAACTGAAAACCCGCGTGTGTGGAACACGGGGCAAGCGGCGACGTCTAACGTCCGGCGGCTGGGAAGTGGGTTTGAAAAACATCCAAAACTCAGTGGGCTTTGCTTTCAGTGAGCTCGGCCGGCAGCGACTTGCCCTTCGTCCAGACGTATTCCTTCCAAGCCCCTTCGTAAAGCCGGACGTTCGGATAGCCCGCCACGTGTTTGAGGTAGAAGCGAAGCAGGCTGCCCTCGCGGGAGGTGCCGCAGTAGCAATAAATCTGCTTGTCCGGGGTGATCCCCGCGGCCTCCAGATCGGCTTTCACCTGGGAGAACGGCTTGAACTTGTGGGTATTGTCCTTCTCCATCAGTCGCGCCCAATGAAAACTGACGGCACCCGGGATGTGCCCTTTGCGAAGCCAGATTTCGTCCTGTCCCAGGTATTCATTCTTCGGACGGGCGTCGACGAGGAGGAATCCCGCCTTGTCCTTGTTCTGAATCACTTCGTCGACTTTGAGGGCAATACCCCGATTCGCTTTCGACGGAAGTGAACCCTTGGGGTTGCCGAAGTATTCCTGCGTCGGGGCAAACCCGGCGGCCTTCCAACCCGGAAGTCCACCGTCGATGATTCGAATGTCCTTCACGCCGAATTTTTCCAGCACGTAGGCCACCATGCTCGCGCTCAGGATTTCGTCATTCGGCAGGGCTTCGCCGGTGGCGTAGATCAAGTGCAACCGCTTCTTGTCGACGCCCGCCCGGATCAAGAGCTGTTGGGTCAGATCCTCCGGGAGATACTGCACGGGAACCCCCTGATCGGTCCCCCGCAGCGTATCGAATTCCAGATGATGCGCGGTGGGAATATGGCCCCGGAAGTAGTCCTTGTAGCCGCCGCGGGTGTCGAGCACGACCGGCCGGGCTTTGGCGTCGGGGTTTTCGATCAGCTTTTTGGCCTCGGTGGGCGAGATGATGCCGATGTCGGCCCGGGCAAATACTCCCGACGCAAGAAGGGCGGCACCAAGGATCAGCGATTTCACGGAATGACGGGTTGTGGCGAACATGTTCGAGGATTTTCGTGAGTTAAGAAAAGTGGCCAACCGAATTTCCGGATCAGCGTTCCACGAGGTTTTCACTTGAGTTGATCCAGCGACAGGTAGCCGTGTTTGCGGACCAGTGCCTGACCCCGCGAGCTGAGCAAAAAGTCGATGAAAATCTTGGCCTCGCCGGCCGGGTCCCCGTTGGTGACCACGAAAAGCGGTCGGCTCATCGGGTAGGTGTGATTGGCGATGTTGGCGGCCGTCGGAAGCACCGCGTCGCCCGATTCCGTTTTGATGCCGAGGGCGAAGACCGTCTTCCCGTCCGCCCAGGAGGCCGAGAGCTGCGAAATGGCCCCGCGGGTGGAGGCCACTTTGTTGCGGGTTTCCTCATTGCCACCCACTTCCGGAAAATTCACGGGCGGCGCCTTCTTGGAATCGCCGTAGAGCCAATGCGTAAAAACTTCCCACGTGCCGCGGCCCGGCTCCTTGTTGAAGAACGCGATCCGACGATCCAATCCGCCCACCTGCTTCCAATTGGTCACGCGGCCTTCGTACAGCTCGCGCACCTGAGCCTGGGTCAGGTTGGTGACCCCGCTGTTCCAAACGTCCCGGGAAACGATCAATGCCACCGCGTCCTCGCCAATGTGCGTCTCCTGGAACTTCACCCGGGGAAACTTCGCCCGATCCGCTGCGCCGACATGTTTGCTGCTCATGCCGATTTCCACCTGACCGTCACCCAGCATGGAGATGCCCCCGGAACTGCCCCCCTGGGTGTCGACGGTGATCTGGAGCTTTTGCTCCGCCCGCAGGATTTCAGCGGCTTCGGCCACCGGCAAATTCACCGTGGTCGATCCGTTAATCTTTAGGATCGCCGCCGCGGCCCCGCCGGGCAGCACCAACCAGGCCCCCAAGGCCCCCAGCAACACCCGCCCCAGAGCCGCACG
Organism: Verrucomicrobiota bacterium; assembly: GCA_947471985.1. GTDB lineage: Bacteria > Verrucomicrobiota > Verrucomicrobiia > Limisphaerales > UBA9464 > CANIZL01. Next base: position 6,623 of record CANIZL010000051.1, on the reverse strand, counting down.
GAAATGCATATATGCCCAAACGTGCATGTGTCACCCCAAAGCGACAAGCCAAAATTGGCCGCTTATCGGGGCAGCCGTTCGAAGCGGAAGGTGCAGCAGCCGAGATCGAGGACGTTGTTATTGGCCGCCACGCGCGATTTCAGGCTTTCGGCCACTCCGTACAGGCGCTGTTTGCCAAGCTTGCGAGATTCCAGCAGGCCGGCTTCCCGCAGGATGCGCAGGTGTTTGGAAACATTGTACTGCGTGGCCTGCAGACGCTCGGAGATGTCATTCACACTGAGTTCTTCCTGATAAAGCAGGCGCAGGATGCGGAGACGCGTCTCTTCTCCCAGCGCCTTCAATGCCGCAATGCAATCGAGTCCGGTCATGCCCGGACGCTATATCGGGTTGCGACTGCGCCCTTGCAACCAGGATCACGGCCATCCCTTGGCCTTCGCGCCCCCAACGAAGGGGCGCTTGACACCCCCAACGCGGTCCGCACTCTGCGCGCCGTGTCAGCCGGGCAAAACCAGTTTTTCACCGACCCCGCCGGGTGGAGCGGAGGTCCCCATTAGCCGAACCCTCGGACCCTCCGCCCGGGCCTCCGCCCGGGCCTCCGCCCCGCGGCCTGACGCACCCATGCCGGTTGGGCGAAGCACTGTCCTTTCAGTGCTCTTTGCCTTGTCGGGCTGCGCCAGTCTCGGCCTGCAACTCGTCTGGACGCGGCGCTTGGGCTTGATCGCCGGTCATGAATACCCGGCCACACTCACCGTGGTCACCGGCTTCTTTGCCGGGTTGGCCCTGGGCGCCGGACTTTCGCGCGGGCTGCTGCGTCGATATTCCGCGCTGGGTTTGGCCGCGCTGGCCGAACTCGTAATCGCGCTGTGGGCCCTGGCCACGATTCCGCTCCTGCCGTGGTTGGAGGCTACGTTGCCGGCCACCGGGCACCTAGTCTGGGCCGGCGTAATTCTGCTGCCGGCCACCGTCGCCATGGGCACCACGTTGCCGTTCTTCGAACGCGCCCTCGCCCAACTCGAAACCGCTTCCAATACGGGATCGTGTCGCCGCGTCGCGACGTTGTACGGGGCCAATACGCTGGGCGCGGTCTTCGGCGTGGCGCTGGCGGTGTGGGTCATGATGCCTTCCCTGGGACTGCGCGGAACCACCGTCGTCCTAGCCACGCTGAGTGCGATCAATGCCATCGCGCTGCGGGTGCTCGCCGGCCGGAATTCCCGAACGGAAACCCCCTCCCCGCACGTCCCCCAAGCCACACCGACCCCGCTCGGGCGGCGAATGGCGGTCATCGCGGGCGCCACGGGATTTTTGGGGTTGGCGTATGAGGTGTTGGGCGTCCGACTGCTCTCGCAAACGCTGGAGGGAACGGTCTTCACCTACGCCGGCATCCTCACCGTATATCTTCTGGGAACCGCTGCCGGCGCCACCCTCCTTCGCTGGCGCTGGGGTCGCGGCCCCGCAAACACCGACGCGCCCGCCGGCCGCGTCCTCGAAGGGCTCCTGCTTGGGTTGGTGATCAGCGTGCTCCTCGGAGGCGCGGTCCTGTACCACTCGTTATCCCTGTTTGAAACACTTCGCCGACACTGGGGCGACACCCCGCTGGCGGTGACGGCCGCCGAAATGGTTTTGGCGGCCGGGGTTTTCGGCCTGCCCACCGTCCTCATGGGCGCTTGCTTCACCGCCTTGCTCGGCCAGGCGGCGACGACGCGGGACGGTGCCAGTGCGTTGGTGGGCTGGAATCTCCTCGGCGGCACGCTCGCGCCCGTGTTGATCGGGGCGCTGATCTTCCCCGCCGTCGGCGGTCGCTGGACCTTGCTCCTGATCAGCGCCGGTTATGGTGCCTTGCTGGTGCCGGGCCGATGGACCTTCATCGCAGTCGCAGCTGTAACGTGGACCGCCGGAGCGTTTCTACTTCCGACGCTGCACCTGCAACTACAGCCCCGGAGCGGTCGCCTGGTGGAACTGCGCGAAGGGGCGGCGGACACGGTTTGCGTCCTCGAACCAGCCCCGGGACAACGCACCTTGCGCGTCGACAACCGCTACACCATGGGCGGCACCGCCTCGGCTCCGGCCGAACAGCGACACGCACATCTGCCGCTGCTGTTGCATCCACAGCCCCGCAAGGCCCTGTTTCTCGGCGTCGGCACCGGCATTTCCTTCGCCGCCATGGGGCGGCATCCGGACCTGGATTCCGTGGGTATCGAACTGGTCCCCGAAGTCGCCGCCGTGCAGTCCGAATTCGCGCCGCACAATAGCCTTTCCGCGCGCCAGCAAATCCGGGTGGCGGATGCCCGGCGATTCATCCGCACCACTCCGGAACACTACGACGTCCTCGTCGCGGACCTGTTTCATCCGGGTCGCGACGGCGCCGGCGCGTTGTACACGCAGGAACACTTTGCCCGCATCCGACGGTCGTTGGCCCCGGGTGGCGTCTTTTGCCAATGGCTGCCGTTGTATCAACTCGACGCCCCCACGCTCCGCAGCATCGTCCGCACTTTTCTGTCGGTCTTTCCCGAAACCGACGCTTTCTGGCTGCGACTGAACGCCGACGTACCGGTATTGGGCTTGATCGGCTGGACCGAACGATCGGCCTTTTCCGCCGACTGGCTGCGGCAACGGGTCGTCGCGGAGGACTTGCGAAACGCGCTGCGGCCCCTCGGGCTGGTGAATGACTTCCAACTGTTCGGCCTGTGGTTTGCCGACGCCCCGTGGTTAACGACCTGGGCGCAGACCGACGGCACCGCACTCAACACGGAGGATCACCCCCGGGTGCTCTTTGCCGCGCCGCGGGCGACGTATTCCCGCACCGTGCCCACCTATGCTCTGATGCAGGAACTGCTGGCCGCCGGCGCCGACACTCCCCGTCGTCCCCGCTGGCTGACCGAACTGGAATCGGCGGGACGGCCGGACTCCTTCGCCCCCCGATTCACCGCGTATTTGGCCGCGCGGGATCTGTACTTGGCGGGCCTCATCCATGAGACCGCCGGCCGGGGCGCGGAGGCCGAGGCGAAGTTCCTGGCCAGCGCCCGCGCCAGTGCCGATTTTACCACCGGCTACGCCCAATTGATCAGTCGGGCCTCCCTGCTGGCCCCCCGCAACCCGGCCGCCGCACGCCAATTACTGGAAGCCCTGGTGGCCGCCCGCCCCGAGGTTCCGGTCGCGAAACAGCTGTTGGAGCGTCTCCCCTGACGTCAGGCCACCCCCGGCAAGGGACTTCGTTTCGCCGTGCGATTCCCCCTTCACCACTGCGAAACGCCTTCTACGGTCGCCCGCATGTCGAAACCGGTACTTGGACGTGGATTGAGTGCGCTGTTGGGCGGCGGCACCAAGGCTGGGCCGTCCCCCGCAGGCGTCCCCGTCCCCAATCCGGGCGCCCTCCCGTCCGCAAACACGCTGCCCACGCCGGTCTATTCCCTGCCGCCGACGCCCACGAAACCCGCCCCCGGTACCGCGGTGCTCAAGGTGGCGCTGGATCGGGTCTTCCCCAGTCCGCTGCAGCCCCGCAAGGATTTCACCGAGGACGCCCTCCGGGAACTCGCTGATTCCATCCGCGAACAGGGCATCGTTCAACCCCTCGTCGTCCGCCCCTCGGGGGATCGCTATGAACTCATCGCGGGCGAACGTCGCTGGCGGGCCGCCAAACTGGCCGGTCTCACCGAAGTGCCGATCGTGGAACGAGCCGCGACGGATCGGGAACTGTTGGAAGTCGCGCTCATTGAGAACCTGCAGCGCGAGAACCTCAACCCGATCGAAGAGGCCCTCGGCTACTCCCTGTTGGCGGCGCAATTCTCGCTGACCCAGGAACAGATCGCCCAGAAGGTGGGCCGGGGCCGGGTGGTCGTGGCCAATTCGCTGCGTCTCCTGAAGCTCACGCCGACGATTCAGGAACTGGTACGCGCCGGCACGCTGAGCGTCGGCCACGCCAAGGTGTTGCTCGGTCTGGCCGACACCGGGCTGCAGGAAAGCGCCGCCGCCCGCGTGACCAACGAGGGTTTGACCGTCCGGCAGTTGGAGGAATTGGTGGCCCGTTGGACCGGTCCCAAGCCGGTCAAGACACCCCCACCCCCGCCGGCGCCGCGCGACCCGCACGTCTTGGACGTCGAGAATCGCCTGCGGGAACGCTTCACCACCAAGGTGGCGCTCAAGTACGATCAGGGCGTGGGCAGCCTGGAATTGAAATTCGGCAGCGATGACGAATTAAATCGGATCCTGGATCTTCTCGGGCTGAAGCTGGATTGAACGGTTCCCCGCCTCCCCTTTCCATCGCTGCATGTCCGCCACGTTCTCCATTCCCGCCGTCACCTGGACCGGTCCGGAAATCAATGAATGGCCCCTGCTGGAGGCCCTGCCGGTCTCCCTAGGCGGGGTGCTGCGGCAGAACAACGGCTTCATCGCCTGCGCCGGCGGATTTCATCTGCGCGGCATTTGTTCGATGCCCGACTGGCATTCCCTGCAGGCCGCGATGACCGGTCCGCGGGCCATCCACCGCCTTTTCCCCCACGTCCGGTCCTCGGACATTCCCTTCGCGGAGGATTGTTACGGCGATCAATTCCTGCTGCGCGATTTCAAGGTCTGGCACCTCGATGCCGAAACCGGCACGCTGCACAACCTCGCCCTCTCCCTGAAGGAATTCTTCGGCGCCCTGGCCACGCGACCGGTGGATTTCCTCGGCCTGCAGCCCCTGGTGAGTTTCCAGGAACAAGGCCACCAACTCGCTCCCGATCAATCCCTGCTCTGCTGGCCGCCGGTGTCCACGCGTCAATCCGCGGACGGCCTCACCGTGAAAGCCGTGGGACGCAATCAGCACCTGGAGTTTCTGAGCGGGGTCGCCCGGCAAATGTCCCAGGCGAAGCCCGGGGAAACGTTTGAATTCAAGCTGCCGGACTGAGGCCGCATCCGCCGGTCCCGACAAACTCGACCGAATCCCTTTTTCAAAACCAACCAAGATCGCAATCGAAGAGAGTATGCTCGACAGTTCCACCTTCCGTCACACCGCCGCCGACCAATTGGCCGCCGCCGCGGGCCGGGTACCGCAATTGACCGCATTCGTCGGACTCGACGGCTTCGTGGATGAGATCCTGCACGTGGTCGACAAGCGCTACGACTCCGTGCGCTACGACCGGGTGCCCACGATCGCCGCCTACGCGTCCCGTCTGGCCGCCGCCGCAGGTAAATCCACCAACGTCGAACTGGTCAACATCATGACCAAACTCGGCGGCAACGGCCCGATCATGGGCAATGCCCTGGCGAGCCTCGGCCTCGGCGTCACCTACCTCGGCTCCCTCGGCTATCCCGCCATCCATCCGGTCTTCGCGCCCTTCCAAAAGCGCGCCCAGGTGCATTCCATCTGCGGCGCCGGCCTGACCGACGCCCTCGAATTCGAGGACGGCAAGCTGATGGTCGGCAAGCATTACACGTTGAAGGAAGTCAACTGGGCCAACATCTGCGAACGCTTCGGCAAGGAGGCCTTCACCACGCAGTTCGGCCGCGCGGATCTGGTCGGTTTCGTGAACTGGACCATGTTGCCCTATATGTCGGAAATCTGGGCGGCCGTGCAGCGCGAGATCCTGCCCACGCTCACCGGACCCCGTCGCAAAATTTTCTTCGATCTCGCCGACCCGGAAAAGCGCACCGCCGATGACATCCGCCACGCTCTGGATTTGATCAGCAAATTCCAGACGGCGTTCGACGTCATCCTTGGTCTCAATGAAAAGGAAGCGATCGAGATCGGTCGGGTCCTCGGCTTCGCGGCGCCTTCAGACGATTGGGAAGGGCTCTCTGCGCTCTCGATCGCCATCCAAAAGCGCCTGGCCGTCGACACGTTGGTGGTGCATCCGGTGACCTACGCGCTCGCGGTCTCCCAGGGACAAGCGTCGGTGGTGGCTGGGCCCACCTGTGTGAAGCCGAAGATTACCACGGGGGCGGGCGATCATTTCAATAGCGGCTTCTGCCTCGGCAAATTGTTGGGCTTCGACAACGCCACGGCGGTCCTCTGCGGCGTCAGCACCAGCGGCCACTACGTCCGCACCGCGGAAAGTCCGCAAGTTTCGGATCTGGTGCATTTGATGCGAAACTGGCCGACGGCCTGATTCTCGCCGCGCCGGCCGCGCCCGTCCACATCGGCAGGGGCGCGGGCCGCGCGAAGGCCCAAAGCCTCCGGCGGGCAGGCGCATTTATTGGGGCGTCCCGGGGTCTCATCCCGCTCCACTCCAAAGCGGTAGGGGACTACCGCAGTCCACGACGCTGGCGCGATTTCTGATGCGGCTCGGGGGTTCCGAGAGGTCCTGGACTGCGGCAGTCCTCTGACGCTTTGGAAGCGAACGGTGCGAGCCGGACCGGCGCCCAAGTCCCCAAGCGGGTGAGCCCACAGTTCTCTCAACGCCCCGGGGTTCCAGTCACGCTCCACTCCAAAGCGGTAGGGGACTCTCATCCTTACCCACATTTCTTGGTGCTATACTTCCGAGGTGGTTTTGCCTTGGATTGCGGGGTGAACGGAGGCGTTGTTGGGCCGTCTCGTGTTTGCCGTTGGCGATGTTTACGTCTGGTTGGCGCTGTCGCGTTGGTGAGCCTCCTGAACCAAGTTAGGGCGTGGAGTATCCTCAAGCCCTCACCCAACGTCTGTGCTCCGG
>CANIZL010000050.1 GCA_947471985.1 Verrucomicrobiota bacterium | reverse complement strand
GTGGATCAGCAGTTCATTCGGTTTCGGGACCGCTTCAGCCCGAAGCGGAAGGATGGGGCCCGCCCCATCCGGGGCGTCCCCCTTCCCGGAATCAGCGTCCTACGCGACCTGCGCGTCGACGCCATCGGCTGACGGCTCAAAGAACCCAACCTTCAACCGGCCGAACCGGCGAAATCCCCGCGCCGGAACGGAAGAACTCTGCCGATCAACGGTCCCCCCGGGCCGCCCGGGGCATCGCGAGGACCAAAAGTGAGCTGACCACCGGCCAAAACAGCCATCCCGGACCAGTTCCATCGCGAAAGCACAATCCGCCGCCTGCTGCATCGCCAGCGGCGAATCCTGCGCAAGATACTGAGGCTGGCTCCCTATCCGGCGAAGATAGTGAACCTGGCACGATCTCTACGACGGGCGAATCGGGAGGTTGGCACGCTGCGTTACGAGCAGTGAACCTGGCACTGCATGGCGAATTCGTGAGTGCTGGCGGGCATGCCCAAGGAGGCACAGTACTTTTCCCGGTGATCCCGTTGACCCAGAGCGGGCTTTGTCGCACGCCTTCGGCCTGACATGAGCCGAAGCGTGGTCACCCGCGGAACTGAGCGGTGCGAACAGTGCCAATTCGCACCCCGGTGGTGCACCTGCCCCGGATTGCGCACGCTGGACTGCCCACTCCACGTGGATCTGCTCATCCACCGGCGCGAGGCCAGACGCCCCACCAGCACGAGCCGATTGATCAATCGCGTGCTGCCCGCTTCCCGCGGATACGTATTCAGCCCGGACATCCCCGTCGCCCGGGAACAGTTTGTTCAGCCGGATCGGGAACTCTGGATCCTGCATCCCGCCGGCGAACTGCCACCCGCGAACGCCGCCGCCGAAAACCTCCAACTCCTACTGCTCGATGGGAGCTGGCGGGAGGCTGCCCGGATGCGGAAGTGCGTCGAATCCTGGGGCCGGCTCATCCGACTCCCGCCCGGCAACCCCAGTCGCTATGAACTCCGCAGCCAGCATGCCGGAGACCGGTACTCCACCGTCGAAACCCTGTTCCTCCTGATGGAAGCCTTGGGACTCCCCGAGGCAGCAGCCCACCTGCGGGTCCAGTTCGAATTGCACGTTTACGCCGGCCTGCGATCGCGCGGGGCGATCAGCGAGGCGGAACAGTTTCTCGCCGCCTCCACGCTGAAGCAATCCCTTCCCTCGATCGTTCACGACCTCCAGCAACGGCGGCCCAGGCCGTAATCGGCCCACGTGCCTGCCCCCAGTGGGGGCCGATTGATCAGAGGGAGAAGGTCACGGTTCATTGCCAAGCAAAGAGTCCGAACTCCGCCTCCGGCAACTGCTGGAATCGACCCCAGAACCGATCCGGATTCAGCACACCAAAGCCTCGCTGGGAGATTCATACCGCCAACGTGCGTCACGGTCCGTTCAGTGAACCTGGCACCATTCACCTTATCCGGCTGTCGCCCCCGGGGCTTGAGGGGTGGAACCCTTTCTTTGGCAGCGGGCCATGAAACTGTGACGATGATTCCATGAAAATGAAACGATTGATCCCCATGCTGCCGGTGAAGAGCATGCCCGCCAGTGTGGATTTCTACTGCGGCAAACTCGGCTTCGCCGTGGAAAACCGTAACGACACATGGGGCTGGGCCCTGCTCCGCTTCGATGAGTGCCGTTTAATGGTGGATCAATCGATCCAGGGTCATCCGGGCTGCTTTCGTGAAGCCATTATCTACCTCTACCCGGAAGACATCGTCAATTACCACGAAGAAGTCCGCCGCACCGGATTGGTCGTACCCGATCTGACCACCACCTTCTACGGACTCACCGAATTCCGCATCAATGATCCGGACGGGAACCGGTTGTGGATCGGACAAGAAACCCCGGTCCGAGCCTGAAACCGACGCCCGGTGACATCACCCCGCGCTTCGTTAGCACGGGACGCTCTGATCGAACCAAAACCGGCGCCAACCGCGTCCCAGAAATAAAATACCCCTTGGGTGCAGTTTCCCGCTCCCAAGGGGTTGGCTGAAATTCGAATGAATCGAACCGTTCGGATCAGTAATTAACCCGCACCACTTCGCCGGTGACCGGGCCGACACCCGCGGAGGTGCTGTTGTTGGAGACATAGATGTCGCCATCCTCGTCGGCAGCAAAGCCGTTCGGAGCGTTCAGCGCGCCCACGCCCAGAGCGGTGCGATTGCCCGCCTGGCCATTGCGTTTGGTCGCAATACGCACGACGTCGCCCGTCGTATATCCGGACTCCTGCGTCAGGAACTCCGTTACATACAGAGCCCCACGGCTAAAACCACAGCCGGTGATGGGATTCAGATTATCCGCCCACACGTCCGCCTCCGTCACGAAGAACTTCGACGACTTGGGATTAACCCGATAGATCTTGGACTGTTTCGGCAGGCTCGCCCAGAAAGGTGCGCCGCCAAAGCGGGCAAAATTCGCACCGAAGGCCAGTGTACCGACGTACAGGTAGCCATCCGGCCCCTGAGCCACACAGGTCGGCACCGCATCGGCAATCGGGATGACGCCCGGTCCGCCCGGGACCGCCGGAAACAGCGGATTCGGGAAAAAGGCGATGATATTCACGGTGCCGTCCGGCCGGACTTCGCTCAGCGTGTTGGCGCCGGCATCCACCACGTATTGACGTCCATGGACCGCCAGGACCGCGTAGGGATTGGAATCCGGAAACTCGGGCGGGGCCCAGGGTTGTCCCGCGTTCGCGGCGGTCCAGGCATAATTCACCGCGCCCACATCAGCGACATTCTTGCGTTTTCCATTCGGAGACAGACGCAGGAGTTGCCCGAATTGGCTGGCCAATCCGGGATCCAGTCCGGGATCTTCCGCCAGCACACCGGCGGTCGACTCCGCCATGATGACGAAGAGATTCCCTTCGCCCTGCAGGGAAATGCCATCCGCACCCACCACTTCCGGTCCACGTTCCGACGTTCCGAGCGAAACCAAACCGGTCACCACGCGGCGAGCCTTGGGATGCGCGGAGTGCAAGCGCTTGATCTCCGTGATCGATCCGGTCAATCCGACACCGTCACCAAAGCCACCGAGTCCATCACCCGCGCCGAGGCCCGCCTCAGCGACAAAAAGGGTGCCTTCTTCGCCGAACGCCAAGCCGCGGGGATTGTTCAGGCCCGTCGCCACCGGGGTCAATTGCGGCGCCGCGGAGAGGGTCACTGCGGCGGCGAGCCAGACGCCCAGACCCAGAGCCCACGATTGCGTTGACGGGGCCGTGCGAAAACCAACCGCGGGCCGATCGAGAGTTTTTTCTGCCAATTGCATGTTCATCCTTGGATCACGTCCGCCGTCACTACGCCGGACGGTTCTGTGTTGTTGCTGATACATCCCCATGCTCCGTCGTCCGCGAGGAGCGATGCGAAACATTCATAATGTTCAGAAGCGACCATTTGCCCACCCAACCTCGCCGTCAAATCGGATCCACCCACCACGTCACTTTCCGCGTTGCGACTCCGGCCGACAGCCACTTTCCCATTGCCACCCATCACCCAGCAGCCCAGCCTGCCGCCCTTGACCATGAAATTCCTCCTCCGTTTCCTCCTCCTGTTGACCGCCACTTCCCTGGCGAGCACCCAGGCCGCAGCCCAGACCAACGAATTCTCCAGCGAAACCCTGTCCATTGGCGTGGTGGTTCAGAATCTGGAAAAATCCGTCGAGTTCTACACCCAGGTCATCGGCATGAAAAAGACCGGTGGCTTTGCGGTGAATGCCGAGATGGGCAAACGCACTGGTCTGACCGACGGCCAGCCGGTCAGCATCACCGTGCTGAAACTGGGCGACGGCAAGACGGCCAGCGAATGGAAGCTGATGAGCTTTGGCAAACCCGCCGCCCATCCTCCGCAGAAGCACCTGCAAGACGACACCGGCATGCAATACATCACCATCCACGTGAAATCCCTGAAGCCCGTGCTGCAACGTATCAAGGAGCACAACGTCAAACTGCTGGGAGACACGCCCTTTTTGATGGGAGGGACTACCTCCTTTGCCCTCGTCCAGGATCCCGATGGCACCTTCGTCGAACTGATCGGCCCCATGGAGTGAGATAGCGAACCGCCCGCCCAGTCGGCCCGCCGAAACGCCGCAGTCCGTCGGAACCGACACCCCGTCGCGAGCCCGTAAAGCGCCTTATGATCCGCACCAAACTCGCCAGTAGCGAGTCCGAGCTGACCGGCATCCGGTTATTGCAGAGCCAAAATCTGCGCCGGAATCTCAGTGCCACCGAGGCCGCCGAGCAGGGCTTTCTGATCGCCGAATACACGCAGGAATATCTGCGATCGATGAACGCCCATCGCCCGGCGGTCATCGCCCTCGACGGGGATCAGGTGGTGGGATATGCCCTGGCCGCCGCCAAATCGGTCCGGGAAGGACACCCCTTCCTCACCGCCCTGTTCGATGAAATCGACCGGCTCCACTTCGGACAGGAACCCTTGAAGGACATCGACTACGTCGTCGTGGGCCAATTGTGTATCAGCAAGGCGTATCGAAGTCAGGGTTTGGTACAAAAGCTCTACGGGTCGTTTCGCGAATCCCTGCAACCCCATCACCGCTACGCCATCACCGATATCGCGCGAGCCAACACCCGCTCCCTGCAGGCACACCGTCGGACCGGTTTTCAGGTAATCCATTCCCTCGACTACGGGGACCAAACCTGGGACGTGGTGCTTTGGGATTGGGCCACACCCGCAGCTGGTGCAAAAGGCGTATCGCCAGCCCCCCACCCGCACGGCGCGCCACGAGCTTAGCGGGAAGTCGACACCTGGCCCGGTCGACCGGCCGGTGCGGCACGCAGACTCCTTGCCGCCGGTTCGACTGACGGGCACCGTGTTTGCACATGCAAAACATCGTCGTAGCCAAGCCCTACGAATTTGTTGGCCCGCATCGCGGTGATCTTTGGCCGCGGCTCTTCGCACGGACCCTCCCCGGTCAGTTGCGCAAGAAGCACGGCATCACCGAAGTCGCGTGTCGGGGGCTGGATCGGCTGAAAGCGTCCTCGGACGCCGGCCATGGCATCATGCTGGTGCCGAATCACTGTCGACCCGCCGATCCGCTGGTGCTCGGGCAGGCGCTGGGGCGCCCCACCTTCATCATGGCCAGCTGGCATCTCTTCATGCAGGGCTGGTTGCAGCGTTTTCTGCTGCAGCGCATCGGGGTCTTCAGTATCTACCGCGAGGGTCTCGACCGCGAGGCCCTGAAATGTGCGATTCAATTACTGACCGAAGCGCAGCGGCCGTTGGTCGTCTTTCCGGAGGGGGTCATCTCACGGCACAACGATGTCCTCAACAATCTCATGGAGGGCACCGGCCTCATGTTGCGCAGTGCCGCCAAGCAACGGGCGCAAACCGGCGGCAAGGTCGTTGCCCATCCCGTGGCCATCCGATATTTCTTCAACGGGGATCTGGAGGCCACGACCCGGCCGGTGCTCGCCGAGATCGAGAAGCGCCTCGCGTGGCAAACGCAGGAATCCCTGCCGTTGATTGAACGCATTCTCAAGGCGGGAGCGGCCTTGTTGTCACTGAAAGAAGTCGAATTCTTCGGCAGCGCCCAGGAAGGACCGCTGGACGTGCGAATCAGCCAACTGGTCAACCGCATGCTCTCGCCGCTCGAAGACGAATGGCTGAAAGGCCGCCATGAAACGGACGTGGTGGCCCGGGTCAAGATGCTCCGCACCGCCATCCTGCCGGACTTGATCACGGGCGATATCCCGGAGGAGGAAAAGCAGCGACGCTGGCGCCAGCTGGAAATCGTCTATCTCGCCCAGCAGATCGGCTTCTATCCCGCCGGCTATATCAGTGCCGCCCAACCCACCCCGGAACGCCTGCTCGAAATCGTCGAGAAGCTGGAGGAGGATCTGACGGACAGCTGCCGGGTTCATCACCCAATGAGTGCCGTCGTGGAAATTGGCGAGGCCATCGAAGTTTCACCCGAACGGCAGCGGAGCCCCGACGGTGATCCATTGATGGGGCTGATCCGCGAACGGCTGGAATCACGACTCGCCGCACTGCGGGAAGAAGGGAGAAAGAAGTGAACCCTCCCAAGGCCATCGCTGTGCACCTGGCATTCGTGGTCGCCGGATTGGGCTTGTGGTTCTGGACGCAAAAAATCATCGGTCGACGCGCTCCAAAATTCGACGGCGTGGGCGATCAATTGCACGTATGGACCGCTTCGTTGAATGCGTGGTTGCACGCCCATCCACGAGCCGCCAATGCCACGCTGATCGTCAGTTCCCTGGGCATCGACTCCTGCGGGATCTTTCTGCTGGGGAGTTCCATCTTTGGCCATTCGTTGCGCCCCTTTCTCGCCCTGCTGATCCTTTTCGGCCTGCGCCAAATCTGCCAGCTCATCAACACGCTGCCCGCACCGGAGGGCATCATCTGGCGTCACCCGGGCGCGCCCTCCCTGCTGGTTACCTACGACGTGGGGAATGATTTCTTTTTCAGCGGACATACCGCCATTGCGGTACTGACCGCGTTCGAGTTGACCACGCAGGGACCGCCCTGGCTGGCGGCGTTGGGAATATTGGTCGCGATCGGCGAAGCGGCCGCGGTACTCATCCTGCGGGCCCACTACACCCTCGACATCTTCACCGCCGCCTTCGTTGCCTGGGCTGCGCAAGACGTCGCTGGACGACTGGCCCCGACGGTGGACGCCTGGCTGCACCAGATTCTTTGATCGGGCGGGCGAAACCCCACCGAACATTCCCACTGCCTATGGCCGCGGTGACGGCGGCCCTTTGCCCGCACCCGCCGCCGCCTTCGCCAGCGCCTCCTTGACGTAGGAACCCCAATATGCGGTCGGGGTATAGTCCCAACCGTTAATGAGGCACGGCGACGCGCCCGGATGGAAACTCCAAGCCGTCCAGCTCAACTGGTGGGTCTCCAGATACGCCATAACCTGGGGAGCCCAACTTTCGGTATAAACATTCTCGTGCGCCGGCTCGCCGGTTTTCCAGGGTTTGGTTCCCACCTCGCCGACAAACACGGCATATTTGGCCATCACGAGCGTAACGTTGCTGTCCCAATCCTTTTTCCACGGATACAGATGGGTCGCGTACACGATGCCGCGGCCTGGCAGATCCGTGAGCGCGTGGCCCTGCAATATCCCCCGCAGGTCGTAGGCCCAATTGAGACCGCCGGCGACGACCACATTCCGGGCGCCGGCGGATCGCACCGTATTCACCAAGGCCTGCATACCCGGAGAGTGGTAGGTGAGCTTCAGTCCCCGAGCGGGGTCCTGATTCCGTTCCTCGACCATTCCCCCATTCCGCCACAACTCCCACGAGACGTCATGCGGCTCGTTGTAGAGATCGAAAAAGACGGCGGGGTTATTGGCAAAACGGCCCGCCACATCCTCCCAGAAGCGGAGACTATGGTCATCGGGCAGCGCGTGTTGGCCGACGTTTTGGCCCCACACCCCGCCGTCCGACCAATGGAGGTCGAGGAGCACATAAGCATCCTTGTCGGCAATGGTGCGCACGACGCGATCCACCAACTGACGGTTGGCATCCCGCCGCTCGGTTGAGTGTCCCCCTCGGAAATAGCCAAACCAGGTGTCCTGACTCAGCGGCAAACGGATGACCCGGGCGTGCCAGGGCCCGAGAGCCGCCTCCAAGGTTGGCTGGAGATGATCACCGGCCGGATCCCACTCCAGCCCGGGGATGTTCACCCCCTGAAGGCGCACGGTTTCGCCGCGATCCGTCTCGAGGTGATTGCCGTTCACGCGCAGCGACGGCGGCATCGCGGTGGCGGTGGCGGCGGTGATGGCGACACCCACGAAAGCTGCGCCCATCTCCCGCCAACGCCGCGTGCGCCGCCGCGTCTGAGCGCTGCGTCCCAATGCTGCACTGGAATCCAATCCGCCGGAGGTTTTCATAAGCCAGTCCACACGTCCGCCACCCTCACCTATATCGTTCCCGACCGCCATGGTGAACTACGCGTGCCGATGTGCCCTGGGATTCCCCGCGGTTCGAAACTCAATCAAGCCGTCGAACCGTTTTCCATATGAGGTACGCTCCCATTTCCAACTACGAGATAATCCCTATTCATATAAGCGGAACACTAAAGCACCGAACTATCTCCAGCTGAACCCGTTCAAAAGCGCCCATTTCAAAACCTATTTCTGCGGACCTGCGGAGATCTGCCTCCCGTCCTCAACCTGGTTGGCGTACGGAATTCCGAAACACCTTGCCGCGCAGTCGTCAGCGCCGCAAAATCCCTTCCGATGAACGTTCCCGCGAGAGTGAATCTTCCTTTCCGCGGAATTTCGCTGACCCTCTCTCGGGAAAGGATCAGCCGTTGGGTTTCTCTGTGCGTGGCTTTTCTCTGGGGCAGCGGCTGTGTTTTTAGTCCGTTGCGCCAGATCGAAAGCGTACCCGCGTCCGTCAAGGCCCTGCAGGGTGACCAACAGAACCACACCCGCACGTCCGACGATGTGGAGGAAGCCGCCGCGGACGAACTTTTTGTCGGTGTGGCGCTCTCGGGTGGTGGCAGCCGGGCGGCCGTGTTCGCCGGCGAGGTGCTGACGCGACTTCACGAGCTCGGGGTGATGCAGCGCGTCGACTTTATTTCCGGCATCTCCAGCGGATCATTGGCCGGCGCCTATTATTGCGTGTCGCGGGATCCCGCGGATTCACGGCCGGGCGATCTGGTTTGGCAACGTGAGGTGGTGGAGGAATTGATGCGGCGCGGCGTCTGGTTCGACTACTTCAGTCGCTATGTGTTTAATCCGCTCAATCTGATGCGGTACTACGGAACGGGCTTGAACCGCTCATATCAGATGAGGACAGTCATTGATCAGAAATTTCTGCACGAGAAAACCTTTAGCGATCTGAATCCCAAACGCCCCCGGTTGCTGATGACCGCCACCACGTTGGAATCCGGAGCCGTTTTCACCTTCACCGACCGTCAACTGGCCAGCCGGGGGATCCAATCCGGGGTCTTAAAACTGGCCGACGCGGTCCAGGCCTCATCGACCTTTCCGGGGCTCTTTCATCCTTATGTGTTGCCGGATTACACCAAGTATTCAACCACTGCGCCCGGCCAAACATTTGTCCACCTTGTGGATGGGGGCGTCTACGACAACCTCGGCGTCGTGCCCCTGTTGAAGATCTTTCAGGAGAACCGCCAGCGCTTTCCCCGCGGCGGAGTGATTATTGTGGCGGATGCGTCCCTACCCGTGGAGGTAAAGGCCAAACTGGCGCTGCAGGCGGACTCCCGCCGAATGACGGACTATTTTGTCGATTTCGGGACGATGCGCAAAAGTCTCGACATCATGTTTGAGGTTGATCGTCTGGGCCTCATGCGGGCCCTGAAGGAGGACACGCTGCACTTGGGCTTACGGGTGATTCATCTTCACTATACCACGGGAGTCCTGTCGGACGGAGTGAGTATCCACGATGATCTCCCGAATATTCTCGACCTCGACAAACCCGTCCCAACGAATGTCGACTTCAAGGATAAGCGACAATTGATCGCACCGACGTCGCTGGGGATATCCGTGGAACACGCCCGTGCCTCCCGGGAGGCGGCGCGGAAGGTTATTGATTTTAATATCGACGAAATCAGAAGAGTGGCAGACGACCGTTAAGGGCCCATCCACTCTTCCGGGTATCGCTTTCGGAGATTCCAACGAGGATTGATTCGAGGTATTGAATTCAACCGTTCCGGAGACAAAAACGGTCAAGCACTGAAGCTTCGGTGAGGTGCTGCGAACGTCTGTGATGGGTCCTTATTGTCGAAAACACCCAGTACCGCGATTACGGGCCTTTCCTTCCATTGCGCCGAGGTACCGATGCCGGTCGCAGCTTGTGGAGCCCCATGACGTGGCATTGCGGGAACCCGGAATTCCACCCGGTATCCGGGCCGTCAGGCACCGAGCGTTACGGCGGTAACATCAGACAGTTCTGGATCCCTCTGGACCCAGCCAGTCGCTTGGTCGAGCATTCAAGTACGGACTATGAAACGAGAAGACATCATTCGCATGTTTGCCGGCACGGTCATCCTTTCCAGCCTGGCCCTCGCTCACTATCACAACCCGAACTGGCTTTGGTTGACCACGTTCGTCGGCTTCAACCTTTTTCAGTCGTCCCTGACCGGCTTCTGTCCGCTGGCGATTTTCCTCCGCAAGCTGGGCTTGGGCCGGTCCAATTGACCCGGTGCCGCACCTCAACTTGCTCCCCGGAGCACGCGGACGATCACCGTCGAGGCGGTCCAATCGCGTCGGGCGATCCTGAGCACAACGACTTCCGGCGTATGCGAGTCATCCAGTATCTATTTTGGCTCTGCCTGTTGGCCGGCAGCGGGAATTTCGTCCGAGCTCAATCGGCGGCAGCCGATCCCTTTACCGGTCGTTGGCACACCGACGACCGAGCCGAGGGCATTTCCTTCTCGCTCAAATTGACCCAACGGGGCAACCAGCTCACCGGGCATCATTCCGCGATCGCGGCGGAGGGGCGGCGCATTGATGACGCGACACCCGCCAATCCGGGCGAAACCAGTGAGCCATCGATCGTGGGTTACATCACCAATCACGTGGCGGTGGTGAGTTTTAGGAGTGGCTACGGTACGGGCAGCCATGGCACCGCCGAACTGCGGCTCGAAAAGGGGCAACTGCGATGGCGAATCACCGCGGCAACCGGCCAACATTACTTCCCCATTCAGGCCGTGTTGCTCCCGGCGCCGATCTCGCGAAAGCCCGGAGACAAATCGCTCGCACCAAAGCAATCACCCCGGAAGTGACGTCGTTACTCACCACCCGCTCTCCGCAAGGTCGCGCCATGGCGCGACCCGCCAATCGACCGGCGATTTTTCCTTTTACGCCGCGCACAGCCGGGCACACCAACCCTTCCGAATAACCTCCGCCTTCACCCACGCAATCGGCGGCCCCCATCATGCCTGAGCGTTCCTACGATCCCAGTCGCCAATCCCTGTTTCATCCGGGTGCGGCCGACGATTTCTTTCAACTCGGCACCGGCGCACCTCCCAGTGAAGCCGCCCTCTGCGCCGAGATGTCCCGTTTGGCCTACGTCCGGGAGCCCGACCGACTGGCCGGGTATCTGGGCCGGGCGGGCTTCCAGTTGAAGCAAACCTTCAGCTATGACCACGGGGGAACTCAGGTGTTTATCGCACGGCGGCCGGACGACAACCGGCACGTCGTGGCCTTCCGGGGTACCGAGCCAGCCGACCCTTCCGATCTTTTGACCGATGCCGACTTTATTCGGATTCCCTGGGCAGATGGTACGGGAGCGGCGTGTGGCGAGGTGCACCGGGGATTTGCGAAAGCCTTGCTAAAAGACGATCTCGCCGGGCAAATCCAAAACCAAGTTACCGGGCCAGGCGCCGCGCACGACCTCCTGCTGACCGGACACAGTCTGGGCGCGGCCTTGGCCACCCTGCTGGCCAGTTGGCTGCCCGGGGCTCGACTCTACACCTTTGGGTCGCCGCGCGTGGGCAATGCCGCCTTCGCAGAATCCCAACGCCTCGTGCAGCATACCCGTTTTGTCGACTGCTGTGATCTGGTGACCCGGGTTCCCCCGCGGGCACTCCTCTACGTTTCCACGGGAACGCTGCACTATATCGACCGCCACCGTCGGGTGGTCGTATCGCCCGATCCGACCGCCGTGGCCGCGGACCGCCGGCACGCATCGCTGGAGTATCTCGCCCACCAGGCCCGGCAACCGGGCGCGGTCATTTCCCGGGAACTGGCCGATCACTCGCCCATTAACTACGTCACGGCCGTGCTGGATTGGTGAGGCCCGCAGTGACGCGAACGAAAGCGACGGCACCGCATCAACCGACCCCTCCGCTTGATTGCTCGATGGACGGGGAGATTCGACTGGACGCCTCGCAGCTGTTTCGCAAGGGTGATCGCCGTGCACCAAAACGGGATTTCCGAACCATGAAGCGGGTTGTCTTCGCCCTGGCCGCCGCCGGGACGGTCGGTGCCACCGCGCTGGCCGCCGAACGTGCGTCGGCAACCCGACGGGGCTTGGAGCCGGCCTTTGAGCAAACGGTCCGGCCTTTTCTGGAGAACTATTGCCTCACCTGTCACGACGCTGACACCCGCAAAGGCGATCTTGATTTGAGCCCGTTCAAAACGGTGGAAACCGTGGCCGCGGACTACGCGCACTGGGAGCTGGTGCTGGAACGGCTGCGCAGCGGCGACATGCCCCCCAAGAAATCCCGGGAACAACCCGCCCCCGCCGCCCGGCAAGGCGTGATCGCCTGGATCGAATCCCTGCGCGATCGCGAAGCTCGGCGGAACGCCGGCGATCCCGGCCCCCTGCCCGCCCGGCGCCTCAGCAACGCCGAGTACAATCATACGATCCACGATCTCACCGGCGTGGATATCCGCCCGACCCGCACGTTCCCCGTGGATCCGGCCAACCAGGCGGGCTTCGACAATTCCGAGGAATCGCTCGCGCTATCGCCCGCGCTGGTGTCCAAATATCTCGCGGCCGCCCAGGAAGTGGCCGCCCACCTCGCGCTGCAACCCAACGGCTTCACCTTTGCGCCGCACCCGGTGGTTGCGGATACGGATCGCGACAAGTGGGCCGTGTTTCGCATCGTGGATTTTTATCGGCGCCAGCCCACGGATTTCGCCGAGTATTTTCTGGCCGCGTGGCGGTACCAACATCGCGCCGCACTGGGACATCGAAGCGCCACCCTGCCCGAGGTGGCCGTCGAGTTGAAGCTGAGCCCCAAATACCTCGGGCACGTCTGGTCGCTGCTGACCAACCGTGCAGACGATTACGGTCCACTGGCCAAACTCCGCGCCCAATGGCGGGCGCTGCCGGCCCCGGCCAACGGCGTCGCTCCCGACGTTCGTCCGGCGTGCGGGGCGCTGCGGGATTACGTGCTGCGGGTTCGCGAAGGCATCATCCCGGCGGTGCCGAATTTGCAAGCCCCGACGATCCACGACGGCTCGCCGACGCTGGTTCTGTGGAAGGACCGCCAGATGGCTGCGAATCGACGTCGTTTCGATCCCGCCGCACTACGGATTGAAGGATCCAGCACCAATCCACCCGCGAGTGCCGCCGTCGCCGCCACGCCCCCGGCGTCCAAAACCAATGCCCCGAGTCGTCGCCCCCCCGGCCATGTCCAGGCGCCCACACCCGAGGCGGTAAAGAAAGGGGGGCTTTCGTTGGCCCCTACGTTGATCACGCGAGAATCCTCCGCCACCGCCCGGATGGCCGCGGCCCGCAAGCATCGGGACGATCCGGAGTTGATCGTCCCGGCGGATCCGGTCGAGCGCGCCCACTACGCGGCCGCCTTCGCGCGCTTTGCCGACATTTTTCCGGACGCGTTTTACATTACTGAACGTGGCCGGGTTTATCTCGATGCCGAGAAGGAGCAGGAGAACGCCGGCCGCCTGTTGAGCGCCGGATTTCACAGCATGACCGGCTACTTCCGGGACGATCAACCGCTCTACGACCTGATCCTGGATGCCGCTGGTCGACAGGAACTCGACCGGCTGTGGGATGAATTCAACTGCCTGGCCTCGGTGCCGCAGCGCATGCACACGAGTCTGGTCTGGTTCGAGCGCACCGACTCCGCGTACCTGCGCGACCCGGAATTCGATCCGTACCGACCGGAGGACAAATCGGTCACCACGCCGGAGAAGATTCGGGGACTGGCCGAGCTGTATCTGGCCAAGGCCCGCCGCAACAACGCGAGTGAGACCGCGCAGAAAGCGATCCAGGAACACTTTGTCACCGCGGCGGCGGACATCGCCCGGGTCGAGCAGCTCCGCGCCGCCGCCGAGCCGACGCACCTGGCCACCCTCGAGGCCTTCGCCGCCCGGGCCTACCGCCGGCCGTTGTCGGTGGCGGAAGTGGCGGACCTCCGCACATTCTACCGGGAATCGAGCGAAGCCAACGCCATGAATCATGAGGAGGCCATGCGCGATTGCGTCGCCCGGGTCTTGATGTCGCCCGGGTTCCTGTTCCGCATGGACCTGGTCGCCGGGACCGCCACGCCTTCCCGGGCCCGGACCAGCGTCCGCTCGCACGTCAACCCACCCGAACACCGGGCCGTGCAACCCCTCCCGGATCAGGCGCTCGCCAGCCGCCTCAGTTATTTCCTTTGGGCCAGTGCGCCCGACGAAGCCTTGCGGGCGCGGGCTGCGGCGGGCGATTTGCATCGGCCAAACGTGCTGCGATCGGAAGCGCGACGCCTGCTGCAGGATCCGCGCGTGCAAAACTTCGCCGCCGAATTCGCCGGCAACTGGCTCGACTTCCGACGCTTCGAAGAACATAACAGCGTCGATCGCGAACGCTTCCCCGTCTTCAATAACGAACTGCGCCAGGCGATGTTTGAAGAACCCCTTCGCTTCTTCGTCGATGTCGCCCAGCGCAATCGATCGGTGCTCGATTTCCTCGACGCCCCGGACACGTTCGTTAACGCCCCGCTGGCGCGGCACTACGGCATGACTCCGGTGCCGCCCTCGACCAACACGTGGGTCCACGTGGAGAATGCCCGGGCGTACGGACGCGGTGGAGTGTTGCCCATGGCGGCCTTTCTGACCGCCAATTCCCCCGGCCTGCGCACCAGTCCGGTCAAACGCGGCTACTGGGTGGTGCGTCGTGTGCTCGGCGAACGCATTCCGCCGCCGCCCGCTCAGGTGCCGGAACTGCCCCGCGACGAAAAGGCCCTCGGCGATCGCACCCTGCGCCAGGCGCTCGCCGCGCATCGGGATCGGGTGGGCTGCGCCGAATGCCATGCCCGCTTCGATTCCCTCGGGTTGGTGTTTGAAGGCTACGGTCCCGTGGGCGAACGACGCGACGTGGATCTGGCCGGCCATCCGGTGGACACCCAGGCGGAATTCCCCGGCGGTTCGGAGGGGGCGGGACTTCCCGGATTGATTACCTATATCCGACAACATCGGCAGCCGGATTTCGTGGACAATCTGTGCCGTAAAATGCTGGCCTACGGTCTGGGCCGGACGCTCATTCTCGGCGACGAACCACTGGTCCGGGAAATGCAGGCGAAACTCCGGGCTGATGGTTATCGCTTTAACAGCCTGGTGGAAAGCATCGTGACGAGTCCGCAGTTCCTCAACAAACGCAGCCCCGAGACGGTGGCCAAAAACTGACACCCCATGCACCCTACTTCTGCCCCCCGGCCCTTTTCCCGCCGCACGTTTCTTCGCGGCGCCGGAGTTACCATGACCCTGCCGTGGTTGGAATCGATCCGGGTCTGGGGCGCCGACACCCCGGTGGTGACGGACGCGGCGACACCGTTTCCCAAACGCTTCGCCGCCCTGTTCATGGGCAACGGCATCAACGGCGATCACTGGTGGGCCAAGGGCAGCGGCGCCAACATGGAATTGAGCCGCTCACTCGAGCCCCTCGCGCCGTTTCGCGCCAAGCTCAATGTGATCAATGGGCTCTACAACCGGCCCGCGGTCGGCGTCGGCATTCATCCCGGGCAGACGGGCAACATCCTCTCGGGCATGCCGCTGATGAAGGGCGCGGTCCTGCGCGGCGGCATCAGCATGGACCAGGTGCTGGCCAATCACACCGGTCCGGAGACGCTGCAGTCCAGTCTCGTGCTGGGTTGTGAACAACCGATCACCGGTTATCACGAGTCCAATTTCTCCATGGCCTACAGCTCGCACATCTCCTGGCAGAGTGCGGACTCGCCGGTGCCGATGGAGGTGTATCCGTCGCTCGCCTTCGACGCCTTGTTCGAAAACCGCGGCAATCAGCGGGCCAAGAGCATCCTCGATCGCGTCAAAGGCGATCTCTCGACCCTCAGCCGCCAGGTCAGTTCCGAAGACAATCGGCGCCTGGACGAATATCTCTCCAGTGTCCGGGAAGTGGAAAAGCGGGTGGACGGTCTGCGCGGTGAGCAGGCGAAAGCCGCGAGCCGGGCGCGGGACCGGGGCCGGCCGCTCATCACCATGAAGCGGCCCGACAACGGCTTGCCCGAGGACATCCGCGAGCACATGAAGCTGATGTGCGACATCGTGGCCCTTGCCTTTCAAACGGACAAAACGCGGGTCGCCACCCTGGTGCTCTGCCGCGATTTGTCCGGGTTGTTCTATCCCTTCCTCAACGTGCGCGACGCCC
Organism: Verrucomicrobiota bacterium; assembly: GCA_947471985.1. GTDB lineage: Bacteria > Verrucomicrobiota > Verrucomicrobiia > Limisphaerales > UBA9464 > CANIZL01. The sequence goes on along the minus strand of CANIZL010000050.1, from coordinate 30,494 downwards.
ATCATTCCGCCTCGCACAACGATCTCTCGGACGCCTACGAGCGCATCTCGCGGTACTACGTCAGCAATCTCGCGTACCTCGCCGGCCGCCTGGACGCCATGCCGGAAGGCGAAGGCACCGTGCTCGATCACACCTGCCTGCTATTTTTGTCCAACATGTGGTCCGGGGAACGGCACGATAACACCAAACTGCCGTTGCTGACGTTGGGCGGCCTCGGCGGCGCGCTCGCCACGGGCCGGGTGCTGGATTACCGCCAGTCGGGCGACGACAACCGCAAGCTGTGCAGTCTGTACCTGTCGCTTCTGGACCGGATGGACGTAAAGCTCCCGCGCTTCGGCGACGCCGACGAGCGGCTGGCCGGAGTCTGAGTGTGATCGGCGCCCGGCGCGGCACGGTTTTGGTTTGCGGATCGGGCTCCGGCTGGTCTAGGGGTAACGCTCGCCGGAAGATTTTCCCCCGCACCTCGGGACACCGCTGCTCCCAGCGCCCCGGAGATTCCGGGGAGCGCTTCCGAAGTGCGTGGGAGGGAAGCTTCCGCGAGGTCAGCCATGTTGAATCATCCGCCAGCTCCGCAACCGCGGGTTTGCTCCGGGCCCCTGCCCCGGCGGGAATTTCTGCGCGCCGGCCTGGCCGGATTTGCGAGTCTCTCCCTGCCCGGTTTGTTGCAATTGCGGGCCCAGGCCGGCGGCACCAGTCGCACTCCCAAAACCGCCATCATTCTCGTCTGGCTGCGCGGTGGGGCCTCGCACTTGGAGACCTACGATCCCAAGCCCGATGCCCCCAGTGAGATCCGGGGTATTTTCAATCCCATTTCCACGGTCGTTCCCGGCCTCCAACTCTGCGAGCTGCTGCCCCGCCACGCCCGGATCGCGAACAAGTTCACACTGCTGCGCTCCATGACCCACACCGGGGCCGGTCACCCCGCGGGTTCCCTGCAAATGCTCACCGGCGATCCGGACGCCCAGGATAAGGAGAAGCCCGTGTTTCCCGACTGGATGACCGTCGCCAATTACCTGCGCGCCGATCGATCCCGCACGCTCCCGAATTACATCGGCGTCAACCCGGTGGTGCGTTACGACAACTTCACCATCGCCGGCTCCGCGTACGTCAATCCCGCCTACGGCCCGTTTGCCATCACGGGCGATCCGAACGATCCGCATTTCGAAGTCCCAAACATCGGCCTGCACGACGCCGCCCAGGCCGGCCGCCTGCAGGATCGCATCCAATTGCGGGAACGCCTGGATCGACTGGATCGGGCGATTGATCAATCCGGCACGATGAAGGCGATTGACGAGTTCGAAGCCCAGGCGCTCGCCCTCCTCACCAGCCCCGCCGCACGCCAGGCCTTCGATCTCAATCAGGAACCCGACCGGATCCGCGACCGTTACGGCCGCCACCAATGGGGACAGCAATGCCTCATGGCCCGGCGCCTGGTGGAAGCCGGTGTCGAGATCATCACCACCACTTTCGACGGGCCGCTCTGCGGTCGTGTGGGAAATTGGGATGATCACGCGGTGAACCATCACGTGTTCGACGCGCTTCAATTCCGGCTCCCGTATTTCGACCAGGCGGTCTCGGCCTTGATCGAGGACATCTATGCTCGCGGCCTGGATCAACGGGTCCTGGTGGTGGTCACCGGCGAGTTTGGTCGCACGCCGCGGATCGAGCGGGTGGCCAGCAGCGGTGGGGGTGTGGCGAGCGGCGTGACCGGCACCGTGCAACCGGGGCGAGATCATTGGCCGCGCGCGTTCTCGCAACTCTGGGCCGGGGGCGGCATCACCACGGGCGGAGTGATCGGGGCCACCGACAAACACGGCGAAGACGTGGTGCAGCGGGCGACCCGGCCGGGCGATTTCCTGGCGACGATCTATCAACACCTCGGGATCGCGGCGTCGGAGATTTCGATTCCGGATTTCTCGGGACGCCCGATTCCCCTCGTGGCCAATGGACAACCGATCCCGGAACTCGCCCGCCGCGCTTGAACAGCGCCACTCGCGACCAACAGCGGAACTGAGTTGGCCCCAACCGCCGCCGCCCGCTCTACCCTTCGGATGACACCCTCGCTCTACCCGATCCGCCAATCCTTCCCCCGCACGCTCTGCGTTTTGACCCTGATGGCGCTGGGACTGCACGGTGCGGGACCCAGTGCGGCTCCTACCAACGTGCCCGCCAGCACGCCCCCCGAGGCCTCCGTCTCGTTGACCGCGGCCGAGCGCACGGATTCGTTCGAAGAAAAACTCCGCCTGCTCGCGGACGCCTGGAAGCGGAAGGACTATCGCCTGGCGCGCGCCCTGACCCATTCGCTGCGCAGCACGGTTCTGCAAACCCAGGCCGAAGAGGAAAGACCCGGAGAGCCCCTGATCGCCGCGCGGCGGTTCCATCCGACCGCATCGCTCCCCGAACCCGGGCGCACGTGGGCCCAGGGCTGGCGCTACGTGAAGTTCGTGACCCTGGACGAAACGGAGGCGCAGGCTCACACACCGGAGCCCGTTGAACTGCTGCTTTCGTTCCCCGCCGATCAGGTCACCTCCCTCGCGCGCGAGGTTCGGGTCGCCCGGTGGGTCGACGGCACCGGGCAGGAGGTTCCCAGCCAGATCCACGGCGAAGTCCATCGCGGCACCGAGCGATTGGGTCGCGTGCTCTTCCTGGCCGACAGCGCCGCGCGGCAAAAGCAGACCTACGCAATTTTCTACGGCAACCCGGACGCGGAACTCCCGGAGTATTCCAGCGACCTCACCACCCGGGGCGAGGGCGTCGGACTGGATATCGAAAACGAGCATTTCAAGGCCGCGCTTTCCCATCAGACGGGACAGCTCGAACGACTGACCTTGAAGCGCGAACACGGGCTGGAGCTGTTCTCCGGCGGCGAGGGTCACGGAGAACCGCCGGGCATCGATTGGGCCCACGATTACGTGGACGCCGGCAATTTTCAGAAACTGCGCATCTCCCTCTGGGACACCTGTCCCGATTACGAGGTTATTCGCGGACCGGTTTGCACCATCGTGCGGCGCTGGGGATTTCCGCACTCTCCGGTGCACCCAATCTACTCGCCGAGCCGGCTGAATATCTACGTCGAATACCGGTTCTATGCCGGACTGCCCTGGTTTCACAAGTTTGGCTCCATGCAGGCGGTGAAGGACTTCGAGGCCTCGGCGCTGCGCGATGACGAGTGGGTGTTTTCCGGACAATCGTTCACGGAAAAAGTCTGGATGGGATCCGACGGAAAACTGCGGACCGGCGACGTGGACGCCGCGGGTCAGGAGGATCTGTGGGGCGTGGGATTCATCAATCGCGAGAGCCACGACGCCTTCGTTGGATTGTTCCTCGAACACCAGGCCGACGGTTTGCCGCCCCTCAAACACACCGGCGTACCGCAGCTTTTCTACCGGTGGCACGGGCATGTCTGGAGCCGCTATCCGCTCCCCGGCAAACACGTCCCCGCCGGAGCGGTCCTGCACCAGAAGAACGCCTACAGCGTCGTGCCCTTCACCGAACCTGGCGGAGCGGAACGGATCGAAGCCCTGCGGCGTCAACTCACGCATCCGCTGGTCGTATCGCCCAACGACGCAATTCCCCCGTCACCGTCGACTCCCGGCACCGCGGTTGGCCATCTGGCGCGCGCCGGGGAAACCGGCGACAGCCCGATTCCCAAGCCGCTGCTCTGGGCCGCTCTGCGCGATTGCAAGGATGCCCAGCTTTATACCGCGGACATCAATGTCGTGGACCTCGGATTGATCCACGATCTACGGGTGCGCGGCAACGTGGTGTCCGTGGTGATGGCCATGCCGCATCGCGGTCGCCCGCTGATGGGCTATTTCACGCAGGGCTCGATCTCCGTGCATCCCACTTTTTCCCGCCCCATTCGCGAACGGCTTCTGCAGGTGCCCGGAGTGGGCAAAGTGGTTTTCGAACAGACTTGGGATCCCGGCTGGAGTTCCAATGATCTGACCGATGCGGGACGACAGAAACTGGGACTGCCCGTCGCCACGGAGACGCCGACTGGAAAGCAGCCGTAGGTCGGACGGAGTTTTGCGGCGCGGCTTATTTTGCCGCCTTCTCGGCTTTTTCCGCCTTATCGACCGCGGGAGCTGCAGGTTTCGCGGGCAGGTTGGGGACCAGCTTCGGATCATAAGTCGCTCCGGCCGAAACCTGCACCACCGTGATGCGCATCTTCGTGGGAAAGAATTTCTCCGCATCGGCCCGCTTGTGGGCATGGCCGCCACCACCACTGCCATCCTTGATGACGAGGTCCATCTGCCGGATGCCCTCGGACCAAATAATGGCGTTGTTCTCCCAAAAGGAGCGCATCGAAACATCCTTTTCGTACACGCCCTTTTCCTTATAGAGATCCGTGCCCGTGCAGCCGTAGCCATTGCCCTGACCGTGGTTGGGAATGTAGCAAATGGTCCAGGTCGTAGGTTCTCCGCCGGCGGGTTTGTCGAGCACTTCGGCGCGGATATGCACGGTACCGTTGCGATAATCCACCGGGCTGGTCCAATCGGTGGGTCGCGCCGGGTTCAACTGATCGCCTTTGACGTAGTAGTGGGATTTGCTCGGCGTGGCGTGGTCCGCGTCCGATTTGGAATAGTCGAACGTGACATCAAACAGCACGAATTGATCCGCGGCCGTGCGCCACGGCGGCATCGCGACTGCGAGGACCAGCGATAGAGCGCCGAGGCAGGTCCCGGACCGAGTCCGCCGGGCCAAGACGGTGAGGGAAGGAACCGAAGACTTGGCGGGAAGGAATGTGGGAGCGGACATGGCAGTAGTCCGAACAAGAGGACGACCGGGGATGGGTAAGGCAAGTTGGATGCCGCATAGGGCCACGCTGACTCCTCTCAACTTCCGCGAGAACTGTCTCGCAATACCGCTTGCCCGCCCCCGTCCTTCGGTGTAGGTGTTTGACACACATCACACAGTTTTGCGACGCACTATGAAAACTCGTCTTCCTTTGCGGCGTTCGTTGGGTTTTACCCTGATCGAACTTTTGGTGGTCATCGCCATCATCGCGATCCTCGCCGGCATGCTGCTGCCCGCCCTGGCGAAGGCCAAGACCAAGGCGCAGGGCATTGCCTGCTTGAACAACGGCAAACAGTTACTCCTCGGGTGGCACCTGTATTCCGGTGATTTCAATGACCGCGTGGCGAACAACTTCGGGGTCTCCGAAACCCGAGCCTCGGTCGCCGACAAGTCCTTTGCCAACTGGGTCAACAACGTGATGGAATGGAGTGCCATTTCCGAAATCACCAATCAGGCCCTGATCAAAAACGGCGTTCTGGCGCCGTACACGGCGGCCGCCGTGGGGATCTACCGCTGCCCCGCCGACAGCTACCGGAGCGCCGAGCAAAAGCGGGCCAACTTCCCCTTCCGCAATCGGAGCCAGTCCATGAACGCGTCCCTGGGACTCTTCAACACGTCCAAGGATCCGGCGTCCTCGGGTGCGAACGGACTCAATCCCCTGACCGGCGGCGACCGCTTGCAGTTCATCAAGCAGAGCGCCATCCAGGTCCCGGCCACCTTGTTCTGCACGCTGGACGAGCATGCGGATTCCATCAACGACGGCTACTACATCAATGGTTTCAACCCCGCCCAATGGGGTGACATCCCGGCGTCCTACCACAACGGCGCGGGCAGTTTCACGTTCTGCGACGGCCACGCCGAGGTGCACAAATGGCTGAGTGTCCGCACGAAGATCCCGGTCAAATTCGCCTACGGGACGCAACCGTTTGATGCGACCGGAAAGCAGGATGCGCTGTGGCTGGAGGAGCGGGCGGCGGTCAAACGCTGAACCGAAAAACCGGCGGTTTTTTTCCGGACAGGAACGAAAAACAACGAGTGGGCGACCGCCGTCCCTCGTTCTTTGCGTCTCCCGCGCGGCGAGTCTTTTCGTCGCGCTAATCAGGGCAGCCGTCGCTGACGGTGTCCCCTTTCCCGCCGGTGCCGGTTGAATTCGCCGTTCCCAACTGAAACCCTCCGGGAACACGGCGACGACGAGGCGTCCATCCTCAGGGACCCGGGGCCGCCTCCGCCCAGAGGCGCTGCGCTTCGGCCATCAATTTCCGCCCGGAAATGCGCATTCCAAGAGTGTCCCGGATGAACGTGCGCCGCTCCCGGGGATCATGTCCTTTGCGAAATTCCGAGGCGACCTCCCGCAGTTCGAGCGGCGTCACCGCGTGACCCGCCACCGCCAATTCGCGCAGGTCCCGTTGAAATGGGGCCGGCCAGAGGCGCAGAACCAGCGGGGCCACCCAACCCCAAGGCGAGCGCACCGTGCGCCCGAACAGGTGCCGCTCAAACTCCGCCGCCGGGCACCGGTGCACCCGGCAGTAGAGGGCTCGCAGTGTGACCGGGGATTCCCCGGTTGATGCCAAAACAGTCGACTCCATCACTTCCGACGAGTTTCGGCCGGCTTGGGTCCAGCCCGTCCAATCTTCCCGCGTGACGTTTTCCCAACGGTCCGGCCGTTCACCGGCCGGACCGGAATTCACCCCCGTTTACTTCCCGGCAGCTCCGTAGCCGGTGGCCGGGGTGCCGTCGTCATTGAGGTGGTGGGTGCTCCACAAGACGCCGCGGGCGACGAGATCCAGATAACGACTATCCGCCACGGTGGCGTTGTTGTGACCGAGCGTCGTCGAAAACACGCGAGCCTTCTTGGCACCGTATTCGTGAGTCCACACGACCGTCGCGTCGTTTTGCCCCGGGCGATCGCCCGCGTCCTGCTTGCCCCGCGCCAGCGGCTTGGCCCGGCCCCAAACCTGGATGTTGTTGTAAAGTTCCTCGTTCACCGTGGTCCACTCCGGCAGGCCCCGGGTGATCGGACTGCTGGCATCCAAAAAGGTGATGGCGATGGGCTTCTGGGCCCCGTGGCCGCTCGATTGCAAACCGAGATAGTCGAACCAGAACGCGTGGGGCGTGCCGGACTTGGCCGGGTCATTCGGATCCCCAATCCGATAGCAGTGCATGGCGCAGTGCAGGTTGACCGCCGGGATGCCATCGCGATGCGGCTTGAGTACGCCTTCGACGACGGCGGGATCATTGATATCGGACGCGCATTCGTCATGGATCACGAGGTCATAGCCCTCGGCGTAGCCGGGCTTGCCATAGATCGCGAGCGGGGGTCGCGTGCTGCCATCGGGGCTGTAAACGAAATCAACCTGGGCGTTCACCCGGGCTTCCAGGCCCTTTTTCAGAATCTCCTTCTGCTGCGCGTAATCGTGGCAGCAGCCACCCGCGACCAGCAGGATCCGGAGCGGGGCCACCGCCGGCGCCGTACCGGGCTTCCGCTGGTAGTTCGCCAGGAACATGCCGCTGCCCGAGCTGGTCTTGAATTCCTTCGGGGCATCGGTTCCCTGCAGGGCGTAACACGCCCGCATACCCGTCGGGGTCAACTCGGCGATCCCCAGCAGCGTGCGTCCCACATTCGGCCCTTCCACCTCCTTCGACTCAATCGTCGCCGGGGTCTTATTCAGGTCGATCGTGTAGGTGCCTTTGGCATGGTTCTGGCCGTCGTCGAAATCGTAAGTCCCGTCCTTCATGATCAGAACGATGGAATTCACGATATCACTGCCCACCGCATCGCCATCCATTTCGGCGGAGCGGAGGACCCAGGTCCCGTTGAAGGATTTCAGGTCAGCGGCGACCAGTGACGACACGGCCGCAACGAAGAGGAATAAGAATCGTTTCATGTGCGCCCGGGGAATCTGGACGAGGTATCCCCTGCGGTCAGCAAGGAATTTTGGCGGAATGACCCGACGAAGGCGTCGGGGCGACGGCTAAAAATCGTTGCGCAGGACGCCGCGGTAACGCGCCTGCCCGGAACGCAGGTGTTCCAGGGCGTCATTCACCCGCGACAGCGGAAACATTTCAATCGTGGGCGCAATCCGGTGGCGCGCACAGAACGCCAGCATGCGATCCACCACGCTCGGGCTGCCCGTGGGCGATCCGGAAATGGACTTTTGTTGCGGGATGAGTCCGAACGCGGCCACCGGCACGGGTTCCAGCACGGCCCCGACAAAATGCAGGCGTCCCCGCGGCGCCAGCGCGCCGAGCAAGGCCTCCCAATCGAGCGTCGCATTGGCCGTGACGAGAATGAAATCCAGCGAACCCGCGAGCTGCCTCAAGGCGGCGGAATCCCGGGAACTGACTGCGTGATGCGCGCCGAAGCCCTTCGCCTCCGCGTACTTGGCCTCGCTCGACGTGAATGCCGTCACCTCGCAGCCCCATTTATTGAGGAATTGCAACGCCATGTGCCCGAGCCCGCCGATGCCCACCACGCCAACCCGCTGGGTGGGGCGAACCTCGAATTGGACGAGAGGATTGAAAACGGTGATCCCGCCGCACAGCAATGGTCCCGCAGAACCCGGATCCACGGCACTGGGCATCGGCGCGGCCCAGACCCAATGACACCGCACCCGATCGGCAAAGCCGCCGTTTCGGCCGACAATCGTCCCCTCCCCGGTGGTGCACAGATTGTGATCTCCTGCGAGGCACGGCGGACACGCCAGGCAACTTCCGGAATTCCAACCCAACCCCACGCGATCCCCCACCCGCACCCGCTTGGCTGCCGGTCCCACGGCGACGATCGTGCCGACAATTTCATGCCCGGGTACGAACGGATAAGCGGAAAATCCCCATTCGTTCTCGATCATGGAGAGATCCGAATGGCAGATGCCGCAGTATTCCACCTTGATTTCCACCTGCTCCGAACCGAGCGGACCGGGTTCATAGGTGAAGGGCTGCAAGGGCTGACCCTTTTGCAGGGCGGCATAGGCTTTGATGGTGGTGCTCATGGTCAAAAGAAGGCGGCAGGAAAATACAGCGAACGTTGCGAGTCTCCGCCTGACTCGGCCCAAAAGTCAATCCGCTAAACACCCCCCCTGACCAGGGGACTTAATATCTATATCTTAAGTGGTACCGACGGGCTGCCACGGCGCCACCCGAACGGAACTTCGGTGGCGGAAAAGTAGCCGGCCGCATCCGGCTCCGATAGCCTTCCCGACCATGCCCACGCCGCTCCTCCTCACGCACCGTCCGGCTCGTAATTTACCACCACTTCTCGCGTGCGTGCGTGTGACTTTTGGCTGGGTGGCCGGGTGGTGCCTGGGGTTGAGCGCTCATCGGGCAGAAGCCGCAGCCTTCACGGTGCTGGAGGCACGGGAATTTGGCGTCACCAATCAGATCACGCTCCAATTTTCCGAAGCCGTCCCCAATACACCCACGGCCCTCAATATTGCCAATTACACGCTCACACCGGCGACGACGGCCAAAGTCACGTCCGCAGTCCGGCACCCGTATCACCCCGAAATGTTGTTGATCCAGCACACGGGCAGCCCGGTAGAGATCGGCGTCAGCACTTTGAAGAATGGTGCCGGGGTCGTGATTGCCGCCGGCAACCGGACGCCGATCGATCACACGCCGGCCCGCCCCAGGGACGCCGGCACAACGGTGAGCGGTTTTCAGGACGACTTTGGTGGTCCGACCCTGAATGGGGCCTGGCAGCGATTCCCCGCGACGGATGTCTTTGGGGCCACGGCATTCGCCGGCTTTGAGTTGTCGAACGGGGTGCTTCAGTCCGGTGGCGGGGGATTCTCGCGGGCCAGTTGGCTCGGCCTCACCGGCCTGAACTACGACACCTCCAACCAGGAGGTGCTGCTGCGTCTTCGCTGCCTCCGACCCGCGAACGCAGGAACCGCGACCGTCGGCGGGCCCGTGGTGGGATTCACGTTCACCGAAGCTCCGGCAGCGTCACTCCTCGGTGGCCAGCAATGGCTGCTGGGACCGGAAGGAATCGCTCCATCGGCGCGCTTGCGCATGCCCCCCGGAATCACCGTGCCGGCCCCGACCGTGCTCACTGGCACATCCGTCACCAACTGGTTCTGGCTGCGCCTGCGGCACCTGCCGAATTCATTACCCGGCGCGGTGGACACGGAAGCGAAGATCTGGGTAGCCGACGGAGCCACGCCGGAACCTTTGGCAGGTATCCAGTGGAACTATTGGGATTCAGCGCTCCATCTGACCAACGCGCCGGCGGCGGGGCTCGCTGGCATCGCGGGACCGGAGCGCTTCGATGGCGGCTACCCCACCGAGTTCGACTATTTTCTCCTCAAATCGCCCGGCCTGCCCGAAATCGTCGTCACTCCCGACGGACAGCGTCCCCCTCGCGTTTCGCCGCTGCGGGATTTGATCGGTTACGCGGGCCAGACGCTGCGATTGTCCGGATCCACCTCCGGCGATGGACCCTTTACCTACCAATGGCGACGCGCGGGTATTCCCCTCAATCCGCCCGCCGGATCCCAGCCCGAACTAATTTTACCCAAAGCCGACGCCAGTCTGTCGGGACTCTACGATTTGGTGGTCCTCAATGCCTTCGGCGCGTCCACCAGCGCGCCCGCCCTGGTGCGCATCATCGGGGAGTCCCTTTACGTGAGCGATTTCAGCCACGCGGGCGTGGGACCCGAATGGAGTTTCACCGCCGATGGCGCCTCGCTGAAACTGGCGCGGCCCGCGGATGAACGCCCGGCACTCATCCTGTGCGATTTGATTTTGAGCGGCGCCTGGAGCGGCCTGACCCGGACGGACGGGCGTGGGCCGGATGTTTTCGAAGTGGGCGCCCCGGGTGGCTCGAACTGGCTGCGGACCACTTTCAGCAGCCAACACTCCCCGGATTCGTCGCGTCCTCCCCAGTCGTTCGACGTGCAGAATTTCCCAGCCGAACTGGGCGGACCTCGCTTTCCCCCCGAGTTCGGCGCCGCGGTACCGGCCCGTCCGGGAACATTTCCCGCCCAAACCGTGTATCGGCTTCGCTTTCTCATTCCCGGTGGCGGACCGGAGCTGGCTGCCCAATTCCGGGACCGGGGTCTGGGCGATGCATCGGATGTCCACTGGACACTCGACAACGTGATCGTTACCCGGCTCCCCACCAACCAGCCCGTGGTGCGTTTTTTGCAACGAGCCTATCGGGTGAACGAAGGCGTCGGCATCCTGACCCTCCCCGTGGAACGAACGGGACCCTATAACACGGAACTTCAAATCCCGATCCAGGTGGCGGAGGGTGGATCCGCTCAACCGGGAATTCACTTTGAAAGCCCGACGGAGGCGATCCATTTCGCGGTCGGCGCGCGATTCGCGGAAGTGCGCCTTTCCATCCTGCCGGACCCGAAACCCGGTCCTCCGCGCGATCTTACCCTGCGGTTGGCCGGTGCCGACATCATACCGGGGGACATTCCCGAGACGATTGTGGTAATGGACGACCAGCAGAGCGGATTTCAAGTCGACGCACCGGTGGCAACCCAAGTGAGTGAAGGCGCCGGAGCCTACAAGATCCACATCCAGAGTTACGGCGATACTTCAACCCTCCGATTGGTCGATTTTGAAGTTCGACCCGGCACCGCCACCGCGGACCTCGTTGCCTGGGGAACGTTGCACGCCGTGCTGCCGCCCGGCGTCACGGATACCGATTTGATCCTGCCCCTGCTCGACAACACCCACGACGAACCGGATCGCTCATTCCAGGTGGAGGTAACGGGAGCTTATGGCGGCCTGGTGCCGTTGAGCCGAACGGAGGTCCTGCTCCTTGATAATGACGGAGTCAATCGCCCAGGTTTCGGCCTGGACGGACCCGTCCGGCAAATCGCCGCGTTGGCGAATGGGACCCTGCTGGTCCGCGGCGACTTTCATTATGTGAATGGCGAACCCCGCCCGGGAATGGCGCGCCTCCTGGCCGATGGCTCTTTGGACACCACGTTCAACCCCGAACAATTCCCCTCCTGGGAGAACGCGCAATTCGCGGTCCTGGCCGATGGCTCCGTGATCTATCCCGCCGAGCCGCCTCCGGACAACCTCGACTTTGACCATACGTTGATCCGGGTGAATTCGAACGGGCAACGGGTCGCCACCTTTCAACCGGCCATCGACGACTCGTTCCTCAAGACACTGGTCCAACCGGATGGCCGAGTCGTGGTCTTTGGCAGCTTTTACCATGTCGATGATTTTCCGATGACTGGACTGACCCGACTCCGCGCTACCGGCGAGCGCGATGTATCTTTTAATATCGGCTCCGGATCAGACTTCGATTTCCCGGAGACCGTCGACCTCCTCCCGGGCGGAAAGCTCCTGGTAACTGGTTCATTCTTTTCCTTCAATGGCGTGGAACGGAACGGGTTCGTACGCCTCCTGGCGGACGGCAACGTGGACCCGGGTTATCAACTCGATACCCGGTTCGGATCCAGCCCAAGTCTCTGGTTGGTGCTGCGGGATGGCCGACAACTGGTCGGCGGCGCCTACGATGAAGGATTCACGCATGTCGAAGGACTGTTCCAGTTGAGTGCGGCCGGCAAGATCGTCGCGCCCATACCGCTGGCCATCGGAGTCAACGGGCTGCAACGGGCCGCGACGTTGGAATTAGCCAATCACGCCATCCTGCTCGCCGTCTTACCGGTGGGCGCATCGGAGGTCCAATTGATCCGGCTCAAGGCGGACTTGTCGGGCGTCGATACCACCTTCCACGCCGAACTTCCCACGACGCACGCGATTTGGGCCCTGGCCGAAATGCCCAATCAATCCATTGTTGTCGCGGGAGAATTTCCGGATGATTTCGGGCGCCCCAAGCCGCAATTGCTCCATTTGACGCCCACCGGAGCCGCACTGGGCTGGAATGCCGAGGCGCCCCTCCCCGGATTCAATAAATACCCCGCACCCGTGACCGTCCGGGCGGGAGACGCCGCCGGTTTTCAGACGGAAGGTACCGGCGAGAAACCGATCCAATACCTTTGGTTCCGGGATCAAAATCCAATTCCCGGCGCTACGAATGCCGCCTTCTCCCTCCCGCAGGTTCGCCCGGAAGACGCCGGCAACTATCAAGTACTGATCCGAACCCCCACCCGGGAACTGCTGTCGCCACCCGCCCGCCTAACCGTCCTGCCGGCACCGGCCCGCGCCCGACTCTCCATCATGCAGACACCGTTCGGACTCGTACGGGCTCACCAAGTGACCATCGGAGTGCGGTATCGAGTGGAATCCACGTCGGATCTCGTAAACTGGCAGGCCGAGAGTGAATTCGTGGCGGCCACCGCGGAAGAGATCGCGACCGGGCAACCCACGGAAGCCTCCCGCTACTGGCGACTGCGTGCGCTGCCGTAACGGGTGAAGGATTCCAGGGAGGCAGGGTGTGAAATGAAGGCCAGCCCGGTGCTGAGTGGGTGGCGAGGGGATTGCCCCTTCCCCCGGAACGGCTTGCTCCACCGCAGGCCGCGGGGCAGGATCCACGCCAAATGACCGAGGCTCCTAACCTTACGCTCCACACACTGGGAGCATCGCCCTTCAACGTCTCAGCGGAAAACGGGGCGAACCCTCGGTGGAGTTTCACACCCGCGCCGGCCCCTCGTTCGCCGATGAGCCTCGCCCCACGAGTCGCCCGCAGCTTGCTGTCCCTGACCCTGCTGGCCGCCGCGGGCTCCTTCACTCCGACGCATGCGGCGACAGCGGCCCAGGATCAATGGCCCCAATTTCGCGGACCCAATAGCAGCGGTGTCTCCCGAGCCACCCAGGCACCTTGGAAATTCGGTCCCACCAACGGCGTGGCGTGGAAGATTGCCGTGCCGTGGTCGCCGTCTTCGCCGTGCGTCTGGGGCGACCGAATCTTTTTGACCACGTTCGTGGACGGACAACTCGAAACCCGCGCCCACGATCGGGCCACCGGCCGGTTGCTGTGGGCGAAACAGGTGCGGCCCGAAAAACTCGAAACGTTCCACCGCAGCGACGGCAGCCCCGCGGCGTCCACTCCGGCCACCGATGGCCGGCGGGTGGTCAGCTACTTCGGCTCATTCGGATTGATCTGCCATGATGCGGAAGGCCGCGAGCTCTGGCGGCATCCGCTGCCAATGGCCTTGAGCGGCGGCAGCTATGGCACGGGAACTTCGCCCGTGATCTTCGGCGATCGCGTGCTGATCAATCGTGATCAGGACCTGGGGTCGAGCCTGCTGTGCGTCGATCTGGCTAACGGGCACAAGGTCTGGGAGACACCCCGTCCGGAAATGATCGGCGGATTCGGCACCCCGGTGATTTGGCGGAACGCGGGCGTTGATGAAGTCATTGTGCCCGGCTCAGTTCAACTGAAGGGCTATGACGTCAAGACGGGCCGGGAGCGATGGCTCGTCACCGGGGTTTCGAGCTTCGTCTGCACCACGCCGGTGATCGGTGACGATCAGCTCTACTTTGCCGCCTGGTCACCCGGAAAAGCGGATTCGTCCGTCCCCATGGATTGGCCCTCGTTCCGCCAACGCTTCGACAAGAACGGGGACGGGACGGTGAATTCGAAGGACCTCGATCCCGTTACCTGGGATTTTCTGCGCGGCCTCGATGCGAATCGCGATGGTGAAATCAATGATGTCGACCTCGCCCTCGTGCGGGATCGCGCGAGCCGCGCCGAAAATTTGCTGATCGCGGTCCGGCCCGGCGGGACCGGGGACATCACCAAGACCCACGTGGCCTGGAAGTTTGGCCGCGGTCTGCCGTACGTACCGTCGCCGCTCTTTCATCAGGGGCGCATTTATCTCGTGAAGGACGGCGGGATGATTTCCTGCTTCGACGCCCGCAGTGGCAAGACGTTCTACTCCCAGGAACGCCTGGGAACGGCGGCGGCGTACTACGCTTCGCCCGTCGCCTCGGGGGACCACGTCTATTTCGCGTCACTCGACGGCAAGCTCACCGTGGTCAAAGCCGGGGGTGATGCTCCGGAGATTGTGCACCGCGCCGATTTTGGGGAGCGCATTTTCGCCACTCCCGCCCTGGTGGGGGGACACGTTTACCTCCGGACCGTGGAGCACCTGTATTCCCTGGGAGATTGATCCTCAGGCCGACCGCGTCGGCACCGGCGGGATACTCCCGGCAACGCGAATCCCCCTTCACAGTAGGAAACCGCGGAAACGAAGTGCTCGGGGCTTTTCGCTGCGGAAAGGCTCGCCAACGGGATTACGGCATCACGTCGCGCGGGGGCTGCGGAGCGGGTGCCGGGGGCGAAAAAAACGCACGGGTAATCTGTCGCGCAAAACGAACGCCCAATTGGCGGACACCCGCTTCGTTGAAGTGATCGCCGTCGCTGCGCCGGAACTCCGGACCCAGGTCATCGGTCTGCGGTCCGTCGTAAGTGAAGGGTACCGTCTCCAACACGCGTTGCGCCCCGCGATCAATCCGCTCCTTGCGCCGCTGCATCTCGGTCGGGCCAATCTTTTCCTGAACCCCCGGATCAAACGCGTCGAAGGCAATGATCCAGGGCAGGTTCGGGATGCCCGAATCCAGCCGCGTGCGGGCAATCAGGTGCGTGAAATTGTCCGCGAATACTTCGGCGGTGGGACCTTGATTCAAGTCGTTCTCGTTGCCGAACCAGATCAAGGCCCGCAAGCCCGTGTACGGCGTCCAGCGTTGTAGCGTGGCGCGGCAGGCGACATACGAGGAATCGCCGGAGTCGGGATGCTCCGCCACCGTGCGCCACCGCGCCACCGTCGTGCCGCCAATGCCCGTGGAAATGATCAGGACCGGCACATGCAACTGCCGCACCAGGACGTCGCCCACGGCCGGCCACGGGGAGGCCCGACGTGCATCGCCCGGACGCAAAGGATCGTCCGCATGACGAAACGCCAGGTGGGCGGGCGGCGTATTGGTCCAATCAATGCACGTGGCCCCGCGATCGTCCTCGGCCTTGCCGGGTTTGTCGCCTTGGAAATTGGAACAGAACGAGTGACCGGCGGCGACGAACACCTCGCCGACGCCGACTTTCGCAATGGAGCTTTCACCCATCACCGCCCCCGCGGCATCCAGTGCCCGCACGGTGACCGTGTACCATCCGCCGGCGACCGTCTCGAGGGAGCCCCGAAATTCGCGTGTTCCGGGCCGGCCGATCTCGACGAATTCCGAGGAACGCCCGTCGGTTCCCTCCCGATAGTCCGAGGCGAGCGTCACTTTCGCTTCCAACCGGGCCACGACCGCCGCCGCGGAACCCGCGATGGGAATCCGCGCGGTATTGCTCAGGGAGCGCTGAAACACGGCGTACGACATCGGGGACGTCAGCGACAACGCCTCTTCCGCGCGCAGGCCGACCGCGACGAGACCAACCACCGCGAAGAATGAGAAACGACGCCACCAACCGAATCGATCTGGGTACATATTGGGGAATTGTCCGAAAGTTCGAACGCGACCCAACGAACGACCCGCCCGGAAAGCGGTCAAACCTACGTTCCTAAAAAGGGTCCGCCGGCAGGCCCGGCAATCCGCGTAGCCCGAGAGGCACTTCGCTCGACTGCGCGAATCCACGGCTCACGAGCGGCGGTTGCCCTGTCCGAGAGCATCGAACAGCTCGCCCGCGAGGCGTTGCAGCCAGGTGCGGCCATCCGGTGCGTGGGGATCCGGTGGACCGGCCCGCAACTCTTCCAGATCAAACGCCCAACCTTCGCGCATGGACTCCGGGAAAATCGTTCCGTCCGGCAAAAAGCACATGCCATTTTCGTCGTCGTAAACCACCAACCCGAATTTCGCGCCAGCGCTCACGACCGCGGCGATCTGAGCGATACAGTCGTCGCTCGGAATTGTCAGCCGGAACACCGCCGTTTCGTTGGCCCGAAGGCTGACGCGCGGATCCGCCCCCCAATACGCTTCCAGTCCGACGCGCGCCTGCTCCTCCGTCGGCCGGGTCTCAGCGACCGTCACCAAGGCCGAAACGAGCGCGATCATCTTGGCAGTGGGCCGATCCGACACGGCACTCAAACGCTCGCAGATCGTATCGGCATCCCGGTGGGTCGTGGGGAGCGTCCCGGGTCGGCTGGGATCCCAGAGGCAAAGGGTGTAGGACACGGGAACACAAGAGGCCCTCCGCCGTCAGCGGCAAACTCGAAGAACCTGGTTATTCGTGGGCCGAGTCAGGGTTGGGTGATCGCCCGGAAGTTAAAGCGATCATTCGGGGCGACGTCGCCGTTCAGTGTGAAATCACTCCAGTCGCCGGTTTGCTGAAGGTTGTCGGCCCATTTGAAATCCAAGCGCAGAGGCGCGCGACGCACACCGAGCAGTTTCCACGGCACCGCAATTTCCAGTTCCCGCTCCCCGACTCCCAGCTCTGCGGTGCCGACGGTCTCCCATTCGTATCGGCCGCCGACATTCCGTTCCACCGACGCAGCGTGTGCGTTGGATCGCGTCCGGTTGAGGACAAAATCATACCCCAGCCACCCGGTGCGGACGTCGGCGTCCACATCGACGAAAAGCACCATCCAGTTGGGGTCGGTGACCGGCGTCAGAGCGCCCTGCGTGCGCACGTAAAACGCAGCGCGGCGGGCAGACCAACTGGCTTTGGCGGCGATCAGATCGTTCCGCCCGGTGGCATTGGTGTACGTAACCGCGGCGTCCCACGCGGGATGTTGCCGGCGCACGGGATCTCCCACGGTATCCCGAAACTCCGGTTGCACGGATTGCCAATCGGTAAACTTGCCATCGATCCGCACCGACTGGGACCGCAAGGCTGGCGCGGGGCGGACGCCCTTGTAACGACGGACCGCATCCACGAACTGGTAGTAATAATCATCGCCGTGCCCGCCGTGCATGGGCTCGAGATCGCGGCTGTGTTCCTGGTCGAACTGATCGACAAACATCACGGGCAACTTCACGCGATTGAACTCATCGAAGCGGCCGGCGATCCACTCGTTCCAACCGGTGACGAAAACGAAGCGCGGATCTTCGCGCAGGGCATTCGTCCATTGCTCGGCGAAGTTCAAACCCCAACGGACGGCCTCCGGGCGCGGATCTGTTTTGCCATCGTGAAAACTGCGGCCCCGCGAACCCGGTTCGCTCATGGAACCGAGCCGTCCGTTGACCGCGTTCTGACCGACGCCGACGGACATCTGTTCCTTCTCACCGCGTCCATTGCGAAAGACATGCTGCGGCGCGACTTCCAGCCAGCTCCACATGTCGGGCTGCGTCGGGCCCTGAAAATAGTCCGGCTGCGGTTTGCGAAAGGTGAAGAAATCGCGGATCGGTGCGGTTTCGCCATCCGCCCACAGCAGGCGCAGCGTGCGATCCCCTGCCACGGGCTGGCCGTCCGCGATTGCCGTGCCGCGGGCGAAGGAATCCTCGGTGTGACTCCACCAACCGATTTGGCCCGTCGCGTCGCTCGCTTCGAGACAATAGGCGCCGGGCGGCAACGGAGTGGCGAGTTGGAGCTGGAGCCATTCGTTGTCCCGCACGGAGGCGAAGCGTTGGGTGGCGACCACCGGGCCTTGGGCGCTATCACGGCGCAGGGTCAGGGTGAGGCCCGAATGGGGCGAGCTCCACGTCGGAAAACGTCCGCTCACGGCGTGCAGGGTTCGCTCCGTGGTGAACGTCTGACCCAGCGTGTGACCGGGCGGGAGCGCGGTGGGTTGATTCTGGTGGGTATTTTCCTCGCGTTCGAATAACTGCGCCGCATCGGCGAGGATCAGGGGCTTGCCGTCCCAGGCATACCACAATTCGCGAAACTGGCCGGTGGCGTACAGATCCCGCCAGAGTTCGCGAGTGACTTTGGCCGGATCCCAAAACGGCGTCAGAAAGGCGACTTGCGGCGTGCGATTGCCGAGCTTGCGCCAGGCGCTCCACTCGCGCAGCAGGGCGAAGTAATCGTCGCGGTAAGTGACCTGATTCGTGACATCAAAAATCACCACATCCACACCGGCATCGCTGAGCATCTGGGCATGTTTGCGCAGCACGCCGGCGTCGGCCGTCCGATAATAGCCAAAGATCGATTCGCCCCAGTGATGCGGGACGTGCAAGGGACCCCAAAGCGGACTGTCCGGCTGCTGCATAGCCGCGGGGTTTTGGGCGAGGATGCGGGTGATATCGAAGGGACCGCCCTGAATGTGCGCCCCGTGCCAGAGGAAATAAAACATCCCCACGGTGCGATCCGCCCGTGGCGCTCCGACCTGAGCCCCGGTAGGCATGGTTCGTCCCAGCGCATCGGTGGCCACCCAAGTATCGCTGAACGTGTCCCATTCGGCCGCCTGCGCGACAGCGAGCAAACCGGTCATCGCAGCGAGGCGAAGCCAAGGGAGAATCATGCCGGGGAGGTTACGGGTTCCATCAAGGGGTTCAATCGGGAGTCCGGCTCGCGGACGGAAACGCCATCTCAAGGGCGGAGCCATCAAGTCTGACTCGAAGAGTACAGTGAGGCGGGGCGGCGGAATCGCTGGACCGCTTTCAGAGCCTCGAAAGGAATGTCATTTTGCTTCGATATTTCGAAGGACTGGAACTTTCCCGAGTGGGAACCGCGCTCGGCCTGTCTGAGGAAGCGGCGCGCAAGCGGGTCGCCCGGGCCCTCGACCGACTCCGGGACTCACTGGCCACCCGTGGCATCAGCACCACCGCCACGGCGATAACGGCCACTCTGGTGGCACACGCCGATCAAGTAGCACCGGCCGGACTTGCGACCCGCCTGGCCAACCATGCGGTGGCGGGCGCGGTGTGGCAGGCTGCAGCGGTTACTCCCGGTTTTAGCTTCAAAGCTGCTATGACGTCTCCAACCGCACTCGTCGTCGCGACCGCGACCGCATCCCTACTCATTGGCACTGTTGCCGTCCGTGCCCACCGAATGCGACAATTGGAGGACCCACTTGGTTCCAACGTCGCCGTGGCAGCAAACACGGCCGCAGACCCCGGACGTCCATCCGGCCGCATCGCCGGCAACCTCGAGCCAATTGCGACGACACTGGCAGCGGCACCGTTGGCGACCCAACCCACGCCGACCCCCCAACTGGAATCGCCGGATAGCGTACGGGTTCCCAAAAACATTCTGAACCGCATTCCCTTGGAAGCGATCACGATGCCCGACACCGAATCCCGAAACTACGTACTTACGGAAGAGTTCATCAAAACCCTGAAACTGACGCCTTCAGAAGTGGCCCAGGTCACGTCAAGTCTCGCCGAGGCGCAGCATCGCTATCGAATTGAGGAGAGCCGACACCTGGAACCCACGGACGAAATCGTCGAGGACATGGCTGCAACGCCCGGAATTCGAATTGTCGAGGGCGTAAACTTTCGCTTGAAGCCGTTCCCGGAAGAGGCCCGGGGTATCCGACGAAAACTTGAATCCGATGTCCTCGAATCGTTGGGCGACGAGCGGGCCGCGCTTTTCTTAAAATCAGCCGGCAATATGTACCCTTTTCCGGAAACAGTTCCTGAGGGCAGAATTTTGTCGATCACCTAGTCCTTTCGACTCACCGACCGGGCCCCACGACCCCTCGTCGACCTGCATCGATATTCCACTACTTCCGGCTTGGGGAACTTCCGGGGCGCCAGCTTTGCCTGCGAGGGGTTCAATTATGGTGCGCCGCTGGATCCATACGCGCCCGAATCCCTCAAGCCTGTCCTCGTACGATGGCGGAAATGGATTACTGACCATCCCGGAACTCAAAAGACCGAGCCAGGGACCGACTCCTCCAACGCCGTTGGTCCGGAAGCGGATGCACAAAACAAGCTCGTCTCGCCCGGATTGGAATCGCCGGCCGATGGGTTCCAGCGTTGGGATGAGCACGCAACCTATGTCGAGCTACCAAAGAGCCACTTTGACGCCCTTAAAAGGGAAGGGCTGACGGAGGACCAGGAAGTTTCTGCCGACGCAAGCGCACTCTGCAAATTGACGCCCTTGGAAGGGGAGGCGATTCGGGGCCTGTATGGGGCGATGAAGAAGCGCTGTGAACAGCTTGAAGGTGATCACTTGGTTCGCCTTAAGTCCGGGGACGGCAAGTTTGTCGTGCGCGCCTTCCCGGAGGAAAGCGCGGCGCTGAAGACGGAGTGGAGCCAAAAACTGAAAGAACTGCTGGGAGACGAGCGCGGTGAACTCCTTGATCAGTTGATCCGCACACCCAATTCACACCGCCAAAGCCGGCATGGGGCACCATCTGAAGATGATTTGGATTGGCTCCGTTCCGGCCAGGCTGAACTCGATATTGAGGTCACAAACGGCCCACCGGATCCAGTCGGCAACCCAACGCGCATGGTCCGCTACAAATCGGAGGCCGGCGATGTGCAGATTGGTGGTCCCCTTCGGTCAATGCGGATGCCCAAGCGGCTGCGGCATCTCCTGACACCCGATGTTCTCAAAGCGCTTTAGGGTCCCGAAGAATTGGGGCAATCCTCCCGGATGCCTCCGGGGACCCGATGCGCGTTGATGCCGATCCCCAGTGCAGGCAGGGATGGCGCTTTGGTCCGCTTTCTGCGCCCTCGCGCCCTCGCCCGAACGATACCCCATTTGACGCGACGCGTCGCAACCGGCTTAATGGCGGGTTCTGGTATATGTTTGAAGTCACTCGCACCAATCTGGATGCGCTCGCCGGCAAGCTTGCGGGATTGCGGAAGTTTCTGGACGTCCCGCAATTGCAGAAGCGCGTCGCCGAGGGCGACGCGCAGATGAGCGGCGACACCTTCTGGAATAACGCAGAAACGGCCCGCAAGGTGATTGACGAGGTCAATGGCCTGAAAAAGCGCCTGGAACCCCAGATGAAGTTCGAACAGCGCCTGGCCGACGTGCGCATCCTGCTGGAACTCGGGGAGGCCGAACCGCCCGCCGGTCAGGATGCCGTGCAAAACGAGGCCGACGCCGAACTGGCCAGCCTGCTCCGCGACGCGGAACGTTTCGAACTCACCGTCTTCCTCACCGGTCCGCACGACGCCCGGAACTGCATCTTCAGCATACAAGCCGGGGCCGGCGGTACGGAAGCGCAGGATTGGGCCGAAATGCTCTCGCGCATGTACGGCCGGTGGTTTGATTCCCGCGGCTGGAAATGGGAGGTCACCGACGCGCTGCCCGGCGATTCCGCCGGGTTGAAGAGCGTGAGCTTCCGCGTCGAAGGCGAAAACGCCTACGGTTTCTGCAAGGCCGAACGCGGCGTGCACCGGCTCGTGCGCATTTCGCCGTTCGATTCCAACAAGCGCCGCCACACGAGCTTCAGCAGTGTGGACGTCATCGCGGAAATCGATGACCTGGACCAGAACGACATCGTCATCCCGAAGAGCGAGATCCTGCGCGACACGTTCCGCTCCGGTGGCAAGGGCGGACAGAACGTCAACAAGGTGGAAACCGCCGTCCGATTGACCCACTTGCCGACCGGCTTGGTGGCCGCGTCGCAGGCCCAACGCAGTCAGGTCCAGAACGAGGCCACGGCGATGAAGATGCTCATTTCCAAATTGTTCGCCCTGAAGCTCGATCAGGCGAAGGCGGACATGGACAAGTTCTACGGCGAAAAGGGCAGTGTGAGCTGGGGCAACCAGATCCGCAGTTACATCTTTCAGCCGTATCGTCTGGTGAAGGATCTCCGCACCGGGGTCCTGACGAGTGATGTGCAGGGTGTCATGGACGGGGATTTGGATCCGTACGTGAACGGCTGGCTGCGCGCGGGTTGCCCGTTGAAGCGGATCCCGGGATTGAAGGACGAGGAAGACTAATCGATCGATCCACGGCGCTACGGAGGAGCATCATGAGTACCATCCTGGATAAGATCGTCGTCCAGAAACGTCTGGAAGTGGCGCGACTACCCGCCGGGCCGGTGGCGGCGCATCAACTGCGGGCGGCGCTGGCGAAACGCGGCGGCGCCGTGCGGGATTTTTTTGGCGCCTTGGGCCATCCCCGAAGCGGGGACATCGGCCTCATCGCCGAGGTGAAAAAGGCCTCCCCTTCCCTGGGCGTGATCCGGGCGGATTTTGATCCCGTCCGCATTGCCCGGGAGTATGAAGCCGCCGGCGCCAGCTGCCTTTCCGTCCTGACCGACGAACAGTTTTTCCAAGGCTCACTGGAGTATCTCCAAGCCATCCGCGCGGCGGTGTCCCTGCCCCTGTTGCGGAAGGATTTCATCATCGATGAGCGGCAGATTCTCGAGGCGATTGAATGGGGCGCGGACGCCATCCTGCTCATCGTGTCGATCCTCGACGACGCGCAGCTGGCGCATTTCCAGGCGTTGGCGGACGCGTGTGGTTTGACGGCGTTGGTGGAGGTTCATGATGACGCCGAGTTGGTGCGCGCGCTGCGCTGCGGCGCCCGGTTGATCGGCGTGAACAATCGCGATCTGAAGACCTTCAAGGTGGATCTGGCGACTACCGAACGGCTGGCAGCGCAATTGCGAACGGCCGACGGCGGCGACAAGAGCGGCCGCCTGCTGGTGGCGGAGAGCGGCATTCACTCCCGCGCCGACGTCGAGCGCCTCAAGCGCTGCGGCGCCCAGGCAATCCTGGTTGGGGAATCGCTCATGAAGAGCGGCGACATCGGGGTCAAGGCCGCGGAATTGCTCGGACTGAGCGGGGCCAAACCGGCGGTCTAGTTTTTGCGTTTCCGCCCGGCCGGCCGGGCATTCCGTACGGGCTCAGGCACAGCGCCCGGGTTTTCCGTCAGTTCCCACCACAGCCGCAGGCCCTCGAGGGTCAGTCCCGGATAAACCCGGGTGATTTCCGGGAGGTGCTTGGCCAGCAAGGGGGCGTATCCCCCGGTCGCCACCACTGGCAACTGCGGCGCCCGCAACTCGCGCTTCAGCCCCGTGATCAACTCGCGCACCAATCCGCGATAACCCACGACCGCGCCCACCAGCATGGCCTGCTCCGTATTCCGCCCCACCAGCGATCGCGGTTCCCGCACGCGGATCTCCGGGAGTTGCGCGGTCTTTTCGTGCAAGTACCGGGTCATCAACGCCAGCCCCGGCGCAATGATGCCGCCGACGTACTCGCCGTGCGGGTTCACCACGTCGAAAATCACCGCCGTGCCAAAGCCCACCGCCACCACGGGCGCCCCGAAGTGATGCCGGGCGGCCAGGGCATTGGCCAGGCGATCCTGGCCGAGGGTTTCCGGCCGGGGATAATCGAGACGCAACCCGGGCATTTGCGTGTGGGTGAGTTGGCGGGCGGTCAGGCCGAACAACTTTCCCACCAGCGCCTGGGCCGAGACCGTCGCCGCGGGAACCACTGAGCAAAGGGCGACCGCGGTCACCGCAGCACGCCCCACCCGCTGCCGGAGCGCGGCGGCGGTCGTTTCGGCAGCGACCGCGTTCAGCAGATCCACCGTCGGAAAATCCCATCGGCGCCGCACGCGACGGCGATCCGCCAGACCGCAGTGCACATGCGTGTTGCCGATGTCGAGCAAGAGAACCACGGCCGAAATCAAGCGGGCGGGCCGGGGTGTGGGAAGTTTTCATCGGCACCGAACGTCCCCGGCCAGAGTGCTTCCAGGTCCCTGCGGCGCCGCGGGATGCGCGTTTTTCCGATCGCCCACGGCCTCCTTCACGAGAAGTTCGCCTTCGGCAAAAAGTGGAACCTCTCCCGCTTTCCGGTTTGACCCAGGGGGCCTCATTTCAGAGCTTCTTTCTCTTTCGTGGGAATGAAGACCCTCCTGTTTGTTTGTACGGGCAATACCTGCCGATCCCCCATGGCAGAGGGTCTGGCGCGCCATGAACTCGCCGGTCAACCGGGGTGGCGCTTTGTCTCTGCCGGTCTCGGGGCCGTGAACGGGCAGCCGGTCACCCCCCATTCCGTCACCGCCCTGCGCCCCTTGGGCATCGATATCACCGGCCACCGCGCCCAGATGCTCACCGCCAAATTGGTGGCGGAGGCGGATGTGATCTTCGGACTGACCTCGGGACACGTCGATGGCATCCTGTACCTTTACCCGCAAGCGGCCGGCAAAACCTACCTGCTCCGCGAATTCGATCCGGCGGCGGAACCCGAGGAAAAGGACATCGCTGATCCCGTCGGTGGCCCGCTTTCCGAATATCTCGTCGTCCGGGATCAGATCCATTCCGGGGTGAAATCCGTGCTCGCGGAAATGCGCAAGGCGGCCCACCAGGCGCCGTCCCGACTCCGTCTGGCGCTGGGTTCCGACCATGCCGGGTTCGAGCTGAAGGAATCGCTCAAGGCGGTGCTCGCGCGTCTGGAGTGCGACGTGGAGGACATCGGCACGCACTCGAATGCCAGCACCGATTATCCGGACTACGGGCATCAGGTCGCCCATCTGGTGGCGGAGGGGCAGGCGGATTTCGGCATCCTGGTTTGCGCCACCGGGGTCGGCATCAGCATCGCTGCCAACCGCGTGCCCGGCGTCCGGGCGGCGGTGGTGCACAACGAGGAAGGCGCCATCCTCTGCCGCCAGCACAACGATGCGAACGTCCTGTGCCTGGGCGCCAAGTTCGTCACCCCCGCCCTCGCGGCCGAACTCGTCGATATTTTTCTCAACACCGAATTTGAAGGCGGCCGTCATCAACGCCGCGTGAACAAACTGGAAACCGACATGTCCACCCGACTCGAACACGTAGACCCGCAGATCGCGAACATCATCCGCCAGGAACGCACCCGTCAGCTCGAGAACATCGAGCTGATTGCGTCGGAAAACTTCACCAGTCCGGCGGTCATGGAGGCCCAGGGATCGGTGCTGACCAACAAGTACGCCGAAGGCTATCCGAAGAAGCGTTGGTACGGCGGTTGTGAATTTGTCGACGAGGCGGAACAGCTGGCCATCGACCGCGCCAAGGAGTTGTTCGAAGCAGAACACGCGAACGTGCAGCCGCACTCGGGTTCGGGCGCCAACATGGCGGTGTATTTCGCGATGCTGAAGCCGGGCGACAAGCTGCTCACCATGGACCTCTCCCATGGCGGCCATCTGACCCACGGCAACAAGGCCAATTTCTCGGGCAAATTCTTTGAGATCGTCCACTACGGCGTCCGTAAGGAGGACGAACGGATCGATTACGATCAACTCGCCCAAATGGCCCGCGATCACCGGCCGAAGATGATCACGGTAGGCGCCTCCGCCTATCCGCGCGTCATTGATTTCGCCCGCATGGGGGCGATCGCCAAGGAGGTCGGCGCGCTGCTGCTGGCCGACATCGCCCATATCGCGGGTCTGGTGGCCGCCGGCGTGCATCCGAGTCCGATCCGGCACGCGGACTTCGTCACCACCACCACGCACAAGACCCTGCGCGGCCCCCGGGGCGGCCTGATTCTGTGCCGGGCCGAGTACGCCAAGCTGATTGATTCCCAGGTTTTCCCGGGCATCCAGGGCGGCCCCCTGATGCACGTCATCGCGGCCAAGGCGGTCTGTTTCCACGAAGCCCGGCAATCCGGCTTCAAGGCGTATCAGCAGCAGATCGTGCGCAATTCCATCGCCCTCGCCGAAGGCATGAAGCGGAATGGGTTCCGTCTGGTGTCCGGCGGCACGGAAAACCACCTGATGCTGGTGGACGTCGGCGCCCGCGGCTTGACCGGCAAGCAATCGCAACTGGCGTTGGATGAAGCCGGCATCACGACCAACAAGAACACGATCCCGTTTGAAACCCGCTCGCCGTTTGAGGCCTCGGGCATCCGACTGGGCACGCCGGCGGTGACCACCCGCGGCATGGCCGAACCGGAGATGGCCGCCATTGCGGACATGATCAGCGAGGTCCTGCTCGACATCGCGAATCCGGCGACGGCGCACAAAGTGCGCGACCGGGTCCGTGCCCTCACGGCGCGTTTCCCGCTGCCGTACTGAGGTTGGAACGCTTCCCGGGGCCCCGAACCGGCGCCCCGGGGACACGCCCCGCGACACGTCCCGGTCGGCTGGGTGCCGGCTGACGTTGGGGCTTTCGCCAGGCCCGGCGGGCGTCACTTCAGCCGTGGCTAAAGAGCCGCGCCCGATTCCGCCACAGATACAGGACGATCACGCAGTTGATCACCAGAATCACACTGAGGCCATAAGTGAAGTGGTGTCCGAGCTCGAACACCTCAATCGGAATGAAAAAGGCTCCCTCCGCGATGGCGAGCCAGCCGCCCCACGGTTTGCGAAGGAACAGGCCCAGTGCCTCCAGGAGGGACAGCGTGCCATAGAGCACCGTGCCCGAAGCCACCCACACCAGGTTCTTGGGCGTGACCGTTCCCAATCGGGCGGAGATATCGGCCCAGAACTGACGTTCCGGATCGAAATGCATATCCAGCAACAACCGCCGGAAATCCTCCGGCAGATTGTTGTCCGTCAGCGTGAAGATCCCCGCGGCAATCGCGAGGAACAACACGCCTTTACCCAGTTTGAAGGCAATGACACCCCAGAGACCGGGGGCTTTGCCCTTTTTGGTCGGCACAGATTCGAAGTAGCAGAGCGCTCGCCGCCCAGGGCTAGCGGATGAGCGGCAGCAGCCGTCCCAAAAGATCCGCGATGGCCACGCGTTCCTGGGCCCCAGTGTCGCGATGCCGCAGCGTGACGGTGTCGAGCAATTCCGGTTTCTCGCCGAGGGTGTCGAAATCGATGGTCAAGCCGAACGGCGTGCCCGCCTCGTCCTGACGCGCGTACCGACGGCCGATCGCCCCGCCGTCGTCATAATAGATTGCCATGTGCGGCCGGAGCAGATCGCGAACCGCCATCGCCTTCTTCACCAATTCCGGCTTGTTCTTCAACAGCGGAAAGATGCCGACCTTGATCGGCGCGATGCGCGGATGGAAGCGCAGGATGACGCGGGTCTCGGATTTGCCCTTCTCATCCGTGGTGGTGACTTCGCTGTACGCGTGGCACAGCAGCGCGAGGATCAGGCGATCGACGCCGGCGGACGGCTCGATGACATGCGGCAGATACTGACCCTTGGCGAGCTTCTCGAAGAAGATCGTGGCGAGGGCCTCGGCCTGTTTCGCGGCCTCCGCTTCCGTCGCGCCCTTCTTGAGGCCGGCCGCCGTCTTGGCCGCCACATAATTGGCCCGCAGGGACGCCTTGCGCGCCTCGTCCAATTTGCCCCACGCCGCCCGCAGTTCCTCGTCGAACACACCCATCGCCTTGCCGGAATGGGTCTCGTGCTGGGTTAGATCGAAGTCGCTGCGGGCCGCGATGCCTTCAAGCTCCTGCGTGCCAAAAGGGAACTTGTACAACAGATCGACGCACGCGCGGGCGTAGTGAGCCAACTCCTCCGGCTTCTGCCAGTACTCCTCAAACGCCGTCCGGGGCAAGCCGATGGCCTCGTAGAAGCGCACGCGCTGTTCCACCCAATACTTGTGCCAGACCTCCCAGCCCCAATCCGCCTGCGGCTCACCTTTCCACGCCTCGGCGGACACGTTGGCCACCGTGCCGGACAGGACCTCAATCGCCTCATCCGGCTTGATGAAAAACTCGAGTTCCATCTGCTCGAATTCGCGGGACCGGAAGATGTAGTTCCGCGGCGTGACCTCATTGCGGAAGGCCTTGCCGATCTGGCCGATGCCGAACGGAACCTTCTGCCGGCAGGTGTCCGCCACGTTCTTGAACTGCGCAAAGATCGCCTGGGCGGTCTCGGGCCGCAGGTAGGCGACGTTGTCCTCGTCGGCCACCGGACCGACGTAGGTCTTGAACATCAAATTGAAGGGCCGCGGTTCGGTCAGCAGCGAGCCGTTTTCCGGATTGTACCGCTGCGAATCCACCACCGCCTCGACGCGTTCGCCGAGCAGTTCCGGCTGCGTCACCCCGCGCAGGGCGTAGTACGCCATGGCCGTTTTCCGGGCCGATTCCGGTGGTTTGCCCGCGGGCAGCAGCACGGAGTAGGGCTCGTTCATTTCGCCGCCCGAAACCGTATCCCGGGCGCCGGTAAAGTTATACGCATTGCCGGACTGGGGATCGACCTGGTCCGCGCGAAAGCGCTTCCGGGTGAGCAAGCAATCGCACATCGGATCGCTGAAGGTATCCACGTGGCCGGACGCCTTCCAGATCTGCGGATGCATGATGATGGTGGCTTCGAGGCCCACCACATCGTCGCGCAAACGGATCATGGTGCTCCACCACGCGTCCTTGACGTTGCGCTTCAATTCCGCACCCAACGGGCCGTAGTCCCAGAATCCGTTGAGTCCGCCGTAGATCTCGGACGACTGGAAAATAAACCCGCGACGTTTCCCGAGGGAAACGATCTTCTCCATCAACTCATTTGTCTTCGGCTCGGCCATAAAAAGAGGATTACACTCGGAAGCCTGAGGCGGGGTGTCAAACCACGGTCCAGCCGCGGAGAAAACAATTCGGCGACCCGCGAGCACCCCGTCGCGCCCTACGCGGGCGGCAGCTCCCCGGCCAAGGTCACCTCACACTGCAGGACCGTCCGCCCGGCCACCGCCGCCGTCGCTTGGGCCTGGATCAAGGTTCCCAGGCGGGCGGAAATCCGGGCGTCCAGCACCACCGTTTCGCCCGGACGGGCCGAGCCCAGAATCTTCGCCCCGCGCAGGGCCGTCAGTTTCAAGCCCGCGAGCGGGACGTGTCCGGGATCACTCTGCGCCACGACTCCGGCCAATTGCGCCGCCGCTTCCAGCAGCAGCACGCCCGGCAGCAGGGGCGCGCCGGGGAAATGCCCGCGCAGAAAGTCCTCGTCACCGCGCACGGTGTACTCCCCCGTGCCACGAACCCCCGGCTCCAACGACACCAGTCGGTCCAGAAAGCGGAACTCCGGCCCGTGCGGCAGCGCGGCCAGGGCGTCCGTCAGCAGGGCACTCACGGCGCAGCCCCCGGGACGACAATTTTCCACGAGGCGTCCAGATTCGTGCGGAACCGTTCCGGATCCACGGGCGGATTGATCCGGGCACCGGTGAAGTCATTTCGCAGTCGGGAGCCATCCGCAAACTGCAGTTCCGTGGCGGTGAGTTGCAAATCCCGGCCGGCCACCTCGACCGTCAACTCCGGCAGGAAGCGCCGGGCCGCGGCCGACCGCGGTTGCAGGCGAAACGCGTAGCTGGATTCGCCCCCGGAGCCGGAATTGGTGCGGGTGGACAACAGTTTGAACTGCGTTTGAAACGTCTCCGCATCGCGGGGAAATCCGGTGTCCAGCAAGGCCATCGCCTCGCGCATCGGACCGGCGGCCACATTGGTCAGACTCAATTGCTCCGCCCGATGCAGCCGGGGCGACAACACCTGCAGGAGCGCGCCATCGCGCAAGACCAGGGATTGCGGGGGATCGCCGAGTTCCCACCGAAACCGATCCGGCGCGGCGAACCAGACGCGGCCCGTGGTCTTCAGCGGCTGGGTCAGCGCCTTGAGATGCCGCGTCTGTACGAAGTTGGATTCCCAGGACTTCAATCCCTGGGCCTGGTGCAACCACCGCTCCAGCAGGGACGACTCACTGCCACTTGGGGTCGCTGCGACCGCCCACGACACCCCGGCCAGGAGCAGCACGAACCATCCCGTCAGACCCGCGGCCCGGGATCTTCCCCGGACGGACGGGGCCACACCGGCACGAAATGAAACCATTGGTCCGGATATTGCCGCAGAACCGGCTCAAACGCACGCAGGATATCGCCGGTGAACCGGGCCCGCGCCGGCCGATTGTTCAACTCGCGCCGATCATACGCCACCGGCGGCAGGACGTGCGCCCGGTAGAGCGGGCCTTCCCGTACGATGTAGGTCGGCAGGATTCGGCAACCGGTCGCCCGCGCCAATTCCGCCGCCGCAATACTCGCCGCAAACGGCCGACCGCACAGCTCCACCTCCACCGCCGTCGCCGCCGCCGGACGATCCACCAACACCGCCACCACCCCGCCGGATT
>CANIZL010000049.1 GCA_947471985.1 Verrucomicrobiota bacterium | reverse complement strand
GCACGGCAGAAGTGACTCACCACTTCAGCACGCGATGGGACCTCAGGCCCCTGGCTTCGGCGTGAGATCCGTTCCAACACTTCCTTCGGAACCCAACGCCCGCTGATTCGAACAGCTCCATGCATCCGGTCAGCATCATTGAAAGAATCCCGCGCGTCTAGCCTCAAGATTTGTGGGTAAGGGTGAGCGTCTTCTACCGCTTTGGAGTGGGGCGTGAACCAACCCAACGCGCACCGAAACATTCAACGCCGGTCCGCTGGGAAAGCTCGACGTCCAGCCTGCTCGTACGTCTGTCTCCCAAGCGTCAGAGGACTGCCGCAATCCAAAACCTGGAGGAATCCCCCCCGGAGCACAGAGAACTAACCCGCGCGGCCGCAGGGAGACCCCGCACACAATTCATCGCGACCGATTCAAAAAGAGCGTCACCGGCCCACCGTATTCGCCCACGATCAAATCCGGTCGCCGATCGCCGTCGACATCGGTCACCACCGCCGCGCGTTGTTCCCCGAGCACCCGGAATCCGACCTCTGGCGTGGTCACCGCATCGAAGTTACCGTCACCCCGGCCGAGCAACAGGAAGCCTTCGCCCGCGTCGTCCCGGGGTACGCCAAAGTTGTGTCCAAAGAAACCCTGCCCGCCATAGAGGTCCAGATGACCGTCGCCATCGAAATCCGCCGCCTGCAGTGCAAACACCGGCCCCAACTGAGCCAGATCCGGCAGAGGCCGCGCCTCAAAGTGATCGCCCCGATTGAGCAGAATGAGCGACGACAGCCAGTGGCATTCCCGTCGGGCGAATCCCCGCGCGGGCTCACCCAGCACCTGCCCGATGTCCGCCTTGGCAAAGGACTGAAAGCTGGGGAATTGTCCGCCCAACCACGGCAACTGGTTGGCCAATTCCGTCAGACCGTGGATGGGCAATACCCGACCGGCCTCGGCCGTATAGGCCTCGATGCAGGCATGCGCACCGGGGTCCAGATTCCCGTGATACAGCAACAGCGGCCGCACGCGACCGTCCACTCGGGAAGGTGGCCCGGCATACAGGGCATACGCGGAGTTCAGTCCCCAATTGCCGAGGACCAGATCCATCCGGCCATCCTGATCAAAATCCGCCGTCACCACGCTCTGCCACCAACCGGTGAGCGAACTCAACTTCAGCGGCGATGCCTTACCCCAGGTAACCGGCGCGTCCCACTCCTGCAGCTCCGTGCCTTTCCAGCGCAGGATCCGTGGCGCCGCCCATTCACCCACCGTCACCCACTCCACTCCTGAATCCGGCGTGAGTTGGGTAAATACCGCCGCGTTGACCAGGCCCAAATTGGTCTGGGCCCGGGAATGAAAGCTCCCGCCTTCGAATTGCAGCAATTCACTCACCGCGCTGTTCGGGTACTCCGCAGGCATCGCCCCGCCGCCCACCAACACAAAAGTTCCGTTCGTGGGCGAGCGATCCCGCACCGACAGACAGGCCACCGTGCGGGAATTGGTGGTCACCAGGCGCTCTGCACCCGTCGCCGCTTCCATCCAGACGACACTCGCTTGTCCGGGATTCCGCGGATTCGCTCCGGTTGAGCCCACCAGCAAATCCTCACCCCACGCCGCCAGTGCCGTCGTGGAGCGCACCGCACCGAGACTCCGCGGCGCCGAGAGCCCCGCAGCGGAAAGATCCACCCGTTGCACGGCTTGATCCGGGCCACCCAGCCAAAGCACTCGATTCGTCGTACCCAACCCTGCAAGCGCCAGGCTGGGCGACCGGGTGGATTGGCGCCGGGGCAACAAGGGTTGCAGCGCGAAATCCTCCACGGACGACGGCCCCGAGGCCACCACCGTCGGCGCCGCGTCAAAATGCAGGCGTCCGGAAAGCGGGGGAGAAACTGTGTTGGAGGACACCAGTTCTCCCACACCCGGCGTCTCCTCACATTCATAGTGCTGGTTGGCGACCAGATTCGAACTCGTCGTCGTCCGCCCGGATGGCCAGCGGATCTCCAAGAAGCCCTGCCCCGGTCCCGGACAGGCGAAGGTCTTCCCCGGGGCATCGGAAGAAAGGTATCGGCCCCCGGCGACGACCTGCGCGGATTGCGGAAGGGTGGCCAACCGAACACCGCGCTCGGGATTCCACCACCAGAAACGCATCCGGGCGCCCAACGCCGCCGTATTGGGAGCCTGTCCCTTCAAACGGACGGAGATCCGGGAAGCCGTTCCCTCGTTCCGGTACAGCCCCGCCGGAGACTGGAGATGGTTCACCACCACGTCGAGATCGCCGTCGCCGTCGAGGTCGGCCAAAGCCAAGCCGTGACTGACTCCCACAAAATCGAAGCCCCAGGCCCCACTGACGTCTTCAAATGTCGGAACGTCATTGGCGGCATCGATGCCCCGGTTGCGAAAAGCCTTCAGGGGCGCCGGCAAGCCCGGGACCTTCTGTCGCTCCCGAAAAATCTGCGCGTCCGTGCGCAAGCCACTCTTCCGAAAGACCTTCATGTGCTCGGCGAAATCCAGATCGCGCGAGCCCCGCTCCTGTCCCGCGCTCAGCAGCAAATCCGGCCAGCCATCCAGATCCACATCCAAAAAGGCCGGCGCCCACGACCAATCCGTGGCCGTCACCCCCGCGAAGGCCCCGACTTCGGCGAAAGAGCCGTCGCGGCGCTGAAGATAAAGGGTGTTGGCATCCAACTGCGGGCGGGACCGTGGATCGCGCGGATTCACCACCACCGAAGGGGTGCCATCCAGCGTGGTCAGTCGCCGGACATGATCGGGACTCAACATATCCAACACCGCGAAATCCCACCGCGAATCGCGGTTCACGTCGGCAAAATCCACGCCCATCGAAAAGAGACTCGTATGGCGCAGCGCGCTGCGGGGCGCGAGCCGGAAACGTATCTTACCCGGGGTGCTTTCGTTCAACCAAAGCCGGTCGGGAGTCTGAAAATCATTGCAGACATACAAATCCGGCCGGCCATCGTCATTCACATCACAGAACTGCGCCGCCAAGCCCCAATCGCGGGGTGGAGCCGTCAAAGCCCGGCCGTCTTCATCCAAAAAGCCGCCTTCCGTCCACGCTACCTCGACGAAATTGGTGCCGCCCAGATTCCGATACAGAACATCCGGTTCGCCCGTCTCCTCCATCCCGCCGGTGGCCGTCACGACAAAGCGATTGGTGAGATCCGGATCGGTCGTCGGTCGTCCGTCAATCGTGGCGACCGTCTGCACACCTTGAACCGTCCGGAAAGTCGCCCGGGCACTGGGCATATCCATCAAAGCACGCTGGCGATAATTACAGACATAAATATCCACCCAGCCATCGCCATCCATATCCGCCAGTGCCACCGAATGACCACCCCGTGCGCGCGACGGCACGAGCGGGAACCGGTGAAAAACGCCGTGGCCATCATTCATCAGGATACGAATCCCGTCGGCGTGGGTGTTGAGCACCAGATCCGGTGCCCGATCGCCGTTGAGATCCGCAAGGACCACTCCGGTCACATCGCCCGCCAACACCGCACTTCGCTCGGGAATGGCACTCCCGGTAATGTCATGAAAATGCCAGTCGCCGTCATTCTGCCACAACTGACTGCCGCCGTTGGCGGCGCCGAAAAAGAGGTCGACGCGTCCATCCCCGTTGATGTCGGCCAGCGCCACGCCGGAGCCGTCCAGGAGCATCTGATTCGTGATCGAGCGGGCCGGGGGGATCAGGTGCGCAAACGAAATCCCTGTCACGTTGTTCGAGATCCGGGAAAAGCCGCTGCGTGTGATCGCTCCCTCCGAGAACGGTAGAGGGACACCACCGGCCGCCCACCCTGAGCAAGTTGAAAGACCCAGCCACGCACTGATCAAAGCGAAAATGCCTGCGTGGATCCGCGAAGAGAGCGATGGCGAGATCATGAAATGAAAACCGAAATGAAAAACAGGGCTGGAGTGTGAACTCCAGCCCTGTGTGAAGCGTTTACGCGTTGTTATTACTTAACAATGCGACCGAACAGCTGGGTCTGGCTCGGGGCGAACGTGTAGGGGCTCGTGGCGCCCGCGACGTCCGTCCAAGGACCATTGACGCTCGGGGCCGCCTGGAGCTTGCCGCTCGTCCAAGTGACCGTGAGCTTGCCATCCGCACCACGTCCGATGACGCCCGGAGAAGGAAGTCCGGAGGCCGCCGCGGGATAGAGGAGGATGTAGTCGATGTCGCCGCCACCGCCGGTGGTCAGGCGCAAGCGGAGGGTGCTGTTCGCACCGAGCGCGATCGACGCCAGGTTCTGGGTACCCGGAGCCAGCAACGGAGCGCTGTCATCCGAGCTCCAGGCGCCCGTGCCGCTGACCGTGACTTCGCCCACCAGAGTGGTGACGGAGTTGGCCTGAGCAGGAGTCGCCACGAGTTCCAGCGCGAAGCCATAGGCATCGGCCGTACGACCGTCGTGGGAGTAGACCACCACGGCGTTGTAGCTACCAGCCGGCAGGCTGCGGGTGTAGTTGAACCAGTCGCCCGTATCGCCCCAACCGATCTTGTAGTTGTTGGTCAACTCGAAGTCAGGACGGACCTTGTTCTGGTTGCCCGGGCCGCCGCCACCGTTGTCGCTGACGACATCGATGTTCGCGCCAGCCGCCGCTTGAACGACCGTGCCGTTGTTCGACCAACCGTTGCGGTAGTTGTTGCCGTTCGCGCCGGAGTCACCGGTGGATTCGCCGTTGTGGAAGTCGACGTCCAGGACGCCATCCTTGCCTTCATACAGACCCGCCACCAGCGGCATCGTGCTCGCTCCGGCAATGGTCTGGCCACTGCCGTAGTTGAAGTCTTCCGCCTCGATCACAAACGCACCCTTCATGGTGGCGCGGCTGTTGTCGTCGGGGTAGCTGCTCGTGGTGCCGTTGTCGTTGGTCACTTCGACGTAGTAGTCACCGATGTTGGCCACACCCGCGTTGGGGATGGTCAAGGTCGCGGCGGTCGCACCGGCGATCGCGTGCTTGGTCTTGAACCACTGGTAGGTCACCGGGATGGCCGAATCGACCACCACGCTGAAGCTGATCGCATCGCCCTTGGTGAAGTTCACCGGCTTCGGTCCGGTGGTGATAATCGGAACCAGGAGGGTCGGATCCGCATACCAGGAGACGAGGTCGCCCGCCAGTTTGCTCGCCGAGCCGTCCGCGGGATCCGCGTCCGCCTTCAGCTTGAAGGTCGCCGCGCCGTGGTCACCGCCGCCGCCTTCTTTGTAGAGCAGCTCGATGTAGTACTTGGAACCGGCCGTCAGGCGGACGTTGCCATTCGCACCCGTGGACCATTCGGTGTCCGCGTATTGGTCGGACCGGTTGGAGCGCGCGCCGTCTTCGATCAGACCGCGGCTGCCGTTGTTGTTGTCGGTGTTGTTACCAACCCAGTTGCGTTCGCCGCCCCAAGCGGGTTCGATCGCGATCTTCTTCTTGTTCGCCGGATCCTCGTTCGTGCTGAGGTACAGCTCGCCGTGGTCATCGGAGGACATGAAGAACACATAGTCACCCGTCGTGGCCGGGGTGAAGAGGGCCTTCAACTGACCGAAGTAGTTTTCGGTCGCCGTGTTGCCGATTTCGCTCCAGAAGGTGCTCTTCAGAGCCACCGTGGTCGGGGCGAGATCCTGCACACCGTTGTCGATCCAGGTGCTGAAACCACCCGTCTGACCCTGCCATTCGCCGAACTGAACCAAGCCCTTCTTGAGCTGGAAGCTGCGGAACGTGCCGGTATACGCGCTCGGGTTGCCGGAGTTATCCAGCACACCGTTGATCGTGACCGGGTAGCCGGTGTCCAGCGCCTGCTTGCTGGTCGTGAACCGGATGGTGCGGTTGTCGACGCGGACCGGCGCGCTGAGCGTCAGGCCGGTGATGGAGTAGTGGGACAGCACCAGCGCGGAATCACCCACGGGCTCGCTGAACACCACCGTCGCCGAGTTGAACAGATCGGATCCACCAATGCGCTTCACCGTCGGAGCGATCGTGTCCGCCGTAACCGTCAACTTGACGGTGGGGCTGGCCGACCAGGCACCGGCGACACCCGCGGCCACCTTGATGTCCGCGTTGTTGAGGCTCTGGGGAACGGCGTCAATCTTGTACGTGGCGCTGTTCGCATTCAGGATCGCGTCACCGTTGACGTACCACTGATAGACGATCGCGTTGCCGTAGTCACCACCGTACGGGGCCACAGCCGTGGCCGCCGCCGTGAAGGTCACCGTGGAGTTCGCCACCGCCGTCTGGGCCGCGGGAACCGTGGTCAACGTGACGGAAGCACCGGTGGCGTCCACCGGACTGGCCAGCACACCACCGCGGAGCGGGGTGAGGCTACCAGCGGGCGTCGTGTCACCCTCTTCGCGCAGGGCCACCTGGCCCCAGTCGCCACCGCCGCCCTCTTTGACGAGGAACGCGATGCCGTATTGTTTGCCCTTGGTCAGGGCAATCACTTCGGAGGTCTGGGACGGCAGCGGATCCGCCACATCACGGAACGCGTTACAGCAACCGGTCTCAGTCGCAATCGCGGTCGCGGAGGTCACATCCGGAATCGCCGCACCGGCCGTGTTCAGGTACAACGCGCTCGCGTCGTCCGAGCGGACGAAGAAGCGGAAGTTACCGGACTTGGGCGCCGTGAAGACACCGGAGAGCTTGGCGATGAAGTTGTCACCCCAGGTATCGCCGAAGCCCGACGTTTCACCGAAGCTGAAGCCGTTCACGAACCGAACCCGGTCCGGAGCGTCGCTGAAGTGCCCATCGCTGATGCCACCGTCAACGGCGGTACCATTGATGCCCGTCCACTGTTCGGCCTTCAGGAAGCCGATGCCGGCCACATCGGTGCCCGTCTTCGCCGTCACCGCTTGATCGGGACCCGCGAGGGCGGCGATGTTCAAGCCGCGGACCTTGTAGTTGTAGGTCTTGCCCGGTTCCACCGTGCGATCGTCATAGGAGAGCGAGGTGAGCAGCGTCTTGAGGACGACACCATCCCGTTCAACTTCGTACGCGACCTTGGCGTTCGCGTCACCGGCCACCGTGGCGGCGTTCCAGGTCAACAAGACCCGGCGCGAACCCACTTGAGCGGCCGTCAGGGCGCCCACCGGTCCGGGAACAGCCGTCACCGCCTGCGCCGTCGTGGTCAGGTGGATGTTGTCCACGTGGGTTTCTTCGTTGGAACCACCCGTACGGGCCGCGAACACGAGGCGGCCACCGGACGGGAAGTAGGTGGTCTGGTAGTTATCCAGAACCTTGTTACCCTTCCAGGTCACGGTCAGCTTGCCGTCGGTCGTCAGCTTGATGGAGAAGGGACGCCAGGCGAGGCCGGCCCAAGCGGCCGGATCCTTCGGGTCGCCGTCCGGCCAATACGCCGCGTTACGGGGACCGGTCTGGAGACTGGTGATGTCGTCCGCCGAACCATTCCGGGTGGGCAGGGCGATCTTTTGAACGGTCACGTCATCGACACGAACGATAATACCTTCGATATCGCTCTTATCGGTGGGATCGTTCGGGAAGGTGTTACCCGCCCAGGTGTCGAACGAGACGGCGATACCCGTCTTGGTGCCCGTTTCCGCGCAGCAGCCGCCGCCGAACAGGTCCGAGTTCGCGTCGTCCAGCAGCGGATCACCCGTACGGGCGAAGCTGATGCTGAATCCGTCCGCGGCCCGGTCACCCGAGGGGTTGCCGATCCGGAGATCGCAGGAGAATTCGAAGCCGGTGAGGATTTTTCCGGGATCGGTTTCCGGGAACACCACGGCGGTTTTCTGGGAACCCACCGAGTAGGTGAGGGCGAGAAAGCCGCCGGGATTGCCGCCCGCACTGACATACCAGTCGGGGTTGTTGCCACCGACGTTCAAGTCGGCGGGCTGGGTGGAGAAGTTGTAATCCAGCGTTCCGGCCAGACCAACGGAGGCCCCGAGTAATGCGGCCAGCGCCGTGCCGGCGCTGAGCATCCGCAGTGCGGGTGTTCTGCTAATTGAGCGTTTTTTTAGTGCGTTCTTCATGATAGAGAAACTTTCTCATGACATGTGTGTGACGTCCTATCCACCCACAGACGCCTAAACGCCGACACAAGGTCGACTTTTTCGGTTTCTGCAGGGGTGACGAGGAACTGAGTAGTGAGGAGCTCCGTGAGGTGCAAGCGGAAATTGAGCAACAATGCGGGGTCAGCTCCCGGAAAACAGGGGTGAACCGGCAAGCCCCGGATTCCTGTGAGTTCCGCCTTGCGGCGCGGATTTGCCCCCGCCTAAATCTACGAGGTGTCCCCTGCGCTCCCCCAGAATGGTCCCTCTGTCGCCCCGCCCGGCGGCCGGCGACGGCGTTGGTTCCGGTTGATTGCCGTCCTGCTGCCCCTGCTGGCCTTGGCGGCGATTGAAGGGACCCTGCGCCTGCGCGGCCGGCATAGCCCGACCGGCTACTGGATCCCCACGGAGATCCCGGGCGAGTTGATGCCCAACCCACAGTTTGCCAACCGCTTTGTCGGCAGTGTGCTGGCCCGGATGCCCCGCTCGACCCGGGTCCCCGAACGGGCGTCAGGAAAAACCCTACGCATCGTGGTCTTCGGGGAATCGGCGGCCTTGGGCGACCCGGAACCGGCATTCGGTATGTCGCGTTTTTTGGAAGCCCTGCTCGAGGCCCGCTACCCGGGACGTCCGATCGAGGTCATCAACACGGCGATTACGGCCCTCAATTCCTACGCGATCCGGGAAGCAGCCCGCGACTCCCGACGACTCCAGGCGGACTTCTGGTTGATCTATGCGGGGAACAACGAGGTCATCGGCCCCTTCGGGCCCGCCTCGGTGGGTGCGGGCGGCCTGCCCGGACTCACCACCGTCCGCCTGGGACTGCGATTGCGGCAAACCGCCTTTGGGCAGTGGCTGACGGATCACCCGGCCGCCGCCGGGGACGGTCTCTCCATGACCCAACGCTGGACCGGCCTGGAGATGTTTTTGAACCATCAGGTGACGGCGGACGACCCCCGCCTGCCGGCCATGCGCGACAACTTCGCCGCCAACCTGCGGGACACCGTGAATCTGGGGCGCAGTGCCGGGGCGAAGGTCCTGCTCAGTACCATGGCGGTGAACCTGGTGGACTGCCCACCGTTCACCTCGGTGAGTGCGGGGCAGACCAATCGCCCCGGGTACGCGGCGTGGACGGCGGCCGTGGCGGCGGCGCGAGCGTTGGATGAACAAGGGGCACTGCCGGAAGCGATCGCCGCGTGGACCAACGCGATCGCGCTCTGGCCCGAGGACGCCGAGACGCAGTATCGCCTCGGCATGGCTCACCTGAACGCCGGGGCGAACGCAGCGGGCCGGGCCGCCCTGGAGCGGGCGCGGGATCTCGACACCCTGCGCTTCCGCGCGGACTCCGGGGTGATTCAAGTTACCCGCGAAGTCGCCAAGGCCTTCCCGCCGGACTCGGTTCGTTTAGTTGATGCGGATCGGGACCTGCGGGGCGCGGAAGCCGACCGGCCGCCGGGCGCGGATCTGTTCCTCGAACACGTGCATCTGCGTCCGGAAGGAAATTATCGTCTCGCCCGCCTGTTTGCCGAGCAGATCGCCCAGTGGCTGGGTGAGACCGGAAACGCAACGCCGTGGCGGGAGTTTGAGCCGTGTCTGGAGCGTTTGGGTGGCAGCCCATTTGCCGAGGCCCGACTTTGGAGTCAGACCCGTGCGCTCTGTGATCGCCCGCCGTTCTCGCAACAAAGCAACGCTGAACTGCGCAATCGGTTCATCGACGATCGACTGGCTGAAGCCAACCGCGGGGTTCGCCCCGCCGGCTTCACCAACGCGGTGGATCGGATCCGCACGGTGGTCACCCAACACCCGACCGATGCGCATCTGCGCGAGCAGCTGGCGCGCCTGTTGCAATCCGGCCGTCGCTGGGCCGATGCCGGTGCGGAGTGGCAACAGGTGGTCGCGCTCGCCCCGGCCCACGTTGTCGCTTGGTATCAACTCGGGGAATCGTTGGCCGCCGGGGGAAATCCCACCGGAGCCCAGGCCGCCTATGAGCACGCCCTCACCCTGCGACCGGACTTCGTGGAAGCCAGCCTGGGCCTGGGCTTGGTGCTCGGCGGAACCGGAAAACTCGATGCGGCTGTTCGCGCCTTGGATCGGGCTCTGGTGCTGGCGCCCCGCAACCTCCAGGCGCGGGTCAATCACGGAGTAGCGCTGGTGGGCCTGGGACGGATCGACGAAGGCACCGCGGATCTGCGTCGGGCGGCCGCGGAACATCCGTCAGCAACGGTACCGCTGGAGCGTCTGGCGGAGATGTATTCCGGACAGAAGGCCTACGCGAAGTCCGCGGAGGCCCTGACCGAAGCCTCGCGACGCGAGCCCAGAAACCCCCTATTGCGCCACCGTCTGGCGATCGAATTAAGCCGTTCGGGACAG
The DNA here is from genome assembly GCA_947471985.1 of Verrucomicrobiota bacterium. Classification (GTDB taxonomy): domain Bacteria; phylum Verrucomicrobiota; class Verrucomicrobiia; order Limisphaerales; family UBA9464; genus CANIZL01. Next base: position 37,181 of record CANIZL010000049.1, on the reverse strand, counting down.
CCGGCCGAGGCGGAAGCGGAGTTTCGGAAAGTAATCGAGATGCAGCCCAATTTCATGGCGGCGCGCCTGGACCTGGGCGTCGCCCTGGCGCAACGGTCCCGTTTCCAGGAGGCCATACCGGAATTTGAAGCCGCGCTGAAACTGCAGCCGACCAACGCCCAAGCGCGGGCCTATCTGCAGCAGGCGCGGACCAAACTCAATCAAAACTAGCGACTCGCATGTGGGACTTGATCAAGGAATTCAGCCGGTTCCTCCGGCAGGAAAAGAAATGGTGGCTCATCCCGCTCGTGGTGACGCTGATCCTCCTCGCCGCGCTCGTGGTCTTGTCCTCCAGTTCCGCGGTGGCTCCGTTCCTCTACCCGTTCCTCTAGCCCACCTGGGCCACCTGCCATGCGGTACCTCCTGGGTCTCTCCGCGTTTTATCACGATTCCGCTGCTGTCCTGTTGGGCGACGGCGTGATTCTCGCCGCCGCTCAGGAGGAACGTTTCTCCCGCCGCAAGAACGACGCCCAATTCCCCGCGCGGGCCGTCGATTTCTGTCTCCAACGGGCCGGGCTCCGCGCGGACCAAATCGACGCCGTCGCCTTCTACGAAAAGCCGATCCTGAAATTCAGTCGCACGCTCGAAACCTTCCTTTCGCTGGCGCCTCGCGGACTGGCCGCCTTTGGACGAACAATGCCCGGCTGGCTGGGTGAGCGGCTCAACACCCGGCAGACGTTGCGACAGAAACTTCCGGGTCTGCGCGCCGACTGCCCCATCCTTTTCACCACCCACCACGAGGCCCACGCCGCCAGTGCCTTCCTGCCGTCGCCGTTCGCCGAGGCGGCCATCCTCACCGTGGACGGCGTGGGGGAATGGGCCACCACCACCATCGGCAAGGGCGTCGGCTCGCGCGTGGAACTGCTGAGCGAGCTGCGGTTTCCGCATTCCCTCGGGCTGCTCTATTCGGCCTTCACGGCCTACTGCGGCTTCCGCGTCAATTCGGGCGAGTACAAACTCATGGGCCTCGCGCCATATGGCGAACCCACCTGGGCGGACAGCATCCGCCGCGAATTGCTGGAGCTGAAACCCGACGGCTCCTTCCGGCTGAATCTCGCTTATTTTGATTTCCTCGCGGACGATTATCTCAGCAACGAGAAATTTCACCGCCTCTTTTCCGGCCCGCCGCGACCGCCCGAGGCACCCATCGAACGTCGCCATCTCGATCTGGCCCGCTCCATCCAAGTGGTTGTTGAGGAAGCCCTGCTGGGACTGGCCCGGCAAGCCCACGCGCTGACCGGATCGCGAAATCTCTGTCTCGCCGGTGGGGTCGCTTTGAACTGCGTCGCCAATGGCCGGATCCTGCGCGAGGGTCCGTTTGAGCGACTGTGGATCCAACCCGCCGCAGGTGATGCCGGCGGCGCGCTCGGGGCCGCCCTTGCGGCGTGGCATGCCCCAACGGATCGCGATGGCTTCGATCAAGCCCGCCAACCGCAGACCCCCGACGCCATGCAGGGCGGCTTTCTCGGACCCGAATTTGGCGACGCCGAAATTGAAGCCGTGCTGCGCAACCACGGGGCCGTCTACGAGAAACTCAGCCCGGAAGCGCTGCTCGCACGGACCGCGGGAGCCCTCGCGTCCGAGCAGGTAGTGGGCTGGGTTCAGGGGCGGATGGAATTCGGTCCGCGCGCGCTCGGACACCGATCGATCCTGGGGGATCCGCGCTCACCCAAGATGCAATCGGTGATGAATTTGAAGGTGAAGTTCCGCGAATCATTCCGCCCGTTTGCACCCGCGATTCTGGCCGAGCGAGCGACGGAGTTTTTCCAGCTCTCCGCGCCCTCGCCCTACATGCTGCTGGTCGCCCCGGTGGCGGACGCGCAGCGGCTGGGGGTGGATCCTGCGGTCACCGGCCTGGCTCGATTGCAGCAGCAGCACTCGCGTATTCCGGCGGTCACCCACGTGGACGGGTCGGCTCGCGTGCAGACCGTCACCGCGTCCGAGAACCCGCAATTTCACGCGTTACTGAAACACTTCGAGGCGCTCACCGGATGCCCGCTCCTGATCAACACTTCCTTCAACGTCCGCGGGGAACCCGTCGTCTGCTCGCCCGACGATGCATATCGTTGTTTCATCAATTCCCAGATGGATGCCCTGGCCGTCGGCAGTTTCTATCTGGAGCGATCCCGCCAGCCTCACGCTTCGTTGCCGGGAACCTTTGAATCCCTGCCCGACTGACCATGAGCCGCCCTATCTCACCACCAACTGCCGACCGGACTTTGTGGCAACGCTTCGAAATCGGCGCGTCGCTGGTGCCCCCGCTGGCGCTGCTGTGGATCGCCAGTCGCAAAGGCTGGATTCCGCCCGGGGGTCCCTGGTACCTGATCGCGATGCCCACCGCGGTGGTCATCGGGATGCTCTTCCCCGCGGCCTTTGCAGGCTGGCACCGCGGGCTCTCGCGGGTGCAGTCGTGGATCGGAAAACGACTGCTCGCGGCGCTGCTGGGGCTGGCCTTTGTCGTCGCCGTACTGCCGATGGGACTCTGGCTACGGGCGCGGGGCCGTTCATTCTTGGAGCCTCCGCCCGGCGATTCCTATTGGACGACGCCCCGTCCGCCCGGGTCACTGAAAAATCAGTTTTAAGCCCACGCCACGGCCACCAAGGTTCACCCAGTGCAAAAGCTTCTGTGCGGATCAATGCTCCTGTGGACGACGGCACTTGCCGCGGGTCCCAGCGCGGGGTTGTTCCATGATTTCGGCAAGGTGACGCCCGGTGGGCAATGGACCCACCAATTCACCTTCACCAATGAAACCGCCACCGCGCTGCAAATTACTTCCGTGGAGCGAAGTTGCAGCTGCCTGGCCGTGGAGAGTTTTCCCACCAATGTGGCGGCCAGAAAAACCGGCACGATCGCCATCCGACTTTACACCGCCGGTGCACGTGGGCCGCTCCAGGAGTCCGCAAAACTTCGCGGCACCGGCACCCATCCTGTCGAAATCCCCCTGACGGTCACCGCGCTGGTCCAGTCACCCATCGAAGCAATACCGGATTTTGTCCGCCTGAATCGGACGGGCATCGGCGGCACCAACGCGTTCGCTTTCGTGGAGCTCACCAATCATTTGGCGATCGACGTTGCGCTTACCGAGGTGACCTCGGATTCAAAACGTTTCACCGTTGGCTGGGAAACGATGAAGCCGGGCCGCAGTTATCGGATCCGCATCGAGGCCGTTCCTCCCTTCAATTCCGGTAACACGTTTGGGCACATCCGGGTCGGCACATCGCTGCCGCAACTACCGGTGGTGGAAATTGAGACGTTTGTTCCGGCCGCGAAATAAGGTCGCCGATTTCGCGAAGGTTACGGCGTCACGAGTTTGCCGTCGGTATCAATCGTCACTTCCGCGGCCGTACCGGTCAGAGAGGTCTCGGTCACCTTGCCGCCGGGCCAACGAATCCAAAGTCCCACGGCCGGCGCAGTAGACGACAAAATTGGAACCAGCGAATCCTGCGAGCCAGAGCCGGAACCGGCGTGCAACTCGCGCACCGGTCCCAAACCTTCCGCGGTGCGCAAACGGAGCTGAGCTCCGACTCCCCGGGGATTCCCCGGCGTACCCCGAAGCCGTACCCGGAGCCCGGGACGCGCACGCTGGTTTTGGAACAGACGGGTGGAACCTCCGGTTTGCGTCACCACCAGATCGACCTTCCCGTCGTGATTAAAATCGCCCACCGCACAACCGCGCTGTTGCCCGATGATTTCCACGCCGGATTCCCGCGCAGAAACCGGCGCAAACCCACCCTTCCCGTCCCCCCGCAACCACAGTCCTTCCCCGGCATCGATCCGAGGCTCCTCGGCCGTTTGTCCGAAATCATTCTGGGCGAGAAAGGCATCGTCATAACCATCGCCATCGAAATCGGCGACACACACCGCGGACGCGGGTGCCAAATGGGCATCCCGCGGTAACCGTTGCGCACTGAATCCCTGGTCGGTGCGAAGGAACACGCGGGATTCCAAACCGTTCACCTGAACCCGCCGCGTGAGCAGTGCGCGGTCCCCCAGGGCGGACTCCAGCGTGGATGTCGCATACTGAGCGACGGTGCCGAAACGTTCCCCCACATGGGGTACGGCGGCGACCAGTCCCGCCCAGGGGCGACGCAACGACAAGTGGCCCGCCACCCATTCGGTTTCGAAAAGATCCGTGATACCCGGCTGCGAGGTTTCGCCATAGGCCAGCACCAACGGCGCCGTGGCACTGGCCGCGTGCACGGAATTCAGCCCCCAATTCACCGCGAGCAAATCCATGCGGCCGTCGCCATTGAAATCGCCCACGGCCAATCCCCGCCACCAACCGGTGAAGGACGCCAGCCCCAATTCCGCGGTCATTTCAAACAAGCCGCCGGCGCGGTCTTGAAAAACCCGCACCGGTCCCCAATCGGTCGCCACCACCAACTCCGGTCGACCATCGCCCGTCAGATCCGTCCACACGGCCCCACCCACGCGTCCCTCACTTTGCAGCACCGCGCGACTGCGCAAATCCGGCTGCCACCGGTGACCATCCCAACGATAAAGTTCGCTGGCGTGCCCCCGCGGATACGCGCCCGGCAAAGGCCCACCACCGGCGAACAACACCCAGTCCCCGGCGCCGGAAAGATCCGCCAGCGCCAGTGCCGAAATTCCGTTGGTGATCGCGGGCAAATCCGCCATGGGCACAAGTTGCCCGGCGGTCCGTCGCCAGCCCCGAAGCCCGCCCGCGCCCCCGTTTTCATAGCGTGCCTGGCCCCAGAGCAACGCGGGCCCGGCGGGACTGGGCCAAACCGCTACTCCCGTCACATCGTCGGGGGCGAGAAAACCCGCCGGGATCGTCGATTTTACCCCGGAGCCAGCGCCCGGATCCCGCAACAGGTCCGGCAGTCCACCGAGCGCCGCACCCACAAACAAATCCTCGCGCCCACCGCCGTCCGAATCCCACCACGCCACCGTCGGCCCGGCTTCGCTGAGGCGGAACGGCAGCAGGGGTTGGCGATCGAAATCAGCAAACGACGACTCCCGATGTCGATGCGCCAAACGCGCGCTCACATCGGCAAACCAAGTTGGAGTGGCGCTGATCGATTCGGTCTTTGGTGGTGACACCGTGGCCGGCTCGTCGAGCTCATAAAGCCGACCGGATTCCACGTGCTGGATCTCCGATCGGGCACCTGAACGCCACACCACCTCCAATGTCTGCCCCTGCCCTTCCCCGCCGGCGGCAAACACCACCTCGGGATCCGAGCCGGACTCGTACCCGCCGCCCGCCGTCATCTCCACGCTCTGCCGGGGAACCGCACCACCCACCAACGTCAGCCGGGCCCCGATCCCCGAAGTGTTAGGCACCCGCCCGCGTAACCGCACCGCCACCGCCCGGCCGCGCGCGACGCCGCGGTAAAATTGGACTGGACCGTTCAGCACATTGACCACGAGATCGCGGACCCCGTCGCCGTCGAAATCCGCTACGGCCATTCCGTGGTGAATGGCCGGTTGATCCAAGCCCCAAGCTCCGGTGACTTCCTCAAAAGTGGAGTCTCCGCGATTGCGGTACGCCACCACGGGGAGATCCAGGCGCGGGTAGAGATGATAGTGTTCCAACAGCTCCGCCGTGAACGCCCGCTGCCGCTCCTGTTCATTGGGGAATCCATCCCAGTTACGCTGCCGCGCCGCAACGGCCGCCTCTGCGTCTGAATCCTGCACGTCCCGGAAATGCCCGGCCCCGATCAACAAGTCCTCATAACCATCCAGATCGACATCCAAAAAAAGCGGCGACCACGACCAATCCGAAGCGCTCACGCCGGCGAAAGGCGCAATTTCCGCGAACCGTCCCGCACCACGATTTAAGAAGAGTGTATTCCGCATGACTTGCGGCCGGTCCTCCACCGTGGCGCCGTTCGACGGCATCTGCGACCAGCGCTGGCGCTTACGGGCGGCGGGGTCCCGGCTGAGCATGTCGACCACAAAGAAATCCGGTCGTCCGTCGCGATCCACATCCCCGAACGCCACGCCCATCGAACTGGCGCTGGTCTTGCGCAACTGGGTCGTATCGGCAGCGCGGAAACGCCCGTGCCCGTCATTCCACCACAGACGATCCTCGGTCCAATAGTCATTGCACACGTACAAATCCGGTGCGCCGTCGCCATTCAAGTCCTGAAAACCGGCCGCCAAACCCCAATCAAGCGGAGGCTCCACGAGGGGCTTTCCTTGGGCATCCAAAAAGGCTCCCGCCGTCCACGATACCGCGGTGAAGTGCGCCTGGCCGTCATTCAGAAAGAGCTGATCGGGTTGACCATTTTCCTCCAATCGCCCGTTCAACATCACAAAGCGATTGGTCTCCGAGCCCCGCAACACCGGGCGCCCATTCACCAGGGTCATACGGACCCGCCCCCGATCCCGGATGTCCTCAGTCCGGTAGTTCACCGCATACAAATCGAGGGTCCCGTTTCCGTCCACATCCGCCAGGGCCAGGCTCGTTGCGCCCTGCCGGCTGGCCGTGCCCGCGGCCACCGTGGCGTCCGTAAAATGCCCCTTTCCGTCATTGGTAAAACACAAAACTCCACGCCCGTTGACCGCTAACAACAAGTCCAGCGAGCGATCCCCATTGAGATCCACCAGGACGGCGCCGCGGGTCTGCGGAATCGAGCGATCGAGGCCGGCGGACGCCGTGATATTGGTGAACTTTCCGCCCCCCAAATTGCGATAAAGCCGATTATCCCCCGCGAGGCTGGCTAGGAAGAGGTCCGGCAAACCGTCCCCATCGACGTCTCCCGTCGTCACCCCGCTGCCGTTGTAAAGTGTCCGATTCGCCGCACCATCCGTTTCACTCAAAACATTGGTGAAATTGAGGCCAGATTCGGCGGCGGCCACGCGCTGAAATCCGGAGGAAGTACCAGGGGTGCGAGCCGCCAACGGCGACCAACGAAAACCCGCTTCTTCGTGCCAAGCGGTCGGGCTGGCGGCAGCGGCACGGATCACGCTCAAGGCCAACGATCCCCAGCCAATGCAGTGCGCGAGCCTCCGCGCAAGGGAGGGCGAAATCGGCGCGGCATTCCCAGCGAAACTGGATGCCCGAGACCATCGACGCGCACTCGGTTTCATCGGATCAAAGTGCGCCGGCCAAGCGCTGGCAGGTCCATTAAACCGGGAGTGAACATGGCAGCAACGTCTCCATCCGGCGGGGGATGTAAAAGAAAACCCGGCCGGCAATCCGGCGCTCCCGTTCTGAAACCGCGGCAACAGGACTGACAGCGGTCCAATGACGGATCCCGTCCAAAAAAAGAAGGCCGGACATGCGTCCGGCCTTCACTGATTAAACTGCGCCCTTACGGGTCAGTTTATTGGTAGGTAATCACCAGCTGATTGCCTTCGACCTTCACGCTGAGGATCGTGACCCCCGGCTTGATGGTCAGGAAGGCGGGCTTCGACTTATCGGCCGGCAGATCGGCGCGGATAATCTTGCCAGCGCTGTCGATGCTCACGTTTATGAGGGCACCCACGTCACCCAGCAAGCCACCCGCGAGAACCGGAACGACCACGGGGCCGATCGGAGCGGGCTTCGGCTCGACCACAGTCTCGGCACCCTTACCCGCCTTACCGGCAGTATAGATCGCCTTGATGGTGTCGGGGGCGAGACCGCGCGTCCAGAGAGCGAAGTCATCGACGGAACCCGCGAGGTAGTTCGGGTTGGTCGCGTCAGGTCCGAGGACCGGCGGATCGCCGGCATCGAGGCCCAGCTGGGCACCGATCGAGATGTACGGTACGTCGGGCGGATTGATTTCCGCGAGATAGTCGGCACGGGCCACTTCGTTGCCATCCACGTACAGGCGGAGCTGGGCTCCGTCCGCGGTGAAGGCGACGTGATGCCAGGCGTTACCGATCGGGTACGCCGCGGTGCTGGTAGCGCGGGCGACGTTCGGGCCAATGCCCACCGCCGCCATCGGGAACAGGGATCCGGAGTTGGCGTCATAGACCAATCCGATTTCGAACTGACCGACGATACGGCCGGCGCCGCCGCTCACCGAGAGCGCACCCTGAGCGTTACGCGCGATGGCCACGTCCGTCGCGATCGCGTCCGGGATCTTGACCCAGGCGGAACCGCTGATGGCGGTCTTCGCCTTGGTGTAATTCGGCACGAAGATGTACGTGGACGCATCGAAGCCGAAGGCGTTGTTGATCAGGCCGGCGCCCCAGGAGGCGTTGCCATTCACCACACCCGCGCTGCCGCCGGTGGCCGCGTTGGCCGCGGAGGTGCCGCTGGTCTCGTTCAACTTCAGGTGGACGGACAGGCCGTTCTTGATGTCGAAGGGCGAGATGCGCACGGCGGCGTTCTTGCTGATGACGCTGCCGGCCGCATTGAAGACGGCCACGCTGTAAACGCCCTCGTCATCCTTGGCGATGGAGTTGAGCGTCAGATTGGCCGTGGTCGCACCACTCACGTGACCGCCGTTCGGCAGATTGCGACCGTCCTTGCGCCATTGATAGGTCAGACCGGTACCCGTCGCGGTGACGGACAGGATCGCGCCACCACCGGCTTCCACCGAGGAAGGTTGGGGATCCGCGGTAACCACCGGCGGGTTGCCGGGATTCGGCGCATTCAGCACCAACTGGAGGCCGTTGACGCCAGTGTGGCGGTCCGAGCCCGTGGTGATGGTATCCACCGCGAGGATGAGCGTACCGTCCGCGGCCGCTTCCACATCATCAAACCGGATGAAGTTGGCAATCGTTGCACCGGCCTGGGTCGTGCCCGTGGCGCGGTAGAAACCGGGCGCGGCGTTGTATTCGTCCGAGTTGAGCACCCGGGCAAAATAGGTCTTCTCAGCCTTGCCGGTGAGCTTGTAGGAAACCGTTTCGAACACGAGCGGCGGAGCCACCGCGTACACGAGCAAGGAGTGCTTGCCGGACGGAACGTTGGCGAAGGTGAAGGAGGCCGGATCGCCACCGGGATTGTCCTGGACCATGCCGTTGAGCAGGCGCTGGGTGGAGGATTGGTTGCCCGTACCGGCGCCCCAAGTACCCGAGGACGTCCAGTTGAAGGTGATCGACGATTCCGCATTGGTGCTGTCGAGCAGGGGAACCGAGGGATCCGCGTTGGTGTCCGGGAGGTCACCACTGCCGCCGTTGGCGTTGTTCCAATAGGCCTGCGCCTGCACACCGATGATGTCATCCTTGTTGACGGTCGTCGGCGCGCCGTTGGCGCCGCTGCCCACGAAGCTGACGCCGATGCTCTTGTTGGCGCCCGGCGTGAACAGCTGAGCCTTCACGACCGAGCTCTTTTCGCAGCCGACGATTTCAACTTGGTATTCGTCGTTGGCGTTATCCGCGGTGATCGCGGGCGTGGTGTAGGTGGCCGCGCTGGCGCCGGCGATCGGTTCGCCGTTCTTCAACCAGCGGAGCGGCCAGGGGCCGTTGACCGCGGCGAAGAAGGTCGCCGTGGAACCGGAGAGTACCGGGGTGTTGACCGGTTGGAGGGTGAACTTGGCCTTGTTGCAATCGACGCCCGTGACCGCGAGCAGCTCGACTTCGGCCACCTGCATACAGCAGCCATTGGCCGTGGCCGTCTCAACGACGGTCCAGCGGTAGTTCTTATACGCCTTCTTGTTCGGGAAGAAGAACTCCTGAGTCTGGAAACGGGCGGTGAACGCCGCGTTGTCGATCTGCACAATCTTCTCCCACGTGCCCGAGGAGTAGCCGGCCAGGGCATCATCATTGGAACCTTCGAGGACGATCACCTTCGGATCGCGCTCCGGTCCGTCGTTGGCCGACTGGATCGTCATGCCGGTGACCGTGGTCGCACCGACCTTCGGGCTGACCGCGAAGCCGGACGGCTTGATCGGCTCCGGGTTGCGGCTGTCGAAGTTGAGGTACTTGGTCGGCTTGCCGTCGATCACATTGGCGACGCCTTCCGAGCCAGGGCTGTTGGAGGACGAGGCGAAGATGGGATCGCCGGGCTGGGTGACGTCCTGGGGCGCACCGGTGCCCAGCAGTTCGATTTCCGCCACCTGCATACAGCAACCATTGGCCGTGGCCGTCTCAACCGAGGTCCAGCGGTAGTGCTTGTAGGGCTTGTAATTGTCGAACAGGTAGGTCTGGGTCTGGAAACGGGCGGTGAAGGTGATGGCTTCAATCTTCGTGATCAGCTCCCAGTTGCCGACACCAAAGCCGGTGACCGTATCATCATTGGAACCTTCGATCGTGACCACCTTCGGATCGCGCTCGGGGCCGTCATTGGCGGACTGGATCGACATTCCGGAGATCAACGTCCGGCCGATGCTCGGGCTGACCAAGAAGCCGGAGGGCTTGACGGGTTCCGGCGTGCGGCTGTCGAAGTTCAGGTACTTGGTGGGCTTGCCGTCGATGACATTGGCCACGCCTTCGGAACCAGGGCTGTTCGAAGACGAGGCAATGATCGGGTCGCCCGGCTGGGTGACATCACCCGGAACCACCGTCCCGAGCAATTCGACTTCGGCCACCTGCATACAGCAGCCATTGGCCGAGGTGGTCTCAACGACCGTCCAGCGGTAATGCTTGAACGGCTTATTGTTGGCGAAGCTGAACGATTGGGTCTGGAAGCGAGCGGTAAACGGATCCGCGTTGATGGTCGTGATGAGCTGCCAGTTGCCCGCGCTGAAACCGGTGACCGCGTCGTCATTGGAACCTTCCAAGGTGATGATCTTGGGATCCCGCTCCGGTCCGTCATTGGCGGACTGGATATTCATCCCGGTGACCCGGGTGGAACCGACCTTCGGCGAAACCGCAAACCCGGAGGGCTTGATCGGAGCCGGGTTACGGCTGTCGAAGTTGAGGTACTTCGTCGGCTTGCCATCGATGGCGTTAGCCACGCCTTCGGATCCGGGGCTGTTGCTCGAGGACGCAACGATGGGATCGCTGGGCTGGAGCACGTTGTTCTGCGCGTGGACGGACAGGCCGCCCGCCGCCAAGGCGGCAACGGCCAAGGCCAGCCACCCGCGCTTTTTACAGGGTTTGATCATATTTGGTTCCTAATTTTGAACAGAGCGCCCCCCTATGACGTCTAGGTACCAGCCAACACGGCAATACTAGACGTCATAGCTGACGCTTAAATTGCCCGTCGCCGGACAATCCACGCATTCTGGGAGCGTGCGGAGCTTGGGAAATCGCCCCGGCCTTGTCAATCGCAATGCCCACCACTTGGCCCCCGCCGCCGGCATCGAATCGTCATTGTACGCCCGGGCCTTCGGGCCGACGGACCCACCCGTTCGGGCCAAGGTCGGCTGTGAAATACGACTCGGGGCGAGGACAAACGACCGCCCTGACCCCTGGACGCCCAGCGCCCGCACGACCGGCGCAAGTGGGTGAACTACTACTTCTTTTCCGCATCCACCCGGGCCTTTTCGGCTTTGGCCGCGGCTTCGACCTTTTTCTTGTCGGCGTCCAGTTGCGCCTGGGCGGCCTCCTGGTTTGCTTCGATCCGCGCCTTGTCGACGGTGGCATCCACATCCGTCCGCTTTTTCGCCGCGGCCGCCGCGGTATCCACCGCATCCTTGCGGGTGTCGATGGCTTGCTTCGCGGCTTCCTTGTTCTCTTCGATGGCCGCTTTGTCCTTGTCGCAACCCCCAACGAGAGCGGCGGCGAGGGTGAAAATGGCCAGATAGGTATGTTTCATAATTGGTAGAGCCCGATGAGATCCACCGCCGAACTGACGGCGATAAGATTCCCAGGAAACATCCGTGGCCACCCGGAACCTCCAATGGGGTGTAACCCGCACCCCACAGCCCGGTGGTGTCGCCCGGTCAACGCCGGCCGGCGGCCTTCCCCCGCCCCGGCCTTCTCACCCCATCCAGGATCGCCTACTTGCCAGCTCCCGGCGCCGCACGCCCGAGATTCTCCAAGAGCATCAGTGGCGGGCCGACCTCCTGCCACGCCTTCATGAGCTTGGCCGGTACCGCAGTGGGACCTTCGATATACGATCCCAGCACCAGATCGTCATCGCCATCACCGTCAAAATCCCCGGCATCCATCGTCAACCACCGTCCCAGGGCACTCTCCGCAAAGGTAAAGCCCGGAAAACGGAAGCCGCCGTCGTTTCGCCAATAGACAAACGACCCGCGCGGGGCCCGCTGATAATCCGGGAAGTAGGAAATGGCGGCGAGGTCCAGATCCCCATCGTGATCAAAATCACGGGCCACCGCCTTGTAGGCGCCATACATCGGCAGGAACGCGGCTTCACGCCATTGGAACCCGGATTGGGCCAGATAGATCCGGACGCCATGGTAGCGTTTCGCCGCAGCTGAGAATTCGCCGTTGTCGCCGTTACTCACGAGAAAATCCAGCCGCCCGTCGCCGTTGAAATCGGCGACTTCAAAGTAGCTGTGCCCCCAGTAGGGCGGCCGCTGAAAAACCGTGCGCCGCTCGAAGCCGCCCTTGCCGTCACCGACAAACACAAACAGAGCCTCCGTCTCCTGCGCCACCAGGGCGGCGATATCCGGATGGCCATCCCCATTGAAATCCGCGACCACCGTGCGCAGGGTGCCCGGCAAACCGAAAAGTTCGTGCTCCACCAAGGGACCGCTGACGCGATTCTCCCACCACGACAAACGCCCGATATTGTTTCCAAAACAACTCACAACGTAGTCCGGCCGACCATCGCCATTGAGATCCGCGTACTGCACATCGGAGGTTCGGGGCAAACCGGACAGGATCGGAGCGGCCGGTTGCCACGCCGCGGCATTGGTCAGCCAGAATACCGCACCACGCGGGGCGTCGGACGGTGAAAAACTCCCCAAGCCCGCGGCCAGAATCCCATCGGGTAGCCAGTGAAAGGCACTGATCGGATTGGTCATCGCGACACTGCGGGAAACCTGTCCAGAGCGCGCCAACCAGGAAATCTCCTTCGCCCCGGCGTCGGCCCACACCGCGCCCCCGCCCGGCAGGATCTTCACCGCAGTGACCGCCGGCGCGCCGGGCCGCTTGGCCAGGGGAGCGGCCCGGAAACCAGGCACGCCCAACTCAATGCCCCCGGCCGACTCCTGCGGCAGGGACTGCTCCGGAGATTGCACAATGTAATAGGTAATGAGATCCACCCACTGCGCCTCCGAAATTACCGGGGTTAGCGGAATCCGGTGATGTTCCCGGAGCAGCTTGATATTGGGGCTCTGTTCCAATTTCGCGGTGGAAAATCCCAGTCGGTATTTCATCCGAGGCAGGACCTGTTCCATCCAGGTCTTACGATCGAGGGCCTCCGGTTCCGGAAACAGGTGACAGGTGACGCAATAGGTCCGCGCGAGTTGCCCACCGCGAAGTACCGCCGCGGGATCCGCGGCCTCGGCCCCCGTGGGTTCCGCCGCGGGGAGAGTCGAGAGGGAAACTAAACAACCGATGAGGACACTCCAAAGCCGGAGGAATCCGAGCGACCCGTGCCATTGCCGACCTCGCGCCGGGTGAGCGGCGGCCGCTGAGGAGGCCGCCTTGCGCCAGATACGGCTGGAGGAAAACCCAACCGTCCACCTTTCGGGGGAGACAGCAGGATTCGACGGCACGGAGCGGCGATGCATGTGTGGGGACAATGGATTCCGGGGCCCTCAGGGCAAGCGGTGCGCTCGTCGGGCCAGTTCGGAGCGATCTGCCTTCAAGGCGTGCGTTGCCGCTGGCGGGCCAGGTGCAGGTTGGCCTTTATATCGGCGTCGTCGGGATCCAGTTCCGCGGCCTTGGTGAGCAACGTCAGCGCCGGCCCCACCTGGCCCTGTTGCAGTCGAATGGCCCCCAGCAGACCCAACGCCAGTGTATCAGTGCCGTCGACGCGCAAGGCGGCTTCAAATTCGGCGGCGGCCTCGGTCAGCCGGTTTCGCTCCACCCAGAGTAATCCCAGATTGCCGTGGGCCTTTCCATGCGCGGGATTCAGCTGCACCGCTCGCTGGAACTCCGCCAGCGCGGCGGCCCGGTTTCCGGTCATCCGATGCACGATCCCGAGGTAGTAATGGGCCTCCGCGAGATCGGGTGCTACTTCGACTGCTTGCTGCAGCTGCTGCCGGGCTTCGGGCACGCGGTTCTGCACCAAGAGGCCCCGCGCCAGATTGACCATCGCCACGCCATCCTTGGGATTGATCCGGAGTCGTTGCTGGTTATACGCCAGGACATCCCGGGAAATCCGATTGCGTCCGGATTCCGCATACCGCGCACTGCCCGCCGCGTTCCGCGGGAGCAGTTGCAGCCAGGCCTCGGCCATCTCGTCCGTGGTGTTAAGTCCAAACTGCACCCGCTGCGGAGGCGACGACGGATTGAAGGGGTTTCGGGGCGAATTGTCGAAGCTCACCCGCATCGTCACCCGGGTTCCGGCCGGCAACCCCAGGGGCTCGCGAAGTTGGTAATCCCCCTGCCAGCGAAAATCCCATTCCGGAATGAGCAGCAGCACTTTTTCCGATTTGTCCGGCAGCAATGCCCGCACCTCGATGCGGCGTCCCAGATAATGGGTGTGGGGCAGGACCCCGAGCAGGTCGGCATCCGCCGGCAGAAGATATTCGTCCGTCGCCACCGTATTGGTGGATCCCGCCGGGATATCAATCGCATAACTGTTGAGGGCGACCTTGACCGGTTCATTGGTGGGCGGTGTGTCGGTGAAATAAAAGCCGATCTCCGCCTCCAGCGGTTCAGGCTTCCCCTGCGGTTGCAGGTGCATTTGGATCACGACATCCGCACCCGGCTCCAGCGCCCAGACCAAGCCCGGACGATTTCGGCGCGGCGCGGCACCCGGCTGCCAACTGGCAAAATGTCCACCGGGCGAGTTGAGTCCCTCGGGCGTATCCATTCCGGGGAAACCCGGTTCCGGATCCAGCACATCCCGACGCCGAGCCTCGCCGGTGCGGTCAAAGCGCAGGAAGGCGTGATGCACGGTTCGTGATCGGGGCCGAAACTCCCACGCCGCCACAAAGCGACGACGGTCCAGTTTCATCGGCAAGATGAAGTGCCGGTAGATGTCCCGGCCGCCCGCCGGCACGATGTAGGGTGCCGGCATGCGCACAATCAAATCCGGGGGACCGAAATGCCAGTCGCCTTGCGGCCAGGCGGGAATCGGTGGAGTCCGGGCGGGATCACCCTCGTTTGCGCCACCCGCCACCCATTGTCGGATCGTTTCAATCTGCGCTTCGGACAATCGGCGTTCCCCAAGAAACGCTACCTCGCCGGGGGCCGGCAACCACGGGGGCATTTGCCGCCGCGCCGTGACCTCCACGATATCCGTGGCGTGCTTGCGGGCGTCCGCGAAGGAGAGCAAGGGGAACGGGCCCGGCTGGCCTGGCCGATGACACGGCGCACATTCGTTAAGCAGGATGGGCGCGATATGTTCGTGATAGGTGATCGGAGCCGCCGCCGAGACCGCGAGGCCGAATCCAGCCGCCAGTGGCCGAAGAACGGGTTGGCACCGCTCAGCCAGCTCCCGGCAAACCCGCAGCGCCAGAGTCCGGACCGCTCGGACCGTTCGGAACGTAACGGAACGAGACCGCGATCGACCCCAAAATAATGGCACTTGCTGATGAATGATGGGGGAAAGTTAACGCCTGCGCTCCGGCGATCCAGCGGGGAATCAAAGGGAACCGGGTTCGGGTCTGCTCTGGCTTCGTTCAAATCCGATGACTAAACGTCCCCATGATGATTTCCGATTGGACCGGACGGTCGTATCTCGGCGGGCTGTTGAGCCTGGCGGTGCTGATTTCCGCCTGCCGGCCCACCGCGCCGACTACGGGAATCACCGACGGCGCGGGCACAAACACCCCCCCCACAGCTGCTGAGACTCCAACGCCGCCCACCCAAGGGACGGCACCGCTGCCGCAGGTCGGCAACCACGCCGGTGCGACCGATGAATTGCAGGCGGCGGAAAGTCTGTGGCGTCAGGGGCGAACCAATGAGGCCGTCCTGCGCCTGGACGAAATCGTCAAAAAGAACCTCGACTTCGAGGAAGCCCATTTTTCCCGCGCCTTCTTCCTCGGCCAGATCGGGCGCAATTCCGACGCGATCAAAAGTTACGAGGATGCCCTGCGCTTGGTGCCGGATTACGCGGAAGCCCACAACAATCTGGGCAACCTCCTGGTGCGGGAAAAGCGGATCGAGGAAGCGATCCCACATTTCGAAGCCGCCCTCCAGAAGGTGCCGGACAACGCCAGCTATCACAACAACCTCGGCACCGCCTTGGCCCGGCAGCAGAAGTTGCCGGAAGCCGTCCAGGAATTTAATCGGGCCGTCCAATTGAACGCCGAATACCCGGACGCCTGGTTCAATCTGGGTCGCTCGTATATGCAGATGGGGCACTATCCGGAGGCAATCCGCCCGCTGCAGACTGCGCTCAAAATCCGACCCGACCTGGAGATCGCCCGCCGGCTGCTCCGCGAGATCCAGCAGAAGATGGCGCCGCAGAGCCCGTAGGCGCTGGCGCGCTCGCGGGGTGCTGCCCGAGGCCGCACACCCCGCGAAGAGTGTCGGGCTACTTTTTCGCCAAGGCCGCGTCGAGGATCTTGGAGAAATCCTTCTTCATGCTCGGAGAAAACCCGGTGTGCGCCTCAATGACCTTGCCGTCCGGTCCGAGGATGAACGTCGCCGGAATGCCTTCCACATGCGCCTTTTCCGCCAATTGGCCCTTGGTATCCCGCAGGATGGCAAACGGCAGCGGATTCTTCTTCAAGTAGCCGTCCATGTCGGCCTTCGATTCATCCAGACTGACCGCAACGATGACCACGCCCTTGTCCTTGTAGTCCTGGTGCAGCTCCTTGAGGATCGGCAGCGCCCGCTTGCACGGGCCGCACCAGGAGGCCCAGAAATCCACGATCACCACCTTGCCGGCGGTGTCAGGCAGTGTGCCTTCCAGCTTGGCATCCTTAAGACTGGGAAACGCGTCACCCGGCTTCAATTCCGCGGCGAAGGCCGGGATCAGGGCGGTGGCGGAGAGGATCACGGACGCCAAGGTGGCGCCGAGGTAATTACGACGGAACATGTTCATAAAATCGCTTGGTAGTGACGGTGCCCGTTTCGGTGACAATTGCACCTGCAATTCCCGGCGCCGATTCCAACAGACGTAAACCATCGATCGCCCCCAGCACGCACGCCGCCGTGCTCAACATACCCGCCTGGGTACAACTGGGTGCGATCACACTCACCGCCCGAACTCCGTTGGCCACCGGCCGACCGGTCCGCGGATCGAGGATATGACCGTAACGGCGGCCACCTATTTCAAACTTTCGCACATAATCACCACTGGACGCCACGGCGGCATTCCGGACAGACAATCCGGTCCAGGCGTTACCGGGACGAGCCGGATCCTCCAGCCCAATGAACCACGCCGGTCGGCCGTCCGGCGGCGGTCCGGCCACCCGGACATCCGCGCCGAAGTCCACCATGGCACTGGTCACGCCGCGCTGCGCCAGCAACGCCACAATTTGATCGACGGCGTATTCCTTGCCCATCCCGCCCAGATCCAGCGCCATGCCCGGGCGGGGAAGACGCAAACGCCCGGGTTCGCGTTCAACGAGGCGCCAGCCCACCAGGGAGCGGGCGGATTCGATTTCCAAATCCGTGGGCACTCGACCGGTTTTCCAATCCCAAAGTCGGATCAACGGCAGCGCGGTAGGATCCAGAATCCCCCGGGTGAGAAACACCAACTGATCGCACAAAGCAAACAGTCGGTCGGCCTCCGGATCCAACGGTACCCAGTCGCCCCCGGCCGCCGCGTTAATCCGGGACACCAAGGATTGCGGTAGAAACCGGCTGTATTTGGCCTCAAACGCGGCCACCCAGTCCACGACCGCTTCGGCCGTGACCCGGGCTTTTCCCGGCGGAGGGACAAAATTCACCCGGCAGCGGGTACCCATCGCCGTAAACTGCAATTCCTGCCCGCCACCGACGAGGGACATGGTTGCGCCCGCGTGGATGCGCGCGCGGATCTCGGCCGTCGGATACGGGTCAGTGACGCCGCTCATGGACCGGGTGACTGGGGGTGGACGATTTCAATGCGGCACACTCCGGCGTGTCGTCGGCAATTTCAACAGGGAAATTCCCGACGCAGCGGACACCCGCCCGCAGCGGAGATTATTGACCGCAACACCACGGGGTTTCTACGCTGCCCCATGATTCCCCGCCTGCTCGCTCTGGGTGCCGGTTGCGTGACCTTGCTCATCGCCGGTTGTGTTTCCCAGGACACCCACACAGCGTCCCCGTCCACGTCGATCCGTCCCGTCCGCGCGTTATTGATCACCGGTGGGTGCTGCCATAATTACCCGTTCCAAAGCGCCCAGTTGACCAACGCTGTGGCCAAGTATGGCCAAGTCATCTGGACGGTGGTGAATGAAGGCGGTAACGGCACGCAGGCCATGATCCCGCTCTACGACAATTCACACTGGGCCGATGACTTCGATGTCGTAGTGCACAACGAGTGCTTTGCCGACACGAAGGAGCCGGCCTACCTGCGCCGCATCACCGCCGCCCATCATGCCGGCAAGCCGGCGGTGGTGATTCACTGCGCCATGCACACCTACCGCGCCACCGACGTGGATGATTGGCGCGAATTCCTCGGCGTCACCAGTCGCCGGCACGATCACCAGAGCCGCTACCCGGTCCGGACAGTTCAACCCAATCATCCGATTATGAAGGGGGTTCCCTCAAATTGGGTGACTGCGAAGGATGAACTCTACATCATCGAAAAATTGTGGCCCAACGCCCACGCCCTGGCGACGTCCGTGAGCGAACAAGACGGTCACACCTACCCGGTGGCGTGGATCAATCAATATGGTCAGGCCCGGGTTTTTGGCACGACCTACGGGCACTCGGACGAAACGTTCAGCGATCCGGTCTACCTGAACATGGTTTCGCGGGGACTCTTCTGGGCCGCCGGACGGACCTTGGCGAATTAACGCCGGCGACCACGTCTGCCTCCGCGGCTCCGGCGAACCGCGGTGGGAGCGGCCCAGCGAAAGCGGGCCGCCTCCCTTCAGCCCTTAGCCTTTGACCGTAACGATCCGGCCCTTGGCCATGCGCTTGATCGACAACTTGAGTTCGCCGCCAACCTTGATCAGCCGCTCGAAATCCTTCACTGAGGCCACGGGCTTATCGTTGACGTGGGTCACCACCTCGTACGGCTTCAAGCCGGCGACGCTGGCCTTCGAACCCGGCTCCAATTTAGAAATCACCACACCCGGTTCGTCCGCCTTGCGTTGCATGTAGCGACGGACCTCGAAGGTGAGGTCGCGCACGGTCAACCCCAGCGATTCCGACTTGAAACGAGCCGCGCTGTCAAAGTGCTGCGGGCTGGCGGCAACCGCGAAATCGTGGGTCTGCAGTTTCCCATCCGCGAAATACTCCAATGTGAATCGGGTGCCGAAGCCCAGATCGGTGAGGGACCGGGTAAAAGCATTTTCCGCCGGCGCCCACGGGGTCCAAAGCCGATCAAAAAACTGCTCACGAATCTCATCCATGCGATCCCACGGAAAAGGCTGCGCACGCATGAAATCCTCGTCGAGATGGATTTCGATCGGTGCGGGTTCACCCGCCGAACGCAGGCGCAATAGCACCACACCCGCCACCAGTCCGGCCTCGGCCGCCGGGGATTCCGGGTGGACGAACGTCACCAGCGCCCCGGATTCGCCATCGCGGGTCTGATCGCTGACGCCATTGGCCCGGGCCAGCTCCCGGGTCAGCGGCTGCAATTCCACGCCCAGCCAGGCCACGCGATTTTCATCGGCTTCAGAAGTGGGCACGTTGGCCGGATCCGCACTCGTGGAAAGATTCGCCACCGCCTGAGTCAGCAGCCGCGCGGGCGTCAGCTCGACCTCCGGGTGATTCCAACGGCCAGCCGCCTTCTGCCCGGGACGCTCCCGGCGCGCCACCGGCAAGGCAATGAGCTGGCGATCCATGGTGAAGAGATGGATCTGTTCCACCGCGGACATGTCGCCCAGCTCCGGATAGTACTCGAGTCGCGGTCCGGTGCGCAGCAGACCGAAGCGCGATTCATGGAAGTAGTCAGCCCGAACCTCTCCCTGGAGATCGATCTCCGCCTTGAGCACCAGCTTTTCCAGCAGTTCGCGGAGATCCCCGGTAAAGACGGACGCCGTGGCCGGCAAGGGCTTCTCCGGCTCCACCAACAACACCCCATAATCCTTGAGGGAAGCCACAAAACGGGCGGTGATCGACTCGGTCGAGCCCAGCGGATGAAGGGAAATTCGCTGCAGGCGGGCGGTCTTCGCCGACTTCAAATTGGCCAGCACCGCCACCCGGTTGCCCGGCAAGACCAAGCCCACCACGTCCTGCTCCGTGGCATCATCATTCTCATCTTCCTCGCCGCCGTTGCGTCCGCGAACGCGCTCCCGCCCCGCCGGCGTCTTGGGGCTGCGGAAACTCAGGCGGACCCGCGGCAGAATCGCGCGGCTGTACGCCGTCAGGGACTCCGTGGCCGCGGCCAGGCTGGCGGCGTCCACCAGCGGCTTGGTCAGGGGCGAGCCCTGCCAGGAATCATCGGCGGCCAGACGGTGCGAAAATACCAGTCCCACCGGAGCCCCGTTGGTGCCCACGGCGAGTCCCGTATTTTCCGCCACGCGATAGCCAGGCCGTCCGTCCGGTTGCTGGAAGCGTCCCCCGAACGGCGCAAGATCCATCAGCATGCCGCCTTCGGCGCGATAATAGGTGGCGATATACGCCGGCTTCTGGCCCGACACGAACTCCAGCGGTTTGCTTCCCGGCAAGGGGGTCTTGAGCTTCAACACTGCAAACCATCCGTCCCGTCCATAGGAATCCATGGTCGCCTCCGAACTCCCCGTGGCCGAAGCCACCCGGATCCGTTTGATGAAGCGTGGATGAATGGTGGTGTCGGGAATGATCACCCGGTCCGGCGCCACCAGATAACCCGCGTCCTCCAACGGGCGTTCCTCCCGAATTACGTCCGCGAGGGAATGATTGGCGTGCGTGCGCGAGCCGGGATCGTGATCAATGGCTCCGGTTGGCGCATCACCTTTGTCGAACTGCAGCTCAAATTCCACCCGCACCATGGACGGGCTGAGCGCGGCGATGATCTCAGCGGGTTTGGGTCCGGTGGGCTCCGCTCCTCGAAGCAAACTCCCGTTGCCGAACAACGCGAGGGCCAACCCGGCGACCATGGATCGAAAGGGCATGATGAGACACGACATGCCGTCGAGCCTATCCCGGAAATGTCCGCAAACCAAACGGAGAGTTCCATCCCCGTCCCGTCCATTCCTCGGCCGACGCCCGGCCCATACGGCGATGCACCCGACCGTGCATTCCGATTTGTTCCCCGCCGATCGCCGGTCGATGGATCTCGTGGCCATGCCACAAGTCACCGTCAATTCCCCCGCCGCCGCGACGGCCGGGCGGCTGATGCGGGATCCCATCTACACGCAACTCAATGAGCTCCTGCGCGAACTTCTGAATTCGGGTGAATTCAAACCCGGCGACCAGTTCCTCACGGAGCGGAAGATTGCCGAGCGTTTCCGGGTCAGCCGCGTGACCGCCAACAAGGCCCTTTCCCACCTGGTCACGTCGGGACTGGTCGAGTTCCGCAAGGGCGTCGGCACGTTCGTCCGCGCGGGCCAGCTGGATCTCGACATGGGCCGGCTGGTGAGTTTCACCGCCCGGGCGGAGCAGGCCGGTCGCCTGCCCACAACCCGCGTGTTATCGTTCCGTCGTCGGACCGCCGGTACGGCACCGGCGGGAGTCGCCGCAGCCTTGGAAGTCTCGTCACAAGAGTCCCTCTATTATTTCGAACGGCTCCGGCTGGCCGGCGGCGTGCCGGTGATTCTGGAACGGCGGCACGTCGTGGCCCGGTTCTGCCCCCGGCTTACTGCGGCGCGGGTGGCGTCCTCCTTGTACCGGCTCTTCACAGTGAACTTCGGATTGCGCATTACCGGGGCCGACCAAACAATTCGGGCCGTGAATCTCCCCGCGGAAGACGCGCTCCTGCTCGGCACTGAATCCGGCGCCGCCGCTCTGCATATACACGCCCGCGGCTCAACGCCGGATGGCCCCCTGTGGGTCGAGGATACTTTCTACCGCGGAGATCAGTATGAATTTCACAATCCCCTGCGCGAGGGCCGCCAGCAAAACCCCGGGATGCTCCTGGCCCACTCCTGATAACTTGTCCGCTTCCAATTCGCTCCCATGACACCCCTCCACACCCTCCGTGCCGGCGTCATCGGCACCGGCTTCATCGGCCCCGTTCACATTGAGGCACTCAAGCGCCTCGGCGTGCAGGTCACCGCCATCTGCGGCTCCACCCAAAGTGCCCGGTCCACCGCGGAAAGGTGGGGAATTCCCGAGGTCTACGGGGACCACGACTACGCGGCGCTCTACCGCTCGCCCAATGTCGACGTGGTCCACATCACCTCGCCGAACAAGGTGCACGTCGAGCAATGCCTCGCGGCTCTGAAGGCGGGCAAGCACGTCGTTTGCGAGAAGCCGCTGGGCATGACCAGCCGGGAAACCCGCCGCGTCGTGGCGGCCGTGAATCGCGCCGGGGCGGCCGGCCCGGTGTTCGCCGTAAATTACATGTGCCGCTTCTTCCCCGCCGTGCTGCAGATGCGCGCCATGGTTCAACGCGGTGACCTCGGCCAGATCATCCACGTGCAGGGCCAGTTCTTTCAGGACTGGCTGCTGAAGGACACCGATTACAACTGGCGCATCCTCGCCTCGGAGGGTGGCGCACTCCGGGCCGTGGGCGACATCGGCACCCATTGGATCGATGCCGCTTCCTTCATCCTGGGAGCAAAGGTGGAAGCGGTGTTTGCCCACCTCGAAACCTTTCACCGGACCCGCCGTCGCCCCCGCGGTGAGGTCAAAACGTTTACGCAGGCGGATCCGACGACCCTCGTGCCTTACAGCGTGGACACCGAGGATTTTGGCAGTGTGCTCTTGCGATTCGGTTCCTCGGCGCATGGTCACGTCAATGGGGTGCACGCAAACGCCTCCATTTCGCAGGTCGCCGCCGGCTGGAAATGCAGTCTCGCGCTGGGCATTTACGGCACCAAGGGCAGCGTGCGCTGGGATCTGCAGCAACCCAACGAAATCCTCGTCGGCCGACGCGACGAGCCCAACCAGATCCTCCAGCGTGGCACCGCCGGCTTCAGCGAAGATGTGGCGGGCTTCACGGACTATCCGGGCGGACATGCGGAGGGCTTTCCCGACAGCCATAAAATGCAGTACCGGGCCGTCTACCAACACATCGCCAGCGGCCGGCAGACCCCGGTCCTTTTCGCCACCGCGCAGGATGGGCACCAAGAAGTCCAGCTCTGCGAAGCGTTGCTGAAAAGCAGCACCGCCGGTCGCTGGGTCAAGCTTTAAAACTCGGTTCTCCCCGCTCCAGCCAGCTTGCCCGAGGGGACGCGGGGTCCTTAAGGTACCGCTGTGGCGCGTTCTACGACCGCAGAAACTTCCGGGCATGCCTGGGGCGACCTTATCGGCTGGCTAGGCTTGTCGATCGCGCTCGTGCTGGCCCTCGCGCTGGTCTCCTACGACCGCTACGACCTCGCCTTCAATGCCGTCCCGCGGAATTCCTCCGTCCACAACTGGATGGGGCCGTTCGGCGCGCATCTCGCCTACCGACTTTTCCTGGGATTCGGCGCGGCCGCCTGGGCCTTGCCGGTGGTTTCCATGTTCCTTGGGCTCGCCGGATTCACCGATGCCCTGGCTCATTTGCGGCGCTGGCGCGGAATTGTGGGCACGCTGGGCATGTTCCTTGGGCTCTGCGGACTGCTCGACCTGTACTCTGACCAATTGCCGCCGCTGGGAGTGAAGGGCGACACCATGGGCGCCGGCGGGATTATTGGCTGGGCGCTGAATGAGTATGTCTTCCGCAATTTCTTCAATCGCAGCGGCGCCACGATGATCTATGCGCTGGCCTACCTGGGCAGCTGGCTCCTATTGACCGATTTTCATCTGCTGCTGTGGGTGCGACGTCTCTTTGAACCGGATCCCTTCCAGGCCCGCGATCAGCTGGAAGCCGAGGAACTGGCGCTCAAAAAGGAGTCCCGGGAACTCGCCCGGAAACAGCGCGAACTCCAACGCGAAGCCGGCGCCGCGCCGGCAGCAGCAGCGGCGAAAGGCACCGCCCGCCAGACTCCAACCGAACCGAGCGCCCTGCCTTCCGGCCTGGGCTCCGACGGCAAACCCGTCCCCGAACCCACGGTTCGGGATCTTTCCGTTCCCCAGCTGCGCCCGGATCAGTTGATGAACGCCGGGGAAGTGATTCGCGCCGAGGATGTCGCCGCCAAACTC
The DNA here is from genome assembly GCA_947471985.1 of Verrucomicrobiota bacterium. GTDB lineage: Bacteria > Verrucomicrobiota > Verrucomicrobiia > Limisphaerales > UBA9464 > CANIZL01. Next base: position 12,952 of record CANIZL010000049.1, on the reverse strand, counting down.
GGCACCCCCGAGACCCCAGTTGCCCGCAAACGGGGCGGCTTGGTGGCTCGGATTCTTGGGCGCCCGTCCGGAGCCGGCACCGGCGAGGCCGCCGGCAACGCCTTCGCGAAGATCAAGGACACCGACGATCCCGATTACGGGGTGGCCGACGCGACCAAGGAGCATCTTGCCAAGATCGGGAAGTCACCCGAAGACTCCGCCCCGTTGACCGAGGTCGAATCAGACACCCCGCCCTCGGGGGTGGATGATCTCGAGGACTCGCCCTTCACACCGGAAGCCATCGCCGCCGCCGTCAATACCCCTGCTCCGAAGCCGCTGATGCGCCCGACCGGCGCACCGCGCCGGCGTCCGATCACCGTCGCCAGCACGCCGATGATCGGCAATTACCAACTGCCCGGCATCGCCCTGCTCCAAACGCCGGACCTCACCGTGCGCCCCACCGAAACCAAGGAGGAGCTCATGGCCAACGCGCGCCTGATGGTCCAGACCCTTGCGCAGTTCGGCATCGAAGTCGCCCCCGGCGACATCACCAAGGGTCCGACGATCACCCGGTACGAATTGCATCCCGCCCCGGGCGTGAAGCTCGAAAAAATCGCGGCACTGACCAACAACATCGCGGCCGCCCTCAAGGCCGAACGGCTCAATGTCCTCGCCCCGGTTCCCGGCAAATCGTCCGTCGGCATCGAGGTTCCCAACGCGGTGAAGACCAAGGTCATCATGCGCGACCTGCTGGAATCACCGGAGTGGATGAATTCTCGGGCCCGGATTCCTCTCGCCCTGGGAAAAGATGTCTACGGCCATCCAATCATCGCGGATCTCGCCGAGATGCCCCACGTGTTGATCGCCGGCAGCACCGGTTCCGGAAAATCGGTCTGCATCAACACGATCATCGCGTCCCTGCTCTATAAGTTTACCCCCGACCAACTGCGCTTCGTGATGATCGATCCGAAGGTGGTTGAGCTGCAGCAATACAATGCCCTGCCGCATCTCGTCGTACCCGTGGTCACGGACCCCAAGAAGGTGATCCTCGCCCTGCGCTGGGTGGTCAATGAGATGGAGAAGCGCTACCAGATCTTCGCCCGCGTCGGCGTGCGCAATATCAAATCCTTCAACGAACGTCCGCGCGAAAAGGATGCCGAAAAAGCCGCCGGCCCGAAGGAACTCGAACTGCCGCTCATGCAGCGGAAAGAAAAAGTGGAGCCAGGCGCCGACGGCTTCGCCGTGGAGATCGATGAACAGATCGTCGTTCCGCGCGAGGAGGACATCATCATTCCCGAAAAGCTCTCCTACATCGTCGTCATCATCGACGAGTTGGCGGACCTGATGCTGGTGGCGCCGGCGGACGTGGAAATGGCCATCGCCCGCATTACCCAGATGGCGCGCGCCGCCGGAATCCATTGTATCGTGGCCACGCAACGCCCGTCCGTCGATGTCATCACGGGCGTGATCAAGGCCAACATTCCGGCGCGCATCGCGTTCCAAGTCGCGGCGAAGGTCGATTCCCGCACGATTTTGGATCAGATGGGGGCCGACAAGCTGCTGGGAAAGGGTGACATGCTGTACCTGCCACCCGGCAGCGGACGACTGATTCGCGCGCAAGGCGCCCTCATTACCGACCAGGAGATCGAAGGGGTCGTGGCCCACATCGCCAAACAAGGCAAACCCAGCTACGAGGTGGATATCCATCAGGCCCTGCAGAAGGCTCCCAGCAGCGCGGGGACCATGCCCCTGGATCCGGACGACGAAGGCAATAATGCGGACGATGAGCTCATCCAAAAGTGCATTGCCGTGATTCGCTCGGAGAAGAAAGCCAGCGTTTCGCTCCTGCAGCGACGGCTCAAGCTGGGCTACGGGCGGGCCGCCCGCATCATGGATGAACTGGAAGACCGGGGCATCGTCGGACCGAGCAAGGGTGCCGAACCCCGGGATATTCTGATCGATCTGGACGGAACGGGTTTTGACGGTGGCGGCCAGGAAATGGTCTGACGCGGTTGTCTGACACCACGGGCTGGCGCAGGAGGAAGCCCAGCCTGCCGCCGCCCAATAAACCCCGTCGCTCCCGTCCACCCAAGGCGGATTTCCGCACGCCGCCCACTCCACCCAGTTGGAGATGCGGCCACCCGTCGGACTCAACGGACGACGGGTGGCCTCCAAATCGACAACCGCTATTCCCGGATCTGCGCCGCCAGCTGAGTCCGGAAGGCCTCCACCAGTCGGGCGTGTGCGGCCGTGACCTCTTCATCCTTCAAGGTGCGGTCGGCCGCCCGGTAGATAAAGGCATAAGCCAGACTCTTCTGTCCCTCGGGCACATGTTTGCCGCGGAAAACATCAAACAGCTCCACCGTCTCCAAGTTGGCGGGCTTGATTTGCCGAACCACGGATTGCACGGCGTCGTGCGACGTGGACTCCGGCACCAGCATCGCGATGTCGCGACGGCTGCCCGGGAAGGCGGGCAATGCTTTGAAGGACGCGCCGGCGCCGCGGCGTTGCAGCAGGACATCGAGGTCCAATTCCGCCAGCAGGACCGGATCCCGCAGATCATACTGCTTGGCCAGCCGGGGCTGCACCTGCCCCAGTTGTCCCAGCGCCAGTTTGCCACCCAGGGCCAGGGTCGCGGATTCCAAGAATAAGGGCGTGGCTTCGGGACGGCGTTGGTAAACCACCCCCCGCAATCCGAGCAGTTCAATCAGGGATTCGACCACGCCTTTGATGTCGAATACATCGCATTTGGCCTCACGTTCCTCACCCGTCCAAAATCCGGGCGAACGCGCGCCCGTCAGGGCCACGGCCACGCGCCAACCTTCCTTGGCCACTCCGTTCGCTTGCGTGAAGACCCGGCCAATTTCAAAAAGCTGCACATCGCGATTTCCGCGCGTCAGGTTGTGCCGCAGCGTATCCAGCAGCCCCGGCAGCAACGAGGGACGCAGGGTATCCATGTCACTGCTGAGTGGATTGGCGAGCGGCACCATGTCGGCCGTCACCAGGCGCGCGGCCGCCCCACCAATCAGCGTCTGCCCTTGGGCCTCATCAAGTCCCAGGCTGGTCAGGCGATTACGCACCACCGCCAGTTGGTCAAAGATGGCATCAAACGGATGCGTCCCGAGCACGCAGCGGGGCGGCGTCGACGGCAACCGGTCCACGCCGTGCAGGCGCGCCAGCTCCTCGACCAAATCCGCTTCGCGTTTGAGATCCACGCGCCAGCTGGGCACCCGCCAGATGGACCAAGCCCCGCGCATCTCCGGGCGGGTCACCTCCTGAATTCCCAACCGGGTGAGGAATTGGGCCTGGACGTCGTCCGCCATTCCCACGCCGAGCAGGATCTGGCACCGATCATGACGCAGCGTAATTTCGCGGGCCTTCAGCGGCTCGGGGTAAGCATCCACCACACCGCCGGCGAGCTCGCCGCCCGCCGTAGCCAGAATCAAAGCCGCGCAGCGTCGGCTGGCATAGTCACCCACGCCCACGTCCGCTCCCCGCTCAAACCGATAACTGGCATCCGTCCGTAACCCGAGCGCCTTGCTGGTCCGACGAATGTTGGTCGGCAGGAAATACGCGGATTCAATGAGGACGTCGACCGTATCCGGCCGGATCTCCGTGTTTTGGCCGCCCATGATGCCGGCAATGGCGATGCCCTTCTGTTCGTCCGCAATCAGCAGCTGATCGGCGCCCAAGCTATGTACCCGGCCATCGAGGGTGGTGAAGGTCTCACCCCCGGTTGCCCGGCGAACCACCACGGTCGCCGGCGCACCATCCGCCGCCCGATGCAGCAGCCGGTAATCGAACGTGTGCAGGGGCTGACCGGTCTCCAGCATCACATAGTTGGACACATCCACCACGTTGTTGATGCTGCGCAAACCGACCTTCTCCAAAGCCTGCCTCAGCCAATCGGGGCTGGGGCCGATGCGCACTCCCCGCACCAGACGAGCCGAGTAGCGCGGGCATAGATCCGGGGCCTCCAGGCGAACGGACACCCATTCCGTCACCGACGATCCCGGGCCGGCCGACGGCAGCTCTGCCGCCGGCAACTTCAACGGATTCCCGGTCAGAGCGGCAACTTCGCGGGCAATGCCGATGAGCGAATTCAGATCGGGCCGATTGGGCGTCACTTCAAGATCCAGCACCACGTCACTGCCCGCCCGTCCCAGATACTCGGCGAAAGATTGCCCCACCCGGGCGTCCGCCTTCAGCAACAGCAGCCCGTCGGCACGCGCATGGCCGATGGCCTCGGGATCGATTCCCAGTTCCTCGTGCGAGCACAACATGCCGTGGGACTCCACGCTGCGAATCTTGCCCACTTTGATGGTAAACGGAGCCGTATCACCGGCCTTCAAGGGCAGCGACGCCCCGGGCAGGATGAGCGGCACCTTGTCGCCGGCCTGAAAATTCTGGGCCCCGCAAACAATCTGGCGCTCGCCCTGGCCATCGTTCACGCGGCAGACGGACAGCTTGTCAGCATTCGGATGCTTTTCACGCGTCACGACCTGCGCCACGACAATGCCGGCGAACTCACCGCCGAGTTTTTGTACGCCTTCGACTTCCAGGCCCAGCATCGTGAGCCGCTCGACCAGTTCCTCGGTCGACCACGGAAAGTCGACGTATTCGCGGAGCCAGTTCTGGGTAATTTTCATCGGAAAAATTGATTCTTGAGGTTCAACGCCAAGGAATGGATCCGCTTAGAACTGGCGCAGGAAGCGCGTGTCGTTTTCGTAGAAGAGGCGAATGTCGGTGATCCCGTACCGCAGCATCGCGATCCGTTCGATGCCGAAGCCAAAGGCCCAACCACTCCAAACTTCAGGGTCGTAGCCGACCTTTTCGAACACTCCGGGGTGCACCATTCCGCAACCGGCGATCTCGAGCCAGTCCTTGCCCAGTTTCTTGACCAGGGCATTGGTGAAATCGATCTCGAGGCTGGGCTCGGTATAGCTGAAGTAGTGCGGCCGAAACCGCAGTTTGACGTCGTTGCCCAGCAGATCCTGGAATACGGCTTCGACGGTCCCCTTCAAGTCACCCACCGTCACTCCTTTGTCCACGTACAGTCCCTCGATCTGGTGAAAGGTGGGATTATGGGTGGCATCGGCATTGTCCCGGCGGAAAACCCGCCCGGGAACAATGATGCGGATGGGGGGAGGGGTCTTCTCCATCACCCGAATTTGCACCGAACTGGTGTGGGTCCGGAGGAGCGGGCGACTGGGAACATCCAGGAAAAAGGTATCCTGACTATCGCGCGCCGGGTGATCAGCCGGGGTGTTCAGGGCATCAAAGCAATGGTATTCGTCTTCGATTTCGGGGCCATCAGCCACTGCAAAACCGAGTTTCCTGAAAGCTTTAACGATATCAGCCGTAACCTGGGTCAACGGATGCTGCTTTCCGAGGCGCCGCGGGCGGCCGGGGAGGGTGAAATCCGTGGGCTCCTTGGGCAGGGCGGCGCTCAGCTCCAACTCTTCGCGCCGGACGGCCAATTGCGCCTCCAATTCCTGTTTGGCGGCATTCACGGCCTTACCCGCCAGCGGACGCAGCTCCTTGGCGAGTGTGCCCAATTCCTTCATCAGGGTGGTGAACTGCCCCTCGGCACCCAAAAAGGCGCCCTTGGCACGGTCGAGGGCGGGTAGTTCACGCGCCGCACGCAGCTCGGCGAGCGCCGCCTGCTTCACGGCATCGATACGATCAAGAAGTGTGGACATGGAAGAAGTGAAAAAGTGCGGAATCAGCTACAAAAAAGAAACCAGCCAGACGCCGGATCAGCGGCGAGTCGGTCGCCGTGGAGCGGCAATGAGATCGTGGAGGGCATGGCGGGGAGCCGGATAAAACAAAAAGCGGGCGGTCCGATATCGGACGCCCGCTGCAGGAAATCGGTTGAAGAACCGCTCAGGCCGAGGTGACCTTGCTCTTCAAGCCGCCCTGGGCGAGCTCGACGAGCTTGGTAAACGCGGCGGCGTCCGTGGCGGCGAGATCCGCCAGTGCCTTGCGGTCCAGCGTCACCTTGGCGGCGCGCAGACCTTCCATGAACCGGCTGTAGGTCAAACCGGCGGAACGAGCCGCGGCGTTGATGCGAATCTGCCAGAGCGCACGGAAATTGCGCTTCTTGGTCTTGCGATCGCGAAAGGCATACTGCATGCCGTGGTCGACGGCATCGCTGGCGTAACGATAAAGCTTCGAGCGTTTAAGCCGGAAGCCCTTCGCCAGCTTCAGCATGCGTTTACGACGTTTGCGGGAGGCGGGAGCGTTGGTGACGCGCATGGTGTGCTAGAATTAAAAAGGGTTTTGGTGAGTGATCGCGGCCCGCGGTTGAGCGGGCTCAGCGGCGTTCAACGGGTAAAGGGCAGACTCTGCTTGATCTTATACTCGTCCGTGTGATGAACCACCTTGGTTTCACCCAGACGACGGCGGCGCTTGGCCGACTTGCCGGAAAGCAAATGGCGTTTGCCCGCATGGTTAGCGAGCACTTTGCCGGTGGCCGTGATCTTAAACCGCTTGGCCACGGACTTCTTGGTCTTGATACCTTTCGGACGACGCATGTGAAATCTTTTCCCCAGCCCTATGCAAGGGAGCGTGGAGTATGCTGGGGAGTCGCGATCTGGCAAGGGACACTTTAGGGAAAATGAAGATTACCATCCAGAGCGTCCCGGAACCTTCGCCCGCAGCGTTCCCCCACCCACCTGGCATCCGACCGGACCGGGCCGAACGTCACCGAAGGCCCCGTCCTCCAATTCGACGAATCCCGCATTGTCTCCGCGGCGCGGCTCGCGCTAACCTGACGCACCTGTGACTTTGGCCGAAGAAATCCGCCGCCGCCGCACCTTTGCGATCATTTCGCATCCTGACGCCGGCAAGACCACCCTGACCGAGAAACTGCTGCTCTACGGCGGTGCCGTGCAACTCGCCGGTTCCGTCACGGCACGAAAGAATCAACGGGCCACTACGTCCGACTGGATGGAGTTGGAGAAAAAGCGCGGCATCTCGGTCAGCTCCACGGTCCTCCAATTCGACTACGCCGGCTTCCGGATCAATCTGCTCGACACCCCAGGTCATAAGGATTTCTCGGAAGACACCTACCGGGTGCTCACGGCCGTGGATGCCGTGATCATGGTTATCGACGCCGGCAAGGGTGTGGAAACCCAAACCCGCAAACTCTTTGAAGTCTGCGCCCGTCGCGGGGTTCCAATTTTCACCTTCATGAACAAGTTGGATCGCCCGGCGCGCGATCCCATCGGTCTGATGGACGAACTGGAGGCCGTGCTCGGTATCAAATCGTGCGCCCTGAACTGGCCGCTCGGCAGCGGAGCTGATTTTAAGGGTCTCTACGATTTGCAGGAGCGGCAGGTGCACCTCTTTGAGCGCGTGGTGGGCGGCATGTTCCGAGCTCCGGTCAACGTCACTGGCCTCACCGATCCGGCCGTCCGCGAGCGCCTGGACGACCAGCTCTACCGGACCGTCTGCGAGCAAATCGAGATGGTGGCCATGGCCGGCGCGGAATTCGACCACGACCGCGTTTTGCGGGGGAAGTTGAGCCCCGTGTATTTTGGCTCCGGGGTCAACAACTTCGGGGTTCAGCTCCTGCTCGACAGCTTTCTCAAATACTCAACGCCGCCGCGCGGACGGTATGTCATCGCGGGCGACGTCCAGTGATCCGGAGCCGGGCCGCAATGCCGGGGGGGGGAACCGGCTTCGGCATTCTTGGACAGAATCCGATCACCGGCGATGGTGACCCCGATGCAAGCTTGGATCGAATCGTATCTCAGCGCCCAAAAACGCGCCGTCGACACCCTGCAACCGGCTCAACTCGCCGGCTTGGTTGCCACCCTCAAGACGGCTCATGCCGCCGATGCCCAAATCTTCGTGGCGGGCAATGGCGGCAGCGCCGCCAACGCCAGCCACTTCGCTGTGGATCTCGGCAAGGGGGCTTCCGACAAATTGGGCCGCCGCTTTCGGGTAATGTCGCTGTGCGACAACACCGCCTGGATCACGGCGCTGGGCAATGACTACAGCTACGATGAGATTTTCGTCCGGCAATTGATGAACTTTGCCCGACCGGGCGATGTGCTGCTTTCGGCGAGCGTCAGCGGGAACTCCCCCAACCTCGTAAAGGCGTATGAATGGGCCGGGGCTCACGGCCTGCGCACCATCGCTTTGTTGGGTGCCAAACGCGGGCGGCTGGCCGAACTCGCGGAACAGGCCGTAATCATCGGGGATACCCATTATGGACGCGTGGAAGACGTCCAGATGCACATTCTGCACCTGCTGTGCTACGCCTTCATGGAAGGCGCCGCCGCTTGACCCGCAGCCCTTCCGGAATAAGCGTTCAACGTATGGCAGCCGTCGGCTCCAAGATTACGGTAGCGGTCGATCCGCCCTGCGCTTACCTGCGAATCACGGGTCGTGCGGCGGTGGAAAGTTCCCGCGATTTCAAGGCGCTCATTCTGCAACTGACCAGTGAGGGCATTTCCCGATTCGTTCTGGATCTTCGGGATTGCCTGCTGATGGACAGCACATTCTCCGGCGTCCTGGCCGGCTTGGTGTCGCCTCGAGCGTCGGAACCGCCGCGGCCCTTGGCCCTCGAGTTCACCGTGGTTCAACCCAATGAGCGGGTGACCGATTTACTCGACAACCTTGGTGTATTGCCCTTGGTAAGACGCTTGAATTCAAGCCCAATCCCGGTATCGGGACCCATCGATCAGGAAATGCCGGCCGGGGTCCATTCCAAAACAGAGGTGGCCGAATGTTGCCTGGAAGCACACCAGATCCTCATGGCCCTGAAGCCCGAGAATGTCGCCAAATTCCGCAGTCTGGAGCAGGTCCTCACAGCCCAACTGGGGATGAAGTAGGCGGTGGACCCGATTTCGCCCGACGGCCGGCCCGAAGGAAATCCGAGGAGTACAGCTTGGCCCGGCGACACGTCTCCAACGAATGAACTTCCCTGAGTAGGGACTTGGCTATTTTTCGGACGGGGCGCACCTCCCGGACCGCTAAAAACTTTTTGTAGCGCCCCCCCATCGCAGGCTTCAGTCTAAAGAAATAAGCTACGGTATTCGAGGATGGCAGGTAAAACTGTACCGATGGCGCGGGAACAGCATCGGGACTTTGACGCGCCGTCCGGCTAAGCAGCAGGCATGAACGTACTAATTCTAGATCCAGACCCGGTTGGAGCGGGTTCGCTTGAGGCCACTTTGGCTCAGCGCGGTTGGACCATTCAAGTGGAGGTCTGCGCGGATACGGCGGCCGCTTGGGCATGGCTGGAGCATCGCCATCCGGCGGTCGTTTTCCTCGAATTGAACCTCCCCGACGGATCGGGGATGGACTTCTTGGTGTCACTAAAGGACAAATATCCCGGCCTGCCGGTGGTCCTCTGGACCGACTCCGCCTTGCTGGAAGACATGGTCCGCCTTCGCCGTTCCCTCCGGCCGTTGCAATTGCACAAACGGACGGTGGATCCCGCCGAACTAGTGGCGGGAGTCCGTCGGTATTTGGCTCCCAAACCGGAAAGTCGCATCCAAGGCATCGGTCCGGGTGATTTTCTTGAGCTTCTCGCTCGTGAGCGAAAGTCCTGCCGACTGCGTCTGTCTTCACCCGCGGGCTACGGCGACCTCTACTTTCTCGAGGGCGCTTTGGTACACGCCGAGTTGATGGGGCTGGTCGGTGCGCCCGCGTTTCATGAACTCCTGGCGATGCCGAATCCGGAGCTCGCCGTGTATCAGGATCTGGCTCCGAGAATCCAAACCATTCAGCAGAATCTGCCCGAGCTGCTGGCTCAAGTGGCGACAGCGAATGGTGGCGAACAGCACTTCGTCGGCGGACTCCACTGAACCCCGCTTTCCATACTCATACTGTATGCTCCCCACTTGCCAGTCTCCCATCCGCCGCGGCGGATCCTGCCCCCCGGGTTTCACGCTCATCGAGCTATTGGTGGTCATTGCCATCATCGCCATTCTGGCCGGGATTTTGCTGCCGGCTTTGGGACAGGCGAAAGGCAAGGCCCTGCGGATGAGTTGCCTCGCCAACCTGAAACAGTTTGGCCTCGCCACTCAGATGTACGCCGACGATAACAAGGATCAGCTGATCCCCGTGGTACCGCCCGGGGCCACCGATCCCTTCCCCACTCCCGGCGTGCATCTCGTTCCCTGGCCTTGGGACATTCACACCAATTCCCTATCCAAAATCGAGTACTATGGTCCCAATAAGCGGCTTTTGTACTGCCCGGCATTCGCCAAAGCGCGGGATCTTAAAAACGCCAAGGGCCAGACCCTTTGGGACGAACTGGGCGCCTATCGGGTACTGGGTTACGCGCTGACCCTGCCGGGTGCCGGGGGCATCAGTGCGACCAACGTCAATCTCGCCATGCGCCCGCGCGAGATCAAAGTCGGCAACGATTTCTATACGCCCGGCACTTCTGAACGAGTGCTGTATGCGGACGGCATTCCGTCGTTGACCACCAGCCGCAGTCCCGCTGGTAACAATTTCCAAGGTGTCTTCGGTGCGTGGGTGGACGCCTCCGGCAAGACGGTGCCCCATGTTGCCCCCCACATTCAGAATGGATTGCCGCAGGGAGGCAATCTGGCGTTTCTGGACGGCCACGCCGAGTGGCGCCGTTTTCAGGCCATGAACCCGCAAACTGATGGATCATCGCCTGTCTTCTGGTGGTGATTTATCAATTCGGAAAACGCTTCTTATGAGCCCTCGTAATTGCCTGCGGCCCGGAGGATTACACCGGACAGCCACACTCTTGCAGCCCACCCCAAAGTCTTGGTCACCGGTCATTTAGGTTCCACCCTGCCCCCATGAGTTTGCCCCCCTCCCCCTCCCCCCGCCCGGGTGTATCCCCAGGCCCTGCCGACGTTCCGAGCGTGGACGCCGGGCGGCAGCAGTTCTTTGCCCGCTACCGGGAATTGGTGCTGGCCGGGATCATGCTGGGACTCCTGGTTTTAGGCGTCTTGGTCTTGAACTTAACCATGGTGCGGCAACTGGAGGCGGACGCCGCGGAAAACAATATTGCCGCCCGGCAGCGGGACCTAACCCAACGGATCACCAAGGACGCCCTCCAAATCCAGGCGCAAATCGCCTTGAACCAGTCGGTGACCACGCTGATGAATGATCTGCGAATCGCCGATACGTGGTTCCGCACCACACTGGCGGCTTTTCAGGATGGCGGCGCCGTCGACGGCACCGTCCCGGATCAGAAGGTGACCATTCACAAGGCGGTTTCCGAGGAGGCGCAAAAGTTGATCCGCGATGCACTAGGAGCCTGGCAACCTGTGCAAGAGGCGATCGCCCGCGTAGTGGCCGCCCCCAACAACACTCCCGTCCGCGGGGATATCGCCGATCTGGTGGAAAAGGCGCAGCGCCACAACCTGTCGACCTACACCTCGATGAACGACCTGACCAACGAGCTGACCAATCTGAGTCGAGCGCGGGCGGCCCGCCTCCGCTGGATTCAGGCCGCCGCCGTGGCGCTGGTGCTGGGGCTCCTGGCTTACATCACTTACTTCTTTGTCGGCAAACTCCGCCGAAGTGATGCACAGCAACTGGCGGCGGAAGCGCGGCTGCGCGAGTCCAACGTCAGCCTTGAAGGCAGTACCGCCAAACTCAACGGTCTGCTGCAGGAAAACGCCCTGATCCTCTCCACCGTCAAGCAGGGCCTGCTGATCATTGACTCGAAGAATCGCATCGGAAATACCTATTCCAAGGAGTCCGAAAACATCCTCCGCGTGGAAAACCTCGCCGGGGTAAATTTCCTGAGCCTGCTCCAGCGGCTGTTGACCGAGAAGATGTACGGGACCACCCGGGATTACCTCGAACTGATGTTCAATCCCGCCAAAAAGGAGAAACAACTGGCGAAGATCAACCCGTTGAATCAGGTCGACATCAACTTTCCCAACAACGAGGGGGGCTTCGACACCCGGTATCTGGAATTCGCCTTCAAACGCGTGATGGACGGCAAGGAAACGGTGGCGAACGTGTTTGTCAGCGCCCGGGACATCACCGAGCAAGTCCTGCTGGAGAAGCAATTGCGGGAGGCGGAACGTCGAAAGGATCGGCAGTTCGAGATTCTTTCCAGTGCGCTCCACGTGGAGCCGGCACAATTCCGGGAATTCATCGACGCCGCCGACCGTGAGCTCAAGTTGGTCAATGAGACTCTCAAGGCCGACTCGCTCGTGGAAGTCGCCCGGGGCGCGGATGGGCAGGAAGAGTTGCGCAAGCGCTTGAACACCATTTTCCGCGCGGCTCACGGCATCAAGGGCAATGCGGAATTCATCGGCGCCCGCTATTTTGTCCAATCCGTGCATGAGTTTGAGGACAAGATCCGGGAACTGCGGGATCGGCCCACCCTCAAGCCGGAAGACCTGCTCTCGGTAGTGATTCTGCAGGCGAGTTTGGTTGCTGATCTGGAAGAAGCCCGCGGACTGCAAGGGCGCTTGGGCAGTCTCCGCAGCTTTTCTCCCCGGCCCGAACCACCCGCAGCAGCCCCGGTGGCAGCGCCCCCTCCGTCCCGGGCCGCCGCGCCCGCCGCGACGCCGCGCCCGACCCCACCGGCCGCTCCGGCTCCGATGCCGTCGGATTGGCCGCCGGACGGATTGCTTGGATCCTTCCACACCATGTTGCAAAACCTCGCCGGCTCTTTGGGCAAGCAGGTTCAACTCACCGCCGCCGGATTCCAGGAGGCTCAAGTCGGCGGTCACCGGGAGCTCGTCCGGGACATCCTAATTCAACTGGGACGCAACAGTCTGGCGCACGGTATTGAAGCCCCCGTCGAGCGAATGGCCGCCGGGAAGCCCACGCGAGGCACCGTAACCATCACCCTGGCCCCCGAGAACTCTGATGGCAGTCTGCGGTTGGTCTTCCGCGATGACGGCCGCGGTCTCGATCCCGCCAGAATTCGGGCCAAAGCGCTCGCGCTGAAGCTGGCCAGCGCTGATCAGCTATCGGAAATGGACGATAGCGAAGCGGTATTGATGATTTT
>CANIZL010000048.1 GCA_947471985.1 Verrucomicrobiota bacterium | reverse complement strand
TGGATCAGCAGTTCATGCGGTTTCGGGACCGCTTCAGTCCGAAGCGGAAGGATGGGGCCCGCCCCATCCGGGGCGTCCCACTCCCCGGAATCAGCGTCCTACGCGACCTGCGCGTCGACGCCATCGGCTGACGGCTCAAAGAACCGATCCCTCCACAAGCCGAACCGGCGAAATCCCTGCGCCGGAAGGGGAGAATTTTGCCGATCTCCGGCGTAGTCGTGCCGCCCGAGGCCTCACGAAGATCAAAAGTAAGCTGAGAACCGGCCAAAACAGGCATCCCGGTCCAATTCCTCCGCCCAAAGTTCACTCCGCCGCCTGTTGCATCACCAGCGGTGATGCCCCCGCAAGATATTGAGGCTGGCTCCCTATCCGGCGAAGATAGCGAACGTGGCACGATCGCTACGCCGGGCGAATTGGGAGGTTGGTACCGGTTTTTCGTGGCGGGCCATGGCGCCATTTTTCTGTTAGCCGGAGCGCGGCCCGCGCCCAAAGCGAACCCATCCCACGCACGATCACGCGTTGGTCCGCTCCACACCAGCGCAACTGGCCCCGGCACTTTTATAGCCTCCGTTCGAAGCCGCTTGACACCTTTGACGTCCAACGGAACGTGCCAGCCATGATCCACTCTCCGCAGTCCGCCCCGCCCTTTGGTGGCGGTTAGAAATCGACGTCTGCGCGCACCCGTGAAGCTTTCCTCCACTCCTCGCGCCGCCCATCGGGCGGTCGGCTGGACAATCCCGGCGTTACTCCTGGCCCTCGTCGCCGAAATGCCGTGCAGCCACGCCGCTGACGGCATCCGTTTTTCGCGCGACATTTTGCCACTGCTGTCCGACCACTGCTTCGCGTGCCACGGCCCCGATGAAAAATCCCGCAAAGGCGGCCTGCGCCTCGACACCCGGGAAGGGGCCACCCAGCCGGCAAAAAGCGGCGCCGTCGCCATCGTTCCCGGGAAATCCGCCGACAGCCAACTTCTGCGCCGCCTCACCTCGCCGGACCCCGACGAGGTCATGCCACCCGCCAAGGCCAATCGTGCGCTGACGACCGCACAGGTTGAGCTGCTCCGGCAATGGATCGACGCCGGCGCACCTTGGGGACGCCACTGGGCCCTGGAAGCGCCCCAACGACCGGCCCACACAAACCACGCTCAATCTCAGGGCCATCCCATCGATGCCTTCGTGCGAGCCCGCCTGGCTCAGGCGGGACTTCACCCGGCGGCAGAAGCGCCCCGCACCACGCTAATTCGCCGCGTGACGCTGGACCTCACCGGCCTGCCGCCCACGCCCGCGGAGGTTCGGGTGTTCCTCGAAGACCCGGCCCCGGACGCCTACGAACGCCTGGTGGATCGCCTGCTTGCCTCACCGCGGTACGGCGAACGGATGGCGTGGGATTGGCTGGAAGCCGCCCGTTACGCCGATTCCAACGGCTACCAAGGTGACGGCGAACGCACCATGTGGCCCTGGCGCGACTGGGTCGTGGACGCCTTTAATCGCAACCTGCCCTTCGATCAATTCACCCTCTGGCAGATCGCCGGGGATCGCCTGCCCCAGGCCACGGACGAGCAACGATTGGCCACGGGCTTCCTCCGGAATCACATGATCAACGGGGAAGGCGGACGCATCGCAGAAGAGAACCGCATCGATTACCTTTTCGATCAAACGGAAACCGTGGCCACCGTCTGGCTGGGCGCGACCTTCAATTGCACGCGCTGTCACGACCACAAATTCGATCCCTACACCCAGCGGGATTACTACGGTCTGCTGGCGTTCTTCAATCAGACGCGGGTCGATGGCAGCGGCGGCGATCCACAAACCCCACCGAATCTCGGCGTGCCCTCCCGGGAACAGGCGGAGCGACTCCGGGACATGGACGCCCAACTGAAAGTGGTGCTCCAAGCCGCGGAAGATTTTGAAGCGGTCAAATTCTCGCGGGTCAAAGACCAGCCGCTCGAGGCCGCGGCCGCGGCCACTGCACTGCCGAAGGAGATCCTGGAACACCTCCGAATTCCCCTGCGCGACCGCGACGCCGGCCGGCTGGAGAAGCTGGTCGCCCAGTGGAAGGACACCGATCCGGCCTACGCCACCCGGCTCGACTTCCTCCGTAAAATCCGCCAGGAACGGGACGCGCTCAGCCGCGGTATTCCGCGGGTCATGGTGATGGAGGACACCGGGCAGAAGCGCCCCACAGCGATTCTAAACCGGGGCAACTACCTGAAGCCGATGGCGGAAGTCAGCCCGGCCATCCCCGCCACCTTGTCCACCCCCAAGGCCTCGGCCCCGGTGGATCGCCTGGACCTGGCCCGCTGGCTGGTTTCCCCCGCCAACCCCCTGACGGCCCGCGTCACGGTGAATCGTTTCTGGCAGAATATTTTCGGCGTCGGGCTGGTGAAGACCGCGGAGGATTTCGGGGTCCAGGGCGAGAAGCCGGTAAATCTGGATTTGCTGGACTGGCTGGCGACCGATTTCCAGGCGTCGGGTTGGAACGTCAAGCAGCTGATCCGCCAAATGGTCACCAGCGAAGCCTATTGCCAATCCTCACGCGTCACCCCGGAACTCTCCGAACAGGATCCGGAAAACCGCCTGCTCGCCCGCGGGCCGCGTTTCCGAATGCCTTCGTGGATGATTCGCGACGTCACCCTCGCCGCCGCCGGACTCCTGACTCAGCAAGTGGGTGGCGCCCCCGTCAAACCCTACCAGCCCGCCGGGGTCTGGGAGGAGGCGACGTTCGGGGCCAAACGCTACGAACAACATCACGGAGCCGCCTTGTATCGGCGCAGTCTCTACGTGTTCTGGCGACGCATCGTGGGCCCGACGATGTTTTTCGATGTGGCCAGCCGTCAGACCTGCACGGTCAAGACGCCCCGCACCAACGTCCCTTTGCACGCCCTGCTGACGTTGAACGACACCGCGTACGTGGAAGCCGCACGGGCCTTGGCCGGGTGGGTTCTCCGGAGCGAGGCGCACAACACCCGCGAACGCGTGGAACAGGCCTACCTCCGGGTGCTGGGGCGGTCACCCACCCCGGAGGAACAAGCCGTCTGCCAGCGGGCCTGGGAACGGCACCGAAATCACTTCGCCACCCACCCCGCGGCCGCCAGCCAGTTGTTGGCGGTCGGAGAACTGCCGCCGGACCCGGGGCTGGATCCCCTCGATCACGCGGCGTGGACCGTCCTGTGCAGTACGATCCTGAATCTCGACGAAGCGTTGACCAAGGAATGACCGGCTCATGAATCCCCTGCTCGAACATCAGCTGCAGTTGACCCGCCGGGCGTTTCTCGGGCGATCCGGCACCGGTCTGGGCGTCGCGGCCCTGGCCGGGCTCCTGGAACGTTCCGGGCTCCAGGCGGCAGCGCCGCCGCCGTCGCCAGCCACCGCCACCCGCAGCAGCACCTCCCGCCTGCCCGGATTGCCCCACCACACGCCGCGCGCCCGACGGGTCATTTACCTCTTTCAAAACGGCGCCCCCACCCACGTCGACCTTTTCGACTACAAGCCCCGGCTCCGCGAGCTGCACGGCAAGCCCGTGCCCGAGGATTACATCGCCGGAAAACGCTTCAGCACCATGACTGGCAAGGCGGATGGCAAACTGTTGCTGGCGCCGGTGGAGCCCTTCCATCAGCACGGCCAAAGCGGGGCGTGGGTCAGCGAATTTCTGCCCCACACGGCACGCCAGGTGGATGACCTGTGCTTCGTCAAAAGCCTGTACACCGAAGCCGTCAATCACGCCCCGGGCATCTCCCTGCTGCTCAGCGGAGCTCAGATCCCGGGACGACCGACCCTGGGCGCCTGGCTGGCCTACGGTCTCGGCAGTGACACGGAAAACCTGCCGGCGTTTGTCGCGCTGACCTCGGTCAGCAAGGGCACTTCGTGCGGGCAGATCTTCTACGATTTCTACTGGGGCTCGGGTTTTCTGCCGTCGCGCTATCAGGGCGTAAAATTCCGCGGCAGTGGCGAACCCGTGTTGTATCTGGGCGATCCCCCGGGACTCGATCGGACGACGCGTCGGGGGATGCTCGACGACCTTGCCGAGCTGAACGAACTAAAACTGCGCGAACACGGTGACCCGGAAATCGCCACCCGCATCGCCCAGTACGAAATGGCCTTCCGCATGCAGACCAGCGTGCCGGAGTTGACCGACCTCAGTCACGAACCCCGATCCGTGCTCGACCTCTACGGCCCCGGCGTCACGGAACAGGGTACGTATGCCTACAACTGCCTGATGGCCCGCCGCCTCATTGAGCGCGGCGTCCGTTGCGTGCAGGTCATGCATGCGGGCTGGGACCAACACAACAGTCTCACCACCGAACTCTACACCCAGTGCCGGGATACCGATCAACCCTCAGCCGCCCTCGTCGCCGACTTGAAACAACGCGGACTCCTCGATGACACGCTCGTCATCTGGGGCGGCGAGTTTGGGCGCACTCCCTTCATTCAAGGCAGTCTCGACGACCGCAAACGCTGGGGCCGGGACCATCATCCCTACGCCTTCACCAGCTGGCTCGCCGGCGGCGGTGTGAAGGCGGGATCTACCTACGGAGAGACCGATGACCTCGGCATGAACGTCGCCCGCAACCCGGTACACGTGCACGATCTACAAGCCACCGTGCTGCATCAATTGGGGATCCATCACGAGCAGCTCACCTATCGCTTTCAAGGTCGCGACTTCCGGCTGACGGACGTTCATGGTCAGGTGGTGTCGGGGCTCCTCGCGTAACCCGCCGGCAATTTCGCCCACCCGGATTCACCCGTCACGGCGCTGCATCGGCGCCAGGCAGGCGGGCAACGCGAAGGTAGTCCTCGGTCTGGCGGGTCCACTGGGCCGCCAACTCCTGTACCTTGGCCGGTTTCCGCCCCGCCAGATTCCGGGTTTCCGAGCGGTCCCGGCTGAGATCATACAACTCCCAAGGTTGATCGGCCCCGGCCGCCACAATCTTCCAATGACCCACCCGCAAGGCCCGATTGCCTTCGTGCAACCACCAGAGCGACTCGCGTGCGATGGTGCCATCGTGGGCGAAAAGTGGCACCAGACTTTTGCCCGGTGCGGGCGGCGCTGAAGATCCATCTCCAGCGGCACCGCGTCGGCTGCCCGCCAGTTCCAACACCGTGGGGACGATGTCGATCAGGTGCGCCGGCGCCGTCCGCAGCGCGCCCCGCTGCGCGATGCCGCGCGGCCAATGCGCAATGAACGGGGTCGAAATTCCGCCCTCATGCACCCAGGTCTTGTGCCGGCGAAATGGAGTATTGGCGCAACTGGACCACCCCGGTCCCAGGCTGAGAAACGTCGCCCCCGTACCACACTCAGCGTCGGGATCGTGGCCGTCCCCGCGCACCATCATTTCCGCACTGGCACCATTATCCGACAGGAACAGTACCAGCGTATCCGACCACGCCCCCATCGCCCGCACTTGCTCCAGCACCCGGCCCACCTCCCGATCGATGCGATCCACCATGGCGGCGTGCACGGCCATTTTTGCCGCCTGAAACTGACGCTGCGCTGCGGTCAAATCCAGCCAGGGCAACGGACGATCCACCTCGTTGGGTCCCAATCGAGCGAGGGCCTCGGGAAACGCATACGGCGGCCCCACCGCCCGTTCAATCGGCGACAGCGTACTGCCACCGATTCCCTGCGCCCGCATACGCTGCCAGCGTTCGTCGCGCAGGACTTCCCAGCCACGCTGATAGCGATCCTGATACCGGGCAATATCCGCCGGCGGCGCCTGCAACGGGAAATGCGGGGCCGTGAACGCGAGAAACTCAAAGAACGGCTGTTGCGGATGCACCCGAGCGTGTTCCTCCAGACACTTGATCGCGTGGTTCGCGATCGCCGTGGTCGTATAATATCCGCTCCCCGCCGCCACCGGAGGCAGGGGTTGATCCTCTTCGAAATGCCGCCGGGGGGCGAAATGCCGATCGTGATCTTCCAGGCGATAGGAGTGGTCGAATCCGTTCTGCAGCGGCAGCCCGTCCAAATGCCATTTGCCGGAATGGTACGAACGATATCCGAATGGCCGAAGCAGCTCCGGTAACAAGTGGGCCCAAGCCGGACGGGCACCCACCACGCCACTGGGCACGCCCGGTACAGCATCGCGGCGCACCTGCTGGGCGTAGTATCCGGTCAGCAGGGCGGCCCGGGAAGGCCAGCAGCGGGCCGTGTTGTAAAACTGCGTGAAACGCAACCCATCCCGCGCCAGCGCATCCAGGTTGGGCGTCGCAATCTCACCGCCGTAGCAGGCGAGGTCGGAGTAGCCGAGGTCGTCGGCCAGGATGATCAGTACATTGGGCGGCCCCGGTCGGGCCGCACTCACCGCGGTACACGCCAGCCCGACCAGCACCCACCAACCGCGCAGGGAATTCCATAGCGTCGTGGACCGCCCCGGCCGTGCACGTCGAGTGGCCAGCGAGTCGGTCGGATCCGGTTCACCGGTGCGGGACTGTGGGAACGGGTGCGCAGGCATGATGTGCCGCTGAGCATAATTCGCCCGCACCCATTGTCATTCGCGACCACCGAAGGTTCACAACCCGCGATTTCATTCCAGCGACGCGGGATCCACCTTCATTGTTCATCTCCGGGATGATTGCTAGGCTGCCCGGGTGTCCGGAAATTCCGCAGTCATCGTCGGGGGGCCGTTTGACGCGTTAGCCATGTTGGCGACGCAGGTCTGTTTCGTTCCCGCCGGATTGGTTTTGCGGACGGGCCCCGCCGGACCAAGCCTGGAGGGCCACTGTGGATTTGATGCCGTGGAGCTGGCGGCGGCGACCCTCCTCGGGCAGCGCACACTGGAACTCGGTGATCTCTGGGAGATCCGCGAACCCGCCGAAGGTGCGGCGGCAGGATTGCGCTGGTTCACCGGTTGCCCAATCCGTTCGGCGCAGGGCGAAATCCTGGGAATGATCGGCGTCGCGGATCGTATCCCGCGTCGGCTCACCACCAGTCAGCGTGCGGGATTGCAGACCGTCGGACACCAGGTCGGACTGCAAGTGGAACTGGACCGCGAACTCGCCCGCCGGGCAACGAGTCTGCAGCATACCGCCGCGGAGCACCAGCGAACCGCCGATGCCCTCCGCGATACCGAGGCCTTCTATCAGGCCCTGGTTGAATCCCTGCCCCAAAACATCTTCCGCAAGGATCTCACGGGCCGTTTCACCTTCGTAAACGCGCAGTTCTGCGAAACCGTCGGCCGATCCCGCGACGAAATCCTGAACCACACCGATTTCGACCTCTTCCCCCGCGAGCAGGCGGCCAAGTTTCAGGCGGACGACCGGCAGATGCTGGCCACCGGACAGATCTATCGCACGACGGAAGAGAATCGGACGCCCGATGGTCAGCGGCACTATTTCGAGGTCATCAAGACCCCGGTGCTGGACGCCGCAGGCCAGGCAGTGGGGACGCAGGGCATTTTTTGGGAAATCACCCGGGTCCGCCAGACGCAGGCCGAACTCGCGCAGGAACGGGAGCTACTGCGGGCGCTGCTGACCAATGCGCCGGACGTCATCTATTTCAAGGATCAATCCAGTCGAATCCTCCGGGCCAGCCGGGCTTTTGCCCGCAAGGTGGGACTCGAGGATCCGGCCCAGCTGATCGGCAAAACCGACCACGATCTCTTCAGCAAGGAACATGCGGACGCCGCCCGCGCCGACGAAGAACACATCCTGGCGACCGGTGAATCGATCGAAGGAAAAACCGAACGCGAGATTCTTCCGAACGGGACGGTGAACTGGGTCCTCACCAGCAAGCTGCCTCTGCGCGATGCCGCCGGCCAGATCATCGGCACTTTCGGCCTCTCCCGGGACATCACCGCCCTGAAACAGGCGCAGGAGGATGCGGAACAGGCGGAGGAGAAGTTCCGCAGCATCGTCTGGAATGCCGTGGACGGCATTTTCCAAACCACCCCGGAAGGGGCCTATATCTCGGCCAATCCCGCCCTGGCCAAGATCTACGGTTTCGCCTCCGTCGAGGAGCTCAAACAGAGTTTCACAGACATCGCCCACCAGCTTTACGTCGATCAGGGACGCCGCGAGGAGTTTGCCCAGCGGATGTCCGAGCGCGGCGTGGTCGAACACTTCGAAAGCCGGGTCCGCAAAAAGAACGGCGAAATCATCTGGATCAGCGAAAACGCCCGCGCCGTGCGCCGCCCCGATGGTTCGCTCAATTATTACGAGGGCACCGTCGAGGACATATCCGATCGCAAACAGGTCGAACAGGAACTCGCCGCCGCCCGCGACGAGGCCCTCGCCAGTTCGCGCACCAAGTCGCAGTTCGTGGCCAACATGAGCCACGAAATCCGCACCCCCATGAACGGGGTCATCTCCATGGCGCGCCTGCTCCTCGACACCCCGCTCACCGCGGAGCAGCGCGATTATGCGGAAACGGTGAAGACCTCCGCGGAGGCACTGCTGACGATCATCAACGACATTCTGGATTTCTCGAAGTTGGAATCCGGTCGCATGAACGTCGCGGCCGAGGAACTCGACCTCCGGGAGGTCGTCGAGGACACCGTCGAATTGCTCGCCGAGCGGGCGTTCACCAAGGGAGTGGAATTCTCCGACTGGATCGATGAACGCGTACCCGATCGCCTGCGCGGCGATTCGGGGCGCATTCGTCAGGTGTTGACGAACCTGATTGGCAACGCCGTGAAGTTTACCCTGAAGGGCGAGGTACAGGTCCGGGTGGAAGTCACCGAGGAAACCGAGCGGGACATCGCGGTGCGCTTCGTGGTCCAGGATACCGGCATCGGCATTCCCGAAGCCGCCCGAGCCAAGGTGTTCGAGGCCTTCACCCAGGCGGACGAATCCACCACCCGCCAATTCGGCGGCACCGGACTGGGCCTCGCCATCAGCCGTCAGCTGGTGGAACGGATGGGCGGGCGCATGGGCTTCGATAGCAACGAAGGACAGGGCTCCACCTTCTGGTTCACCGCCGTGCTGCAACGTCCACCGGAAGCCTTGGACGCTCACCTTCCGCCACCCCCACGCAAGCCACTCACCCTGCGGATCCTGGTGGCCGATGATCACGCCAATACCCGTCTGGCTGTCCAGCACGAACTTGCCGTGGCCGGCGCGGAAGTGCTCACGGTGGGAACCGGCGCGGAAGTGCTCACCGTGTTGCAGCACGAAGCCGCCGCCGGTCGCCCCATCGACATCACCCTCCTCGACCTGCAATTGCCCGACATGGACGCGCTGGTCCTGGCCCACGAGATCCATGCCCAACCGGGACTGCAGGGCGCACGACTGGTCCTGCTCGCGCCCTTGGGCCAACGCCTGGAGCCGAACCTTCTCCGCACAGTGGGCTTGTCGGCGCACGTGGTGAAACCCGTCAAACGCACCCGCCTGCTGGAAACACTGGAAGCCGTGCAACGGGGTGAGGATCCCGCCGCCGCCGCCCGTCAGGTCAGTCTCCCCAAGCCCACCTCGCCCGCCGACTCGTCCCCGAACCGGCGAGCCCTTCGAATCCTGCTCGCGGAAGACAACCTCGTGAATCGCAAGGTGGCCCAGAAACTCCTCGCCAAACTGGGCTACTCGGCCGATGTCGCCGCCAACGGCCGCGAGGCCCTGGCTACGCTGTCTGCTCAACCGTACGATGTGGTGCTGATGGACTGCCAGATGCCGGAACTGGACGGCTATGAGACCACCCGCACGCTGCGGCGGGAGGAGGCCGATAGGACCTACGGCGTGCGGCCACCTCATTTTGTCATCGCCCTCACGGCCAACGCCATGGCGGGCGACCGCGAGAAGTGTCTGGAGGCGGGCATGGACGACTTCATCACCAAGCCGATCGAACTGCCCCAACTGGAAGCAGCACTGCGACGGGCGGGTGCCACGGGGCGTTATTCTCCGGTCCCCGGATCGGGGACGCCGGCGGATGAGGGCTCCTCCGAGCCCATCCTCGACCCCACGTGTTTGGACGTCCTGCGGGTGCCCGGGGATCCGCAAGCCTTGCGCGAGCTGGTGGATCTGTTTCGCGAGGACGCACCGGCACGTCTGTCCCAACTGTGCGCCGCCATTGCCGCGCAGGATCAGGCCACCGCCAAAATATCCGCCCACTCCGCCAAAGGCAGCGCAGCCAATCTGGGGGGGCGCCGTTTTGCCGCTCTCGCCGGTCAGGCGGAGATCATGGCCCGAGTCGCCGATTGGCCAGGGCTGCAACGGATCCAGCCCGAATTGGAAGCGGAGATGACCACGCTGTTGGCGACCTTGGAAGCGTCCATGTAAATCGCCCCAATCCTCCTCCCACCGCCGCATCCGCCGGCGGATCCGGATCGATCAAGGAACCAAACGTTCCATCAGACCGCCGTGGAAACGGAAACGGGAGTGCTCATTGCGGTCCAATTGCAGGCAATCCCACTCCTCTGCCTCGGTTTCAACGACTGCAAAATGGGCCGACGCCTCGGCCCACTCCAGAAATCCAGCCCCCGACCACGGGCTGCCGGGCGCCGTCGCTGCCGCATACTCACGCCGATGAATCTCGGACAACGCCTCCCAGTGGGCCCGAACCGCCGGTGTCCCCGGTTGGAGCGTCGCTTGGCCCCGCACCCGCACCTGAAGGCGGAGGACAGGATGATAGAAAACCCACGCCACCCGGGGATCCTCACGGATCGCCCGCAGTTTCGGTGACCGGGCATCGGTAAAAAAGGTGAGGCGATCCGGGGCCCGCTGAAAGCGGCGCAAAACGACCACCCGTCCATCCGGCTGACTCCCACCCGTCACCAGCACGGGGATGCGCCAAGGATGCTCCGGGAGCGACACTGCGGCCGCCAACTCCTGCCACACCAAGGTTAGCAGCGAAGCGGAATCAACACTCACAGCGTCCTCTGGGAGGTCACGCCTTCTCCTGAATCAACTCCCGACGGGCTCCACCCAGCAATCCCTCAACGAAATTGGTGGTGTAATTGCCGCGGCGGAAATCCGGATCCTGCAGAATCGCCATCGAGAAGGGAATCGTGGTCTTCACCCCGGTGATCATGTACTCACTCAGCGCCCGCGACATCCGGTTCATCGCTTCGGTCCGATCCTTGCCGTAGGTGATGAGCTTGCCGATCATCGAATCGTAGTACGGCGGGATCGTATACCCGGCATAGGCGTGACTATCGAGCCGGACGCCGCGCCCACCCGGCGCGTAATACATCTCAATACGGCCCGGCGACGGACGAAAATCGTTAAAAGGATCCTCGGCATTGATCCGGCACTCGATGGAATGACCGGTCATGACGACATCGCTCTGCGAAATCGAGAGTTTCTCCCCGGCAGCCACCAGGATCTGTTGCCGCACCAAGTCGATGTTCGTGACCTCTTCAGTGATGGGGTGCTCCACCTGGATCCGTTTATTGACCTCGAGAAAATAGAAATTACCCGAGTCGTCGCAGATGAATTCGACCGTTCCGGCGTTGGTATAGCCGGCGGCCCGGGCGATATTGAGCGCCGCCTTGCCCATCTTCTGGCGCAACCCCTTGAATTCCTTGCGATCCAGCAGCGGCGAAGGCGTCTCTTCGATCAGCTTTTGGTGCCGACGCTGAATCGAGCAATCGCGTTCTCCGAGGTGGATGATGTTGCCTTTGGTATCCCCCAGAATCTGGAACTCGATGTGGTGCGGATTCTCGATGTACTTTTCCAGGTAAACTCCGGAATTGCCGAACGCCTTCTCGGCCTCCGTCCGGGCGGTGTGGTAACCCTTGATCAGGGAAACATCGTTGTGGGCCGCCCGCATGCCGCGGCCACCACCACCGGCGACCGCCTTGATCATGATCGGGTAGCCGATCTTTTTCGCCACCGACAGAGCCTCGGCTTCGGTCTGTACGATGCCATCGGAGCCCGGCGGCGTCGGTACCCCGGCCTTTTTGGCCAGATTGCGACTGGTCGACTTGTCGGAAAGCGCGTTCATCGCCGCCGACCGTGGCCCGATGAACCGGATGTTGCAGCTTTCGCAAACATCCGCGAAGTGCGCGTTCTCGCTCAGAAAGCCGTACCCGGGATGAATCGCGTCCACGTCCGCGATCTCCGCCGCCGAGATCAGACGGTCAATCCGGAGATAGCTATCCGCCGAGGGCCCATCCCCGATACAGATCGCCTCATCGGCAATCTGCACGTGCATGGAATTGGCGTCCGCCTTGGAGTAAACCGCCACGGTCTTGATGTTGAGCTCGCGACAGGCGCGGATGATGCGCATGGCGATCTCCCCGCGGTTGGCGACCAGAATCTTTTCAAACATGTAGGGGCCGGAAGGCGTACGATTACGGGCAAACAAGGGGGGCAGGGGGAAGGGGTGACGACGTTAAATCGGGCGAATGCGGAACAGCGGCTGGCCAAACTCAACCGGCTTGGTGTTTTCCGCCACCACCGCAGTGATGATACCGCGGCGTTCCGCCTTGATCTCATTCATCACTTTCATGGCTTCAATGATGCAAACCACGGTATCCGGACCCACTTCCACACCGACTTCCGCATACGGCGCGGCGTCCGGCGAAGGCGCCCGATAGAACGTTCCGATCATCGGGGACTTGATCTCGGCATCGCCATTGCTGGCGGCCGAAACCGGCGCGGCCGAGGAGGCCAACTGCCGCGACAACGGAGCAAACGCCGTCAACTCCGGATCCTCAACCATGGTCCCAGCCGGGGAGGAAACCATCCCGATGGGCCGTTTGAGCTTGATCTTGAAGTCTTTTTCTTCGAGCTCGAATTCCGCGAGGGAATTCTTCTTCATCAAGTCAATGATGGCCTTGATCTCTTTAAGGTCCACAGCGCTATTCTTTGTGTTCAACCAGTGCGACACTCCCACCGGTTGTGGTTTTAGCTTTCTTACGAAGGTCGGCCGTCTCAGGTCTAACGACTGAAACAAACGACCACACTTACAGGCGGCCAAGGTGTCGAATTGGTGACACCGAAGTCAAGCGATCCGTTTCCACGAACCGAAAATATTCCCGAAAAATGCCGTCAACTAAACAAAAAACTTGAGTTTACGGCTTTTCGCAAACGTTAACGGCCGCTAAAAGCCCCAAGACATAGGATTCCGCCCCGAATCCAGCGATTTGTCCCCGGCAGACCGGAGCGATCATGGAGTGATGACGAAAGGCTTCGCGGGCATGGATGTTGGATAAATGCACCTCGATCACCGGTACCGCGATCGCTGAAATGGCATCCCGCAACGCGATGGAGGTATGGGTGTAGGCGGCCGCATTCAGCACGATGGCCTGAAATTGACCGGGCGCCTGCTGCAGCCAGGTCACCAATTCGCCCTCCAAATTGGATTGCCGAAATTCCATCGTCACCCCGAGCTGCGTCGCCCGCGCCCGCACCCGGGCCTCAATGTCCGCCAGGGTGGTCCGCCCGTAGACCTCCGGCTGCCGGGTGCCCAGCAGATTGAGGTTCGGACCATTCAAGAACAGGATGTTCATCGCGGCCGGACTGTAATCGGTGGGACGCCAGTGTCAGGAAGAGTGTTGCCCCCCCGAAACCACCCGGGCTTCGCTTGCGAAGGGCCGACTGATCGGACCTTTTCCCGGCTCACCCGCATGAAGCATTTCCCGTCTTTTGCCTCCCGCCCCGGTCCCCTGTTGGGACTTCTCCTGACCAGCCTCCTCGGCTTCGGCTGCGTCACCAGCTCGGAGCATGGGACGCGGGCCGCCCTCGGCCGGGCGCTTACCTTCCACGCCAGCTTCGATAATCAGGTGGATGCCGACTTTGCCCTGGGCGACCGGCGCCTGCAGTCGGCGCCCCAATGGGGACACCCCCGCAACGTCCACCCCGGGCTGCCGACCAATAATGCGGTCCATCTCGCGCCCGGGGCCGGTCGTTACGGCGGCGCCTTGCGGTTTGAACGGAAGATGGACGAACTCGTCGCCTTCCAAGGCGCCCGCAATGTGGCGTATCGTTCCAACCACTGGAGCGGCACCGTCTCGTTCTGGCTGCGCGTGAGCCCCGATGCCGATCTGGCCCCCGATTATTGTGACCCCCTGCAAATCACTCCCCGGAATTGGAATGATGCCTCTTTCTTCACCGATTTCACCAAGGACGAGAAGCCGCGGCACTTCCGTCTGGGCGCCCTGGCGGACCTGCCGGTTTGGAATCCAAAAAAGCGGGACTGGGACAGCCTGCCCGCGACGGAAAAGCCGCTGGTCACCGTGGTTCACCCGCCCTTTTCCCGCGACCGCTGGACCCACGTGGCCTTCACCTGGGACCACTACAATACCGGCCAGGCGGACGCCGTGACCCGCTTTTATCTGGATGGCCAACTGCAAGGCGAGATCCCCCTCCACCTTCAGACGTTCACCTGGGATATGGAAAAGTGCCTGATCATGCTCGGGCTGGGCTACACCGGGTGGATGGATGATCTGGCCCTCTTTAATCGGGCCTTGTCCCCGAACGAAATCACCACGCTGAATCAACTCCCCGGCGGCGTCGGCCAACTGCCCCGCCGTTCGAAACCGTAGCCGATCGTCCGGCCGTTACTCGTCCGGGTGAAACACCATCACCTGGCCGAGCGGAACACCGCCTTGGCGGAATAAGGCAAAATAGCGTTTCCGCAGGCCACCGATCTCGGCCGTCACCCGGATTTCAAAAACGCTGCTGGACGTCACCAATCCCACCCCGGCCCCCGGCACGGCCCCGGCGCCGCCGGCAGTCAGTTGTCCCAGATTCGGAGGGGTGGGAAACGGGGTGTCATCGAAGGTGCCGTCCACGCCGTCCAACCCGGCCCGTTGCGTCATCACCTGCTGCGCAATAAAGGGATCGCCCCCCATGATCACCTGCAATACCGGCAACGGCGCCGTATTGATATTCACACCGTCGCCCGACACGGCGCAAAACACGTCCGCCAGGCCAATGGCAGGAATCGGACCCGCTTCCTGCCCCGACTCCCGGCTCCGTCCCCGGAACCGTGCACCCCAGTAGAGTTCCGGCGTCACCCCCCGGATCTTCAGCAGCTCCGAGATGTCATCGATCGGCGCATTCTTGGCATAATACGGCGGATCCATCCCCAGATAGAAATCGTCCTCGGCCCCGTTGCCCGCTCGGGGATTGTTATCGGGATCCCGCCAGTCGCCGATCGCGTTGATCAGCGAGTCGGCATCACCGCCCACGACCCCCATCTGCTCCAGAATCAACTGCATGCGCCGCGGGTCGTTCATCCGGTTGATGTTCAGCTTCCGCTCGGCATCCACGATCTCAATGCTGATCCGCCCCGGCCCCACCTCCAGATTCTTCAGCGTCGTCCCGATGAACGGATTATCGACGTCATTGGTGGGTCCCGGGCCACCCGCCCAGAATTGATTCAGGGCGTGATAGCGACCTTCCCCGGGAATCCGCCTCTGCTGTTCCAACACCCAACGGGCAAATTCCACACCGGAGCGGCCCAGCCATTCCAATTCCCCGTTGGATTGGGTCCGCACCGAGAGGCGCGTTTCGATTTTCATCGCGTACGCAAACGCGCCGGCAATCACGGCCATCGACAGCACCAAAACCATGACCACCACCAGCGCCAATCCGCGTTCGGCGCCCGCTCGAACTCCGGGGGATCGGCCCGGACCAGAATGGGAGGAAAGTTTCATGTTCAGTTCGGACGCACCGGCGTCGGCGCCCCGCCCTGCAGCGAGCCATCCACGCCCACGCCATAGATCCGCACCACCCGGGTGACGAGTTCGTCCGGCTCCGACTGCCGCCGTTGCCGCACCCCAAACCCGAGCGTGATCCGCACCAGCGGGGGCAGCAGGCGCGGATTCACCCACTCGTTCACGTACTCGTTCTTGCGCTGATCCCAAAATTCCATGGTGAACAGCGAGACATCCTTGGCCAGCAGTACGGGATAGGACTCCACCTTGTCGGTGTCCGCCGCCAGCATGGAATTCTGCCGCATCATCAGGGCCGGTTCGCCGTCCGGTCCGTTCTCCACCATGAACGTGACCCGCCGAATGCGCTCGCCTTCAAAGCGCCCGCTCGCTGGAAAGGAATCGCTGAGATGCCCCACCAGCGAGACCGCGGCAAAATTACCGCTGGTATCCGCAACGAACGCGTAGTTCGTATTGCTGTTGAACATCACCGCCGATCCCACCGCCTCCTCCACCGTCTGCATGGCCATCCGCGCCCGCTGGGCATTGGCCGCAATCAACAGGCCCGCCGCATTACTCTGCAACACCAGACGCCAGGTGGCGTACAGCGAGGTCAGCACCGCCGAAAAAATGAACAATGCCACCAGCACTTCCAGAATGGTGAACGCCGCACGCCCACGCCGGTTGCACGCGCCCGGTAACGTCCCGGATCGGAGCGGCTCCGCCTCCCACCTTTCCCGTCGCAGCGTCATCGGCCCACCCTCCGGACCGCATCGGGTCGATAGAGTAGAATCGTCATCTCCGACCGGTCTTCGCGGCCGTCCCGGGTCTGCCCGAGCACTTGAAATTCCACCTGATACAGGCCGTTGGTCGTGTACTCCGAAATGTTGCGCACCCAGGAATAGCCCGGGTAATCCTCGCCAAACGTCCCCGAATCCGTCCCTTCCTCAACGCGATTGGTCAGGGACAATTGGGCGGCCAGGGACGTGGCATCCACATGATTGCGCGTCAGCAGTCGGGTTCCCTTCAGGCAGACGCTGCAGATTTGTAGAATCGCAAACAACGCCACTGCGAGGATGACGCTCGCAATCGCCACCTCGATTAGCGTGAACGCGGCGCGGTGACGATTGCGGCTGGGAGCGGGCGAGTAGTTCATTTTACCTCCTCCACGTCCACGTACCCGGTCATCACTTCCACCGTGAACCGCCGGGCTTCTTTGTGCAGCCAGGTCATTTCCGCCACACAATGATCCGCGGTGCCATTGGGATAAAACCGGATCGCCGTGGAGTCGGAGGAGGTAATGTAATCCCGGCCGTTCACCACCAGTTTCCGGAACGCCACGTCATCGTGCAGGGTGAAGTGACTCACCATCTTGGGGCCGTCCCAGTTGGCCGCCTCCCGATCCATCAACCCACCCTGCGTCACCCCGTTCTTGGCGCCCAAGACCCCCACCGGCGCGGGCTCGATCAACATCCACGTCTGCTGCGCATCCGCCCCGATCACCAACTGCATCGGCTGGCCCAGCATGATCGACCGATTGCGCGCTTCCCGCGTGGCATCGAGGAAATCCTTCGTGGCCTGCGCAATCGGCGATCGCACCATCTGCCGCAGGTTGGGAATCGCCACCGCCAGGGAGATCCCGATGATGGCGATCGCCACCATCAATTCGATCAAGGTGAAGGCCCGCCGCGGCCCCTGGAAGTGGACCCGGCGACCGACACCGGCACACACGGGGGCGAATGGCTTCACCGGGTTTGCCCTTGAATGCTGCTGGTGATGGCAAACATCGCCTGCATCACACTGATCAGCAAAAAGCCCACGACCACGGCAATGGCCACGATGAGCACCGGCTCGATCAGGTTGGTCATCGTCCGCAGCGCGATATTCAGATCCCCCTCGTAAGTCTCCGCCACGTTATTCAACGCGGCCGGCACGTCGCCGGTTTCCTCGCCGATGCGGATCAGATCGATCATCAACTGCGGAAAAATTCCGGACTGGGCCAGCGGTTGCGCCAGGGTTTTTCCGTCCGTCACTGCATCCCGGGTGGCGGCGATCGCGTCCTTGAGGATCGAATTGGGCACCACCGCCTCGGTGATCTTCAGGGCGCTCAACACCGGGACACCATTCTGCAACAACGTGGACAGGGTTCGAGCGAACTGACCGAACAGATTGAGCCGCACGACGCCGCCCAGTATCGGAGCCCGCATCTTGAAGGCATCCAAGCGACGCCGTCCGCCTTCCGTGGCCGCGTACCGGCGTACAATCATCCAGGTGAGCACCCCGCTGAGCGGAAAAGCCCACCAGTAACGCTTCATGAAATTACTCGCCCCAATCAACAGCTTGGTGGACGTCGGCATCCGGTCGCCGCCCATGTTCATGCTCTCAAAGAAGGAGCTGAACTGGGGCATCATCACCGTCATGAAGAAAAACACCAACACCACCCCGACCGACATGACCACCATCGGGTAAATCATCGCCGACTTGAATTTGGCCTGCACTTCGGCAAAGCGCTCGAAATGGCTGGCCAGCCGCCGCAACACCTCCTGCAACGCGCCGGAGTGCTCGCCCGCCCGCACCATGTTGATGACGAGATCGGGGAAAACGTGATTTTGACGTTCCATCGCGTCCGACAATCCGCGGCCCTCGATGACGTCCTGTTTCAATTGATCGCTCACGTGCCCCGGGATGCCCTTGGACGTGAGGCTGGCCATGGAGCGCAGGGCGGCGGTCAAGGGCATGCCGGCGCGGAGCAGGTTGGACAACTGCTGCGTGTACGTGGCCAACTCCTGCAGGGTGGGCTTGCGTTGACGCGTGAACAACCCGCGGATGGAGGCCGGCAGGGCATTGCTGCCGCCGGAAGCTGCGGCATCGGCCTTCCCGGAACTGGCGGTGGCCCGGGCGGCCCGCCCCGGTTTTGCGGCCGACTTGGCCGCGGCGCCCGCGGGGGGGGCGACCAGGGAAAACGGGCGCAGCCCACTGCGCTCCAGCTGCCCGAGGGCCGCCGAACGATCTCCGGCGTCCAGGACGCCCTCCACGAGTTCGCCGGATTGTCTTCGGGCCTTGTAAGTAAACTGAGCCATGCGCGCCTTGGTTCATAACTCCATCCCGGCAAAAGTTCCAAACCATTCGGACCCTCCTCCCGGGGGGGATCCCCCGCTCGACGCCCCACCTCACGGCCGCCGGCTGCGACCTCAGGACGGCAATTGCCTAGAATTTACCCGGTCGCCCCCCCGTCTTCCCCAGTGCACTCGTCCGGTCCCGTGCTAAAATAAATCCCGTGAACGCCCCGTCTTCACCCGCTCCCCGCCCCGTCGGCGGTCTCTCCCGCCGCGCCGCCTTGCGCGGACTGGGGGTCACTCTGGCCCTGCCGTGGATGGAATCGCTCCCCGCCTGGGCCGAGGCACCCGTCAAAGGACCGGCAGCCACGCCGGGGGCGGCCAACCCATTTCCCCTGCGTTTTGCCGCGTTGTACATGCCCAACGGCGTGAACCAAAACCATTGGACACCCACGGGCCGCGGCCGGGATTTCAAGCTTGCTTCCATCCTCGAACCCCTCGCCCGCCACCAGTCCGAGCTGCTCATCCTCACGCAGCTCAGCAACAAGGCCACCTTCACCGGCGACGGACATTACGTAAAAACCGGCGGCTGGCTCACCAGCACCACCATCACCCGCACGACCGGCGCCGATCTCTGCGCCGGCAACACCTCGGTCGATCAGCGCATCGCCCAGGTGGTCGGCAATTTCACGCCCCTGCCCTCCCTGGAACTCGGCATCGAGCCGCCCTCCACTGGCGTCGATACCAACGTCGGCTTTACCCAGCTCTACGGGGCCCACATCAGCTGGGCCACGCCCACCACCCCGCTGACCAAGGAGGTCCATCCCCGCATGGCCTTTGATCGCATGTTCCGGCGCGGCAACGACGCCGGCGGTCGGCCGCGCAATCTGGATCAGGAACGCAGCGTGCTGGATCTGGTCGCCGAGGACACCCGACGGCTCCAGTCGCGCGTAAGTTCCGCCGATCGACTCAAACTGCAGGAATATCTCGATAGCGTGCGGGCGATCGAGAAACGCATCGAATTCGAAACCCACCACCAGCGCGAGCAATACCTGGCGGATCCCGTCACGGTCAAAGCGCTCGAACAACTCGGCGGGCGCGTCGCCGACTGGTCGAAGCGTTTCGATCCCTTCACCGATCCGGGCCAGGCCAGCGAACGCGGCGTGCGGCATCAGGAACACGTGAAGCTGATGCTCGATCTGATGGCCCTCGCTTTCTACACGGACTCCACCCGGGTCAGCACCTTCATGTTTGGCAATTCGGTCAGCGGCCGCGACTTCAGCTTCCTCGACGGCGTCAAAGGGGGATTCCACGAGAACAGCCACCACGAGAACCACGCGGACAAGCTGGAAATGTACCGCCGGATCAATCAGTGGCATTCCGAGCAGCTGGCGTATTTCCTGGATCGGCTGCGCTCGTATCGCGAAGGCGATGGCACCCTGCTGGATCATTGCCTGATCCTGCACGGCGCCGGGATCCGCGACGGAAATCAGCACAATCCCCACAATTTGCCCCTCGTCCTGGCCGGGCGTGGCGGCGGGTCGGTGGCCACCGGGCGGCATCTGGTTTACGACAACGACACGCCGATGGCGAACCTGCATCTGGGTCTGCTTCGGCGCTTCGGGGTGCGGGCGGATAAATTTGCCGACAGCACCGGAGAACTGGCCGGCCTGAGCGATCCGAATTTTGCCGGCAAACCCGCGACGGCCTGATCAACCCCGCCACTCGTCTTCCCATGACTCGACGCACCCACCGGGCCCGCCAGCCCATCGCCCTGACCGTGGCCGGCTCCGACTCCGGCGGCGGCGCCGGACTCCAGGCCGATCTGAAAACCTTCCTGGCCCTCGGTGTGCACGGCACGTCGGTGGTCACGTGCCTGACCGCGCAAAACCCCGCGGCCGTCACGGCCACCCACGCCACGCCGCCCGCCTTCGTCCGCGCCCAACTGGACGCGGTCTGGGCCGAATTGCCGCCCGCCGCCGCCAAGACCGGCATGCTTTTCAACGCCGAAATCATCCAGACCGTGGCGGATTTCTGGACCGAACTGGGATCTGCCCGCACTTCGGCGCGCAAGACGTCCCGCAAGACCCCGCCGCTCGTCGTCGATCCCGTGATGATCGCCACTTCCGGCGCCCGCCTGCTGCAATCCGACGCGATCGCAGCGCTGGTCACCCGGTTGGTGCCCTTGGCGACTTTGTTAACGCCCAATGTCGACGAACTCGCCGCGCTGCTCGGCCGGCCGGCGGCCGAATTCAATTCCGTCGAGGAACTCCGCTGTGCCGCCCGCGAACTGCGTTCCCGCTACGGCTGCGCCATCCTCGCCAAGGGCGGACATCTCACCGATCCCGCCGAAGCCACGGACATCTTCTGGGACGGCCGCGAGGAATTACTGCTGTCGGCGCCCCGGATCCGCGGCGTCGCCACGCACGGCACCGGCTGCACCTATGCGGCAGCCATCACCGGTTACCTCGCCCTGGGCTGCCGGCTGAGCCACGCCGTGCAATTGGCCAAGGAACACATCACCCAGGCCATTGATCAAAGCATCCGCATCGGCCACCACACCGCACTGAATCCGCTTTGGCGCTAGTCCGCCGCCCCGCCCCCCCCGGGACAAGCTTCCGCCGTTTCTCTGTTTCAACCCGGCCAATCCTCGCTAATGTGCGCGGCCGATGGCGGCAGAAGAAACACTCCTCGCGGCACGTGAACTGGAACTTCGATTCCATGATCGTGTGCTGCTCAAAAATGCATCCCTGGCGGTCTCCTCCGGGAATCGCATCGGTATGGTCGGTCGCAATGGCGCCGGCAAATCCACTTTTCTCCGCCTGCTCGCAGGCGAAATGGAATGCGATGCAGGCGAAATCATCCGGCGGCGCGGACTGATCGTCGGCTACCTGCCGCAGACGTTTGAGCTGGATCCCCAGCAGACCGTCTACGCCGCCGTCCACGCCGGCGCCAGCCACGTGCTGCAGCTCATCCACGAATTCGAGAACCTGCCGGGCCATTCCGCCCGTCACGATGAACTCGAGGAACGCATCCAGCACCTGGACGGCTGGAACCTCGAATCCCGCGTCCGCACCGCCCTGAACCAGCTGAGCTGTCCGCCCGACGACCGCATCATCGGGCAACTCTCCGGCGGTGAAAAACGCCGCGTCGCCCTCGCCCGCGCCCTCGTCGCCCAGCCGGACCTCCTGCTCCTCGACGAGCCCACCAACCATCTCGACACCGATTCCGTCGAGTGGATCACCCAGTTCCTCGCCAGTTATCCCGGTGGTCTGCTGGTGGTCACCCACGATCGCCACTTTCTGGATCAGGTGACCAACGTCATCGTGGAGCTCCGCAACGGCGCCTTCGAACGGTACGAGGGCAACTACACGGATTACCTCTGCCAACGCGCCGAGAAACTCGCCTCCGAGGAACTGGTGGAGCACAAGCGCCAGATGTTCCTGCGCCGCGAAATCGACTGGGTCCGCCGGCGGCCCAAGGCGCAGACCGGCAAGAGCAAGGTCCGTCTGGCCGCCTTCTACGAAGTCGAAGCCGACGCCCCGCCGGCCACCGAAGCCGAGATGGAACTGATCATTCCGCCGCCGCCGCCCATCGGCAATCGCGTGGTGGATCTGGTGAACGTGGGCATGCAATTCGCCGAGCGCAGCCTGTTCTCGGGACTCAATCTCAGTTTCGCCTCCGGCACCCGCATTGGCATCACCGGGCGCAACGGCCTCGGCAAAACCACCCTGCTGCGCCTCATCCTCGGCGAGCTCAACCCCACGAGCGGCAGCGTCAAAGTCGGTCAGCTGACCCGTTTCAACTACGTCGATCAGGGCCGTCTCCAACTGGATGACACCAAGACCGTGCTCGACGAGGTCAGTGAGGGGGGCGATTTCGTCAACTGGGGCGAGACCCGCTTGAGCGTCCGCGCCTACTTGCGGCGTTTTCTTTTCACCGAGGACCGGATCGTCACGACCGTCGGCAAACTCAGCGGCGGCGAACGCAGCCGGCTGTTGCTCGCCAAGATTCTCAAGCGCGGCGGCAATTTCCTCGTCCTCGACGAGCCCACCAACGATCTGGACTTGCCGACGCTGCGGGTGTTGGAGGAAGCGCTCATTGGCTTCCCCGGCTCGGTGTGCGTGGTGAGCCATGACCGTTATTTCCTGGATCGCGTCTGCACCGGAATTGTCGCCTTTGAAGGCGAAGGCCGCGTGGTGCTCAGCGACGGCAACTACGAGTATTACGTGGAGAAGAA
This sequence comes from Verrucomicrobiota bacterium, assembly GCA_947471985.1. GTDB lineage: Bacteria > Verrucomicrobiota > Verrucomicrobiia > Limisphaerales > UBA9464 > CANIZL01. The sequence continues at coordinate 25,652 of CANIZL010000048.1, read as the reverse complement.
GGCCCGCGCCGCCGCCGCCGCCACAGCGGCCGCCGCTGCCGCCCGAGCGGCCGCCGCCGCACCCCGCGCCACCAGCAAGACCTCCGCCGCCACACCCGCTTCCACCAACAAGGGCCGCAAACTCTCGTTCAAGGAACAACGCGAGTTGGAAGGCATGGAAGCCCTGATCCAGACCACGGAGGCGCGCGTCGCGGAACTGGAGGAATGGTTCGCCGACCCGGAATTCCACACCAAACACGGCCGGCGCCGGACCGAACTGCTCGCCGAATTGGAAGCCGCCAAAAAACGGACCCTCGAGCTTTTTGCCCGCTGGGAGGAACTGGAAGCCCTGCGGGCCCAGGCCGGCTAAGCGAACGAAACCCGTCGCCGGCTGTCGTTCCGGCGACCGATTTGCCATCCTGCCCCGATGCGGTCCGCCGATTTTGCTTTCGACCTGCCCCCGGAACTGATCGCGCAACAGCCCGCGCCCACCCGCGAGGGCAGTCGGCTGTTGGTCCTCCACCGCGACACCCGCCGGTGGGAACATCGCCGGTTCGACGAACTGCCGGCGTTCCTGCGGCGGGGTGATTTGCTGGTGTTCAACGATACCCGGGTCATTCCCGCCCGCCTCCGGGGCGTCAAGTCGGACACCGGCGGTGCCTTTGAAATCCTGTTACTGGAGCCCGCCGGGCCCCTCGAATGGTGGTGCCTGGCCAAACCCGGCAAGAGCCTGCGACCCGGCAGTCAGTTGACCTTCCGACACCCGGACCCGGCCGCCCCGTCGCCGGCGGCCCTCACCGCCGAGGTCCTGGCCGCCAACGATCAGGGGCATCGCCTGCTCCGCTTCGCCGGCACCACGGACGTTCTGGCGGCAGCGCGGGAACTGGGAGAAATCCCCCTGCCCCCGTACATCCAGCGCGGCTCCGACGGGGTCCAGGCCACCGACCGCGACCGGTACCAGACAGTTTATGCGCGGGAGGACGGCTCCGTCGCCGCACCCACCGCCGGATTGCATTTCACCGACGGCACTTTGGCTCGACTCCGGGAACTGGGCGCGGAACTGGCGTTCGTCACCCTGCACGTCGGTCTGGGCACCTTTGCTCCGGTCAAAGTGGAGGACCTTTCCAGGCACCTCATGCACGAGGAGCGCTACCACCTGCCGGCGGCGACCGCCGCCGCGGTGAACCGCGCCCGCGCCGAGGGCCGGCGGGTGATCGCCGTGGGCACCACCAGCGCCCGCGTCCTTGAGAGCGCCGCCCGGCACACTGCCGGGGCAGTAAGCGGAGAGCTGACGCCCATCACGAACGGCCGCACCCGCCTGTTTCTCCATCCGCCGGCGGAATTCCGGGTGATCGATGGCTTGTTCACCAATTTTCACTTACCGCAGAGCACGCTGCTGATGTTGGTCAGCGCCTTCGCCGCGCCCGGTGCGGAATCCGGCCGGGAATTCATCCTGCAGGCCTATGCCGAGGCCGTCCGCGAGCGTTATCGCTTTTTCAGCTACGGCGACGCGATGCTGATTGTTTGAGCCGTGGAGCCCGGGGAATTGGGCATTTCCCGATCGCGTCCCGACCGCGCCACCTTTTCTCGTGAGCCTCACCCGCGCTCCCGGTCTCCATGGGAACATTTGAAACCGGATCGATGGAACCTAAGAGGACTCCCGGGATGAACCACCACCACCGGGCGCAACCCGCCTCAACCCCTCGTGCGGGTCCCGGGGCACTCCGCTGGAAGGCCGCCCGCGCATGACGTTCTCCCCGATTGCTGCCCGTGAACTGGTCATCGCCGCCCGGAATCGCCGGACGTTCTGGGTTCGCCTGGGTATGGCCGGCGCCGCCGTGCTGGCCAGTCTGATGATCTTCATTTTCATCAGCGCCACGGGCCAAGGACTGGCCGCCGCGTACTTCCTGTTTCGCGCCCTCGCCTGGGCCTCCTTCGTTTTCGCCGTCGCGGCCGGCCTCTGGCTGACCGCCGACGCCATCGGCGGCGAACGCCGCGACGGCACGCTCGGATTGCTGTTCCTCACGGATCTCACCGGCTGGGACATCATTCTCGCCAAATTGATGACCCACGGGCTCACCGCCGTGGGCGGCGTCGTGGCCGCGTTTCCCGTCATGACCGTGGCCTGGCTGTTTGGCGGCCTCACGGGCGATGACATGTGGCGGACCTTCCTGGCGGTGTTGAACACGCTGTTCGTCTCGCTCGCGCTCGGGCTGGCCATGTCCGCCTATCCGCAACGCGCCGGGGAAAGCCTGCTGCTCACCGCCGTCTGCCTGGCCATGGCCGTCTTCCTCCTCCCTTTGCTGCATTTTGCCCTGGCCCGACTGGGGGTGCCACCGAACGCCCGCAGTTGGCTGGACGCGAATCTCCTGACCGGGTTCCGCTCGGGAGCCGGATTGTTGTCGCCGGCCGGACGGGCCGATCCCACCCGGTATTGGCGGGCCTTGTGGACCATGCACCTCCTGGGCTGGTCCGCCCTCATCTTTGCGTCCTGGGCGGTCCGCCGCTGGGCCCACGAAACCGTTTCCAACCCGGATTCCGGGACCGCGACCCAGCCGCGCTGGTGGCGACGGAGGGCCACCAGCGGCTTCCGGGCGGATCTCCTCGACATCAACCCGATCCTCGGTCTCATCGGCACACCGCCAACGATTGCTTTGGCGGTCTGGAGCCTGGTGGCCCTGCACACCCTTTCCATCCTGGGCGCCTGGTGTGCCGGGCTGCCGCCGGTGGGTTTTTACAACGTCCTGTTTGGCGGCTGGTTCGGCGATCAACCCGCGCTGCAACTGGCGATGGGCGGATTCGCCTTGGGAATTCGCGCCCTCTTCGCGTGGCAATCCACGGAATTCTTCGCCGAGGGACGCCGCTCGGAATTGTTGCAGACCATCTGCACCACCCCGTTGAAGGATGAAGCCATCCTGCGCGGCGTGTGGCTTTCGCTGACCCGCACGTTCCGCCAGCCCTTGACGGTCGCAGCGCTCCTCTCCCTGATTCCCGTCGTCCTGTACTTATGGCGCCCCACCGGCCTGTACTCGGCCGCTGCCGCGCCTCCCGGCGTCGGGGCCACCCCCCGCGCCGTCGTGATCGGGGCCTGGGCGTACTGCTGGTTGTCCCTCGTCGCCGACCTCGCCGCCATGGTCTGGTCCGGTTGCTTTCTTTCTCTGTGGCTCGCCCGACGCCAGGTCGCCTTCGGAGCCACGTTCTTTCTCGGGGCCATCCTGCCGCAGCTGTTTGTCTGCCTGCCCTCGGCCTTGATTTCGCTCGGCGTTTTTCTGCTCGCCCGCAGTCAATTTCGCTTCGGCATCCGCCGCCTCTTTGTCGGCGAACGGCAGCTCGGCGAACGCAGCTGGCAACCAATGTTGGACGATTGATTCCAAGGCTCCGCCATCCGGCCCCGCCATGCTGGGATCGGACTTTCCTTGCCGCCCGACGGAGGCGAGCATCCGCCCATGATGTTACGGTGGAAGCAACGGCGAATCGGGATCTTGGCGGCTTGGGGGTTGGCGCTGTTATCGGTCGGGGCAGCGGAAACGAAGCTACTGCGGTTCCCCGCCATCCACGGCGACCAGGTCGTTTTTAGCCATGCCGGGGACCTCTACACCGTCGCCGCCACCGGTGGCGTCGCCCGCCGTCTAACCAGTGACGTGGGCCAGGAGATCGGCCCCCGCTTCTCCCCGGACGGCACGCAAATCGCATTCACGGGCCAGTACGACGGCAATTCCGAAGTGTACGTCATCCCGGCCCAAGGCGGGGAACCCAAGCGCCTGACCTATACGGCGACCTTGGATCGCGACGACGTCTCGGACCGCATGGGACCCAACAATCTGGTCATGACCTGGCGGGACAACGAGACCGTGGTGTATCGGTCCCGTCGCACGGAATGGAATCCGTTCAAAGGTCAGCTCTACCTCGCCCGGACCCGCGGTGGCGTACCGGAGCAACTCCCCCTGCCCCGCGGCGGCTGGTGCAGTTTTTCACCCGACGGCAAACAGCTCGCCTACAACCGGGTCTTTCGCGAATTCCGCACCTGGAAGCGTTATCGCGGCGGCCAGGCCGACGAAATCTGGCTGTACGATTTCCAATCCAAGGAGACCAAACGCCTTACCACGGATCCCGCCCAGGACATCTTTCCGATGTGGCGGGGCAACAAGATCTACTTCGTCTCCGAACGCGACGAACGGCATCAAGCCAATCTGCACGTCCTCGACCTGACCACCCAGCAGGTCCGCCCGCTCACGTTGTTCACGGAGTTCGCCGTCAAATTCCCGTCCCTCGGCGACAACGCCATCGTCTTTGAAAACGGGGCCGAACTCTACCGCTTCGATCTCGCCAGCGAACAGATCACCAAGATCCCGGTGGAGATCCGCGAGGATTTCGCCGTCGGACACGATGTCTTCCGCGACGTCAGTAAAACGGTAACCAGTGCCGACCTTTCGCCGGACGGTCAGCGTGCCCTGCTGGGTGCGCGCGGGGAGCTGTTCACCGTTCCTGCCAAACACGGGCCCACCCGCAATCTCACGCAATCACCCGGAGTCCACGATCGCAACGCCGCCTGGTCCCCCGACGGCCGCTCGGTCGCCTACCTCAGCGACGTCACCGGCGAAGATGAAATCTGGCTGCGGCCGCAGGATGGTTCCGGAACAGCCACCCAGCTCACCACCAATGCCGACACCTACAAATACGCGCTCGCGTGGTCCCCGGACTCCCAGCGCATCGGCTGGAGTGATAAGCGCAATCGCCTGCAATACGTCGAGGTGGCATCCAAGGCCGTGACCGTGGTGGACACCGCCAATTGGGAAATACTCGATTGGACCTGGAGCCCGGACAGCCAGTGGATCGCGTACGTTCGCCCGGAGGAGCGTCGATTCCCGGCCATCCAGTTGTACGCCCTCGAAACGAAGCAGAAAATTGCGGCCACGGACGGCTGGTTCGGAGTATCGTCGCCGGAGTTCAGTTCGGATGGCAAATTGCTCTTCTTTGTCTCCGACCGCACCTTCAACCCGACCTACGGCCAAACCGAGTGGAACCACGTTTATAACGACCTTTCGAATGTCTATTTCCTCACGCTGACCAAGGAAGGCAAATCGCCGCTCGCTCCGAAGTCCGACGAAGTCAAGATCAAGACCGAGGAACCGAAAAAGGACGCGGTCGCCGAGGCCAAGCCCGAGCCGAAATCGGACGCCAAAACCGACGCCAAGCCGGAACCGAAAGCCGAGGCCAAAAAGGACGAACCCAAGAAGGTGATCGTCCGCGTGGACGCCGACGGCCTGCCCGGACGCATCGCCGTCCTGCCGCTGCCAGCCAGCAGTTATTCCGGACTGACCAGTATCGGCGATAAATTATATTACGTCCGCAAAGGCAAACTCCAGCTCTTCGAACTCGACAAACTGAAGGAGACCGAGATCGGCGAATACGGCAACTACCGCATTTCCGCCGACCAGAAAAAAATGCTCCTGCAGAACGGCTCCGACTTCGCGATTGTCGACCTTCCCTCGGGCAAAACCGACCTGGGGGACAAAAAACTAAATCTGAGCGATCTGCGCGTTCGCATCGATCGCCGCGCGGAGTGGAATCAGATCTACGCCGAATGCTGGCGCCAGATGCGGGATTTCGTCTTCGACCCCAACCTGCACGGGGTCGACTGGCCCGGTCTGCGCCGTCGGTACGAACCGTTGCTGGCGCACGTGCATGATCGCACCGACCTGACCTATTTGATCGGTGAATTAATCGGCGAGCTAAATCTTGGGCATTCGTACGTCGGTGGCGGCGATTACCGCAAGGCGGAACGGGTGGGTCTGGGCCTCCTGGGCGCCCGTGTTTCCCGCGATGCCAGCGGATTCTACCGCGTTGACGAAATCCTCCCCGGCCAGAACTGGGACAAGAAATACCGCAGCCCGTTGACCGAGATCGGCGTCAACGTGAAGAGCGGCGACTACATCGTGGCGGTGGACGGCAAACCGACGGACACGATGACGGACCTTTACGCAGCACTGGTGGGGCGGGCCGATCATCAAGTCACGCTGCGAATCAACGGGGAACCCAAGGCGGAAGGCGCCCGGGATGAGGTCATCGTTCCCACCGGCGACGAGCAGCCGCTGTACTATCTGAAGTGGGTGCTGGGCAACATCGACAAGGTGGGCCGCGCGAGCGACGGCAAGATTGGCTACGTACACATCCCCGACATGGGGGTGCCCGGACTCAACGAGTTTGCGAAGTTCTACTACGCCCAATTGCACAAAGAGGCGCTGGTGGTGGATTGCCGCGGCAATGGCGGCGGCAATGTGTCGCCCATGATCATCGAACGGCTCCGCCGCGAACCGGCCATGTGGACCGTGGCCCGCAACGGAGCCGTCAATGTGGATCCCTCCGGCCAGGTGCTCGGCCCGAAGGTCCTGCTGATCGATCCGTTCAGCGCCAGCGACGGCGACATTGTCGCGTATCGCTTCCGCAAGCACCACCTCGGCCCGATCATCGGCATGCGCAGCTGGGGCGGCGTGGTGGGCATCCGCGGATCGCTCCCCCTGCTCGACGGCGGTTTCCTGAACCGTCCGGAATTCAGCCGCTTCGATCTGGAGGCCCGGGAATGGATCATGGAAGGCACTGGGGTGGCACCGGACATCGAAGTGGACAACGATCCCGCCCGCGAATTCGCCGGCGTCGATGATCAACTGGACCGGGCGATCACGGAACTCAAGGCGACGCTGGCCAAAACCCCCGTCGTCATCCCCAATCCCCCGCCGTATCCGGACAAGTCCAAGTAACGCGCCGGACGTCACACCCAGAGCCCGAGGGAGCGCAGGGAGACCCAATCCACCGGACGGGTTTCCGTACGTCGTCCGATGACGACGTGGTCGCACAATTCAATGTGCATCAGGCGCCCGACGCGGATGAGTTCGCGCGTGGTGCGAATGTCGGAATCGGACGGCATGGGATCGCCGCTCGGATGGTTGTGGGCGAGGACGATGCTATGGGCGCTGGCGAGGATGGCGGGCCGGAACACCTCCCGCGCGTGGACGAGGGACTGATCCAGCAATCCGTCGCTGAGGATTTCCCGGCGCAGGAGTCGCTTACGGGTATCGAGGAGGAATAGCCACACCCGCTCATGCTGCAACGCGAGGGCTTCCTCGCGGATCTGAGTGGCGATCGCTTCCGGGGTATCGAGGAGGGGCTGTTCCTCGCGGGGCTCCGTGCTGAGGCGGCGACTGATTTCAAAAGCGGCCTTCAAGGTCACCGCCTTATCCCGCCCCAGACCCTTGACCCCCTGCAATTCGTCCACGGAAGCCCGGGCCAGGGCATCGAGGGTGACGAATCGGGTGCAAAGGGAGTGCCCGATATCCATGGCAGAGACCCCCCGCAAGCCGCTGCGGACGAGAATGGCGAGCAACTCCGGCACGCTGAGTGCGGACGCGCCGTGGGTGTAGAACCGCTCGCGGGGCCGCTGTGCCGGCGGCAGATCCTGTAAACGAATACTCGATTGAGCCACACCCGCTCCTACGTAAAACCGATCGAACTGTTACAGGGATCTCCAGGGATATTTTTTGGGGACAGACACTTTTCACAAAGTGTCTGGCACCACTGCGCGCAACGGGTGTCAGGCACTGCGTCGCCAAAAGAAAAGTGTCTGACACCGTAGCCGGCCCGGTGGCCGGGAATCCGGCAATCGATCGTGAAATTGAAAACAGCTGCGGTCAGCCCTGCGGCACCACCGGCTCCACGGCCGTCGGCTTGCCGCGAATGATCGCCACGGCCGCCTGGTCCGCCTGCAGATAGCGGTTCGCCGCCGCCCGCACCTCGTCCAACGTCACCGCTTCGTACCGGGCATCGTCAGCATCGCTGTGCGCATGCCCCAGTCCGTAGAGCTCGTCCAGTGCCGCAGAAAGCGCCACCTGCCCCAGATCCTGTCGACCGATCTGGCGCTGCCCGATGATCTTGGCCTTGGCGCGGGTGAGTTCGTCCACCGTCAACCCGTTCAGCCGGATCTCCTCCGCCTGCGCGCGCAATTCCCGCTCCACCAGGTCCACCTGCTCGGGCGCCGTGCCGCAGTAAAACGCGAAGTACCCGGGCGTCCGACCCACAAAATTCGATGCCCCCACATAGTAGGCGAGCCCCAGTTCATCGCGGATCCGCATGAACAACCGCGACCCCATGTCACTGCACGCCTCCTGGATCAACTCCAGGGCATACCGATCCGGAGCGGTCAGGGTCGTACCTCGGAACCCCAGGGCGAGCACCGCCTGCTCCTTGTCCCGGGACTCGTCGGACCGGAGCCCCAAGTGAACCCGATTCTCCGCCGGCGCCTGCCAGGGTGGGTTCGGTGAAGTCCAATCACCAAACGCCTTCTCGATCGCCCCTTGAACGGCCGCCGTCCGGACATCGCCATAGATGGCCACCACCCCGTTCCCTGGAGTCAGCAGTCGCGTATAAAACCGTTGGAGATCCGTCGCGGTAAAACCCTTGACCGTGCTCTCGGTCCCGAGGGCATCCAAGCCATAGCCCGCGTCCCCAAACAACTGACGGCGCAGCGACTTAAAGGCACACTGCAACAACTGATCCCGCTGGCCCTTGATGGACGCCAGCTGAATCTGTCGCTCCCGTTCCAACGCCGTGTCGGGCCACGCCGGATGCCGCAGGACATCCGCAAAAAGTTCCAATCCCACCGCGAAGTCTTCGGTCAGCACCTCCGCCGTCACCCCAAAGCTGTTGTTGCCCGCGTACGGTTCCAGACTGCCCCCGACATTCTCGATCATCGCCGCGATGTCCTCGGCACTCCGCCCGGTGGTGCCTTTCACCAGCATCTTGGCCATGAGCGCCGTCAATCCGGCATCCGTGGACGTCTCCGCCAGCAATCCACCGGCAAAGGCCGCGCGGAATTCCACGAAGGGCAGACGATGGTCCTCCTTCACCAACAGGCGCAGGCCATTGCGAAGCACAAAAAGCTGGGTCGGATTTTCTGCCACCTTGGTCGCGGCCGCCGCCGCCGTCGTCGCATCCCCGGCCGGGCGCAACACGTACGTCGTCTGCCCCTCCGACTGAAGATACTTCGCCGCAATGCGCAGGAGATCGGCCGGCACCAGCCGACGCACCGAACCGAGATACCGTTCGCTGAAATGGAGATCCGCCGCCGCGAGCCAGCTGCTACCCAAATCCTGAGCCTGGCCTTCCATCGTCTTGCGCGTGGACAGCGTTCCGATGGTGAACTGCTTGACCGCACGGGCCAATTCGTCGCTCCCCATCAGCTCCTGGGTCACCCGCTGAATCTCCTCCCGAATGGCCTGACGTACCACCTCAATCTTGTCCGCGTCACACACCGCGCTCACGCCGAACAACCCCACCGAGCCGGGCGTGTACGTCCAGGCACTGACGGAATGAGCCAGCCCCTTCTCCCGCACGGCGCGGTACAAGCGGGAACTGCGACCATGCCCCAACAGGGTCGCCAGGACATCCAGCGCGGGCGTATCGACATCCCGTTGGTCCCCCACGTGCCAACCGAGGTGCAAATGCGCGTGCTCCACCGGGGCGGTTTCAATCGATTCCCGCGGCGCCGTCTGGCGCGGTTCCGGCAGCACAAAACTCGGCGGCACCGCGCGTCCCTTGGAACTGGCATACGCCGCCTCGATCTGCGCGAGGACCGTCGCCGAATCAAAATCCCCCACCACCACCAAAAAGCAGTTGTTCGGCGCATACTTGGCCTGGTAATACGCCACCAAATCCTCCCGCGTAATGCGGTCGAAAATGTCCCGATGCCCGATCACCGGGTGCCGAAACGGACTCCGCTGGTACGCCGCCGCAAAAAAGCCCTGGCTGGCGCGCCGTCCGGGATCGTCCTGCCCCATGTCCATCTCCCGCCGGATCACGTCCAATTCCTTGGTCAATTCATCCGCCGGCAGCGTCGCATTCTGAAAAATATCGCACAGGATGTCCAGCACCACGCGGGTGCCCGAACTGGGGGCGTTGATCCAGTACACCGTGCGATCAAACGACGTGTACGCGTTCATGTAGCCCCCGGCGGCCTGCACCTCCTGATCAATGCGTCCGCTTCCCCGGGTCGAAGTCCCCTTGAACAGCATATGCTCCAGCACGTGGGAAAGGCCGGCCCCCAGCCACTGCCCCTCGTCGACACTTCCGGCGCGACACCAGGCCTGCGCGCTGATCACCGGGGCGCTCGGATCAGGCCGCAGAATGATCTCCAGACCGTTGGCCAGCCGATGCAAATGGGTGCCGGGCGGGAGGACCGGCAATTCAGGGTTCAACGACGGCAGCAGCTCAGCAGGTTTTGTCATGGATCGAAAAACGAGAGAGCACACTAGCAGCGGTTCGCCCATTTGCTGAGCAAAATCTACTCGGGCCGGGCACCCCGGATTCCAACCTCCGGAACGACCTCCGGACCAACCTCCCGAGCGCCTACGGACCGGCGAATTTATCCAACCAGGGCCGGAGCACCGGTACCCAGAGGGCGTAACCCGCCCGCCGGAGATGCAGTTGATCCGTCTCGAAGAGTTCCGGTCGCGGTTCCCCGGACGCATCCAACAACACCCGTCCGACTTCCAGCACGGTCCAACCGGACTCCCCCTCGAGTCGCCGTCGCACTTCCGCGTTCAATTGCTCCTGCACCGGCCGTTGCGTGCGCCGGGAGGGACTCGCCTTCACCGTGAGGATCGCCACCGGAACATCCGGGAGACAGGCATGCATTAGCCGGCGGAACTCCTCAAAATCCGCCACGCACTCCGCCACCGAGCGGCCCTGCGCCAGATCGTTGTCCCCTTCATAAACCACCACCGCCCGGGGATGATACTTCGCCACCAATTGCGGGAAGTAGTGATTCAGTTCGCGCCAGGTGGAGCCGCCAAACCCCCGGTTCAACACGGGCAACCCGACAAAATCCTCCCTCAAGCGGGTCCATTTCACGATACTGGAGCTGCCCGTGAACAGCACCGCGTCGGTCGGCGGCGGATTGGTCGCGTCCTGCCGCTCGAAACGGCGAACCTCGACGTCAAAGCGTCGAATATCGCCCGCTGCCGCCATGGCGGTCCCGGTGATGCACACCCACATAATTGCCCGGACAGCGGCCAGGAAACGGCTCCGCCACCCCATGCCCCGAGTCCCGGTTCGCGGCGACACCAGCCGCCCCGGCCCGACCCTTGGTTGCGGGAGATCCTGTTCCATAACTGCCGTCACAGCCGGAAGTCTGAAGCACCAACCTTCCCGGGGCACCAATGTTTCACGCCCGTCGAACGGTCGAAGGATCGTTGGCGGTGCCCCACCGGCGGTCACTTATCCGCCCCCACCGGAACCAGCCGAAGCTGCCGCAGATCCAAAATCGCCCCGCGGAGCGGTGGCACTCCCCGGACCACCAAGCGCTGGCGACCGGCCGGCAGGGTAATCCGTCCCACCGCTTGATCCCGGTAATCGTCCCAAGTTCCCGTGCGACCGATGGGGATTTCGAGCCGCGCCTCCGCCGTTTCCAACCCCAACCGATTGTGACCGTCCGCCTCCGGGCACGCCCATTCCATCGACACTTCAAAGACCCCCGCGCGCGCCACCTCCAGCGTCCACACCGCCCGATCGTTCGCACTCTGCCAGAATCCCAGATTGTGATGGCCCGCCTCGTAGACCAGCGAATCGCCGTAAATCTCCGCGGTCCCGGCCAATAACCGCCAATCGCCCCGCGGATCCGCGTGCAGGAGCTCTGGCCGATTGCCGCTGAATTCCTTGGGTCGCGGCCCGGTCGCGGTCAAATACGCGATCAAGTCGGCCATGCCACCCACGTCCAGCGCGTGCTCAAATCCTTCCGGCATCAGCGAACGACGCGTCCCCACCAACGACGTCAGTTCCGAACGTAACAACACGTCCTCCGTGCCGTTGGGACTTCGCAGGGTCAAACTGTTGGGCGTCTCACTCGCCACGATGCCGCTGATCTCCCGGCCCGCCCGGGTCACCGCCAGATAAGCCAGATAACGCTCCTCAATGGCCTGGTTGGGATCGAGAATCGCCGTCAACAGCGCATCAACGGATTTATCGACGACCGCGCCCAAGTCCGGTCCGACGTCATGCCCTTCGCCCTGCAATCGGTGACACGGCGTGCACTGAGCCTGGAATACGGCGCGCCCGCGCTCCGAATCTCCGACCCTTTGGTGAACTTCGGCGTAGGCGGCGATCACTCCGGATCGATCTCCTTTCACCACCCCGAACAAGCCTGCCGCTCGTGCCGCGAGCACCGGATCCGACTGCTCCCGCAGCTTTTGCCGAGCCGACAGATTGACCTCGCTGCGGCTCAGTCGACCCGCCGCCACCGCGTCCAGCAATCGCTCCCGCCACACCGGCTGGGTGAGCAACACCTCCAACGCGACGCCGCGCAACGCGGGACTCAACCGGGGCCACGCGGCGACGAGTTCATCGGCCACCTCCGGACCCCGCTGCCGTTGCAGCGCCGCCAGCACCGCCTGCTGCCAGCGCAGGGAGTGCTGCGGCGCGAGCTGTTCCGCCAACCGTGACAACGACACGGGACCGGAATTCGGCGCGCGCCCCAGCACGCGCAAGGCCGCCAGTCGCGTCGTCTCCTCCAGCCCCACCTCAAAAACCGCGGCCTCCGCCCGGGCCATCACCGGAGCGAAAGCCGGCCAATCGATCACCGCCGTGCGCAGAGTTCCCCGCCGCTCAAGCGCCTCCAACAAACCGGCAAGCGCACTGAACTGGGTCGCCGCCGCCCGGGTGGGATCCAGCCGCACCGTCGCGGCCACCGCTTGCTGCAAGGCCGCGTCATCCCCCTGCGCCGCGGCCAGTTGAATCAATCGTTCCAACACCGCCGCCGGCGGCGTGTCGGTTCCCGCCGCGGCCAGCATCGCCGAAACCTGCCCCGCCGCGCTGGAGAACACGGCGTTCAGCAGCAGCGCGTCCTCGGGCTGCCGCCGGGCAATCGCCAGCAAGGCCGCACCCGCCCGGGGATCCCGCCATTCGCCCAGCGACAGCGCCAACTGCAGCAGCACCCCGCCCGGCGCTTCGTTCGTGAGGGCCAGCATCGCGGCGCTCAATTCACCCGCGACCGCTCCCGGACGCAGGAAAGCCTCACTGAATTGCAGGGCCTGGATCCGTACCGCCGGATGCGGATCCCGCAGGCCGGCCACCACCCCGGCGAGTTCGGTTCCGCCCAGCAGGTTGAGCGCCGCCGCCGCCTGCACGCGCACCTTCGGATTGGCGGACCGGGTGGCCAGGCTCCGCAAGGCGGGCACCGCGGCGGCATCCCCCCGCTCTTGCAGCAGGCGTTGGACCGTGTCGCGTTGCCAGCCATTGGAACTCTCCAGCGCCGCCACCAATTCCCGCGTACCCAATCCCGCCAGCCGCATTCCGCGCCGCCGTGGCACCCCGTCGGGAACCACGCGGTAAATCCGCCCGCGATCCTCCCCCGCCCGCACGTCCACGCGCGCCTGGGTGTCCGCGGGAATCCACTCCGGATGCTCAATGATCTGCCGGTACATGTCGGCCACATACAGCGCGCCGTCCGGTCCCGTCTTCAATTGCACCGGTCGAAACCAATTGTCCGTCGACGCCAAAAATTCCGACCGCTCCTCCCCCGCCGCCCGGCGACTCGCCAACCCGGAGCCCACTTCCTCCACGACCTCCCGGTGGATCAGGTTTTCGCTGGGTTCACTGATAAAAACACTGGTGGCAAACTCCGGTCCGAACAGGTCGTCGCGATACGGCAGGGCACTGCAGGCGCTGGTCACGCGATTCTCTTCACCAACCACATTCGGCCGGGGCAACGCCCGGCTCGCCGGAAAGACCCGGCCACTGTCCGCATAGCGCGCCAGCATCAACCGGGTGTCGCGCACCGCGAGGTGGGGATTCCGCGCCAGGTACCGCGACGGCAGCGGATACTGCCACAGCCATGTGTAATTCGCGTTGCCAAACCAATGCCCCCAATCGTCCCGGTTGCGCCCGTATTGCGTCTGACCTTCGATCGCCTCGAACTCTCCCGAATCGGGTCGAAAGCGAAAGTCGCGTCCCTGTATCGACACCCTTCGACCGGTGATTTCACTGCGGATGTCGCCGCCACTGTCCCCATTCGCGCCGTAGATCCATCCGTCGAGGCCCAGGGCGAAGCCATTCGCCCGGTGCTGCGGATTGCCCGGATTGAATCCCGAGAAGAGCACGCGACGCACATCCGCGCGGCCGTCCCCGTCCGTGTCCTCCGCGTACAAAATCTCCGGCGCCGCACTGATCAAAACACCCCGTCGCCACGGCAGGATGGCGTTGGGAAAATTCACCTCCCGCAGGAACTCCGTGGCGCGGTCGTAGGTGCCGTCGCCATCGGTATCCTCCAGAAACTTGATGATCCCACCGGCCTTGCCGTGCCCATCGACACCCAACGGATAGTCGTGCAATTCCACCACCCAAAGCCGGCCGTCAGCGCCCCAGTCGAAGGCCACCGGATCCTGCACCATCGGTTCGCTGGCCACCAATTCGACGTGGAAGCCCGGTCGCACGCGGAAACTCGCCAGGGCTTCAGCTGGTGATTGGGGCGCCGTCGGCACCCCGCGCAGCAGATCGTCAAAGGACCGGCGGTCCACCAGATTGGGCAGCTCCGCCGTGTCTTCATTCTGCACCCAGAGATGTTGCGAATGGATCCAGGCCCCATTGTTCCGCTGCGGTCCCGCACGCACGATGGGCGGAATTTCCTCCAGGGGCGTGGGCGCCATCGTCGCCACCGCGCCAACCGGACGTGCGCGCACACCCGCCTGGATTTTGCGGGTCCAACCGCGGCCCCAACCCAAAAACGGCTCCGGCACATACAGCCAAAGGGCGAACCGGGTCTCGTTGGAAAACAAAATGTCGTCGTGCCCATCCCCGTTCACATCCGCAAATCGCAGGCCGTTATCCTCACCCTTCGCCGTCACAATCGATACCTCCGGCGGCAGTCCCACAGCCACCCGTTCCCAGGTCCGCGCCGCCGCGTTCCAACGAAAAATCGCGTTCTGCGTGTCATTGGAAACGAGCAGTTCGCAGACACCGTCCCCGTCGACATCCCGCAGGCGCACTCCGCGATCCGCACCGTTGCGACGGGTGAAGATCGGCTGCCCATCCAATTCCAATCCGCGCAAAAATTCCGGCGCCTCCTCCCAGGCCCGCCCGGCAAAACGCCACGCGCCGGCGGTGTGCTCATTCCGCACCAGACACATTGCACGGCCCTCCGCTTCCAGAATCCCAAAACGCACCCCGCTTTCCCCCGGGCCGGCCGCGTGCGTGTCGACCAAGTCCGCCGGAAAATCCGCTTCCACCCAGGTGCGCGTCGCCGGCACCCAGAGGCGGGTCCGATGCAGCGCGCGGTTCCCCACGAGCACGTCCAGGAATCCGTCGCCATCCAGATCCAGCAGGCGAACCCCGTTGTCGGATCCATCCGCCGCGCGCAGCGCCTGCCCCGCCGAGAGATTGCGCGTAAGCCGGTCCAGGGCTTCCGGGTAATTGAGAAATTTCACCCGCGAGCCGTACCGCCGGGCGGCGTCATCGATGAACTCCACCAGTTGCGCCGAGGCACTCCAACCGTGCGGATGAAACACGAAGTTGAAGTTGCCCTGCTTGAGCACCACCGCGTCCAAACCCGCCCGCCAATCCGCCAGCATCGTCGCGTTGGTGGAACCCAGAATGTTCTGCGCCTCCCAATCGCTGGGCGCCATGCAGGCGAACTCCCAGCAGGTCCGGCCAATGATCCACGGATACGGGTAATTCTCCACCGTGGTGACAAAGCTCGGAAACGGCACGTACTTGGTGAACCGCCCACGGCCGTCGGCCTCCCGCACCAGCGACGTCGGCAGCGCGGGATCATTCGTCGTCATCAGCATGACGACCGAGGAATCCATGCGCAGGAACTGGCCGGCCGCATTCGTCCGGTCGAACAACTCCGCATACACCCGCGGGCTCGGACTGTTGATGGAATCGCAGCACGGGGTGCGAAAGGCCACCGGGACGTTCCCCGGCACGTGATTCAATAAATCAACGCCACCGTGAAACGTCTTCTCGGCCGCCGTGAAGTCCCGTTTGGCCAGCAACGGACAGGGATGGCTGAGGGTGTGAACCTCCAACGACACGCCTTCCTGCAACCAGCGCGGCAACTGGGGATCCTCCGGGGTCACCGCATTGCAGAAAATGCTCAGGGACGACCGACCATCGATCTGCTGCAGGCGATTCAGGATCGGGCGCAAAAACGCCTCGTACTTGGCCGTCTGACTCATGTCGTCGATCCCGAGCGTGACGACCGCCTCGACCCCGGGTTCACCCACCCATTGCGGCGTGGTGAGCTTGGGAAAATGAACGCCCACACCGAACGGCTCGCTCGTGTCCAGATAGGTCAACCGATTCGCATCCACGGCGTGCACGGCACCCATGACGGTGAGCAGAGCGCCCCAGCCAATCCGTGGGCAACGTCGGGAATTCATCCCCAAAACAGCGGTCGGCGTTCCGCCGAAGGCAACGAAGAATACGCCCGGGCGGCCACCGGAAATTGCGGTGCAAAAGCCAGCGCTGGGGGAACCGGGGAGTCAGGCCATACCCCCCGGATCCCGCCACGGATGAATTGGGCCCGCACCGCGCCGCCCCGTCACCGCCCCGTCTGGTTCAGGAGAAACGCCAACAGCTGATTGAAGGCCTCGGCCGGAAGGGCTTCCCCGAAATTGTCCGGCATCGGCGACAACGGAATCTCCGTCCGCTCCTTCACCTCGCGTTTGGGCACCGTGAACTCCTGCCCCAAGCCATTCGCCAGCACGATCAGTTCGCCTTCCTCCCGCCGGAACAAGCCACTGACCGATTCGCCGTCCTTCAGCGTGATCGAGGTGGTGTAAAACGCATGATCCACGTTGCGATTCGGATCGAGCACATCTTCGCAAAGGCGGTCGAGTCCCCGATTCCCAATGCCATCAAGCTGCGGCCCGACGAGGGCGCCGGTGGTGCCGATGCGATGACAGAGCGCACAGTTTTTTTCAAAGATCGCCCGACCTTCCGCGGGCCGGGCCGCGGCCGTCGCCGCGGCCTGATAGGCCACCCGCCGGGCGGCGATCAGCTTGTCGCGGGCTTCATCCGCCGGGGGCAGATCCTTGGTGAGCCGCGCCACGCGGGCTTCCCAGTCCATCGGATTCGCTGTGCGCAACCGATTCCGGGCGCCCGCCAATTGCAACAGCCGCGCCGAAGCGTTGCCGTCTTCCACGGCTTTCAAAAACACCTCCGCGCCATCGCGATTTCCCGTCAGCGCCAGGCCCCAGTTCTTCTGCACGCGATCCGAAGCGGTCTTGAGCGCCGCCACCACCGCCGCGCGCGCCGCGGGCACATTCTGTTCCGCCAGCAGTGTCCCCAGCGATTCACGCAAAGCTGGCGCCGTGGTCGGCGACTGGAAGAGCGGGATCAACTCCGGCAAGGCCGCGGCCGCATCCAGCGCCAGGGCCGCCTTCGCCGCGGCCGTTCGACTCTCCCCATCGGCATCCACCCGGCGGGCCTCCGCCCGGAACCGGGGCGCGTGCGACACCAGCTGCAACCGGCTGGCGAGATTCGCCGCCGTCGCCACCGGCGTCGCTCCGGAGCGCAGTCCGGTCGTCGGAAACGGCACGGACGCCGGCTCCATCCGCCCCAGCGCCAGCCAGGCATACGCCGCACCGGTGTCCCCGTCGGTCACTTCCAGAAACACCCGACGCCCGGACAACGCCGCCAGATTCCACGCGATGCGCTGCCCCACATCCGACCGGGGCGGCCACGCCGTGAAGAGCACTTCGCCGGAATCCGCCGCCCGCAATCGCACCGCATTGCGCTTCTGTTCCGGCTTGTCCGGATAACCGTCATGACCACACAGCCAAAAGGACAACGCCGCCGGCGCCGCAAACTCCGGCGACCGCAATACACCCGTCAGCGCTTCGCCGCCGGGCAGGCTCGACAACACCCGCCCGCGCTGCCCATCTGCAAAACTGCGTTCTTCGAAATCCCACGTGACCGCCGTGGGCGCCGTCGGCAACGCGGTATTAAACCAGCCCGCCGTCGGTTCCGGGCGATTCAGCAACTGGCCCACCAATCCCGCACCCCATTCCTGCAGAACCGAAGGCAGCGCCACCCCGCGTTGACGCAGGCCCTGGTCCACCGAGTTGAACAAACTCAGCTGTGTCGTCAGATCCCCATGTTCCCGCGCCAGCGTCGCCAACTGCGATAAATCGCCCTCGGGCGCATACCGTGCTGCGTGTTGCAACGCGGCCAGCAGGCCTTCGCGATCGAAGCCCAAGTGCGCGAGGTTCCGCACCAGAAAGGCGCCCGCCGCCGGCGAAGCCACCGCCAGCACCACGTCGCCGAGATACCGTGTTTCCCCCGGCGACCACTGGGCCGCCACCACTTTTTCAAAAACCGCGGTGGACTTCAATTGATCGCGCAGCGCCTTGCGGACCACGTACGTCAGATGCGTATCCGCCGCCGGCACCTTCGCGCGCAACTCCAGCAGCGGCCGGACATTCTCGAACTCCGGAAATTTGCCCAACACTTCCACCGCCACCCGCACCACCCGCGGATGCGCATCCGTCAGGAATTTCCGCGCCACCGCCGCCGCGTCCGGGCGCGTGCCCTCACCCAGCCGGCGTAGTCCGTGCAGCCGTTGTTGCGGATCGGTACTCGTCAGCAGGCTGTCGCCACTGGTCTCGCCGCCCGGCAATTGACGCCGCAAGGCGCTGGCGTGAATCCGCGCAAACGCGTTGTCGCCCTTCAGCGCCGCCGCATCCAATGCCGCGGACGCCGAAACCCCAAAGCGATCCACGATTTCCGCGCCCGCCAGCAGCCGACGATTCAGGCTGCCGGATCCGAGTTCACCGATCAGTCCCGGCAAATCGTCCGCCAGCGCCCGCGGACGCAGCGGCGCCCCGGTGGGCACGATCCGCCAGATCCGGCCGCGTTCGCGATCCCGACCCGGATGCGTGAGTGGCACTTCGTAATGGCCGATGATCCGGTTGTAAAAGTCCGCGATGTACAGCGCGCCATCCGGGCCAAAACAATCATCCACCGGGCGAAACCACGGGTCCGTCGTGGTCAGAAAATCCGGCATCTCCACCGCCTTGGGCGTGGCACCAATCCATTCCAGGCGATCCCGGTTCAACCGGCTCGTCATCACGTTCCCAATGAAAACATTGTCGCGATATTCCGCCGGCCAAAGGTCATCGGCCACATACACCAAACCGTCGATCGCCGTCGAGCCGTGCGCGTGCTCGATCATCGTCGGAGCGAATCCCAGACCGTCGTGCGGCTTGCCGAAACTCGGATAGAACCCACCCGCCAGCAGTTGATAAACCGGCGCGCTATGACAGTCGCTGGAATACAGATCACCCCACGGATCCCACGCGAGTCCAAAGGGATTCACCTGCCCGTGCGTGTGATGTTCGATGTGCGAGCCATCGAGGCGGATGCGGTAGGTATTGCCGGAATTGAGATCGACGTGACTGCCGTCCGGCGCCGTAACGTGCGAATCATTGTTAAACCCATGGGTCGCGTAGAGCCAGCCATCGAAACCGCGGCGGAACGATGCCTGATTGCCGTGAGTATCCCGCGTGTGATCAAACGGGCCGTACAGCGGCGTGCGTTTGTCCGCCTTTCCGTCGCCGTCCGTATCCTCCAACAACCAGATGTACGGAATGCTCCAGACCAGCGCTTTCCACTTCTTGTCCGCATTGCGGAACGGATAAACGCCGATCGGAATATTCAGCCCCTCGGCAAACGTGGTCACCTTGCGCGCGCGTCCATCGGGGCCGAAGTCGTCAAAAATCATCACCCGATCCCGGCCCGGACGATTCGTCGGCGCCGGCCACGGATACTCAATGCTGGTCGTGACCCAGAGCCGGCCCGTGGCATCGAAGGCCAGGTTCATGGGCTTGTTGATCTCGGGCTCGGTGGCGACGAGTTGGATCTCAAAGCCCGGAGGCAATTTGAAATGCGCACGCTGCTCGACCGGCGGTAGCGGATCCGTCGTGCGCACGCCCGCCGCGAACGGGTCCTCGTCCGCCCGCACCGGGGAAACAAGGCCGAGCCAGAGACACGTCAGTTTAAAATACGTGGCTTTCCGAAACACAGGACGGGGCAGCATAGAAGTGATGTGGACGGCCATTCTGGCACGGGATTCAACCAACGCACGCCTTCCCTGAAACGAGGCCGACGAGTCCGTCGTTCGCCCAGCGTTCGACTACCGCTGATCTTCCAACCAATTCCACAACCGCATCTGATTGCGAATGTGACGGACGTAGCGGGCGGTCTGCCAGGGATGCCGCAGCGCATAGCCTGTCATGCGGGCAATCCTCACCGACCAGCGCCAGGTTCGGGTGAAAAAGTACGAGGATACCTGACCCGGCGCTGCGGTCGCCGGCCCCGCCCCGGTCACCCGACGATCCACCTGATCGCGCGACGGAATCAGCGCCCGAAACAGCACGCCCAACCAACCCCGCCGCTCGCCCGTGTGACGCCGTTTATCCCATTCCATCCACGGCGCAAACGTCGTGCGCAACACGTCGGCGTCCGGCGCTTCGGTTCCCGCCAGGCGGATTTGTTTTCGCGCCAATTCGGCCCAATCGTCCGCAAAATCCGCAGGTCGCAGGGATTCCAACACGGACGCCGGCACTTCCAACCCCAACAAATCCTGCGCCAACCACAACGAAAGAAAGACGCATCGCCCCGCCCGCCACGCCGTCGCCCGCTCCCGCACCGCTGCCCAATCCAAGTCGGGCCCATGACGGCGCACCATCGCGACGATGTCGCACAGGGGCTTCAATCCGAGGAGAAACGGTGCCAGGTCGAGTCCCTGACTTTCCCGCGCGTGACTGGCCGTGTGCAGACAGAGGTACAGCAGCACGTCCTCAGGCGACAGCACCTGCGTCGATTCCCCCGCCAACTCCACCGTGCGGGCGCGCTGCCACAGGCCCTCGACATCCACGCAAAACGGCAACTGAGGTCGGGAAATGGTATGGTGAACCTCGATGCCCAGCCCCGGCGGTTTAAACATCCGCGGCAGGTGCATGACCGTTTCATCGACCGCCCCGCAGGTCGAGTCTTCCGCATCCGCATAGCCCAGCGAGCGCAGAACCGCTCCCGCTGGGAGCAAAGCGTCCACCGGAACCAGCAAATCGATATCGGCCATGGTTCGTAGTGCGGGCTGAGAGTAAACCAACGCGGCCAAATGGGCGCCCTTCAGGACCAGGCACGGAATCCCTGCCGTCCGCAGCGCCCGAAGCACGGGCGCCAGTTCGTGATAATGCAGGGCATTGCGCGCGCCGTTCACGAGGAACGCCTGCCGCAGTTCTCCCCGCACCCGTTCCGTCACGCCCCAGCCACGACCCGCCTGGTGCAGTTGATGATACAGGAGCGGTACGACATCGTGTCGCTCGGCCAGTCGGATCAACGCCGCCCAGTCCGCCTCGTCATGAGCAACGACGGGGTGCGGCGGGACGACTTGGTTTTGTTCCGGAACGGCCGCCAGACACTGCACCAACCAATCGTGGTGCCACGCTTCACTCATCACCTTCACGGAGCCGCCTCCAGCAAGGACCGCATCAGTGCGGGCATCGCGGCAAAATCCCGGCCCGCCCAAAATCGATAACACGCGCATTGCCGCACCAGACCGGCGAGGGCGTCGAGATGCGCTTGGGACGTCGCCACCTCGGTGCGAATGACATTGGGGATGAGTTGCAGCAACGCTTCCTCCCGACTCATCGGCGCGACCCGGCTGGCACCGTCGGACAGCGTCTGCGGAAAAACTAATACCGCTGGTACTGCGTGCCACTGCGGGAGCACATCGTAGACATCGCTCGCGGAGATGGCCCGTTTGGGTCTTCCCACCGGTGCGGCCACTGCCGGCAGGCGCTGGAGTTCGGGAAAGAACGCGGCGGTCTGCGGGGTGATATCGATTTCATCCGGAAACGCCTGGGCGCTCCAGGCGGTGTCGCGCCGCTGCAAGAACACCGTGTCGTCCCCCAGAAAACCAAACCCCGCGCGGAGCAACGTCAGCGCCAGCGTCGTCTTCCCGGCACCGCTGGAACCCGCCACCAACAGTCCCCGCCCGCGTTCGGCCAGGGCCGCCGCATGGAGCATGTACAAACCCTGATGTTTCAGCACTTCATGCAACGGGATGGTGAAGAGCGGATGCGACAGGAACCACGGTTGATCCGGCACCGTGGCCAGATAGGAAACCCGCACGCGTCCGGCGGCCGCGTCGCACAAAACCCGCGCCCGGCCGGGAGCTTCCACATACAACTGCCGCGTGGCCTCAAAATAAAGCACCTCAGCGTGGCGAAGCTCCATCACGGACCGGGACGGACCAGACGGACGTTCGACGACATGCGCCTCGGGTCCGGACACGGGCACGTAGTCGAAATGCCAATCGACCCGCTCGCCCGCCGGCAGCGGGGGAAACTCATGCAAACGCGCCTGCACGGCCGCCAGCACCGGGGCATCGGCCTGCACGGCCAGACCCAGACCATGAAACTGGCAAGTGAACTGCATTGGGTGGGAACGTCCGCGGAATTCCCTCCAAGGCAACGATTGCCCGCCACTCCAACCAATTTTCCGCCGTCCTCCGGTACGCTGACTTTCCAGTCGGCGAGCATCCCGCCACCTCCACCCGCTTCCACGGAACGGGCCACGGGTCCAAAAATTGAACCGCGGATAGCGCGGATAACACGGATAAACGAAACAGGTCCACACCGCTTCATCCTCTGCTTTATCCGCGCCATCCGCGTTATCCGCGGTCGCCCCCTTCTTCTTCCTTCCTCCTTCATAATTCTTCCTTCGCCTCGTACCGCTGACTTTCGAGTCGGCGTGCATCCCCTTCCCAATCCCAACGGGATTGCATCCTCCATCCCAGGGTTGATCGGTACGATCTACCCTGGGTCTCACCGCCAAATTCCCCAACCCTGAATGGGTTGCATCCGTCGGCAAAATTACCTGGCACCGCACCCCGAGGCCGGTTGAAAACCGGCGCTACGGTACCGCTGACTTTTTAGTCGGCGTGAATCTCCCCCGCCCCACCCATCGGCATCTGGTAAATCGGCACGAACCCCAACCCCGGATCCCGGTCCTCCCAAATCGGCTTCCCAGCCCACTCCAACCAACAATGCCCAGGTTCCGTCAAAAGCACTCCCTCCTTTCGGGGAATCCCAAACACGAGCGTCACATCGATACCCGCGCGTCGAAGAAAATAGTACCGGGTCAATCCCCGGGACAAACACCCCGACCGCACCAGCGGCCGCCCCCACGCCAACGCCCCATCCACACCCCGCCGCACCGACTGTCCAAGCGGGGACTCCGGAGTGCAGGTTCCCGGGACCGGGAAGCGCCGGCTGAGTCGACGATTCAACGTCAGCAGGCTCATGCGCATCAACGCCGGGACCGCGACGCCGAACCCCAGCGCCCGCAGAAAAAGCCCGGCACCCGCGGCACCTTCGATCTCCCGGAGGATGGCCCAGCGGCGGCTAAGAATCGCGGACCAGTTTTTCACGAGCGAGATCGGACAAAAGTTCCAGCAAGTCAGCCTCGATGGTGGCCCGTGGCGCATCGTACTCCTGCTCCAGCCGACCGGCGATGTCGGATACCGTCAGGTCACCGGAGCACAGGTCCCATACTCTTCCCCCCAAGGCATCAAGGGAATAATACCCGCCGGAGTCCACCGACAGCAGCACCACGGAACCCTCCGCCTCCTGCTTGAGGATTCGTTCCGCGCGCCGAGGCCGGGAGGTCGCCGTGATGTTCATGCGTGGAGCGCAATAGAAAGCAGAAACCGGTCCGCACAAATTACCCGGCACCGCTCCCCCAAAAATTTGAACCGCGGATAGCGCGGATAACACGGATAAGCGAAACAGATCCACACCGCTTCATTCTCTGCTTTATCCGCGCCATCCGCGTTATCCGCGGTCCTTCCCACCGCCCGGTGCCCGCTCCCCTTCAGGGCGCGGGGATTCTCCGGCGGGAACCCGGCCCGTTGGGCTGGGCTGAGGAATGCCGCACCTTTGGTGCTGGGGGACGTGGCGACAAAATTACCTGGCACCGCACCCCGAGGCCGGTTGAAAACCGGCGTTGCACCCCACCCCGATTGGAAAACCGGTGGCCCCGTTCCATACGGCGCGAATCTTCGTTCCCACGGTTCGCCCTCCGGGCGCGAAATCTGCTTGATGTCTCCGGCTTCCACTGCCAGAGCGATGGGACGTTCACGATGATGGCTTCACTCATCCCCCCAACCCGCCCGGTCCCGGGACACTCCACCCAAGTCCGGTGGGCTACGGCGATGCTGGTGGCCGCCAACTTCGCCGCGACTGGATTCGCCTCCGGTCTACCGGTGCGAATCGAAACCGGTCCGAAACCGTTGGCTCTCGATCCCCTGCCCCAGGTCGGCGCCGTCTTCGTCTTCGCCGCGCCGGACCTGCCCAGCCTCGGCACCAGCCCGGGAATCCTCTTCCAATCCAACACCCCCCTGCCCGAGGGATTGCGCCTGGCCCCGCCGACCAGCCTCCCCTTCACCCAGCAGGGATTCTTCCGCGCTGCGTTTTGGCCCGGTGTCGCCCCCGCGTTGGTCGATATCCCCGCCGGCACCTTTGTCATGGGAACTCCGCCGTCCGAGGCGGAAGCCGCCGCTTGGGAAGGCCCCCAGACCGTGGTCACCCTGACCTACGGATTCAAAATGGGCCGCTACGAGGTCAATCAGGCCGAATACCAGGCCGTGATGGGAAACAATCCCAGTTACTTTTCCGGCGTCACGAATCGCCCCGTGGAACAGGTTACCTGGGCCAACGCCATGGATTACTGCGCCCGATTGACGGCCTCGCAGAAGGCCGCGGGCTGCCTGCCCCCGGGATGGCTGTATCGTCTGCCCACGGAAGCCGAATGGGAATACGCCTGTCGCGCCGGCACCACCACCGCCTTCGCCTATGGATCCGCCCTGCGGTCCGGCATGGCCAACTTCATCGGCCGACAAGAGTACGACGCCGTGACGGGATCGAGCTTCAATCCCGCCGGGGTCGCCATCGATCGCCCCACGACGGTGGGCAACTACGCCCCCAACGCCTGGGGCCTCTACGATATGCACGGCAACTTGTGGGAATGGTGCCTGGATCGTTGGGGCTACAATTTACCGGGCAAAAGTGTCACCGATCCCTCCGGGCCGATCACCGGGACGGACCGCGTCTTGCGGGGTGGCTGTTGGTATAATTCCGGTCGAATCTGCCGGTCGGATTATCGCGCGCCGGGCAATCCGACGTACAAAGGGAATGAGACGGGGTTCCGGGTGGTTCTAGCGCCGAAGTAGGAGAAAAGGTGTCCCGGCGGGACGGGGAGGCGGGTCGGAGACCCGCGGTCCCGTAACGCCGGTTTTTAACCGGCTTCTGTGTGCGGTGCCCGGCAATTTTGCCGGCGGATACAACCCCTTCAGGGTTCGGGGATTTGGCAATGGGACCCAGGGTAGATCGTGCCGATCAACCCTGGGCTGGAGGATGTAATCCCGTTGGGATAGAGGGCGGGGATTCACGCCGACGGGAAAGTCAGCGGTACGGGGCGAAGGAAGAATTATGAAGGAGGAAGGAAGAAGAAGGGGTGGGCGACCGCGGATGGCGTGGATGGCGTGGATGGCGTGGATGGCGTGGATGGCGTGGATGGCGTGGATGGCGTGGATGGCGTGGATGGCGTGGATGGCGTGGATG
>CANIZL010000047.1 GCA_947471985.1 Verrucomicrobiota bacterium | reverse complement strand
TTTTTTCATCGCCCCGACAGCCGCTGCCGCGGAAAGTTGACCAACTCAACCTCAGGCTCATGTCAAACATAAACGCGCGATTTGCTCAGTATTTTAACGATTTTAACCCACTATTCTCAAGCAATGAGTTTTCAGATGGGCTCTAAGGTACGTATGACTCCTAGATCGCTTGCCTTCAGAGAGCTGGCGAAAGCGTGTGAGACGCGTTCCATTTGCGCGGGTTGCGATCCGCCGAAGCGCAGCCCAGAGCCACAGGGTTGTGGCGCGACGAATCGCTCCCTGGAGTCAGCAACCAATTAAACCTTGTTAAGGCGTCACCTACTGGACGTACCTTCAAATACGTCGGCCTTGATGTCCATGCCGAGTCGATTGCCGTTGCCATTGCCGATTCCAAAGGTGAACTCCCAACGATTGTGTCAAAACGCGCCAAAACCGATCGCCGCGCCGCCTTGGATTCACGCGGCTGGGCATTCACAGTTTCCCCGCCATCACGGCACTTCCCGTACGCGGAGGAATTGCTGGGTCGCGCCCGCGGTGGGTGCGGGCCAGGCGACACCGCCCGCGACGGCTGCATTCGTTGCCACGGAATTCCATTCGTGCAGGTCCGCGGAACTTTCCAGGATCAGCGTCGTGCCCGTTCGGCCGTGCAGCCGCAGGGACAGCGTTTGCGGGGGCGTGTTCACCAGACGCACCGCCGGCAGTTGGGCATTGGGCAACAGCCAATTTCCCAACACATACTGCGCAATCTTCTGCCCGCTCGCTTTGCCCGCGACGTTGTCGAATTGGAAATGAATGCCGCCGTAAATGCGGCTCATGCCCACTTCATCCGCGCAGCGCGACAAGCTGTCGAAGGTGCGAAAAACGCCCGGGAGCGAATCAGAGTCCGTGGTGAAGGTGATGGCGTCCGTGCCGTAAATGGCCGTCAATACCTCGGAGCTGGCCTTGCTGAAGACACTGTGGCCGCTGGGATAGGCGGGGAAGGGCGGCGACGCCAGATAGTGATCCCAATTCGGATCCGGCTCGGTCGCGGCGTTGTCATCTTCGCTCCCGCGCTGAATCGCCGTCACCGGTCGCCACAGGTTGTAATTGAACTTGGTTTCCCAACAGACGATGGCGCCGTCGGCTTGGGCGAGACTGAGCAGGGCCATCAAACGGGCCGTCTCCGGCAGTCCGGTACCCTTGGTGTGGGCAATGGTCGCGGCTATTTCATGCCAGTGACCGGGCGGCATCGCTGTATAGGAAAAGTCCGACCAGAAGGTCGCGATCTGGGTTTGGTCCGCGGTCCGTACTGGACTGTTTTTCGCCCCGATTACTTTAACCTCGTTGTAGTCTTGAGCGTAGGCGGCGCTGTTCAGGGCCGGCGGCGGTCCCGGGACAAAGGCCGACAACTCCGGCAGGGCAAAGGGTTTCACATAACGCCATTGCGGGGTCAGCGGCGGACGAAAGAACGGGGGGGTGCGACGCCATTGCCCGGGGGCCGCACTCGGAATATACGGCACTTCCGTCGCCGATCCGTCGCTGGTGCGCGCCGCCACGAGTTGCTCCGCAATCGCGCGTCCGAGGGCGAGGCCATTGGTGATCGCTGCGTCGTTCGACGTCGTCGCCTGCCACAATTCCAGCGTCCCATCCGCCCGCGCGCTCAGGCTGGGGTAGAGAACTTTAAGGACCGTATGACCGGCGCCGGCTGCCGCAGCCTCCACCGATGTGCGCGGGGGAGCGGTCATTTGAAACTGATAGGGTTGGTGGGAGCGGACGACGGAATTGACGGCGTCGTAGATGGCGAGGTGCAGGATGGCCAGGTTGCGGGAGGCGAGGGTGGGGCCGGTGGTGTCAGCCCGAATCCCGGTCATCATCAAGGCGCTCCAGTCGAGCGCTACATTTGCCTGAACCGGACCGCCGCCCCACGCGGCCAGGCTCAGAGACGCGAATACCACCCGGAAGGATTTTGTGCGGATCATAAGCGGCAGTGCGCCTGACTCCGTGAGTACCACACCCCGCGCCGCAAATCAACCGGGCTCTGCCGCGACGTCCCGTCCGGACCGCGAGACGATCAAGACCATTGTGCGGCCCGGAATACGGGCCGGGCCGCACCCCGGGACCGAATTAGAAGTCCGTGGGTAGTTGGATCCACTGGCCTTTCTCGCTGGATTCGAGGGCGGCATCCATGACCGCCTGCGTGCGGGCACCATCGTGGAACGTGACGGCACAGGCCCGTTGTTCGCGGATGGCGTTGATGAATTCGATGGCCTGATCGTAGCGGAAGGACACCAACGGATCGCCGACCAAAGGATCCCGGCGGGAACCGGGCCAGACCCAGAATTCCTTCGGCACCTCCAGTTTGGCCAATCCAGGGCCGCCTTGTTTGCCGTACATGAGTTCGTTCCAGGTGCCGGTGGTGAAACTGAAGCTGGCCGCGCTGCCGTTGATTTCCACGCGATCCGGACTGCGCCAGCTCTCGTTCACGCCGCTGGCGAGCTTGGAACTTTCCAGGACACCCGAGGCGCCATTCACAAATTGAGCCAGCACGGCCACCCAATCGTCCGTGTCATTGGGCGCCCCGCCGCGTACCGGAGTCAGATTGCCCACGTTCGCCACGATACGCTGAATGGGGCCCACCAGGTGAAACGCGAAATTGATCCGGTGGCTCAGCATGTCCCCGAGCTCGCCGGTGCCGGCCAGCTTCTTGACCTGACGCCACCCCAGATTCCGCGTGCCCCAATCCTGCAGGCGACACGAGCGATAGTGATACGGCTGACCGAGATCCCCGCGATCCACCAGATGTTTTAGGTAGCGCATGGCGGGCACGAATTGGTACGTGAACGCCGTCATGTGCCGCACGCCGGCGCGATCCGCGGCCACAGCCATGGCCCGGGCATCCGTGGCATTGAGCGCGATGGGTTTCTCGCAGAGCACGTGCTTGCCGTGGGCGATGGCATCCAAGGCGATGGGCGCGTGGGTGAAATTGGGCGTCGCGATGATGACCGCGTGGATGTCCTCCCGCCGCGTGATGTCTTCCCAACGGGTGGAGGTGAAGGGCGAGCCGCCCACCGCTTGGGCCGCAGCAGCGAGGGTCGCCGGGTTGGCGTCACAAAGCGCCCGCACAGCCACATCCCCACAGAGCGCCAGCCCGGGCAGATGGTTTTGCAGTGTAATTCCGCCGGTTCCTACGATGGCAATTCCCAGAGTGCTCATGAATCAATAGTGGCGGGCACGGTAATACGGTCAGGAACCGTCCGGCAATAATGGAACGTCCGAACGACGGCGTTGGCAGCCCGAACCTTGCGGGGTCGACGAACGCGTGACTTCGACCTACTCGGCGGGCCAGTCGCGGAATTCCGGTTTCGTCGCTCGCAGAATCTCCTCGACCGCCGTTCGATCAGCCGCCGTCAGGGAGCCGAAGAGTCCGCTCGATTCCTGGCCTCGCAGAATCCGTCGGAGTTTCGGATAGAGGTACGATTTCATCGCACCGGGCAGGGCGTCGAAGGCCGGCGAGTAAATCAGGTAACTGCAGGGATACCGAAACAGACGACGTTGCAGATCGAATTCGCGCAGGGAACGCCCCTGGTGATCCCGGGGGCCCCGAAGCGCAAAATCCCGAGCAAAATCCGAGGTGCCCGTGACGGCGCCATGCAGCGGAGCCTCGTCCCGGAAGAGCAGGTAGGTCAGCAAGGCGTCACCGGCGCGGGCAATGCGCGTTGGGGCATCGCCGGGACTGCCGCCGGGCAGTTCCTGCGCCAGACGGGTCTCATACGTGGCCTGGGTGAGCAGATTCTGCAGGCGCACCGAGTGATCCAAGACCATCAAGGCCACGGTGTCGCTGTGCGGCGACAGATAAAGCGGGGTTTCGGTCAACGGGCGCAGATCGGTGACATTCGACCCGGGACGGAGATCCACCGCCGAGGCCGGGCGACCGGCGGGCAGCCAGGCATTGCCCAGATGTTGGTCCCCCGAGTGGGTGCCGGTCACAAACCAACCCGCCCAACGTCGCTCCAGGGGACTGCCATGGCCGGAAACAAAATCCCGCACCTCATCGCGCGGCCGTCCCTCCGCGGTAGTGAGGATCGAGCGCACAAAAAGTCCCGGAACGTTCTGGGTCTTGGGACCCAAGTGGCATTGCGAAAGGCACTCATTGCGGCGTACGAAGTGCGGCGACGCTTCGGGCCGCTGCTCCAGCGTGTAAAAAATCGGGCCCTTTCGGGAATCCACCCCAACGACATCGATGGTCTCGCCCCCGGGCACCCAGCCGACATAGGATTGATCGTTGAAATAGAGGGCGCGGGGGGTCCGCGGACTGGTGTGGGCGGCCTGGGAACTGGTCTTCGAGAAGACCAGCGTCTGAGAGGTCACCGAAATGCCCAACTGCTGGAGCAGCGACGGCAGATACCCGTGCCCGTTGGTATAACTCAACCGAGCCTGGCCTTTTTGCAGACGCCTCTGAAGACGGGCGACGGGGTCATTGAGATCGGCGGAATCTTCGTAGCGCAGGACGCTCTCCTCCGCCGGCCCCAGAATGGTTTCGCCCACCGGAACAGCGGTCAGCCCGGGCGAAGGGAGGAAGCTCAGCACCACCACCCACGCCCAACGCGTCAATGAAATCCGGATCCACAATGCGTGGACCAGCGAAGCCAGCGGACCCGGAGCGCGCTTTCGAGAGTGCACTAGCGGGATCGACCCTGCACTTTGGCGGAGGCGGCCGAACGATTCCCCACGGTATCCACCGCCACGACGTAATACCACCGGACCTGTCCGGAGCTCGCCAGGGTATCGACGTACGTGGTGGTCGGGGCGTTGACCGAACCGATCAGGGAATAAACGCCCGCCTGAGTCGTGCTCCGATACACTTGGTATTGGGCGATGCCGGAGACGTCGGTGGAGGCCGTCCACCCCAGTGTGATCGCTCTTCGTGCCGGTCCCGTCGTCGCTGTGACGTTACCGGGCACGCTGGGAGGCGTGGTATCCGGCCGGACAGTCTGGCTGAGGGTTGCCGTGCTGTTACCCCAGCCGCCCGTGCCGACAAAGCTCGCCGTGATGGTGTTGGCTCCCGCGGGCAGGGTGGAAAGAGTGAGGGCGGCCTGCCGGGAGGCATTGAGTGGGCTGGAGCCCAGGACGGTGGTTCCCCGTCGGAAAGTGACGCTACCCGTTGGCGTCCCCGCCGCCGCGTGGGCGGCCGCCACAATCGCAGTGAAGGTCACCGATTGCCCGAAGGCGGAGGGATTCGGTGACGCCGCCAGTCCGGTTGTCGTACCGTCCGTGATATTGATAGCGGGGGCCGACCCACTGCTGTTGCCCCAGCCATTCGCGCCGGTGAACGTGGCGGTAAGCGCATGCGGGCCCGTGATCAGGTTGCCCAAATTCAGGATCGCCTTGCCAGCACTATCGACAGTAACGGTTCCGAGTGTGGTGGCGCCTTCCTTAAAGGCAACGCTCCCGGCGGGAACCCCCGCTCCCGCGTGTGCGGCAGTAATCGTGGCCGTGATCGCCACCGATTGACCGAAAGCCGATGGATTGGGGGCCGCGGCCACGGTGGTCGTGGTGCCATCGGTGATGTTCTGGGTAACCGCCGACCCGCTGCTATTACCCCAACCGTTCGCCCCGGTGAAATTGGCGGTGATGTTGTGCGCACCCGCAGGCAGATTGGTGCGGTTCAAAGTCGCCTTGCCCGTGACATCCACGGCAACAGTTCCCAGCGTGGTGACGCCTTCCTTGAAGACAACGCTCCCGGTGGGCACTCCCGCCCCTGCGTGCGCGGGAGCAACGGTGGCGGTGAACGTCACCGATTGACCAAACACCGCAGGATTCGGGGACGCAGCCAGGGTGATCGTGGTGCCATCGGTGATGTTCTGGGTAACCGCCGACCCGCTGCTATTACCCCAACCGTTCGCCCCAGTGAACGTGGCGGTGAGCGCATGCGAACCGATGGTCAGGCTCGTAAGATTCAAGACGGCCTTGCCGGTGATATCCACGGCAACAATTCCCAGCGTGGTGACGCCTTCCGTGAAGGCCACGCTTCCAGCTGGGATCCCGGCGCCCGCGTGCGCGGGAGCAACGGTGGCGGTGAACGTCACCGATTGACCAAACACCGCAGGATTCGGGGACGCAGCCAAGGTGGTCGTGGTGCCATCGGTGATGTTCAGCGTGGGAGCCGATCCGCTGCTGTTACCCCAGCCACTGGACCCAGTGAAGGTCGCGGTAAGGGGGTGGGCGCCGGTCGGCAGGCTCGTCAGACTCAAAACCGCCACGCCCGTGCCGTCGACGGCAACGGTGCCCAAGGTGCTGGCGCCTTCCTGAAACGTAACCGTCCCGGTGGGAATTCCCGCGGCAATATCCGCAGCGAGAACCGTGGCGGTCACGCTGACCGGTGTACCAAAGCCGGCCGGGTTGGGAGTCACCGCCAGGGTGGTCGATGTTCCTTCGGCAACCGGCAGGATGAGGCTGCCCGTGCTGGCCGCATTATGGGTGTCCGACGCATAGATCGCCGAGAGGCTATGGCTTCCAGCGCTCAGTCCCGTGAGGGTCAAAGAGCAGGCGCCGGACCCATTGAGCGGGCGTTGGCCCAAGATCGTTGTGCCTTCGTAAAACGTCACCATGCCGGTGGGTACCCCCGTCGCCGCCGTGACCGTTGCCGTTAGCGCCACCGGTTGACCAAAGCTGGCCGGAGCCGCGGTGGACAGCCCCGTGGTGGTCGCCTGAGCGTGGATCTTTTGCACCCGCTGAGCGCTGGCGCCGGGGTACGTGCCGTCACCGCTATAAGTGGCGGCAATGAAATGGCTCCCCAGGAAATTGCCCCCGGCGGGTAACGCGGCCGTAGTGACGGTGGCCCGGCCGTTGGCATCCAACGGAACATCCGCCGCCAGGACACTGCTCACCGGATTCAGACCGTCCCGGGTGATGCTGAGAAAGGTGACGGTCCCGGTGGGCGTACCCGGCGGAGAACCGGTGACCGTGGCGGTGAACGTAATGGGCGTTCCCACCACCACCTGGCGCTGGTCCGGCAGCGAAGACGTCAGCGACAGATTGACCTCCGCATCGTCGCCCAGAGCGAAAAGGGTCCCGCCGTTGAGGGTATAAATCGTGCCATCCGGCCCAATCACGGTGGGCACGTACGGTTGTCCCACCCCGTTCGAAAGGACCAGCGTCTCGGTCAGGGAATTTTCAGCAAGATTCCAGCGATAGATATGCCCGTCCTCGGAAGGCACCAGGACGCTTTGATGCGCGGAATCGATGGCGGGCGCATTGATGCACCATTCGCGCACGGCCAGGGGAATGGCGGGTTGCTCGTCGTCGCGGGTCGGTCCGATGACCGTCAACACTTCGCGCATCTCCACCAGGCCCGGGGCCGAACTATGGGGATCCGTCTGGGTCGCATTGGGATCCAGGATGGCGATGCGGTTCACCCCGTCGCCGTCCTGATAGGCGTAATTGTTATATTTTGCGAAGAGCAAGTAGCTGGAGCTGCCGGTATAGGAGGGCACCATGCCGGCCGGCACGATGGCCGGCGTATAGTCCCAACCAAAGCCGCCCGGGGTCTTCTGCACGGCGAGGTCGCCGGTGAAGCGCAACAGGAAGCCCCGCGATCCATTGCCCGGATTGCCAAAGACCCCGAGGTACACGTCGCCATCCGGAGCCACCATCGGAGACGCCGTGCTGAGATCGAGAATGCCCGCAGGATTGTTGTTTCGAGGATCGCGCAGGAAGACCCGGTATTTGGTCGCCAACGTGGCGGTGTCGAGACCGAGCAGATAGCCGCCGTAGTCGCTGGCGGGCGGTTTGACCACCACATACAGCGTGGTGCCATCGGCGCTCAGGGCAGGCGCGGAATTGTGCGAATCCCGGCCGATGGTGACATCATTGGCGGCGGTGCTGGCGAGCACATAGCTGGCAGTGCCCGCCGCATCCACGCGGGCAAACCCGCTCTGTGTGGTACTCAAGGGTGCGGGCGCCGTGCCCTGTACCCGGAACCCAAAATAGACGGTGCCATCGGTGCCGGCCGTGATCGGGGTATTGATAAAAACCGTACTGTTATATCCGGCGGCTCCAGCCTCATAGGTCGCTCGGCTCGTGTAGAAGACCTCGCCCACCGGCGCCCCGGGCGTCACGGAATCAGCGTTGTCGATGTGCCAAAGCATTCCGCCGGGACCCGGGTAGTAGAGTCGGGGACCGGCTGGCCCCGTGGTCAGAACGGGCTGATACACAGGAATCCATCCGGCGGACGGGAGGATGTAGTCGGTATTGAGGGTATATTTAACGGCGCCGTCGCTGCCTTGCAGGGCCAGGATTTGGAAGCCGTTGCCCGCGGTCTTCACGGGGGTGATCACGGTATTGGCAGCGGTGATCAGCGGCGCGCCGTAGTGGGCGAACTGGCCCGAATTGTTCAAGTCGATGTCCGCCGTCCAGCGGATGCGCGACAAGTGCTGGGCCGGCACGGAGTACAACGACGTGTGCTGCGCGTTGCCGCCAAACGTGGGCACCTGGGCAGCGACCGGGCCGCCGACCCCGAGGCCGACCACCAGGGCCAAGCCGGTCCACCGACGGCCGGAGCGAAATGCGGGGGGAATTATGTTCTCCATGCTCATACAAAAATTGCGCCAGGCCCATAAGAATCTGGCTTACCCGCTCAGGCTGTCCCGCCCGGGAACCAGTGTCAAACCTCGTGCGGTAAATTGGCGAAATAAGACCGCCCCCAAGCGGCATTGGTGAGCGCCGGAATCCCCCCAACGCAACACCTCAAACGGAATTGGTCCGAGGCGATCGCCCCGTGGGCAGCCGCAGGGTAAACGTGGTACCGTGGGAATCGGAGCCGCTGAGCGTTAGTTCTCCCTCCAGGGAGCGAGCCAGTTGTTGACTCAGAGCCAGTCCCAGTCCCGTGCCGCCAATCTTGGTGCTGAACCCGGGTTGAAACAGATGCTCGCGAATCCCTGTGGGCAAACCCGGTCCAGTGTCGTGGACTTGAAGGAGGACCGCCCCGTCCACCGCGCGGGCCGTGACCGAAACCGTGCCGCCCGCGGTCAGAACTTGCAGCGCATTGGTCACGAGGTTTTCCAGAATCAAAGCCGTCAGATTGGCGGTGCGGTTGGATAGGGGAAGGGGCAGGTCAGTGGAACAGTCCAACTGCACGCCCAAATCCCTGGCCACACCCGCGGAGCGTTGCCGCACGTGGGCCAGCAATTCCGCCACGGTCAGCTCAAAGGCGGTCACACCCTGTTCGTCGCGGAGCACCCGCACGACGTCGTCGATCATCGCTTTCATCCGGCGGGCGGTGGCCGCGGCGTCGGCGGCATCGGCCTGTTCCGGCGCGGTACCACCCGGATCCAGGCGAGTGACAAATTGCTGCAATCCGGCGAGCGGATTCTTCAGGCCGTGGACGAGGTGCGCGGTCACGGCCCCCACGGCACTGGTCTTGGCACTGAGCGTGAGTTCGCGATTCGCCACCTCCAGGTGGGCAGTCCGTTGTCGGAGCAATCGATCCGTCCGCATGAGTCGCTGGAAAGCCAATCCGAGGGCCACCGACATGACGGTTCCGAGCAATCCGAACACCAGCCAACTGCGACGGCTTAACGTCCGGTCGAGGCGTACGAATTCACCGGCCAGCCCGGAACCATCCAACGTGATCGCCGCCAGCGTGGGTGGGCGGTGCGCTTGGCCGGTGATCGACGGCGTTGTTTCCACGGGCAGCAGCACGTTTAATTGTGGGCCACCTTGCTCACTGAATTCCGCCGCCAGCGGCAGGACGGTGGGATTCTCTACAGAATCCCGTTCGTTCAAGGCCCGGGCCACGGTGGCAAATTGCATCGGGGTGGGGGGATGCGCCCGGGGATCCCGAAGCAGCGACACCGAAAGCCGGCCCGTTTCGTCGTAGAGTTCGACACTCCAGATCCCGGGAAGTTCGGGCAGAATCAGGGCTTCCAAGAGAGCCGGCAGCGGATCCTGATCCCCGGTATCGGAGGGCGTCGCCAATTGTTTGCGCACGATCGCCGCGAGCCCCTGAGCGTCGCGATTGGCCAATTGATTGCGCAGTTCCGCGCGGAGTTGGGTCTGCGTCAGGACGATGGCGCTGGCCAGGAGGCCCAAAGCAATCAACAAACTGCCGGCCACCAGCCACGGAAACCCGCCGGGCGGGCGGGGGGGCTGTGTCGGCGGGGAGGCAGGAGTGGCGGCGTTCATCCAACGAGGTGCCACAGTGTCGCCCACCCGCTGCCGCTGCCAGCTTCATTGAATCTCCGGTCCGACCACTCAAAAATCATATTCCATCCCCAGCGTGCCGACATGCGCCGCGTAGTTGTCGCTGAGCCGATTGGCCTGCTCGCGGTCCCACTGATATTCCAAATACATTCGCACCTTCGAACTCAGTTTGTATTCAAGCCGCGCCTCCGCTTGCACTGTTTCACGTTCCCGAGGCACGGCCAGGACGCCGCTATAAACCACAAACGACCGGGGATAATCGTAGGTGGACCAGCGCCCCGTCACCCGCGCCGACCAATGGGTGGCTTGATAGCCCACCGTGCCAACGAGCCCGAGTCGATCATAGTCCGTATAGCCCTCGCCGTTCTCGCGTCGCCACACGTAGAAGGTTCGCCACGTCGTCTGCCAGGCGCGCGCCGCGCCCCAGTTGCGTCGCCAGGTGAGTTCGGCGCGGAGGTCATCCTGACGAAGGCGGGTGTCGGCGAGAGGGAGTCCGAGCGCGGAACTTTGCACGCGGTCGTCAAATTCCCGGTGGATCCCCGTGAATTCCAGCTCCAGGGAACCCAGTCGACGGGTCTGAAAGGCGCTGGTCAGGCGCGGTCCGGTTTCCCAGGTGCTGGACAGACCGGTGTTGGCGTCCGCGTTTAGATAAATCTGGCGGGTGCCGATAACACCCAGTTCCAAGCGCCACGGCTCGGCGACCTGCCACGCGACGGAAGGGATGATCGTGCCAATATGCGTGACCGCCCGCAGGCTGCTGAGGTTGGTGGAGAGGGAATCAAAGGAACTCGTGTTGAGGTATTGATCATTGTAGAGATGTCGTCCCTCGAACTTCAGGGTCCAGTTGGTGGCTTGGCCGAAGCTGTGGCCGACCCGCACGGCCGTGAGAAACGTCCGCTCCTGGGACGCGCCCGGCTCGTTGGTGGCCGGTCGCAGCGTGGTGAAGTACCGGATATCCTCCGCGTTGAAAAATGCGGTGAAGGTGGTGTTATCGGTGGGCAACCGAAGGAGAAAAAGATCGGCTCCCGCGGAACCAAAGGCGGTGCCCAAGGCGGCGTTCCCCAACAGCGGATTACTGCGATACCCGGTGCCGGCGCGCACGGTGAGAAACGGCTGCCAGAGGCCGCTCGATTCCGTGGGATTCCCGGGCAGCGGTGCGGTCGGGGGATGTCCACCCGCATGGCTGTGAACGCCCGATCCGGCAATCAGGAGTCCGGCAAAGAGCCGCAACGCGAACCACGCGCGGAGCTTCACGCGCCACCGACCCGCCAAGCCCGGCACGAAAAAAGGGCCGGTGATTGTCGGAAAACAACCACCGGCCCGCGGAAAAAGTCCGTCACGAAGGCCCATGCAGTGGAGCGGGACGGCCGGATAACGCTCGCCGATCAGCCGTCCTTGCGACCATGGCCCTTGCCACCCTTGTCGCCACCATCAACGGGCGGGGTGTCCTTGAGCGCGGCGCGCAGCGCCTTGATCTGTTCGCGAATGTCCGCGCGGAGCTGCTTGGTGTCTTCCAGGAACTTATCCCGGTTGGACTTGAGCTGTTCCTTGATCTTGGTCTTTTCCTCGGCCGTGGCCGTTCCCATAGTCGTGGCCAGCGCCTTCTGGAGTTCATTCTGCTTGAGGCGGAGCGCATTGTACTCTTCCAGCGCCTTCTTCAGCGTGGCGGGGATCTCGACATTCTTGGGCAAATGACCGACCGCGGGCACCTCGAATTTTCCACCGCCCGGACCACCCTTTCCCGCACCTTCGGGCTTCTCGCCTTCGGGACCCGGACCCGCCAGCGTAACCAGACCACACGTAAGACCAGCCACCATAAGGGCCGTCAGTTTGATGAGATTCTTCATAGTACCTAATGAGTTGTTACTTTTTGAACCGGACTAACCGGTGTTGTGACCTTCCTCTGCAACCGGCATGCCAGTTCGATTCAGACCAAAACTGCCCAGTATTCGAAGCGTTTCCGCGGACTTTCGCTCCTCCCTCAACCGTGCCCACCCGGGGACTGGGGTTGGACGCCCCAGTTCAGGCCCCCGGTCTGGGCGAATTCACCCAGACCCGGCACCGGTTGCGGAACCTGCCGATCCGCCCCCCTGGGGACTTCAGAAATCCCCCGGCGAAGGCACGAGGCGGTAAAAATTCACCGGTGCGTCGGCGGCGAGGGGACTCACGAACTGTCCCTGGCCGACCGCGTCGGTCCGGGTCGACGATTCCAATCGCCACCCGGCGGTCGTGTCGATGAGGTTCGTGCGAACTTGGAGCCCATACCGGCGCAGCGGCGCGCCGGCAAAGGCCAAGGCTACCTGATTGCCCGCCGGTTCCACCCGGGTGATGCGGGCCGGCGCAGCGGTCGCTGGATTTGCCAACCCGGGAGTCGGTTGCGCGAAATTCCCCACCGCCGCCCCGCCGTCGGGTTCCCGTCCCTGGCTGACATTCCGGCTTTGCCCCGCGAAGGTGACCGCGTCCAGGATCGTTCCATCCGGGCCGGCAAAGACTATCGTATCCCCCGCCTTGCTCAGTTTGAAATCCACGTGGAGATCGGTCTGGTTCGTACCGTTCTGGGACGCTTCATCGTCGGCCCAAACCAAGAGATGCCCGCCAGCCGGCAGAATTCGTCCGACCGGGATCGGGAATCGGGTGGGATTGTCCCGCGAATTGCTCAGAAAGTAGCCGCCCAAATTCACCGGCAGGGTGCCGGAATTGTACAGCTCAAACCAATCCTCGAAATCACCGTCCGCCGGATCCGCCAAAACGTTGGCATTATCCGCCAGCCATTCATTGATCACGACCCGGGCGGCGGGATCCGCCGCCGAGTTGATGCGGCCCGGGGTGGGCGTGCTGAAAACCCGTCGGCGCAGGAGGTCCCCGTCCGGGATGTCGCCATACGAGCGATCGGGTCCCGGGTCTTCATAACTGAGCTGATCCAGCGCGCCGACGCGTCCCTCCAGCAATTGGCTCAAGATCAGCGTCCCGGCGGGTTCGATCGCGAAGCTGGCATGCGGGACCGCCGCGCTGCTGGCCGTCGTGTCTCCGTCCAGCCAAACCACCAGAAATCCCTTGGCCGGCACCATGCTACCGGCAGGGAAACGCCATGCAGCGAGGTTCTCCGGAGTGGGACTCAAAAAGCAATCACTGAGGGACTGGTCCGTGTTCCCGGCGTTGTAAATCTCAACCCAGGGTCGGAAGCGATCGCGATTATCGCGCAGCGTCGCCGTGTTCACGGGCATGATTTCATTCAACGCAAGCGCGTAAAGCGGGGGTAGGGGACGTGCGCCCGTGTTACCTGTGCCTGGGGTCGCCGGCGCGCCCGTGACGATGCCGGCACCATCAAGTTCCGCGGTGGCTTTGACGGTTCCACCCGAAAACCGACTACTCACCAAGCCTCCGTCCGCTTTGGGGCGATACCAGAAGCTGAGGGTGTATTCGGCGCCATTGGTCAGGGCCACGGGCAGATCCAGGGTGAGAGCCGAGCCCCGGGTGCTTCCCGGGCTGTCGGCTACAAGATGCAGCGAATGGGTGCCACTGTGCGCGAAGCCGGTGGTGAGGGTCGATGCCGCATGATTGGATCCCACCAGGAAGGCTCCTGGAAACGCGCCTTCGAAATCTCCCCCAGCGAGCTGGTTGGGGCCCACTTCCGCCGTCGGACCCGCCACCAAACTCCAATCGTCGATATAGACGTCTCCGGCATTCTCCAGATAGAGGTAAACGGTCGAACTGGTGGCCGGGAGCGTGGCCGACACTCGCAGCCAGTCGGTGGGCAAACTGGTCTTCGAGGCCATCAGCCAATTGGCCGGGCGACGATTGTCCTGCGCGGTGTCGATCAATTGCAGCGCCGTCCCCGGAATGATCTCCGGCCAGGGCGCAACGGTGCCATAGCGCATTTCATTAATAATCCGTTCGGGCGTACCCGCACTGGCCGGCTGCATCAAGCGCAAGGTTTCCCCCGCGGGATCCAGGCGACCGGCAAACTCGCCGGCGACCGGCAGTTGCGGGCCGTAGGTCTGCCCGAACAAATAGCGACTCGAAGGAATGACCAGGCGCCCACCCGCAGCCAACACCGTGCCGGGCGGGACGCTGTAATTCAATCCTTCCAGCCGCCAGCCCGACAAATCAAAGGCGGAACTAAAGGACGTGTTTTGAAGTTCGATCCAACTCGCCGACAAGGCACTGGCCGGTTGCGGCAGAATTTCGCTGATGAGAATTCGACCGACCGGCGATTCATCCGGTGCGGTTACAATCACGCGGACAGCGACGGGCGGGTTGGTCAGCGGCAAACCCCGTCCGTCGATCCCGCCCAAAGTCACGACATTGGTTCCAGAGGGGAAGGGAACACGCGCGGTCCAGGCGGACCGCGTGGTCCAGGTCACCGGGATGACTTGCCCATCGAGGGTCAGAGCCCGGGCGTCCAGCGGCGCCGTGCCCGAGAGGGTGACGAGATTGATTCCTGAAGTAACCCCATTGGTCAGGCTCACATTGAGCGCGAGGGGGGCGGTGTTGTTGGTGATCAGGCGGGAGATGAAATCGCGCCGCGAGCGCAGGAAGGTTTTGATGCTGGAGGGCGAGCCTGCCTGGGCTCCATTGGCGCGCAGACCGTTGTAACGCGCATCCAAAATGGCATTGAAACGGTTGGTATCGAGGGGCCCACGCAACGCGTCGATCATCGCCTGGTAGTACTTGCGGGCGAAGGGCGGGTGCGAATTCACCGGACCCACATTGGAGCCGCCGATGCTGGTCATGTCCGAGCTCGGATCCGCCGAGGCGAACGCGAAATCAATGTCCCAAATCAACAGCTGCCAGGGACCGCGCTCCGGTTTGTAGGCGTACATATTCTGCCCGCCGCCGTAACTATAGCTGTCGTTATTGCCGACGAGATGCTCCACCACGTGCGTCCGGAACCATTCACTGACATCCGTGGCCTGCTCCAACACCCGGGTATAGCGATCCGTTACCTCCTTCGTCGTCACCGCATCCACCAGCGCATAGATGTTGGTGAAATTATTGGGGTCGTTGCCGTAGCTCCGCCGCGGCCAGTTCCAGCGGTAGCGGGCCAGCTTCTTTTTTCCCTGGCTGACAAAATTATCCAGGGTGGCCCCCACGGCGTTGAAGGTGCTGCCGTCCGCCTCGAATTCAAACCAGAGCTGAATTTTGCGCAAATCGCCCTGGTCGTCATCGGGATACCATTGCCGGATAAAGTCGCCATTGGGCTGTTGCGCGTCGTCGTAGGCCACGCCGCGCTTGGTTCCGTTGAACCAGACGAGGATGGAGCGTCGATGGCAGTTCGGCAGGCCGATCTGGCGGGCGATCCAATAGGCTTGTTGTTCGCCCTGCACCGTTGGATCGCTCCCGCCATTGCCGGGCTGGAGCAGATTGAGTTCGGTTTCGCCCAGGAAGGGATCATCCGGCGGCAGCACCACGACGTAGTCGCAGTTGTTACCGGTCGGCGAATTGTAGCCGGGCGCGTGGTAAGGGCTGCCGGAATATTGGGACCCGGCATTGTAAATGGCCCGGGCGGATCCGTAGACAAAGGTGGTGTCCAAGGGATCGTTGGCGAGGGCGTGGCGTTTGGTCCACCGCGTGACGTTGGTTTTGCTGACCCACATCCGGTACTGACCGAGCGCCCCCGATTGGAGGGGATCTCCGTAACGGATGTTGCACTCCCGGTCCGGAGCGTCGGAGGGAAACAGGGTGACGCGTCCCAGCGAGTTGGTGACCACCAGGTGAAATTGCTGCAGACCGGACAACGGTGGCAGTTCGGCGCTATACCAGCCGGCCCCGGAATTGGTCATCGTCAGCGTATTGAACGCCGTGGTGGTCGTATCCGAGTGATATCGGAGCACGACGGTCTCCACGCCGGCGGGATCCTGAATCCGCGCGGTGATGCGCACGACCTCGGAGGAGCGGGGCAGGATGGGAAAATGGGAGACCTCGGTAATGTTGGGCACGGATGCCGGGAGACGGGCCGTGTTGGGCGCACCCGGGGTACCGAGATTGCGGGCGGCCAGGGCATAGCCCGGAATTTCCATATAATTCCCCTTGATCCGAAAAAGGATGGCCGGTGCACCGCGCAACCACCGGACCCGTGCCCGGAGCGTCACCGTGTTGCCGGCGGCGATGGCGGTGACGCGGGTATAGGCGCGATTCGGTCCCGTCGTACCCGCGCCGTTGGCCCGCAGGCGCAGGCAACCCGGGGCGCTTGAGCCTTCCGTCGGTTCCCAGATCGAATTCAGGTGATTGCCTTGAAAGGTCCATCCCGCGGTGCCGGTATCGAAGGAACTATTAACCACCCGATTGGTGCCGGCTCCCACCTGAGCGACGACATCGTCGATGAGGTATTCTCCAGCGCCATGAGAGAGGATTTGGAGCGCATCCGCGGAGCTGTTTCCCAAGTCGGAGGGGCCCGTGGCCTGCAGCGTGACCCAGGGCGATTTCCGGGTTTCGTCGGAGTCCGCCCAATTGGCCGCCTGACGTCCGTCCGCCCGCGGATCCCGCCGTTCCAGCGAACTGCCGCCGCCGTCGGCCCAACGCCCCCAGCGTCCACCCGTGCCGTAGGTCACTTCGTCCACCACCACATTCAATTGGGTAGTGCTGACCGTTCCGGACCGGTTGGTCTGCAGGGTCAACGATGGCTTGGTGAGGGTGAGTCGTTCACCAGCGCCAGAGAGGGAACCCGTAAAATCGCCGAACCAAGTGGCGGGATTATAGGTGGGGTAATTCATCGACAGCGACGCCAGATTGCGGGCAATGACAAAATAGCCGTTCGGCGGAATGACGGTGCCGGCCGGAAAGGTGAAGTGGGCGCCTTCTTCAATGCGCCAACCCGCCAGGTCGACCGCCTGCGGGCTTTGGTTGTGGATCTCCACGTACTCATCCTCCACGAGTTCACTGGCCGGATGATACATAATTTCGTTGAGCACCACCGGCGAAACGAGGGCCGCGGCATTGGGTGCACTCGGCGTGGGACTTTGCAGGCGCAAAAACTGGGCGGCTCCGTCCGGGTAGCGACCCCAGGCGATCCCGCTCTCCTGCGCATCGAACTGAATGGCGTCGAGAACGCGCACGCGGTTGGAGGAGTACAGGAAGAGCTGTTCGCCGGCGGAGCTGAGGCCGAATCCGAGGGCACTTTGATCCCACGAAACGTGGCCGCGGGCGGGTATTTTCGTGCCCGCCGGGATCACAAAACGATTTGTGGTGGGATCGTCGGTGAGGATGCACCCGGAGAGATCCACGGGAGCCTCGGAATAGTTGAAGAGCTCCACGAAGTCGCGCGCCGGGGGTGTCGAGTGGGCCAGGATTTCGTTGATGACAATGGCTTCCTGGGCGGTGATCGATCGGGCCGGCTCCGGGCCGCCGGGGGAACCGCCGGGAACTTCGCTGGGACCCCAGGCGTAAGGGTGTCGT
This sequence comes from Verrucomicrobiota bacterium, assembly GCA_947471985.1. Taxonomy (GTDB): domain Bacteria; phylum Verrucomicrobiota; class Verrucomicrobiia; order Limisphaerales; family UBA9464; genus CANIZL01. The sequence continues at coordinate 31,587 of CANIZL010000047.1, read as the reverse complement.
TCGCCATAGCTGGGACGGGCCAGGGCGAGGGAAGGTCCGCCGCCATCGGCCGCCACCGGCCATTGTAGATCGCTGCGGTAATTCAGTTCAAAGACCACGGCCCCGAGTTGATTGTGGAGTCGCAGCGTGCCGCTGCCGTGCGATAACGCGCCATTGCGATCAAAGGGGCCCAGCACGGGGACCGCACCCGCGGCGGACAGTTCCGGGTAAACGGCGCGCAAATCGACGGGATTCGCCGCCACGACCAGATAGCCGCGCGCCGGCAGAACCGTGTTGGTGGGAAAGGTGAATTCCACATCCCCCCGCAGACTCCAGCCGGACAGGTCTTCGAAAAAGACCTGGGAATTGAACAGCTCGATAAACTGCAGTTTTCGCCCGTCGGTCCGGGCCGCCGGGTGATACATGACCTCGCTCAGCACGATCGGTCCGCGGCGGGTGGACGGGCCGGGCGGCTCGGCCAGAGGCCTCAGATACTGCAGCGGTAGGGCCGGTCCCTCAGGGGGAGCGCCGTGTCCGCTCAAGCCCAACAGCCAGCCACAAATGCAGGCAGCCCACAGGCTGCGGAGGATCAACATCGGGAATGCCTAGCGTACTTTGCGCAAGGCTTCCAGTCGTTGCCGTTGGCTAAAAACCCTCGCTCCGTCCTCCGCCGGCAGTCGACGCCCGAGGGTCAGGCCAATAGGCGCGTGACCACTTCGCCCTCGACGTCCGTCAGGCGGAAATCGCGGCCCTGAAAGTGATGCGTCAGCCGCAGGTGATCGATGCCCAGCAGGTGCAGGATGGTGGCGTGGAGATCGTGAACGTGCACGCGATCCGCCCGGTTCGCCGGGCCAAAGCCCAATTCATCGGTCTCGCCGAGGATGAGACCGGGACGCACGCCGCCACCGGCAAACCACATCGTGAAGGCTTCAATATGATGATTGCGGCCGGTTTTATCCCGACTTTCACCCATCGGCGTCCGACCAAATTCGCCGCCCCAGATGACCAGGGTGTCGTCCAACAATCCGCGGGCTTTTAAATCCTTCACCAATGCCGCGCTGCCCTGATCGACCTGCTGACAGACCTTCTCAAAATCGGACTCCAGGTTTTCCCCGGGCCCGCCGTGACTGTCCCAGTTCGTGTGATAGAGCTGAATGAAACGAACGCCCCGTTCGACGAGGCGTCGGGCGAGAAGGCAGTTGCGGGCAAACGACGACTGACTGCGATCGGCGCCATACAACGCGAGCGTCGCAGCGGATTCCCCCTGTAAATCCATGGCTTCCGGCGCGCTGGTCTGCATTTGGTACGCCATCTCATAGGCGGCAATGCGGCCGGCAATCTCCGGATCCCCCGTCTCCACGAGATGCTGCAGATTGAGATCCCGGACGGCGTCAATCACCCGATGCTGGCCCGCTTGGCTGACGCCGGACGGCGTGCTCAGGTTAAGGATGGGTTCCCCTTGGGTGCGCAGCGGCACACCTTGAAAGGCGCTCGGTAGAAAGCCATTCCCCCAGTTGATACCGCCGCCCCGCGGGCCCCGCGGACCGCTTTGAAGCACCACAAATCCGGGCAGATTTTGCGCCGCGCTGCCCAGACCATACGTGACCCACGCGCCCATGCTGGGACGGCCGAACTGCGACGAGCCGGTGTTCATGAACAGCTTCGCCGGCGCATGATTAAACACGTCGGTGGCGCACGTCCGAATGAAGGCCGCGTCATCGACGATCGTGGAAATATGCGGAAACAATTCACTCACCCACATGCCGGACTCCCCCCGTTGGCGGAAGGCCCGACGCGAACCCAACAGGGTGCTCTTGTTCTTGAACGACGAGTCCATGAACGCGAAGCGTTTTCCGGTCAGGTACGAATCGGGAATCGGTTGCGCGTTGAGCTGGTTCAACCGGGGCTTGTAGTCGAAGAGATCGAGCTGGGACGGTCCGCCCGCCATGAAGAGGTAGATGACGTTTTTCGCCCGGGCGGGAAAATGCGGTCGCTTTGGCGAGGCCGCCGTACCTCCAGCAACCCCGGCGCCCGCCGCCGCTGCCAGGGCCGAGTCGGGTCGCAACAGGGATGCCAGCGCAATCGAGCCGAGCCCCACGCCGCAGCGGCTGAAAAAATGGCGGCGCGTGAGCGCGTGTTGGACGGAGATCGGTGAATTCATGAGCCAGTGGGTTGGGCTATTCCCGCGTGATGGTCTCGTCGAGATTCAATAGCACCCGGGCCAGACTGAACCAGGCGGTCCGTTCGTCCGCCGCCTTTTGTTCCGCCGTCCACAGCGCCTCGAGGCGGCTGCGTTCAGCGGGGCGGGGTGGACGGCCGAGGCACAGCTGGCAGGCATAGTTCAAGCGTTCGGCCGGCGGCGCCTCGCGCTGAATTCGGTCGGCCAGGGCTCCGGCCAGTTCCACGAATCCGGCATCGTTCAAAAGCGTGAGCGCCTGGAGCGGCGTATTGGATCGCAAGCGCCGCGTGCACGTGGTGAACCCTTCGGGGGCATCGAAAACCGCCAGCAACGGATGCGGCGTGGCGCGCCAGAGCCACGTGTAGAGACCGCGCCGAAAGCGATCCGCCCCGGTGGAGGGAATCCATTCGCGTTTCACCTGCCCCACGGTGGTGACGCCTTCGGGTTGGGGCGGAAAAACACTGGGCCCGCCGACGTTTTCCACCAGCCGTCCGCTGGCCACCAACGCGGCGTCCCGAATCACTTCGGCGTCGAGACGCAATCGGCTTTGCCGGGCTTTCAAGCGGTTCAGGGGATCGATGGACGCCAATTCCGGCCGCACCCACGACGACTGTCGATAGGTCGCCGACGTGACGATCAACCGGTGCAACGCCTTGAGTCGCCACGCGGAAGGGGCAGGGGCCGCGCCGCGCGAGCCTTGGCCCGCCTGGAATCCCCGGGCCAGCCAGTCGAGTAATTCCGGGTGCGTCGGCGGAGTCCCCTGCGTCCCAAAGTCATTTTCGGTTTCCACCAGTCCGCGCCCAAAATACTGCTGCCACACGCGATTGACCACCACCCGGGCGGTTAGCGGATGCCGGGGATCCATCAACCATCGGGCGAGATCCAGGCGGTTCGGCGGGCGACCCGGAGTCGCCGGCAACGGAGGCAGGGCGGCGGGTGTGCCCGCGGTCACCGCGGCTCCCGGCCGGGTGAAATCGCCCTTGATGAAGACGCAATTCGTGCGCGGCTCCGGTCGTTCGGCGAGCACCAAGGTGGTGGCCCAAATCCCGCGTCCCGCCTCCGCATCGGCCAGCCGCTGTTCCCGTTGCTGATAACCCGCGTCGGCCAGCCCCGAAGCCTGATAGAGCCGCCGCTTCTGCGAGCGCGAGCGCTTTTCCGGCGCTACCGCCAAAGCGTCCCGTACCTCGCCGGGCAGGGCGTCGCTCCCGGCCGGAGTCAGTCCCGCTTCCCACTCACGGATCTTGCCGCCCAACGTGCCCCAATACCGATCAAACTCGGCCTCCGCCTCTCGCCGACGGGACTTCACTTCGCTCTCGTTCGCCGGCAGCCCGGGCACCTCCAGTGTCGGTTCGTTCTGCTGATTGAAAAACGCGTAGAGCTGGAAGTACTCCCGCTGGGAAATCGGATCGTATTTGTGATCGTGACATTGGGCGCAACCCACCGAGAGCCCCAGCAACGCCGTGCCCGTGGTGTTGACGCGGTCCAGGACCGATTCAATGCGGAATTGTTCCGGATCAATGCCGCCTTCCTCATTGATCTGGGTGTTGCGATGAAAGCCCGTGGCCACGCGCTGCTGCAGGGTCGACTCCGGCAAAAGGTCGCCCGCCAATTGCTCGATGACGAAGGTGTCGAAGGGCTGATCGCGATTGAAGGCTTCAATGACCCAATTCCGCCAGGGCCACATGGATCGCGGCGCGTCAAAGCTATACCCGTTGGAATCGGCGTACCGGGCGACATCGAGCCACCAGCGGGCCCAGCGTTCGCCGTAGTGGGGCGACGCGAGCAGTTGGTCCACCACGCGCTCGTAGGCGTCGCCGGACGGATCCGCGAGGTACGCCGCCAATTCTTTCGGGGTTGGCGGCAGTCCGGTGAGGTCGAGGTGCACGCGGCGGAGCAGGGCGCTGCGTTCGGCTTCGGGGGAAGGGGTCAATCCTTCCCGCTCGAGCCGGGCCAGGATAAAGGCATCCACGCCATTGCGCACCCAGCCGCTCTTTTGCACCGATGGCGGCGCCACCTCCCGGATCGGTTGCAAGGACCAGAGTGCCGGGGCGTTCGTGGCTGCCGTCAGGGTGGCGGCAAAAACCGCCCCGACCGCGGCGGCAACAATTTGCCGCCCGGTCTGTCGCCAGGTTTCGCCACGAATGCGCATGGAAGTGTGGTGGAACTATGATCGCCTCCCACCGATCCGCCAGCCCGGCGAAGGCGTTGAATGAGCGCGCTGACGAAATTTTGGTGCGCCGCGCTGCTGCCGCCGCGGGAGCGGGCCGGGCAATCGCCCGCAAAATCCCCGGAATTCGCGCTTGAGATGCGGGTGGGATCGACGTTTACTGAGGCTCGCCTTTCACCTCGCACATGCGCCTGCCCACTTTGACTACTTTTGGATCCCGCCCTCCGGGCTGGACGGGACTGATCTTGTCGACGTGTCTGGGCTTCGCCGCCCATGCCGAGCGGGCGCCCGACAAGGTGATTCCACCCCGCCCGGCCTTGCCTGAATTGAAAGGTCTGCGCCTCGAACCCGCCAGCCTGACGCTGGCCAGCGCCCGCGATTCGCGAAAGGTCCTGGTCCTGGGTGTGCGCCCGGACGGTTCGGTCGTGGACGTCACCAGCGAAGCCCACTGGACGCTGCCCACCAACGGGGTCAGCCAGGGTGCGGATCGGTATTTCACCGCCGGAGCACCCGGCGAATTTTCGGCGCAGGCGGAAGTGGGCACACTGCGGGCGTCGCTCCCCATAAAAGTGTCGGGAATCGAGGTGCCGGCGGTGGATTTCGTTCGCGATGTGGAACCGATCCTCAGCCGGGCGGGTTGCAGTGCCGGCACGTGCCACGGTTCCGCCAAGGGCAAGAACGGCTTCAAACTCTCGCTGCGCGGCTACGATCCCGAATTCGATTACCAGGCGCTGATCGATGATCTCAGCGGACGCCGCTTCAACCGCGTCAATGTCGACGAATCCTTGCTCCTGCAGAAGCCCCTCGGCGAAGTCCCGCACGAAGGGCGGCAAGCCATCCAGCCGGGCTCGCGGTATCATCAGGTCCTGCGCGATTGGATCACCCAAGGGGCCGGGATGGAAGCACCGGCGAAACACCGGCCTACTCGTCTCGAAGTATTGCCCGCGAGCGTGGACATCGATCTGCCCGGGCGGGTCCAGGAGTTCGTCATTCTCGCAAGTTATCCCGACGGTACGACGCGCGACGTGACCCGTGAGGCGATGCTTTCCAGCAACAACGAGGAGATCGCCCTGGTGAAGGACGGCACGCTGACCGCGTTGCGACGCGGCGAGATGGCGGTGTTGGTACGCTACGAGGGGCTCTATTCGTCGCGTGAGGTTGCGGTGATGGGGGATCGCTCGGGATTCGCCTTCCAGCCGATGCCGGAGTTCAACTACGTCGACCGGCACCTGAACGCAAAATTCGCGCGGATGAAGCTGAATCCGAGCGAACTCTGCACCGACGCCGAATTCATTCGCCGGGTTTTTCTGGATCTGACGGGACAGCCGCCCACGGCGGACCGCGTGCGGGCGTTTCTGGCGGAGGCAACGGAATCGAAGCGCAAGCGGGAGCTGCTGATCGATGAACTGATGGGCTCCCCGGCCTTCGCGGATTTCTGGGCCAACAAGTTCGCGGACCTCCTGCAGTGCAATTCGGAAAACCTCGGGCAGAAAGGCGTCTGGGTTTTCCGGAACTGGATCCGCAGCCAATTGGTCGCGAATCGTCCCTACGACCAATTCGTGCGTGATCTGATCCTGGCCCAGGGCAGCACGTTCGATCAGCCGGCGGGCAATTATCTCCGCGCCCTGCGGGATCCGGGCAAGATGACGGAGGATATTTCGCAGACGTTTTTGGGGGTGCGGTTCAATTGCAACAAATGCCATGACCACCCGTTTGAACGTTGGACCCAGACCCAGTATTACGAGTTTGGCGCGTTCTTTGCCCAGGTGGCCTTCAAGCGCGGCACGCTCGGACGCGACCGTTTGATCCGCGGCAACGAGACGTATGCCAGTGAGCAGGTGTCGGAAGAAATCGTTTACCACAATTACAACGGGGGCGAGGTGCGACACCTGAAGACCGATGCGGTCATGAAGCCGAAGGTCCCCTATGGCGAGGCCCCGGAAACGGCGCCCGGCAAGGATCGACGTGAGACCTTTGCCACCTGGCTTACGGCTCCGACCAATCCGTATTTCGCGAAATCCACTGTAAACCGGTTCTGGAGCTATTTCTTCGGCCGCGGCATCATCGCGCCGGTGGATGACATCCGGGCGGGTAATCCCGCAGTGAATCCCGAACTGCTGGACGCATTGACCGCGGACTTCGTGAAGCAGGGCCATGATCTGCGCCAGTTGTTCCGCACCTTTTGCCAATCCCGGGCCTATCAGTTGAGCATCGTGCCCAATCGCTGGAACGAGGACGACACGGTCAATTTCTCCCACGCCCTTCCGCGGCGTCTCAGCGCGGAACAAATGCTCGATGCGGTGGCGGTGGCGACCGGCTATCGCCCGCAATTCAAGGATCTGCCCGTGGGTTTTCGGGCCGTCGAAGTACCCGACGGCATGGTGGGCGGAAATGATTTCCTGACCTTGTTTGGCCGGCCCAAACGCCAGAGCGCCTGCGAATGTGAACGTTCGAGCAACGTGACGCTCTCGCATGCGCTCAGCCTCATCAATGGCCCCACTCTGGGCGAATGCGTCAGCAATGCGGGCAATCGGTTTGCCCAACTGGTGGCCGCGGGCGGCGATGATCGGAAGATTGTCGAAGAAGTCTATCTCAGCTGCCTCAACCGGCCGCCGACGGACAAGGAACTGGCCGCCATCAAATTGGGCGAAGGTCCCAAGCGACTGGAGGGCGCTCAGGACCTGGCTTGGGCTCTATTGAATAGTCCGGCCTTCCTGTTCAACCGATGAAGCATCTGTTCCCGAATCTCCCCGCCCGCACTTTCGACCTGCTTTTTTCTTTATGATCTCCATTCCCGGTCGCTACGGCGCCACGTGTGACGGTTTCAGCCGGCGTGAGTTTCTCCGCCTCGGCGGCGCCGGCATCGCTGGCCTGAGTCTGGCGGACATCCTGCGAATTCAGGCGGCGCAGCCCCCCGGTACCGGCCCCGCGCCGAGCGCGCCGAAGAACGGTTGGGGACGGGCGAAGTCCGTCATCATCCTCTATCTCCAGGGCGGTCCCAGCCACATCGATATCTGGGATCCCAAGCCGGATGCGCCGTCGAATGTCCGCGGCGATTTCAAACCCATCCGCTCGAATGTCCCGGGAATCTTCCTCAGCGAAGTCATGCCCAAGCTCGCCCGGCAGATGGACAAGGCGACGCTCATCCGCTCAATGAGCTATACGCCCGTGGGTCTCTTCAACCACACGGCGGCCATCTACCAGATCATGACGGGGTACACGCCGGACCGCGTCTCGCCCTCGGGACAGTTGGAGCCGCCCGCCCCGAATGATTTTCCGCACCTCGGTTCCCAGGTGTCGCGTTTGCGTCCGCCCGAAGTGCCGATGCTGCCGTTCGTCATGCTGCCGCGGCCGTTGCAGGAGTCGAACGTGATCGGCAAGGGCGGCACGGCCGGCTTTTTGGGAGCGGCCTATGATCCGTATTATTTCTATCAGGATCCGGCGAAGGAGATCAATCTGGCCGATCTCACACTGCGCAAGGAAGTCTCCCGCGAACGTCTGGAGCGGCGGAGCACCCTGCTCAAGAATGTGAACGACGCCATGCCCGACATGGAAAAAGCCGTGGGCAAATACGCGCTCGATTCGTATTACCAAAAGGCTTTTGATCTGGTCAGCAGCGGTCGGGCCCGGGATGCCTTCGATCTCACCAAGGAACCCGACGCCCTGCGGGACACGTACGGTCGGCACACGTTCGGACAGGGCTGCCTGCTGGCCCGCCGGTTGATTGAAGCCGGCACCCGCGTGGTCCAGATGAACTGGCCGGCCGTCGCCAATGGCGATCCCACGGTCGATGCCTGGGATACCCATGCCGCCAATTTTGGTCCCTTGCGCAATCTCCATTGTCCCAAGCTGGACTCTGGATTGTCCGCCTTGATCGCCGACATGGATCAGCGCGGTTTGCTTAAGGAAACGCTGGTGGTGGCGCTGGGAGAGTTCGGTCGGAGCCCGCGCTTGGGAGTCAGCACCAGTGGCAACGGCAATGCGCCGGATGGCCGCGATCACTGGCCTTATTGCTATACCGCCTTTGTGGCTGGGGCCGGGGTCAGTCGCGGGGCGCTGTACGGCAAATCCGACGCCACGGCGAGCAGCCCGACGGAGAATCCGGTGCACCCGACGCAGATCGTCGCGACGATTTACCACGCACTGGGAATTGATCCGCACACGATGGTGATGAATCACCTCAATCAACCGCGCGAACTGGTGCAGGCGGAACCCGTGCTGGGCTTGTTCAGCTGAAATCCGCCTGGCGAATCACGGGCGGCGGGATTGTACCAGCCAGCGAAAACTCCGCCCGAGGTGTTCCGGGTGGGTCAGGGTTTGGAATTGGCGCTGTCGCGCCGGGGTCCATTCCCCGAATCCCCGGGGTTCGGTCAGCACTCGGCGGAAAATGTCCGTGAGGCCGAGTCGCTGGTCCGCCAATCGTTCGGTGTGCCACCCCTGACGTTCGCCGGCGGTCTGGATGCGGGTGAAATTCACGTGGGCCGTCAGATCGCAATCGCCCGGGTGCGCCAGCAGATCCTCCACCCACCGATGGTGCCGATAGCCGCGGCGCGTGCCGCGGGCCCGCTGCGGTACCAGGAATTCCTCCGCGGTCAGTCCGTAATCGATGGCGAGCAGATATCCCGAGGTCACCTGGGTGGCGGCCTGAGACCACCAGGCTTCCGCCGCCGGGGAAAACTCCGTGGTAAATCCATCCGGCAGCACGGCGAGCACCTCGGCCGGCAGATCGGGAATCGGGGTGTCGGAGCGACGCTGAAAGGGTGTTTCGTGAAACGATCCGGCCGTCGTGACTACGCCGACTTCCTCCCAATCCTGCCGGGCCACGCTCCAGCGAACCGGGCGCACGGGAAAGGCGTCCAACAATTCGTTCGAGAAGTGAATGCCCTGAATTCGTGGAATCGACGCCGTCCACCGAACGCGTTCACCAAACCGGGCCAACCGCTCGCGCTGCCAGCTCTCCCGGGCCGGAGATGGCTCCACCAACCAATACGTCAGCGACTCAAACAACGCAGGCCGGGAGGTTTCCAACCAGGCGAGGATGTCCCCGGCCAAGCGGGCGTCATGTGCGCCGGACTCCACCAAGCACGGTGGCGAATCCAGGGTGCCCAACCAATCGGCCAATTGATGGCCCAGCAATTCGCCGAAGAGCGGCCCGACGCTGACGCTGGTATAGAAATCGCCATCGCGTCCCACGCGACCCGAACCGCGCTCGTAGTAGCCCAGCTCCGGCTCATACAAGGCGCGTCGCATAAAGTCCTCAAAGGGCAAAATGCCCCCCGGCGCCTGCGCGACGGCCCCGCGCAAGCGATCGGCCAATTCCGCCAGCGCTGCAGATTCTTCCACGCCGCAGCATGGGGGATCACCGCCCGGTCACCAAACGCTTCACCACCGGGAGGCAGTGTGCCGTTTACCCATGCCGGCCCATCCCAGGATCAATCGGGAAATAGTCCTTCTTCGCAACTCCTCTTGGCCCTCCGGCCGCAAAGCATTCCTCATATCCTTGAAGGAGTCTCGCCTCCCGGCGACCTTGGTGTTGGTAACGGGTTCCCTTCAGCCAACAACTATGCCCATCCGAAAGTACCTGCTGATCCTGGCCGGCCTCGCTCTGGGGTTGGTGCTTCTCCTCCGGCTCAATCATCATCCGACCGATGACGCAGCTGAGGGCGCACTCCGATCTCAACCCGTGGCCCAGCCGACCGCAATAAAATCCATGCCAGGCCGTGTTTTGGCAGGCCTCGGGTCGGCCCCCGGACTCCACGACATCGACGAACGCGCCATGGCCTCCCTGCGCCGAGAGGATCCCGAATCTTTGGCCATGTCCCTTTTGACGAGTTGGAACGAGCCCTTCGCTCCCGAGTTGCTCGCGCTCGCGGCGCAACGGTTTGGCGAAGCCAAGAACTCCTACGCGAAGTTCCAGTTGGCGATGCTCTTGCATCGGTATGGAAAATCCGCCGGCACGGAGTTTCTTCGCGCCGCGGTGCGGGAGGTGGGAAGTGAATATCAGGAAACCGCCGCGCAGGCACTGGCGATGGCCCGGGACCGTGGCTCCGTTGGGCTCCTCGCGGATTACCTCCGATCGTCTCCCTCCAGCCCACCGATCAATCTGCTCAAAGAACTGGGCACTTGGCGCGAGCCTGAATTGATCGAGGCGCTCAAATTCGCGTTCCAGAATTCCCAGCCCCGTTCGCCCGCCTTCGCGAAGGCGCTGGCCCTGATGGGCGAGTTCGGTCCGTTCGATGGGCTCGCTGGCGACGCCTGGCTGTATTCGCCGGAATACGAGAAGCCCGCGCTGGCAATTCGCCGAAACAGCGCCACGCACCCGGGTTGGATCGCAGGTTTGCTGGGCGACTCCGTACCGAAGACTGTGCCGACCGAATTCTTGATTGACGCTTGCCGGACGGCCGGAGCCGCGGCGGCGGCTGGACCGGTCGAATCCTGGCTCCGACAGTATGCCTCCGCTCAGGTCCGTTCCAATTCCGACTACCGCGAGCATATTCGGGCGATTCGTGCGAACGAAAAGGAGTGGTCCGTGTTTGAGTTCGACGATCGGCCCTTTCGCCTCGCCGTTAGCTCAATTCGTCTGCTGGGTGAATGGGCGCAACCCAGTTCGGCGGAGGCCGTTTATGATTACCTGGGCGCATATTTAGCAGGGAAATATTCGCCCGCAGTGGTGGAGCAAATCATTGCGACCACCGCCTCCGTGGATCCCCGGAACTTCGAATCCCGCCTCCAAGCGCTGGGCATCGCCATCGACGCGATCAGCACCGCCCTGGCGGTCGCGAAGTTAAACCCGCTCCCCCTGCAATTCCTGCCCCGCCAAATTAGCAAATTGGCCCCGATCAGAATCCCGGGTGAGGACTAAATCCAAGGCTCCAAATACGGAAATCGAGAATGTGATATTGCAAGTTTGCTTGGCCCACTCATACGCTCGCGGTCTTCAAAGTTGAGGCGCAGCATTGCTGGCACTCCGCCATCGGTGAAAATCCACGAAAGTAACTTATGCGATACTCTATTATTTACATTTTAATCGTTCTTGGTGTCGGTCCGGCCTGTAAGAGGACGACGCCAATCTTTGACGGAGTAGAACCGGCGGCATTGCATTTCATGACGAATCAAGCCGCTTTTGAATCCGTGGTAAGGCTAATGTCGTCAGACCCCGTATTGAGTGACGTCTTTGAGTTTTCCACTGAACCAAGTGGTTATACCAATAATATACCGGCTCTCAGAGAGTTGATGCGCGGCCTGCATGTGTCATCGATTACCAGGCTCAACGGCGGAACTAATGGGCCAAGGTATCGGTTGAGTTTGCATGATTTAAATAATGGCTCCGCTGGATTGTTCTATATTTCGGGACGCCAATCGAAAACTCCCACCACAAATGTGGTCTTCGGACGTTACAGTCTTGTGGAATTGCCAATTACCAACAATTGGATTGCGTATATTGAGACCGAAATGTAGCGATGTCGAAATCTTCTGAAAATGGTGAACCATATGAGATCTCAAAGGACGGGGCCGAACTTGGCGTCCGGTGATCCCTGACCACTATTGGGAAGGTAGCCCGCCGCGTTTCATTTTTTGGGGTAAAAAGGGTAATGCGGGCAATTCTGGCACTGATGTTCTCTCAGGTGCCCATTGGCCCGAAACAGGTCTGAGTGTTGACTGCGTCCGGCGGCAACTAGGCCAGGTGGAAGTGGAAAAGACACCGGCCGGTGGTCTCGCCGTCTTTCCGCCGGAGGTGCCAGGAAACCTTAGAAAAGTGGCGGTGGAGGCGTTTGGCGACCTTGCAGAGGAGCGCAAACCACAGCGCCTGGCGGACGCGTTCCGGCAAACATTCGAATTTGAACGTGTGGGTGCCGAAGAAGTGCCCGCGGATCTGGGTGACGACCTACGTCGGAAGCCGTGCCAGGTTCATTGTTTCGCCCCGACTGGGGATTGGGAAACTTGGGGGCGGAAGCCCAAGGTGAATTGCCCTACGCCAATGAAGGACGCCCCGTTTAGGCTCGGGAAGGTGCAGGCAGTTGCCAGTTGGGATGGGCGGTTAAGGAACTCCGGTTGCGAGCAGAGCGACGTGAATGGGGGCAGGTTCGTTGTTTGTGGCTCCAGTGATGCAACCCCGTTGGGGTTGGGAATTTCTGGGGCGTACCTGGGGTAGCGCGCGGGCGCAACCCCGGGCTGGTCGATTCAATCCCGTTGGGATAGGGGGCGAGATGGGGCCGGGTTCGCCATTGGGCATAGCCGGGCTCGGGGCAGGTTCACGGTTCGGTCGCCGTGGAAGGCATACAAGTTTAATGTTTCGTCCCTCCAGAGGATTGGAACCGGGGGTGGCGGAAACCCAGGGCGCATTGCCCTGGGCTAAGTCATGACGCCCCGTTGGGGCTGGGGAAGGTGTGGGCGATTGCCAGTTGGGATGGGCGGTTAAGGGAATCCGGTTGGGAGCAGGGCGACGTGAATGGGGCAGGTTCGGAGTTGGTGGCGTCGGTGATGCAACCCCGTTGGGGTTGGGACTTTTTTGGGGCGTATCCAGGGTAGCGCGCGGGCGCAACCCCGGGCTGGTGGATTCAATCCCTTTGGGATAGGGGGCGAGATCGGGCCGGGTTCGCCTTTGGGCATAGCTAGGGCCAGGGCCAGTTCGCAGTTCGGCACGGTCGACTAATTCAATCCACGGGTGTCCACGTGCATTTTGCATAAATCGGGGTGGCACTCGGGTATTCCAATCCGGCCGCTCGTCGTGTAGGCTTTGTTCGTACGCCCACGGATTCGCACACCTATGATACCTGCCGCATTGTCGTCACGCCGCTCGAAGGGGGGCTTTACCCTCATCGAACTGTTGGTAGTCATCGCCATCATCGCCATTCTGGCCGGCATGCTGCTGCCCGCCTTGAGCAAGGCCAAGGGCAAGGCCACCGCCACCGCCTGCCTCAACAATCAGAAACAGCTCGGCCTGGCGACCATCATGTACGTCCAGGAATACAAGGTCTACCCGGGCGCGATCAAGGTGCCGGAATTCTACTACGTCTGGCCGCTCCGGCTGTTTTCCCAGATGGGGACCAATCGGGCGTCGTTCTGGTGTCCCGCGAACAAGCCCGATTCACGTTGGAGCACCAACGACAACAAGACACTCAATGGGAAGATTGATTTCATCGCCGCGAGCGGCAGTGGCACGCGCTTCAGCTACGGCTACAACGATTGGGGCCTGGGCGCGCCGACCACGGATAGCACCCGGCAACTGGGACTCGGGGGGGACATCGGAGCCGTCACCGAAGTGCCGGAATCCCGGGTGGTGGCGCCGTCCGAGATGATCATGCTCGGGGATAGCAAAACCGATGCGTCGTGGGATGGAAATATCGATCCCAAAGAACCGGATCAGTGGCCGTCGCGCCGGCACAACAACCGGACGAACCTCCAGTACGCGGACGGCCATGCGGCCTCCGCCCGCCGCAGCGATGCGGTAAATCCGAAGTCGGATGAGTGGCGCAGCCGGTGGAACAATGATAACCAGCCGCACCGCGAAATTTCCGACTGGACCCCGGACACCGGCCAGTTCAAGGATCAAAGCCAATAACCCCCGCGGGCGCCGGTCCTATGAATTTGCGTGGCGCCGCGGCCGTTTGCGGTCTGTTCCTCTTGGCGAGTGGCCTTTCCGGGGCGGAGGCCCCGCCCGTTAGACGAACCGGTGCCACCGTGGCCGAAGTGCTGGCGTCGGCTAAACCGGGGGACTGGCGCCCACTGGATCTCGAAAACACCCTGTATATGCAGGTGTCGGGACAGCGCGTGGTCATCGAACTGAATCCGCTGTTCGCTCCCCGCCATGTGGCCAACGTCAAAGCCTTGGCGCGCGAGCACTACTACGACGGACTCGCGATCGTCCGGGTGCAGGACAACTACGTCACCCAGTGGGGCGATCCCGAGGCGGGGAAAGCCGGGACCGCACGTCCCGTGCAGCACGCGCAAAAGACCCTGCCGGCGGAGTTTGATCGCGCCCTCGACCGCAAGGTGCCGTTCACCCGGCTGCCGGATGGAGATGTCTATGCCCCGGAGGTGGGTTTTAGCCAAGGCTTTCCGGTGGCCCGGGATCCGCGCCGGGGCCGCATGTGGCTGGTGCACAATTATGGGATGGTCGGGGCCGGGCGCGATGAAGCGGCGGATAGCGGTGGCGGTACGGAGTTGTACGTGGTGATCGGGCACGCCGCCCGGCATCTGGATCGAAACGTCACCCTCCTGGGCCGGGTGATCCAAGGCATGGAGGCCCTCTCCGCCTTGCCCCGCGGCAAGGGCGCGATGGGGTTTTACGAAAAACCGGAGGACCGTATTCCGATCACTTCCGTCCAAGTTGCGGCGGACGTCCCGGTGGCGGAGCGGACTCCTTTGGAAATCCTGCGGACCGATACGCCGCTTTTTCAACGACTGGTGGAGGCCCGCCGCAATCGCCGAGAAAGCTGGTTCAAAAATCCGGCGGGGCGGGTGGAATTGGCCAACGTTCCGATCCCCGTACGGCCGAAGCCTTGATGTCGACGAAAATCCGGCGGTGCCTCTGACCAGGAGGGGCCATGGAAAAAAACGATCCGTCAGCCGGGCCTGAGCATCCCGCGCCGCTTGCCTTACCACCGCCGTAAGTTTTCAGCCGCCCAAGGCACGACCCAGAGCCGCGGCGATTTCTAAGTCCCCCAATGCTCGGCTGAACTCGAACTTAAGCTTCCTAGCCTCCAAAACCCGCCGGACCTGGCCCAATCGGCCAGATCCCAAGTTCGCATTTCGAACAGGTATCCGCGCTCCATCCCTGCTCAGGGAGTAGCGAGGCGGTAGAACCGGGTTCCGTTGGTGGTGGTGAGATCGCGGAACTCGCCCACGGGTGAACCCGCTTGGGCCGGGAAGCGGAGCAACTCATTCCAGTTCGCCGAACTCAGCGTGTCGCGGTAGAGCAAGCGGTACGATCGGCCACCTTCCCGCGGGAAGCGGAGGACGGGGTTGCCTCCAAAGGGAGACGACGCCGACTCGAGCCGGGGGAAGCTCGCCGCCGATCCCGGGTGAGTTCCGGCCAGGAATTCCTCGCGATTGGAGGCGCCGTCCCCATCGGAGTCCGTGCTGCCATCCTGCTTTAGATTCCCAAAGTATTGGAGTTCCCAGGCGTCCGGCAATCCGTCGCCATCCAGGTCGGTGCCGGGGCCCACATCCGAAGCCAGGTCCGGCTGCCCGGGCGATCCATGAATCGTGGCACTCGCCATCCACGCCGCGGGAGTGTCGAGATCGTAAGCCGCCAGGGATTCGGATCGCACCACCATGCTGTAGCCATCGCCATCGGCCGGGTTGACCCAATTGTCTTCGTACGTGAAGTCGAAGACCACCGCGCCGGAGGGATCCGTGAGCTGCAAGCGTCCGCGACTGTCGCTCAGGTGTCCGGCATATTCCCCGGCCACCAGCGCCTGGGTACCGTAGCGGAGGGCAAAACCGTTTGTATTGGCCACCACCACCACCCGGGCATTCGGGGGCAGCTGCACGGATCGATGGGGGGCGCCAAAGGTGAACGCCACTTCTCCCGCCAACTTGAAATTGCTCAAATCCAGCGTCGCGCCCGAGGTGTTCTTGAATTCCAGGAATTCAAAATCATCGGCACTGAAGGCCGATCCATCCGCATCGCCCTCCGGATGAAAATGGATCTCCGTGAGCGTCAACGGCGGCCGGGTGGTGACGAAGGTACGAGTCACGGGGCTCGACCAGGAGGTGCTGATGGGCGGGCCGCCGGATTGACGGCGTCCGGTGTCGAGTGTCCGCGCCACCAGGCGCACATTGCCCGTCACCACGATCGGCGCAGTATAGCGGATCGCACTGGCGGTATGGTTGCTGGTCCCCAAGGCCCGGGGATCGGTTCCGTCGAGCGTGTACCAAATGGCCGCCGCTGCCGTGGAGTTGAGGCCCAGATTCAGAGTGACCGTGGTTCCCGGCGTGACCAGCCCGGAGGCTTGATCCGGCACCGGTCGCTGCGCCAGCTGACGATCCACAAAGTCGAGGCGGTTCGAGACCCAGCGTTTCATGGAGTCCAACTCCGCCTGATAACTGCCGCCCCGACGGGGGATCTTCCACCGCGTGAAATCCCGGCGTTCCGCCTGCCGGATCTGATTCGCCAATTGGTCCATCAGCGACCAGGTGTAGGCATTGGACAGTTTGTCGGTCCGCAACTGTTGATAGCGATCCACCCACCGCTGCCAGGCTTCCACGTCCTGGAACATCGGCGCGAACCAGCTGCTGAACACCGGGCCACAAAGCCACACGCGCGGATTGGCGTCGCGTCCGTCCGTGGAACCCAGGGCCCGATCAAAATCCCAATGCGGTCCAAAGACCAGCTTGCCATTGCGCGGCTTGTAGAAATAGGCGCTGAGCACCATCGTATCGACATTCCCCGACAGCATTTCGATAATGTGGTAATCGATCGCCTGATTCATCTCGACGAAGTTTTCGTAGCCGTTGGTCGGATCCCGGCGATTGGGCGCCTGAAAGCCCTTGTTCATCGCATTGATGTAGTCCGTGAGGTACTTCTTCTGCGCTGCCCGGGCGGCCTGCTTCAATTCCTTTTCCTTCGGGGACAGCATGGCCACGATCTGACCGCCCATGCTGAGCCCGGAATCGCCCGGATCCACCCGGTCGATCTTCATGGCGTAGGGACCACTCAAGTCGGGCAGGGTGTTGTCCTCGGGCTGCAACTTGGGTCCCGGGATGCGTTTTTTGCCGATGCTGGGTTTCTCCATGAGCACATAGAGACCTTCATACTGATTGGTGGTCAGCGGGCCGGCGCGATTGATGAAGACCTCCACAAACCGGGTGCGGGGAGAGTAGGCCCCGATGTCGCGGGCCAGTTGGTGAATGAAGGGATTGTGGATGCACACCGGTTCGAAATCATTCGGTGCGTAAAGCACCCATTCGGACTCCGTGGGCATGCCCAGGGGCGAATGATTGACGTCCTGCTCAAAATCATCGGTCCATTGGATCGCGTATTGCTTCTTCGTCAGGCCGGCGCTGCTGGAGCCACGGATCTTGATCCCACCGCGGGTGACGAGGTCCGGCGTATTGGTCACCGTTGCCACGCCGTCCTTGGTATCGAACAGCTGGAAGTTGGCGACGGTGTTGGCGTTCTCGTTGGGACTCCGGGTATAGGTATTGATGACCAGCAAGGGGAGGTCCGAGCGGAACTGCTGGATGTTGGGATTCACCACGCGTTGTACCGGCAGCCCATTGCCGTTGGTGCCCAGGACGGGGCCCAGGGTCGACACGAAGATCGGGGTGTAGGTCTCGGAATGCACCGGGCCCGGGAGGTGACCGGGGCGGAAGGCGCGCGCCCGGACAATAACCGCGTTGGTGCTCCGCACCACCACCACATTGGTATAGGTAACACCCACGGTATCGAGCGTCGGCAGGCGTCCATCCAGCGTGTACCGAACGAGGGTGTCAGGGGTGGGCTGGCTCAACGCCAGGGACACCACAAAATCCAGCGTGCGGGCGGGGACCAACCCGCCGGGCCGGGAAAACTCAATCGGCGAAGAAAATCCCGCCCCCGAGGTGGAATTGGCAGCGCCCGGCGTGGGAGTGCTGAAGAAGCCCAGTTGATCCACCGCCCCATTCGCCCGTCCGAAGGATACGTTGACCGCCGCGGCCGGATACCGTGGTGCAAAGTCACTCACCACGACCCCATCCGGAGCCGTCAGGCCCAGGTATTCCCCCTCGTTCTTGAGTTTGAAATTCGTGTGCAACCGGTTGGTGGGCGACGAGCGGTCCTTACCGGAAGCGAAGACCACCAGGAATCCGCGGGCGGGCAGGGTGACGTCCGGCAGCGTCCATTTGGTGAGTTGATCCGGGTCGTCGGTCAAATGCCAGCCATCCAAGGCAATATCCGCGTCGGTGATGTTCTGCAGTTCAATCCAATCCTCGTAGTCGCCCTCTTCGTCCCGGATATTTTTTCCGTTATCCGGCATGACCTCGGAAATCACCACGCCCCCCGGGCGGGCGGGCGGCAGGAGGGTGTATTCGAAGCGGTCCGTGCCGGCGAACGGATTGGGGACGTCCGCCAGATCCACGATTCCCGTGTCGTGGCGCCAGGTCAGATTGACGTTCCCCAGACTCACCGCCGGGAGGGTGAAAACGTACACGTCCGGACTTACCCGTCGGACCGCCACACAAGGCACGCCGTCGGCCAGCAAATCCGCCGCATCCACGCCGGTGACGGCCTCGCTGAAGTGCAGCTCCACGGAGGTCAGATCGTGGATGGCTCCGGGCTCGGGAAACGCGGTGTCGATGACCGGAGGCTCGGTTTCGAAATCCGCGGCGGCGCGAAACTGCAGTTGGAGCAACCCGACGAGGGCGACCAACACGGTGGTCCAGCGGAGCGATATCATGGAGTCCTCAAAACTTAGAAGGGGAATCCGGGGTTGGCGAACTTGGATACGACCGCACCGATAGTTTTCCGAGCCCGAGCACCCCTCCCGATCCAGGGCGGCGCCGCCACCCACCCGCCGACAGTCCCCGCTCAAGCCAACGGCCCCGACGCATCGCGGTGGAACACCTCCTGCAAGGGGATGGACACCGGGCTATGGTCGGCGTGCGTGGGCATGAGGGGGCGCATGTGGCGCCACCACGCCTGACAAACCTCCGTTGTGGCAATCGCCTCCCACTGGGCTTCATCGGCAAACTCCACGTAGGCGAACAGTTGGCGCGTCTCGGGGTGCAGGAAGATCGAGTAACTGCCGACGCCGTGCCGGGCGAGGACCGCCTCCAGTTCCGGCCAGATCGGTTGATGCCGACGCATATACTCGGCTTCGTGGCCGGGCCGGACCGACATGACAAAAGCGCGGCGGATCATCGAGGGCGCGGGTTGGAGTTCAGCGGGCGCGGCCGAGGAGTTGGCGAAAACGCGCACGGGCCGCCGGCCAGCGCTGCCCCGGGTCGGGCGCGGGTTCGAAGTGGCGCAGGGCTTCGGAGGCCCGGGCGGCGGCGCGAACCTCGGTCAGCGAGCCCAATTCCCCCAAGGTGCGCAGTTGGATCAAGGCATTGCCCAAGGCCGTGGCCTCCACCGGGCCCGCCACCACCGGGCGCCCGGTGGCGTTGGCGGTCAGTTGATTGAGCAATTCATTGCGCGAACCGCCCCCGACGATGTGCACCACTTCAATCCGCCGCCCGGTTAGCGATTCGAGTTCATCGAGCACCACACCGTATTTCAGCGCCAGGCTTTCCAAGGCACAACGGACAATCGCGCCTTCGCTGTCCGGCACCTTTTGGCCCGTCTCCCGGCAATACGCCTGAATCGCGGCAGGCATGTTCGGGGGATTGAAAAAGCCGTGGTCGTCCGGATCCACCCAGCAATCCAACCCCGGGACTTCCGCCGCCCGCGCCGCCAACACCGCGTAGTCCGTGGTCCCGCCGTGCTCGGCGAACCGTTGCCGACAGCGCTGCACCAACCACAGGCCGGTGATATTTTTCAGGACCCGCCAGGTCCCGTCCACCCCGCCTTCGTTGGTGACGTTCACGGCGAGGGCATCCGGGCCGAGCAGGGGAACCGGACTTTCGATGCCTACCAGCGACCAGGTTCCGGAACTGATGTAAGCCCAATCCGGCGCACCCGTGCGCTCCGTCGGGACGGCCGCAACCGCCGAAGCGGTGTCGTGGGTCGCGGGCGCGATCACGGGGATGTCGCCCAATCCGGTACGGGTGCGGACGGAGGAGCGCACCTGGTTCAAGCGGGTGCCCGGCGGAATCAACTCGGGCAGCAGATGGGTGGGGAGGGAAAGTCGCTCCAACAACTCGCGCGACCATTCCCGGCGCCCCGGATGCAGGAACTGCGTGGTGGTGGCGTTGGTGAACTCGACGACGTGACTGCCGCACAGGCTCCAGTTCAACCAATCCGGCATGAGGAGAAAACGTTCCGCGGCGACAAAAAGTTCGGGACTCTGCTCGGCGTGGGCGAGCCATTGGCAGAGGGTGTTAATCTCCAGAAACTGGCAGCCACTCGCCGCAAAAACCTCGGCTCGGGGCACCCGACGGCAGATCTCCTCCACACGCCCGCGGGTCCGGGCGTCCCGATAACAAAAGGGCCAGCCCAACACCTCGTCGCTCCGCGACATCAGCACGTAGTCCAAGCCCCAAGTATCGACCCCGACACTGGCGATCCCGCTCCCGTGTCGGGCGGCGGCCGCAGCGAGCCCCAACTCCAGTTCCTGCCAAAGCCGCGGTAAATCCCAGCGCAGGGTGTCGGCCACCGGAACCGGTCCGTTGGCAAAACGGTGAATTTCCTCGAGCCCCAGACGCCGCCCATCCCAGTGCGCCGCCATGACACGCCCGCTTTCGGCACCAAGATCCAAGGCCAGGTGGATGGAATCCTTCATGAGTTGCGCCCGGACGGAGCCACGCGGACCCGGTGGGGGCAACTGTTACCGGTCAGGAAAATCGGGCCTCACGCGGCGGCCACCCGCGGCAAAAGCCGTGTTGAGAATGCCTCGCCAGTCGGGGCTCCGCTCAGCTACGTTCGGAACATGATCGGCGCGTTGCATCGACAGCCAGAGCCGCACCGGGCGGGCACGGAAATCCCTTGGGGATGCACTGTGGTCGCCCCGATCACCCGGGGCGTCGCTCCGCGAGCCTCCCGCGGGGCGGTTCCGATTTTTTGGCCGTTAATCCGCGAATTTTCTTCGGTCGTTTTTTACCATGCCTCTTGATATTACCCAACGCCACCGCCGGTTGCGGCGGACCTCGGCGGTGCGCGAACTGTTTCGCGAAACCCAATTGCGGGCAGCAGATCTCATCGCCCCGATCTTCATTCAAGGCGGTTCGGAGGGGCCCACCCCCATCGGGTCCATGCCCGGCGTCTTCCGGCTGAATCCCAGCCAATTGGTCGATGAAATCAAGGAACTGTGGCAACTCGGCATCCGCGGAGTCGCCTTGTTTCCCGTCACGCCACCCGGACTCAAGGATCCGACCGGCACGGAAGCGATGAATCCGGCGTGCCTGGTCTTGCGGGCAATGCGGGCCGCGAAGGCGGCGGTGCCGGAAATGTTGTTGTTCTCGGATATCGCCCTGGACCCGTTCACCTCGCACGGGCATGACGGAATTCTCACCCCGGATGGCCTGGATGTGGATAACGACGCCACCGTCGCGCGGTTGGTGGAAATGGCGTTGCTGCACGCCCGATCGGGCGCGGACTTCGTAGCCCCGAGTGACATGATGGACGGGCGGGTGGGCGCCATCCGCCGCGCCCTGGATTCCGCGGGCTTCACCAGCACGGGCATCCTCGCCTACAGCGCGAAATTCGCGTCCGCCTATTACGGACCGTTCCGCGAAGCCGTGGGAAGTGCCTCCGCCGCGGGCACCCGGGCCCTCGACAAACGCAGCTACCAGATGGATCCGGCCAATCCCCGTGCCGCCATCATTGATGCCCTCGAAGACGAGGCCGAAGGGGCGGATGCCTTGATGGTTAAGCCGGCGGGATTGTATCTGGACGTCATCAGCGCCCTGCGCCGTGAAACCCGGCTGCCCCTGGCCGCCTACCAGGTGAGTGGCGAATACGCCCAGATCCAGGCGGCCGCGCAGCTCGGTTGGCTGGACCTGGTACAGGCCCGGAACGAAAGCCTCCTCGCCATCAAACGCGCGGGAGCCGATCTGATTCTGACCTATTTTGCCAAGGAAATGGCCCGCTCGCTGCAAGCCGGCACTTGAGGAAATTGGAGGAATTGTCCCGTGGATCCCCTGCACGCGCCCTGGCGCATTGACTACATTCTGGCGCCGAAAAGCCCCGCCCAACCGGGCCAGGCCTCGCTGTTCACGGCCATCGCTGAATCTAGCGACGACATTGCCAACCTGGTGATCTGCCGCGGCCGGCACTGTTACGCCCTCTTGAACGCGTATCCCTACAACGGCGGCCACGTCATGGTGGTGCCGTATCAGCAGGTGCCGGACTGGGACGGCTTGGCGGACGACGCGCTGCTGGAATTGCTGACGCTGACCCGCCGGGTTCAAGCCGCCATTCGGTCGGTGATGCGGCCGGATGGATTCAATGTCGGCGTCAATCTCGGCAAGGTGGCGGGCGCCGGGATTGTTGAGCACCTGCATTTGCACATCGTGCCGCGATGGACGGGCGACACCAATTTCATGCCGGTGATCGGCGCCACCAGCGTGGTGCCCGAGGCCCTGCGGGTGACCGCCGCCAAACTCCGCGCGGCGTTGCAGGCCGCGTGATCCGCCGGGCGAGGCGCGGAGAAACGGGCCCCCGGGCCGCTTTTCCGCATTTCTTTGGCATCCGCAACTTGTCGCGAATGCAATCGGGCGTAATCTCGTCCCAACGGTTTAACGATTACTATGAGCTCCTCGATTCACTTTCCGCGGCGCGCTTTCCTGCGCGGGCTGGGCACCGTGATGGCGCTGCCGTATTTGGAGTCGTTTGGGCACCGGGCTTTCGGCGCGGCCACGCGCCCGTTGGCCAAGGCGCCCACCCGCATGGCCTTCGTTTACGTGCCGAACGGCAAGAACATGGCCGATTGGACGCCCGCCGAAGTCGGCACGCAGTTCGAATTGCCCGCCACGCTGCAGCCGCTCGCCAAGGTCCGGAACCACGTCAACATCATCAGCGGCCTGGCCCATCAGCACGCCACCGCGGGACCGGACGGGGCGGGGGATCATGCCCGGGCTTCCGCGACGTTTTTGACCGGCGTCCGGGCCAAGAAGACTCAGGGTGCGGACATCCGGGTGGGCCAGTCGATTGATCAATTCGTGGCGCGACAGGTCGGCGGCATGACCAAGTTCGCCAGTCTCGAACTCGGCACGGACCGCGGCCAGACCGCCGGGAATTGTGATTCCGGCTATTCCTGTGCGTATTCCTTCAACATCGCCTGGCGCACGCCGTCCCAGCCGATGCCGCCCGAGGTGGATCCCCGGCAGGCCTTTGACCGATTGTTTGGCAGCGGTCGCGCGGCGGAAACCGCCGAGGCACGCGCGCTGAGGGAGCGTCGGGAACTCAGCATCCTGGATTTCGTCAACGCCGACGCCAAGGCCCTGCAAAAGCAGCTCGGTCGCACCGATCAGCGCAAGCTCGATGAGTACCTGACGGCCGTGCATGATTTGGAAGAGCGGCTCAAGCGGTCGGACAAGCTCGGCGAAGAAGTCTCGGACGCCACCCGGCCGGCGGGTGTGCCCACCGATTTTGCCCAGCACGTGAAGCTGATGTTCGAGGTGATGACGCTGGCGTTCCGCACGGACTCCACGCGCATCGCCACCTTCGTCATGGCCCATGACGGCTCCAACCGCGCCTATCCGGAAATCGGGGTCAAGGAAGGGCATCACGAGATCAGCCATCACGGCGGCGCGAAGGAAAAGAAGGAGAACATCGCCAAGATCAACCGGCTCCACGTGCAGCTGTTTGCCGCCTGGCTGGAGCAATTGAAGGCCACGCATGATTCCGACGGTCGCTCGCTGTTGGACAATTCGCTGATCGCCTATGGCTCCGGCATCGAGGATGGCGATGCCCATCGGCATTCGAATTTGCCCGTGATTCTGGCGGGTGGCGGCGGCGGTACGGTACCCACCGGACGCCACATCAAACTCAGCGAACAGACGCCCATGGCGAACCTGTTCCTGTCCATGGCCGATCGCATGGGCGCCAAGGGGGAACGCTTTGGTGACAGCACCGGCCGGCTGAAGGAACTCGCCTGAGAACGGTGATCGACGGATCTGCGCCAGAAGAAATTGGGAAGGAAATTTCATGAGTACATTTAGTTCTGCCGTCAGCCTGCATCCGTATTTCAAGGTTCAACCCGGACATTTGCCGGCGGTGAAGGCCTTGCTGCCGGTCTTTGTGGCGAAGACGCAAGGGGAAGCGGCCAACCTGTCGTACGGCTTCACCCTGAATGGGGACGAAGTGTTTTGCCGGGAAGCGTACACCAGTGCCGAAGGCGTCCTGGCGCACCTGGCCAACGTGGGGCCGGAACTCGACAAGATGCTCTCGCACGCGGCGCTGACGCGGCTGGAAGTGCACGGGCCCGCGGCGGAATTGGCCAAACTCAAGGAACCCCTGGCGAGTCTGGCCCCGGCGTGGTTCACCTGTGAGTGCGGTGTGACCCGCTGACGTGCCGAGGGCGGGCCCCCGGGACGGAGCCGCCCTTGCATCCGCCTAGCCGCGAGGCTCGCGCGAAACTTTCCTGCGGCGGCGGGTATTGATTCCGCACATCGTCGATGTCTGCCAGTCCCGATTCAGCTGCTGAAGATATTGCGCTCATGCTCGCCGTGAAGCGCGGGGAGACGGGTGCGTTCACCGCGCTGGTCGAACGTTGGCAGCAACCGATTCTCCATTTCATCTACCGGATGCTTCCTGATCAGGAGGAGGCGGAGGATCTGGCCCAGAATGTTTTTGTGCAGTTGTGGCGCACCGCGGATCGCTACGAGCCGGCGGCACGCTTTTCCACCTTCCTCTTCACCATCGCGAGGAATCTCTGCCTCAACGAATTGCGTCGACGCAACCGGCATCCCGCCGATCGCCTCGACGCTCCCATCAGCGGCGACGACGGCGAGGAGCTGGGACGGCAATACCAGGATCCCGCCCAACGCGGTGCGGGCACGGAGGCGGAAAGCCGCGAGCTGTTTTCCAAAGTCGATGAAGCCGTCGCCGATCTGCCGGAAAAGCAACGCCTGGCATTGGCGCTCTGCCGGGATGGCGAACTGAGCTACGAAGAGATTGCGGTGGTGGTGGAATTGACGGTGCCGGCCACCAAGTCCCTGATTTTCCGCGCCCGCGAAGTGCTGCGTCGACGGCTCAAGGCGTATCTGGGCGACGGCTCCTGGACACCCCATGACTCCGTACCGCCTGGCCCGGGTGCCCGTCCTCCGGCGAAACCCACCGACAACTTTCCCCGTTCCTTGGTGATGAACCCAACTGCATCTGCATGAAGAATCACAATGGCTTTGATCCGGTGGATCCGGATATGGATTCGGATTGGCTGGAGGCGCTCGCGGTGGCGCGACCTGCGCCGGAGGAAGTCGCCCGGCGCCGCCGGGAATTGGCGGGTCGCCCGGCCGAACTCCGTCGTTTGGAGCAGGAACTCGCCCTGAATGCGCTGTTAGATGCCCGGCCAGGCGCCCCGCGGGCCGCTTCAAACTTTGCTGCGTTGGTGCAGCAGCGCATTGCCGCGGAGGATCGTCAGGCGCTACAAGCAAAACGCGGCGGGGCAGGGCGCTGGTGGTGGCGCTGGCTCGGACCGCACCCGGCTTGGGCACTGACGGCGGTCGCGGTCGTGTGCGGAATTACCGGCACCTGGGGCGTGCGCAACCAGCAATACCGTTCCCAAATGGCGGCTTCGGTGGCCACGGTGGCACTGACGGCTTCGTCCCCGGGACTTTCGGCCGACAGTCTGGAAGATTACGAAGTCATCCGCCGACTGGGTGCGGTGGCGCAACCCGGTGACGATGCCTTGATCGCGGCGCTGGCGGAAAGGACGGCCCCGTGAACCGCGGAATTGGCGCACCGCTCCGCCGCACGCCGGGACCCCGACGCCTGACGACGGCGATGGCGATTCTGGGCAGTGCCGGAATGATCGCTCTCACCGGATCGCCGCAGACACCGGCAGCGGTGACACCCGGTGAGTCGGCCGCCACTCCCCGCAAGGTTCCCGGAAAATCGCGCACCTTTCCCCACATCAATCCGCCGCCCCTGCCGCCCGTGGCGCAATTCAATCAACTGCTGCGGGCCACGCCCGCCGAGCGGACGAATCAACTGGTGGGCAAGACTGAGGCCGCCCGCGGATTGATCCTCCGGGAACTTTCCCAGTTTGATCAGCTGACCGGAGTGGAACGGGAACAACGCATTCTGCAGCTCCGGGTGGCGCAATTGCGCTATTTCCTTCGTCCATTGCTCCAAGCCCCTGCCACGGAGCGTGCCCGTTTACTGGCGACGACCCCGGAGGAGGACCGCGTGCTCCTGGAGAGCCGGCTCGCGGTGTGGGACACTCTCCCAGCGGAAACCCGGCAGGAAGTCCTGGAGAGTGATCAGGCGCTCCAGCATTTCGTCCGTCAGGCCTCCCGGCCTCCGGGCGTCGCGGACGCCACGACGGCTGGCCGGACGCCTGTGGTGTCGTCGGAAGTGCACCAAAGCTGGGATCACTGGCAGGCGCTCTCGCCCGACGAGCGATCGCGGCGGGAAGGCAATTTCCAGCGCTTCTTCAATCTCACGCCGGACGAGCAGATCCGGGCCATTGGCGGGCTTCCCAGTGTGGAGCGGCAACGCATGGAACATGCCTTGACCCGATTCAACCAGTTACCCCCCGCGCGGCGGGACCTGTGCGTTCAGAATTTTGATCGACTGGCCCGTCTCCCGGAAGCCGAGCGGGCGGACTTCCTGCGCAACGCGGCCCGTTGGGAAGCCATGACCCAGGCGGAGCGGGAAGCCTGGCGCCGCCTGATCGTCAGCGTCCCCCCGCCGCCAATGCCCCCCATCCCCCCCAACGTCGCGGGAAGGCAGTGAGGGGACCCAAATGCCGGCGTGACGGCGCTGGACCGGGAACCTGATTTCCCTGCTGCGCGTCTGGGATCAACAAGTGAGAGGTAACTAACCCGCGCGCGCTCGACGCGATGTAGTACACGGCGAGGCCCGCTCTCGACTCAATTATTCCCAGCGTACCAGCGGGTCGGACGCGTCGCGGGACTGGCAAGGTCTACGATGGCCCAGTGTTGGCTTGGCTGATCTTCAATCTGGGCAGTCACCATTGCCTGGCGCTTCTGCTGGCGGACCTCCCGCAGTTTGTCCACGTCGTCTGTCAGAACCTTGTGTCTTTCAAGGATGCCACGCTCGTTCAAAACGGCCGCGTTTTTTGCGGCAAAAACAGCGACTCGGTCAATGGCCTGATCAAGGAGCGAATCCACGCGCTCAATTTGGCGCCGGAACTCGTCCTGCTGCCGAGCCACCCGGGCTTCTTCGCGACGCCGTTGATACTCCAGGAAGCTTGTGGCCAAATCGTTGGCCATTTCGGCGGCGATTTTCGGATCCTCATCGGCCACCACCACTCTTACCGTCGCCGAGGTTCCGAAGGTTTGGACGTGCAGGCGGCTTTGGAATTTGGCCAGAAGTTGGCGGTCGTCCGGGAGCCCCCACTTTTCTCGCAGCGCCAATTTTTGGATTACTTTCGAGGTGATGACGCCACCGCGCACCAGGGTAATCGCCTCGTCGCACTTGAATTTTGCTTCCAGAGTTGGCGGGGCCGAGAGACTCACGGTGCGACCAACATCTTTCGGCGGCATCTCCATAAATATCACCCCGGATTGATACAGTTTCGGCGCGGTGAAAATTGGCGCAACCCAGAGCCCCGTGGCGATCAACCCTACGGCCGCAACTATCCAGAATATCCGCCGCCCCATCCGTGGAGCAGCATCCGGCGCGCCTCCGAGCAGTCGACGGATTCGCATGGCCACGCCGCCGCCCTGAGCGGCGAGGGCCATCGCGGGCAACGCTCCATTGCCCTCCGCCAGTACCAAGAGCGCCTCCGCCAAGGGGCGACTCTCTCCCAAAGTCGCTACCACCAGATCGTCGCAGCGCAATTCCCGTTCCCGACGAATCTGTTCCGATACCCACCAGACCGCCGGATGATAGAACAGCAGTGTCTCTGTGAGGCGCTGGAGCAGGTTGATCAGAAAATCATGGTGGCGAATGTGCGCCAACTCGTGCAGCAACAACGCTTCAATCTGGATGGAGGGAAGGCCCGCCAGCATTCCCATGGGAATCAGAATTACCGGCCGGAGCCAACCGAAAACCACTGGGCCCGACACCCGGTGGGTTTCCAGCAAACGAATGGATCGCCGGATCTGCAGCCGACGGCCAAGCTCGGACAGTCGCTCCTGCCAGTGTGGATCCACCGGCGATGCTTCACGGCGAAGCCAGCGCAAAATCTGCCACCAGCCGCCCATTAAACGAAAGGCAAATACGCCCACTCCAATCACCCAACCACCCACGACGAATCCCAGCGCGTCTCCGTTGCCCTGGCCAGCAACTCCCGGCGATCTCACGACCGATGGTTGAAGGCTCGATCGGGTCGCGGTTTGGTCCGGGGAGGAGGGGGCATCGAATTGAGAACCCGGGCTTTGGAGAATCGTCCAGGTGGCCAACGGCGCCAACATCAGGAGTCCCAGGGAGAGCACCGATGCATTGTGTCGCCACCGAGCCGAAGCACCGCGGAGCGATCGCAAGACCACCGCCAACGCGGCCGCAATTAGCGCGCCCTGCCAGAGGAAGTGGATCAAGGTCAAGCCAATCAACTGCAGCGAAGGATCGCGAAAAAGAGCGTTCATGGTTCGGAAGCTATTTGTTCAAGGAATTCAAAAGTTTTCGCAGCTCCGCCAGTTCCTGAGGGGAGGGTTTGCTCCCGGACAACGCCTGAAGCACCAATTTGTGAGCGGATCCCCCAAACGCCCGTTCCATCAAATCATCCACCAACTGCCGCTGGGTCTGGGTCTCGGGCTGCGTGGGACGAAACACGTGGGTACGCAGGCTGTTGTCACAGTGCACCAGCCCCTTTTCGGTCATGATCTGCAGCATTTTCAGAATCGTCGTATAGCCCGTGCCGGGATCCGAAGCGTCCACCACCTCCCGGACCGTACTGGCACCGCAGCGCCAGAGAATGCGCAGAATGGACAATTCCGCCTCAGTGGGCCGCGGTATCTTCGATGGCATACGACAACGATCTACGACATCCTTCGTAGAGTCAACGAAGAGTTTCGTAGAAGCCAACACTAGGCCGTGGAAGGTGTGGCCTGTGGCCGGCGCGACTTGGGGAAGGAGCGGAATTCTTGCACAATGCCGCACGCAGGGAAGTCTGGCGCCCCTTGCTCATCAGCGTCCCCCCGTGCGTCGATGCCCCCACTCCCCCAAACGTCGCGGGGCGGCAGTGAGCGGTTGTCGTTGGCCGCAGTGCCGGGGCGAAGGTATTAATCAGGGAGCTGGCCCGGCCCACGGCGGGGCAGTAAAACCATGCCGGCTCCGGTCGCCTTGAATTGATGAATGCCAGCGGGTGATACCCCAACCAAAAAACAACCGCCAGCACCCTACGGCATCCAAATTCTCCCCACCCATCTCCCTTGAAGGAACCACTGGAAGGCAAATATCTCTAAATTTTTGAAAGGTTTATCCATCATCGCCGTTCTCTCCTTAAGCGGTCGCCAATATTGGGGAGATTCAAACCTTGCTTGGTCCGCGAAAACCAAATCCAGAGGTGATTAAATAATGAAAACACGAACAGTGAAAGCCGCTCGCGCCAAATCCACCCATCAAGGCCGAATTCTCAACGTTCTGCCCTCGCGCGACATCCAAACGGACTGGAAGCTGGAGAACGCGGTGGCGGCGGGCGCCGTTAGCATCAACGCCAATCTGCCGGAATCAGTTGATCTCCGCGAGCCGTGGTGGGATATCGGGGATCAGGGAAACACCGGTTCCTGCGTCGGCTGGGCCACAGCCGATGGGGTGGTTCGCCACCAGATGGTTAAAACCGGCAAGCTTGCCAAAAAAGATCACCTCTCGCCTCGTTTCGTCTGGATGGCATCCAAGGAAACCGATGAAATTGTGGATCGGCCGGAAACCTTCATCGAAGCGGCCGGGACCACGCTTAAATCCGCCATGGATGTGGCCCGCAAATACGGGGTACCCAATGAAACGATGTTGCCATTGAGCATCCATACGCTGATGTACACCGGGCGCCCCGATGATCTCTATGCGGCGGCTTCCCTCAACAAAATCGCGGGCTACGTCAATTTGCAGAAGAACCTTCCCGAATGGAAACGCTGGCTCGCCGCCGGACGACCGCTGCTGGTCGCATTCAATGTGGATCTCACCTGGATAAACGCCGACAAGTCCGGAAACTTGGATCGCTACCAACCCGATCCCGCAGGAAACTTGGGTGGCCACGCGGTCACGTTAGTCGGATACACCAAGGATCGATTCATCCTGCGGAACAGTTGGGGACCGCTTTGGGGCGACCGTGGCTTTGGGTACGCCACCGTCGACTATATCAATCAAGCCTTTTACAACGAAGCCTATGGGGCCATGGGCTGACCTGTCTGGGCATCGCACGAACAAGGATCACGCCATACCCGATCGCGGGAAGCGGCTCATTTTTCGGAGGCTCACCCAGGATTTCCCGGGGAGGGGATTCTGGGAGCAACGCTTCTGGAGTGTTTTGATCTCGGTGATCAAATTCCGAATTTCGGTGGTGCTGGGTTCAGTCGCCTTGAACAAGTGGGTCACCCTCTGCCCATTCAACGTTACCACGAATGCCTCTACCGCTTGCGTACGCGCCAGCAGCTCGGAAAATTCGACCTTCGCCTCTGACGCACTTTAAGGTAGCGATCGTACCAGGTTCTCTATTTTCGCCAGATAAGGAGCCAGCCTCTGTATCTTGCGGCAGGCACCGCCGCTGATGATGCACTAGACGGGGCGGAATGAGCTATCGCGGTGGAGTTGTTCCGGAACGAGTATTGGGGACTGTAGGTCAGCCCGTTTGCCGGGCCACGAAGCGTCCGCCGGCACTACCAAGCCGACTACAGGCAGAGTTCTTACCCCAACGCAGGAATTGCGCCGGTTCGGCCAGTTGAAGGTAGTTTTTTTGAGTCGTCAGCCGATAGTATCGACGCGCAGGTCGCGGAGGACGCTGATTCCGGGGAGTGGGACGCCCCGGATGGGGCGGGCCCCATCTTTCCGCTTCGGGCTAAAGCGGTCCCGAAACCGAATGAACTGCTGATCCACGAACTCCCGCGACCCCAGAATCACCCCATCGCTGAAATGCCGTATCCGCAGGCGCAGCACTTGGCCCCCGCCCAATTCTCCGCCACGGGCCAGTTCCGCGCGAATCGTGGCCGGGTCCAACACCTGTTTGTCGCTCGCATTAGCGGAACCGGCCGTCACGAAGAGCAGGCAGCGGTAGGCGGCCGCGGCCGCCGGCCAGTCTTCGGGCTCCAGGAAGCTCATCAATCCCGCCCGGAGCCTACTTTCGCCAACCAGAGCGGCAGCGTAGCCGCAGTGCCGGTAGTCCTTCGGATCCAACACCAATCCGGCCCGGACGGGGTTTAGATCAATGTACGCCGCCAACGTTTTCAGGGCGGCCGGGGAATCTTCCACCAGAAGACTGGTAAAGCGTTCGGCCCACAGGGTGCCGAAGCGCTCGTTCCGTTCATTGTACCACCGGCTGAAGCTTTGCTTGAACTCCTTCATGAAGGCCGAGACATCCCTCTGACGGGCTTCCACCGACGCCCGGATGTGCGCGTC